>NZ_ANAS01000005.1:0-567616 GCF_000341205.1 Nocardiopsis baichengensis YIM 90130 | reverse complement strand
CGGGGCCCCTGCCTTTTTCTTTTTCCCTTGCTTGTGATCATGTGAAAACGTATTCTGGCCGCCTTTCAGAGGGCCTTCAGTCCTCGATGTCGATCTCCATCGCATTCGCCAGTGCGAGGAGCAGTCCCTGAGCGTCGGTGCTCTTCACGGAGACGCCGCGGAGGCTCTCCACCCCGCTGATGTCCGTCAGGTCGCAGTCGGAGAACCGGGCCTTCGCGGCGTTGGTGCGGTGGAACCTCGCCCGTTCGAGGGTGCACCCCTCGAAGCGCACTCCCCTGATGTCGGCCTCCTGGAAATCGGCCTCGGCGAGGTTGCAGTCGCGGAAGACGACGTCCTTCAGCGTCGAGTAGCCGAACGAGGCCATGTCGACCCTGCATCCCTCGAAGACCACGTCCCGGATGACGCACGCCGACCACACCGCACCGGTGAGTCGGCTGCCCCGGATCGTCGCCCGCATCAGGGACCCGTCCCGCACCTTGACGCCGGCGAGGTCGGCGTTCTTGAGGTCCGCCTCCTGCATGAGCACACGGCGGAGCGCGGATCCCGTGAGCCGGGTGTGGGTGAACGTGCAGCCCTCGAATTCCGCGTCGTCCGCCGTGCGGTCGGTGAGGTCCAGGCCCCCGAAGGCGAGCGCGGAGTAGAAGCCCTCGTCGACGAGATCGTGCTCCGGCAGGTCGGCCTCGGTCAGCTCGGCCGGGAGCGTCGGGGCCTTGGGGCGGGCGGGCCGTGCGGATCGGTCGGTGCTCGGCGAAGGCATAGGGGCCAGACTAGTGGGGGCCGCCGACACCTGCGCTCGTTGTAGGCTTCCCCCTTCACCGCCCACCCCTGCCGTTCGAAGGGGCCGAAGGGATCGAAGGGAAGGCCGTCCCATGTCCTCTGAGACCTCGGCGAGGCTCCTCCGGCTGCTGTCGCTCTTCCAGGCCCGCCGGGACTGGACCGGGACAGAGCTCGCGGAGCGGCTGTCGGTGACACCGCGCACGGTGCGGCGCGACGTCCAGCGCCTGCGCGACCTGGGGTACCCGGTCGACGCGACCCCGGGGGTCGCCGGGGGCTACCGCCTCGGCGCGGGGTCGACCCTTCCGCCCCTCCTGCTCGACGACGAGGAGGCGGTCGCCGTCGCCGTGGGACTCCGGTCGGCCGCCGCCGGCGGGGCGCTGGCGGGGATCGAGGAGACCTCGGCCCGTGCGCTCGCCAAGCTGGAGCAGGTCCTGCCCTCCCGCCTGCGGCGCAGGGTCGGGGCGGTGAACGCGTTCACGGACGCCATCGGCCGGCGGGCCCCGCTCGTCGAGAGCGAGCACCTGGCGGAGATCGCGGCCTGCTGCCGTGACACGGAGAGCCTGCGGTTCGTGTACCGGACCTACGACGGGGCCGAATCGCGGCGCCTGGTCGAGCCGCACCGGATGGTCCACGTGTCGGGGCGCTGGTACCTGTTGGCGTGGGACGTGAACCGCGACGACTGGCGGGTCTTCCGGCTCGACCGCATGGAGGGGCCGATGTCGCGGGGGCCGCGCTTCCGGCCGCGCACTCCCCCGGACGACGCCGCCACCTACGTCGCGAAGGGCATCTCCAGTTCGGCCTACTCCCAGCAGGCGCGGATCATCCTGCACGCGCCCGAGTCCGAGGTGGCGCAGCGCCTGTCGCCGATGGTCGGCATCGTGACGCCGATCGACGAGAGCTCGTGCGAGCTGCGCACCGGGGCCCACGGCATGGAGACCCTGGCGATCCACCTGGCCTTCCTCGGGTACGAGTTCACGGTGGTGGAGCCTCCGGGCGTGGTGGAGTACCTGCGTGAGCTGGCGGAGCGGATCGGTCGGGCCGTGGCCTCCGCCGACTCCGCCGCATCCCTGCCCTCCGGCCCCTCCGCTCACTCGGGGCCCTCCGGGGGCGGCGCGGAAATGTCGACATAGCGCCAGGTCGATAATTCGACTCGTCCCTAAAGAGGGAAAGAGGCCGTCCGAAACCGGTGGGCCGCTCGGGCACACGCGGCTCCGCCCGCACCGCCCACGGCGGGATGCGGGTGCCCGCGGCCGCGTCGCGCGGCCGGCCGTCCCCTACAGGATGCTCCTCGCCGCCCCCGGTCGGTGCGGCGGTCAGGGCCGGGCCCTGAGAGGCGGCCGGAGGCACGCCTCAGGAGCGCGGGGCTCCCGGAGGGTCCCCGCGTCCTCGCGCCGACCGGCGAGGGGCCGGTCAGAGGCCTGCGGGGGCTAATCCTCGTCGTTCGATGGAACAGGCGGTGTGTCCATCAGCTGGCGCACCAGCGCTATGAACTCTTCGTCGCTCATCGCGGCCCAGTCCACACGCTCGTTCATGTTGAGCGGTTTCCCCGGCTTGAAGATCGATAAGCATGATGAGCCGGATCCGGCCGATGTCATCGCGGTGAACGTCGTGTCGCACCCGGTATGGGCCCCGAGGGTCAGATGCGGCGGTTCACGGCCCCTCGGCACTGGGGGCACCGGCAGCGCTTGTTGAAGCCGGTCACCGTGCCGTGCGGCAGGGCGGGGTCGCGCTCGGCGGTGAGCGTGGCGTCCAGCTGCTCACCGAACTGCCCGAGGATCCTGGCGGCGGAGAACACCCGCTGGGGCGTCAGGCCGAGCTCACGCGCGGCGTCGTCGATGTGCGTCCCCTTGCGCAGCTTCGCGATGAGCCGTGAACGCACGGGGGGCGGGAACTCCTCCTCGGCGTTCGCGATCAACTGCTCGGCGTCGTCGATGGGGTGGCTCATTATCGTCCTTCTCAAGGGTCCGTCCTGGTGCATGGTACGCGTTAAGTGACGCGTGCGTTCTTCGGTGATCCTGGTCACCAGGGGTGGGAGAAGCCTTCCCGGCCCGCCGGCGTTGAAGAGGGACGAAAGTCGGACTGCGGGGACCGACCGGATTCCTCCTCCAGAAGTAGGGGTGAGTGAACCGCTTCCCCTTGTCCCTTATCCCCTCCCCCGCGTGCATCGGCGCCCCCGGAACCGTATCCGTGGGGGCGGCGGTGCCCAGGGGGTCCATGAGGTCGGTGGGGCCACAGGGAATTCTGCGCCTGAAGGCATCGGTCGGCGGCGGCACAGGGCTGAAGGTCCCGCGCCGAGGGGTGGTGACGGGGTCCGAATGGCCCGGGCACGGACCCATTCCCGGCCGATTTCTAGGAATTCATTGCTAGAGGCTAGGCATAGTGCTTCGCTAGAGCCACGGAAACCGGTACTTCGCGTGTACGGGACAGCGCCATGACCAGCCCCACCGTCCGCCGACGCCGTCTGAGCGCAGAGCTCCGCCGGCGCCGTGTCCAAGCCGGGATGACGCTCAGCGACGTGGCCGACGTCCTGGAATGGTCCCCCGCCAAGCTCGGCCACATCGAGACGGGGATCCGCAAGTGGCCGTCGGTGATGGAGGTCTCCGCGCTGCTCAAGCTCTACGGGGTGACGGGGGGCCAGCGGGAGGCCATCCTGACGCTGGTGCGCGAGTCGCGGCTGCGGCCCTGGTGGACGGAGTACGAGGACGTGCTCTCCTCGGCCTATGTCGGCAACGAGGCCGGCGCGGTGGCCATCGACACCTACGCCGGGATCCTCGTGCCCGACCTGCTGCAGGTGCCCGAGTACACGGCGATGCTCGCACGGGCCCAGGGGTGCGGGGAGCGCGCCGCCGAACGCATGGTCGCGGCCTACCTCAAGCGCCAGGAGGTGCTCGACCGGGACACCCTGCTGCACTACCACGCCGTGCTTGAGGAGGACGCGCTGCGCCGCGTCTCGGGCGACCCGGACCTTCTGCACGCGCAGCTGCGGCGCATCGTGGACCTGCTGCGGGGCAATGAGCGGGTGAGCGTGCGCCTGCTCGCGGCGTCGGCGGGGCCGCACGCCGGGGCGTCGGGGCCGTTCACGGTGCTGGAGTTCGACGAGGACGAGGCGTCGCTGGCGTTCGTGGACGCCCCGCACGGCGGGTCCATCGTCGAGTCCGAGGACGGGGTCCGCGGGTGCCAGGCGGTCTGGCGGCGGCTGAACGAGACGGCCCTGACGCCGGAGGAGACCCTGACGAACCTCAAGCGCCTTTCCCTGCTGACCTGAGAGGGCCTCTCCCGGCTCCCTGGCCCTGGACGGGACCCCGTGCCCGGAGAGCGGGAGAGGCGCCCTCGGCGTCCTCTCCCCCGCCGGATGGCCGGTCCCGGCCCGGTCCCTTGTGTTCCCGGGGCAGGGCCGGTCCCTCCGCGTGCGCGGCGCGCCGACTGGGCCGGTGAGCTGCGCCGGGGCGGCCGGACACGCCTGGGGTCCGTCACATCACGGCAAAGCCTGCACCGGGTTCGACCTGGGACGAGGGCACTGGGGCACGGCGGGGCCGGAGATCCGTCGGGGGGTTGCTAGTCTGCAAGGAGACAACCCCATAAAGTTCTCTACCGACGCCTTCCGCTCGGGTGGAAGGGCAGAGGGACTCCGGCCAGCCGCCGGGGCTTTCGCTCTCCGAGCCGCGCGTCCTTTCCTGACCCGAAATATCCGTGATCGAAGAAGGGGTCCACGCCGTGAAGAAGATCATCGTGCTGGTGCTGGTGGCCCTCGGGGCGTTCGCCGTCTACCGCAAGATCCAGGCCGACCGCGCCGAGCTCGACCTGTGGACGGAAGCCACCGCGGCTAGCGAGAACTAGTCCGACGCAGACCGGCGAGCCACGGCACGGCCGCGTGCCGGTGGCTGCCGTCTGCGTTCTTCATGTGGGCGGCGTTCGTCCCCTTGCGGCGCCCACACACCATCCCCTCCGCGAGGGCGGTATGCTCTACGCGTTCCCATGCCGCCCCGGCGGCATGCCCGGGGCCATAGCTCAGTTGGCAGAGCGCTGGTTTTGCATACCAGAGGTCAGGGGTTCGACTCCCCTTGGCTCCACCCCATGTGACGAGGGCGTTCACCAATGCAGGTGAACGCCCTCGGTCGTGTGACGGTAGTGGTTGACGGCAGTCGGCCTCAGTCGGCCGCTGAGGAGGTCCCCGGAGGGCCGTCGTCATCCGGTGCGTCGAGGGCGTCCCCGAGCTTGTCCAGGGCCTCACGCTGGCGTTCAGGGAGCACGTGCGCGTAGACGTTCATCGTGACGTTGATGGCGCTGTGCCCCAAGATCTCCATGATCGTACGCGCGTCCACACCCTGTGCGAGGAGCAGCGTGGCGCACGTGTGGCGGAGATCGTGCAGCCGGACATCGCGCAGCTTGGCGCGCTTGCACAACGCCGTGAACGAGCGGTTGAGGTTGCGCGGTTCGATCGGGGTACCGAACCGGGTGCAGAACACCAGTCCGTGCTCCCTCCAGTCGTCACCGGCCTCGTCCATCTCCTCCGACTGCCGGAGGCGATGCTCTCTGAGGACGGAGACCAGGCGGGAGGGCAGCTCTACCGACCGGCGTGACCGGTGCGTCTTCGGAGGGACGAACTC
This sequence comes from Nocardiopsis baichengensis YIM 90130, assembly GCF_000341205.1. Lineage (NCBI taxonomy): Bacteria > Bacillati > Actinomycetota > Actinomycetes > Streptosporangiales > Nocardiopsidaceae > Nocardiopsis > Nocardiopsis halophila. The sequence goes on along the minus strand of NZ_ANAS01000005.1, from coordinate 562,232 downwards.
CAGACCGGCCCGAGTGCGCTGTAGCGTCTGCCGAACGGTCAGCCGGCCATGTGTGAGGTCCACGTCTTCCCAGCGCAGACCCAGAGCCTCACCACGGCGCAGTCCGATCCCCAGCGCGACCGCCCAGACTGCGTGCAGCCGGTCCCCCTCGGCCGCCTGGAGAAGCTGCTTGGCCTCTGCCACGGTGAGCGGCGTGATCTCGGGGTTCTCCACGCTCCCGAACTGAACGTTCTTGGCGACGTTGCGTACGATCAGGTCCTCCCGTACCGCTTGTTGAAGTGCCGTTCGGAGTAGGGCGTGTAGGTGCTTCACGGTCCGAGCCGAGGGGTAGCGCTTGCAGCACTTGCCGATCGCGCAGCAGCGTTGACGCTTGGACGGGTCACGGTGCTCCGAGGGCCGCTTGGCGTCGTGTCCGTTCGCGCAGCAGGTGCAGGTCTTACGCACCGAGGACAGCCACGTTCGGATGTCCTTGGCCGAGAGCTTCTTCAGCTTCTTCCTGCCGAGTCCTGGAGTGATGTACAAGCGGATGTACGTCTCGTAGCTCGCGTAGGTCGACGGGCGGACCTTCGGACGCGCCACGTGTTCCAGCCAGTAGGCCAGATACTGACCGACGCTCAGTGTGGTCGTCGCGGTCGGCAGGCCTTTGCGCGCGTTGGCGAGAGCTTCGGTGAGCTTGTCGTTCGCCTCGTCCCAGGAGCGGCCGTAGACGCTGACGCGGTGCCGGTCGCCGCTGAGGGTTTCGAAGTAGGCCGCGCCTTCCCAACGGCCGTCCTTGCGCTGGTAGACCGTGCCCTTGCCGTTCGGCTGGCGCTTGCGTGCCACTACGCGGCCTCCTCGTCGAGTCGCTGGGAGACGAACGAGTGCAGCCCTGCGGCGGGGATGAGCCGATGCCGTCCGGGCTTGAAGGACGGGAGGTCGCCGGTACGTAGGAGATCGAAGACCTTCCAACGGCTCATGTGCAGCAGCTCAGCAGTCTCCTGCACGGTCAGATAGGGCTTGCCGAACATCGCGGCAGCGTCGTTGCTCATGCGGCGTTCCCTTCCGTTGCCGAGAGTTGCGGGGAGCGTGCTGCGTCGAGCTGGGCCCGGCGTTTGAGGGTTTCGCCGACCGCGCGGAGGAGGCGGTGTTCGCGGGGCGGCACGTCCGGGTCGGTGGGGCGGGCGAGTTCCCAGGCGTAGGAGCCGTTGACCACCGGGAAGCCGCCGGCTTCGTCCGGGCCGGGGTCGGTGGGGTCGACGCCGAGCTGTTCGAGCACCCAGGCCAGGCGGTCTGCTTTGTGGTCGGCGAGGGTCTTGTTGGACCACTTGCGCGAGACCAGGACGCGCCGTCCGGCATAGCCCAGGTGCTGGCGCTTGTGGGCCTTGGAGCGGCAGAACCCCGGGGCCAGGCCCTCTTTGGCGCCGTCGGGTTGGATCCCGTAGCGCAGCCAGTTCGCGCAGCGGGGAGAGCAGGGTTCGAAGCGCAGGGCCTCCACGAGGCGGTCAACGTGGGCCTCCTGTGCGGGGGTTTCCACGGTGTGGCATTCGGCGATGTCCTTGGTCAGGTACTTCGCGAGGTAGCGCACGCACCGGTCCGCATCCTCGGACCCGGCCACGACGCCTTTGGCGTCGATCTGGGAGCCGAAGCGCACTACGTGGTGGGGTTCGGCGTGGGGGTCCTCGTCGAGAGCATCAAGGGCCTGTTCCCAGGTCGGCAGGACTTCCCCGGTGGCCGGGTCGCAGTAGTTGCCGGTCGCCTCGTCGAAGACGGGCAGGTGCGCCCCTTCGTAGACGGGTCCCTCGGCGGCTGGCCACCAGACCTGGTGGTAGGTGGCCGCCGCCACCTGGCGCAGCTCCGCACGCGGGAGCGTGCCTCTGACGGCCATGTGGACGTGCGGGGCGAGGCGGCGTTGGGGTTCGACCGAGGCGAAGTACTGCACGTCGAAGCCGGCCACCCGTCGGAGGTTCTGTACGAACCGGTCGATGAGCTTGGAGAAGTGCAGGGCGTCCCGCGCGGCCCGCCGGTAGTCGTAGGTCGAGGGGTCGACCGGGGTCCCGTCGCTCTTCACGCGGCCGTAGGAGTCCAGCGTCAGCGTGAGGAACATGGAGGGGCGGAAGACCTTGCCCGAGGCGGTGTCGGTGAAGGCCCGCCCCAGGGTGGAGCGCTTCATCTGCCTCTTGGGCAGGTCCGGGGCATCCTGCCGACGCCGGGTCGACCGGGACCGCCGGGACTTACCCGACGACGAGGAGGGGGCGACCGACCCGCGCAGGCCGGAGGCGGTGATCTCCTCGTCAAGGTCGGCGATCGCACCGTCGAGCGCTGCCAACTCCTCCGCCGAGGCCGTTCCCTCGTCGGCCAGGCGGTCACGTTCGGCCGTCACCACGGCCCGCTTGGCGACCCAGTCCTGTTGGACCTCGGTCGGGTCGTCGGGGGCGGGTTCGGGCTCGGAGGTGAGGTGCCAGCCCTCTTCGCACTGCGAGCGCCGCATGGACCTCTTGCGGCGGGCGCAGGCCGGGCACCGGGAGGCCAGGGTGGTCCCGCACGGAACGTCGATCACCTCGGTCGCACCGGTGGTGATGTCGGTCCGCCGCAGGGACACGGGGCGGATGCACACGCCCTTGTCGGCGGCGATCTGCTCGGCCACCTCACGCGCCAGGGGTTGCGCCATGCGTTCGGCCCTAGTGGACTTACCCGTCGGAGTCGGCATCAGCGCACCCCCGCCACGCAAGGCCTGGAGACCCGAACCGCATGCAGTCCCGAACCCCCAAACGCTCCGACCTGTACATGTGGACCGGTTGGCTGGTCTTCTCTGTGGCCCTCGTCTGGCTGACGTGGACCTGGGGCAACGGATATCGGTGGGCTTTTGCTTTCTACGCCGCCTCTTTCATCTGGTTCCTGATCCGCGACGGCCGCAAGTACCGCAGGGCGAAGGCCGCTTCCCGTGCGCATCAGGCCACCTCCCCTTCGCAGGACGAGGACCGGTAGCCGTCGGCCATGGCGTCGATGTCCTCGTCCGAGACGTAGGCCGCCCGCACCCTCGTCGGGACCTTCGAGCCCTCCAAGCGGACGAACGCCGTGCCCGGGGCCGCCGGATCGATCAGATGCGCATCGGCCCCCCGGTCCCGGGCGTCCGGGCCCAGGACCATGTCGACTTGGGTCGCCTCGTCCAACCGGAGGGCGACCTTGTCGGGGAAGAGGTTGCGCAGGTTCATGACCTCCTTGCGCGGATCCTGCAGCGCGGCGACCACCGTGAAGCCGACCGACCTTCCCTGTGAGGTGAGGGTGGCCATGGCGTTCTCGGCGCGGCGGCGGACGTCCTTGTTGGGGTGGTAGGCGGTCAGGAACGCCACCTCGTCCAGAACCACCACCTCGAACGGGTCATCAACGCTGGGAGTGTGCGAGCGGATGCGGCCGGCATAGGCATCGGCCCGCGCCTGCATGTCGGCCACGGCCTCTTCCAGCAGCTCCACACACGCTTCCCCGGAGTCGGCGTAGCGGTAGAAGAGCGGGCGCCCGTAGGACAGTTCCATCCGCTTGGGGTCCACCGCCCGCACCCGAGCCAGCCCTTCGCGGATGGCGGGGAGCATCGCGCGGATGGCCGACCAGATCACCGAACCCTTGCCCGCGCCGGTCACCCCCGCGACCAGGACGTGCGTACCGTGCAGCCGCATGGTCCAGGTGCGCCCGTCCTCACAGCGGCCCATGGGAAGCGCGCCCAGGTCCACCTCGTCGGCCGAGTCAGGGACGTCCATGGCTCCGATGGGTTCGGCGAGCATGTCCCGGCGGGGGAACTCCAGGACCACATCGAGCGGCCCGCGCACCTCCACCCGGCAGGCCGGGGCACCGAACCCGTGCGCGAGCTGGGCCGTGCGCTCTTCGAAGTCACCCGGGGCGGTGCCTGGCACGAGCTTCACGCGGACCCGGTCGGCCCACTCCGAGCAGACCACCGAGCGGATGCGGGGAAGGTACTGGCGCTCAAGGTAGGACTCGGCCAGGCCGGAGACCACGAGGACGGGTTGCCAGTGCCGCCGGTAGACCCACACCCCGCGCACCAGGGCCAGGGCCCGCAGGGCGGCCCAGCGGCGGAACGACACGGGGTGCCAGTGGCGCCAGGCGAGCCCGCCGACGACGGCGACGGTGGAGACCACCGCCGGGCCGATCCAGTCGAGGACCCACCAGGAGGCGGCCAGCACCGCCACCGAGGCGACCGAGAGCGGGTAGCGCACCGGCAGCGCCCCCATGAACGCCAGGAGGCGCCAGAGCCAGCGGCCGAGGATGAAGGCCGCCGGGGTCTGAACCACCGGGGTGGTGAAGCGCACCGCATGCGCGGGGACCGGGGTCGTGTGCTGAACCGGGGCGGCTCCGTTCGCCTTTCCGGGCATCAGTGATCACCTCCGGTGCGCAGCACGTAGGAGTCGGCCAGGCCTTCGGCACGCTGGGCCGCAAGCTCGGCGCGGGCGGCGGCCAGGTCGGCACGCGCAGCCGCGGCCGTGGCGCGGGTCTCGGGGTCACGGGTGCCGGCCGCCATGCGGCCGAGCAGGGAGGCCTTCCACGCCAGGATGTCCACCCGGGAGGCCGCCTCAGCGGCGGCCGGGACCGAGCGGTGCTCGCGCAGCGCGGCCAGGAAGTCGGCGATCTCGCGGGCCGACACACGGGCGGGCTGTTCTGCCATCATGAAGACGCACCTCTCTTGGGTTTGACCAGTTCTCAGGGGGTGAGGGGGCGGCCGAAGGTGTTGGCGCACCAGGCCGCCCCGCCGCATGTTCAGGGGCGTTCGCGCTACTCGCCGCCCTTGCCACCCGCACCGGCCGGTGCCGGAGCCTTCTGCCGTGCACCGCCGCCCGGGGCGCGCATGCCGCGTGCCCGCAGCGAGTAGGCCACCCGAGGACGCCGGCCGTTGTCGTCCACATACGGGCGCACCGCCATGTGCTCGAACTCCACCGGCCGGAACGGCACACCCGCCGCCTCATCCGGCATGGTCGGGCACACCTCGGCCGGGATCTTGACCTTCACCGACTTGGCCTTGCCCCGCGCCTCAGGGTCGGCGTCGATCACCTCCACCGCCCACAAAGGCAGCCCGGTGTCCTTGTCCATCTGGGGGCGCTTGGTCTCGAAGTCGGTGATCGCCTCCACGCTCAGCGCAAAGGCCCCGTGGGGGAACACCGTCCCGAACTCCACCGGGATCGCACCCTGAATCGCCATCAGAAAACTCCTCTTCCATACGTTCCGTCGACCACTTGTCCGGTCGAGCTGAGTACAAAATAGCGGGTCCAACACGATCGGACAAGTGGTTGAACCCTCGAACCTGTGCGCCCGGTCAGGAAGCCGGGTAGCTGTCCTCCAACTCGTGCAGGTCACCCGGCAACACGATGTCGGCCACGGCCAACACGTTGTCCGAGCCGTCCAGGATCCGCGCGAGGATGGACAGCACCGGCGCGCGCTCCCCCAGCTGCAGGAGCCGCGCCTCATCACCGGTCGCATGCCGCGCCGACAGCCGTTCTCCGATCCGGGCGGGCCGGAGCCGCTTGACCGCGTGCAGGTGCTCACGCACCCCGATACCGATCAACTGATCCTTGCCCAGATCGGTCCCGTCGGCCACGTCCAGCGGGAACCACAGCGTGACCAGCTCACTGGGCTCACCGTCGGCCATGATGACCCGCTGTCGGCGGATGGCCGGGGACCCTTCCGGGAACCCGAGTGCTTCGGCGATCGCGGCGGGGGCTCTCGTGCGTCCCGTCTCGATGATCTTCACCTCCCCTCCCTGCTCGGCGGCATCGAAGGCGCTGGCGCCCGCGTGCGAGCGCTCCACCGCGGTGGTGGGCACGCCTTTGACGAAGGAGCCGCGCCCGTGCTCCCGGTCGATCCAGCCCTCCATCCGCAGGATCTCCAGGGCGCGGACCACGGTGCTGCGGCCGGCCCCGAACTCGCGGACCATCCCCGACTCCGAGGGCAGCTGCGTGCCCGCCGGGTAGGTCCCCTCAACGATGCGTTCCTGCACCGCCTGCACGATCTGTACGTACTTCGGCGGAGCGAAGTCCATGCTCGACATACACAACCGTCCGGTCATTCCATCGCTCGTATGGTCAAGCAGCATAGCGGCGCACTCAACACCCGCCTTCCCAGGCAGGAAGGTGCGGCCCGGTAGGGGTGGCGGCCCCGGCTCCCCCCAGTGAGACACCGGAGCCACCACCCCAGCCGCACGGCCGCCGGGAAGGCGTTACCGGAGCCGCGGCCGCGCGGCCGCCTTCAGGTCTGGAAACCCACGTACCAGCGCGGGTGCCGCTTGGGCGGGACCTTGGCCACGCGTGTGCGTTCGCGGTGGCGGGCGAAGTAGACCCGGTAGCCGTTCAGGTCCTCACCGCACTCGATGACCTTCACCCCGTGTTCGGCGGCCCAGAGCCTCAGCTCCTCCAGGCCGACCTCTCGCCGGACCATGTGGACACCGTCCCCGCCGGACGTATCGGGGGCGGGATCGCGAGCATTAGGGTTCTCCATGTCAGCGCTCCTTGCCAGCGTTGGCCACGCCCCCGGACGGCGCCCACCGTCGCGGGGGTCTGTCTGTTTCAAGCCGCTTCGACACCGGTCCCACGGCAGTCGGCGCACGCGATGTAGCGGCGCGCCGGGGCCGGGCCCCCAGCAGAGCCCACGACGAGGAGCTTCCTCGGACGCAGCATCTTCCGACCGCGTCCCCGGCAGTGCTTGCACTTGGCTGTGGGGGTGTCGTTCATGGAGACGACGATTCCGGTTCCGGCCGCTCGAACCCATCCCGCGCGGGTATCCCTGCTGGGGATAATGGCCGTGGCCGATGTGACTCCCCCCGATCGGAGGCCGTGATGGCAGGGCGAGCTTGGGAGGGCGTGGCCCTACCCGCGTGGGCATGGGAGCGCGAGGAGGCCCGCAGCCTCCTGCAGGCGCGTGACGTGCCTGGACTTCTGCGGTTCGCCCAGCGGTTCGGCGGGGCGAGCCAAACCCGACTCGCATCCGCCACCGGGATATCCCAAGGGCGGATCAGCGAGATCCTGAACGGCCGCAAGTCGGTCGTCGCGTTCGAGGTCTACGAGCGCGTGGCCGAGGGCATCGGCATGCCGGACACCGCACGCATGCTCTTCGGACTGGCCCCCAAGGACGTCGCGGCCTTCATGAACCCCCGGCCAGCCGCATCGGAACCTCGGTCCGCAGTTCCCCGACAGATCCCCCCGGCGCGCGAGGAGGCAGACGAAGAGGTGCGACGCAGAGAGTTCGTCGGAATCGCCGGGGCCACCCTGTTCCAGGCCGCTACCGGCCCGACTCTGGCCCTGGACGACATCGCGGCGGCACTGACGCGCTACGCGGGAGCCCCGGAGGCCACCACCACAGGGCGATACGACGTCGCGGGTCTGTCGAGAGACGTGCACAGGGCCAAGGCCGGCTACCAGGCATGCCACTACACAGCGGTCGCCAAGCGCCTTCCGAACCTGCTCACCCGCTTGGACGACGCCGCATCGGCCTTGGAGGGCGACGAGCGCTTGCGGGCGCACACCTTGCGCGCCGAGGCCTACCACGTCGCGGCCAGCGTCCTTCTCAAGACCGAGGAACGCGGACTCGCATGGCTCGCAGCCGATCGGAGCATGCGTGCAGCCCGGGACAGCGAGAACCCGACGACCGCCGGAGCAAGCGCACGCGTATTGACCCGCGCACTCATGCGCGACCGCCATTATCGCGCCGCAGCGGATCTCGCATCGGAGGCCGCGCAACGAGTCGCCGAGGGCACCGAAGAGCACACGCCGGACTCCCTGTCCGTCTACGGGGCTCTTCTCCTCAGCGGGTCCGTCGCTGCGGCCCAGCGGGAGGACCGCGCCCAGGCGTTCACTCTGCTTGACGAGGCCGAGGACGCCGGGCGCAAGCTCGGAGGCGACCACAACTACCAGTGGACGGCCTTCGGCCCTACGAACGTGCTTCTCCACCGGGTGAATGCCGCGGTGGAACTAGGTGACGCGGGCAGCGCCATCGACTACGCGCGCCGCATCGACCTGGACAACGTCGACGTCACCGAGCGCAAGGCGATGCTCTTCGTCGACGCATCCCGCGCCTACAGCCAGTGGGGAAAACTCGACAAGGCCTATCAGGCACTCGCCACCGCCGAGCAGATCGCGCCGGAAGAAGTCGGCGCCCGCCCGATGGTGCGCGGCCTGTTGGGCGACCTCCGGTCCCGCTCGACCGGCCATCTGCACACCAGCATCAATCAGCTAGCCGAGAGGACAGCCACAACCCGATGAGCGCCGAGAAGAAAACCGTCTACGTCGTCGTCTGCGCTGCAGGACCCGCAGGCGACGTAGGCAAGCTCATCGACATGGCCCACGAACGCGGATGGGACGTTCAGGTAATCGCGACGCCGTCCGCGCTTGCCTTCATCGACACAGATGCGCTGGAAAAGCAAACAGGCCGCTCTGTCCGCAGCGAGCACCGCGCGCCAGGATCCCCGCGCAGCCCCAAAGCCGACGCGATCATCGTCGCCCCCGCCACCTTCAACACCATCAACAAGCTCGCGAACGGCATCGCCGATAACTACGCCTTGGACGTAGTCAATGAGGCGATTGGGTTGGACATTCCCGTCGTCATCCTTCCGTTCACGAACGTGGCTTACACGAACCGCACCCCGTTCCAGCGCAGCATTGACGCACTCCGCAGTGAAGGCGTCCCAATCCTCATTGGCCCGGAAGGTTTCGAGCCACATGATCCAGGCAGTGGAGCCGCCACGCGCGACACCTTCCCTTGGCATATTACTTTGGCATCACTATGAGCAGCGGAACCCCAGGCTTCCTCTCAGGTCAAGGAATTTATCGCTCGAATGAGATAAGTGAGTGACCTTGAATTCAAATCCCCCCAACAGAATCCCCCGGTCTCAACGAAGGTGGCGGGGAGATCTCCCCTCCATGCTTACCGATGAAGCCGCCACTCTAGCGGCGCTCACTTCATTCATCGATGCTACAGTGGAATGCTATATCGCACACACATCTCTTCCTTTTGATTATTCAAAAGGAAAGAGTATTCCAAACCCCAATTTCATTATGACCAAAACTGATTGGGATGATCGGGGCGACTCCACAATCCATCAACTACGCAAGGCGCGAAACGTAACCCTCCTTGGTCGCTTTTCAGATAATGGGCTAGTGAGAGTCAATTTCACGGCTCGCAACTGGGAGTACGTGAACAGAAGCGAACTGTCCGTAAAAGCCGTATCCGATCTCACTTCAGACCTGCGCAGTGCAGCCCGTTCGCGTCTAACTGGCTCTGGAATGGCTGCGCTGGTTGGCTTCTTTCCAATATTGACTTACTTCGCGATAGGTTTCGCAGACTACTTCGCGGCATACATTCTTGACCCGCAGTTCCGGGAACAAGTAAGTCAGAGAACCGACCCCGCAGAGTCCAATGTATTCATATACATTCCTGCCGAAAAGATCATCCCCCTTACACTCTTTCCGTGGCCGGTATTCATCATTGCCTCTTTGGGTATATTGAGTCTGCGATTCTTTTCCGGAGGCCTTCGGACATGGCCTCAGCAACTCAACTCGACATTACTGCATTACACACTTTACAATCTCCGAACCACGTTCATTCCCAAGGTAACCGAAGGGCTCGGCAACAAACTCTTGTTCGCTGCGATCGGCGCGGCCCTCATCTACATCACTACAGGAAACGTTGAAGTTCCTTGGTAACATTCCCATTGATTGCCGAATTCGGCTGTATGAGATCAAGGGCGACGGCGCTCCCGCGCCGTCGCGGCCTGCCCGCACGCGGGCTGGGGCTGCGGGCTGCCGCCCGGTCCCCAGCCCGCGTGCGGTCGGCCGGAGCCACTGGGGCGCCGTGGCCGCTCTCGTCACCGCCTCAGCACTCGGCGCGCCGTCGCCCAGAGCGGATGGATTGGAGCGCGGCCGACCGCCTACGCCGAGTCCCGACTTGAGGACGTGTGGAACCAGGGGGCTACCGCCCCCGTGGACCCCCGGATCCCGGAGCACCCGCTTGCGCGATGCTGCTCTGTCTGTGGTCCGGACCGATCGCGCAATCGGGCACTCCGGACCGGCTGCTTGGTCGTCCGCCGCTGGGGTCCCGGGACGGCGCCGGCACTTCCGCCAGGGCGCGCGGGAGTGACGGCCAATCGAGCCGTTGGCCGAGGTCAGAGGAACGCGGTGACGGCAGTGTTTGACGGCAACCGCGGCTCACTCCGGAACACGCGCGCGAACACGCCCACGCGGCTGGGCGCAGGCCAGCGGATTTCGAGGCAGGACGGAGAAGCCCCGCGCGGAGTTTGCATACCAGAGGTCAGGGGTTCGACTCCCCTTGGCTCCACCCTTGTCGACGGCCGTCCTCCTGCTCAGGGAGGGCGGCCGAAGCACGTTCGGTGCACATGCGTCCGGCCCGGACCATGCGGCGGACCGCTTGTCGCCATGTCGCTTCGTGGCCTTCTCGACCGTGCAGGGGGCCGCCTCCGGCCGGTCGCCTTCTGCCGCGCACAGAAGCGGGTGTCCGTACGTTCGGGCCTGCGGGCAGGATGAGCGGCATGAGGCTCGCCAAGTTCGGCCATGCGTGCGTCCGCCTGGAGAAGAACGGCCGCTCGATCGTGATCGACCCCGGGGCGATGACGCCCGAACCCGCGGCGGTGGCGGGGCACCGGTCAGCCCCTCATTCCGGATCGGAGCGCAATGCGGCAGGTGGGCGAGCGCAGCAGAGCTGTGGTGCGGACTCTCAGGCGCTACGGGGTTCTCGTCCTCCTCGGGGTCGCCCTCACACTGGTCGCGATCCATCACTTCTTGGGAGACGGCTCCTGGCAGGGGTACGTCAAGATGGTCGGCGCCGCCGTCTTCATGTGGGCAGGCCATGTGGGACTGGTCCTCATCGGATCGGGGGGCAGGCTTCCCCCGGCCGATGACGAGCATGATTAGCGCTCCGCCATGGCGCCGAGGTCCTCACGGGGTCGGGGGCGGCCGGTTCCGGTTCTGGGCATCTCCGGGGCGCTGTGTCAGAATCGTGCCCGTGAGCAGCATCGATGCCGACGGGCAGCGCTTGCGGGAGCTGGTCCTGCTGCGCCGTGTGCGCGACCGGATCGACCGGGAGTACGCCGAGCCGCTGGACGTCGAGGCACTGGCCCGCGGGGTGAACATGTCGGCCGGCCACCTGAGCCGGCGGTTCCGGGCCGCCTACGGGGAGTCCCCGTACTCGTATCTGATGACGCGGCGGATCGAGCGGGCCATGGCCCTGCTGCGGCGGGGGGACCTGAGTGTCACCGAGGTCTGCTTCGATGTGGGGTGCTCGTCGCTGGGCACGTTCAGTACGCGCTTCACCGAGCTGGTGGGCGTGTCTCCCAGCGTCTACCGGCGCCAGGCCGGCGGCGGGCCCGAGGGCATGCCCTCCTGTGTGTCCAAGCAGGTCACCAGACCGGTCAGGAATCGAGAAGCCCGCCGGGACGGCCCCCGTCTAGCGTGATCTCCACGGACACGGGGCCGGGCCGCGAGGACCGCCCCCGCCCAACGGATGGAGAGACGATGAGCACGGCTCCGAGGACGGACGGGCGCCCGTCCGAGCAGCATGTCGCCGACAGCCACGACATGATCCGCGTGCACGGCGTACGCGAGAACAACCTCAAAGACGTCAGCATCGAGATCCCGAAGCGCCGGCTGACCGTGTTCACCGGCGTCTCCGGATCGGGCAAGAGCTCGCTGGTCTTCGACACGGTCGCCGCCGAGTCGCAGCGCCTGATCAACGAGACCTACAGCGCGTTCCTGCAGGGCTTCATGCCGACGCTGCCGCGCCCCGACGTGGACGTGCTCGACGGGCTGACCACCGCGATCATCATCGACCAGCAGCCCATGGGCAGCGACCCGCGGTCCACGGTGGGCACCGCCACCGACGCCAACGCGATGCTGCGCATCCTGTTCAGCCGGCTCGGCGAGCCGCACATCGGGCCGCCCAACGCCTACTCCTTCAACGTGGCCACCGTCCGGGCCAGCGGCGCCATCACGGTCGAGCGCGGCGACCGGAGCAAGGCAGAGAAGGCCACCTTCTCGCGCCTGGGCGGCATGTGCCCCCGGTGCGAGGGCCGCGGCCAGGTCACCGACTTCGACCTCACGCAGCTCTACGACGACTCCAAGTCGCTCGCCGAGGGCGCGCTCACCATCCCCGGCTACACGATGGACGGCTGGTACGGCCGCATCTTCATGGGATCCGGGTTCCTCGACCCGGACAAGCCGATCCGCGACTACTCGGACAAGGAGCTGGACGCCCTCCTGCACAAGGAGGCCACCCGGGTCAAGGTCGACGGGGTGAACGTCACCTACGAAGGGCTGATCCCCCGGATCCGCAAGTCGTTCCTGTCCAAGGACCGGGAGGCGATGCAGCCGCACATCCGGGCCTTCGTGGACCGGGCCATCACCTTCACCGACTGCCCTGAGTGTGGAGGCACCCGGCTCAGTGAGGCCGCCCGCTCCTCCAAGATCAAGGGCGTCAGCATCGCCGACGCCTGCGCGATGCAGATCAGCGACCTGGCCGGTTGGGTGCGCGGCCTGGACGAGCCGTCGGTGGCGCCGCTGCTGGCCTCACTGGGCGGGACCCTCGACTCCTTCGTCGAGATCGGACTGGGCTACCTCTCGCTCAACCGCCCCTCGGGCACGCTCTCCGGCGGCGAGGCGCAGCGCATCAAGATGATCCGGCACCTGGGGTCCTCGCTCACCGACGTCACCTACGTCTTCGACGAGCCCACCATCGGCCTGCATCCGCACGACATCCAGCGGATGAACGACCTGCTGCTGCGGTTGCGCGACAAGGGCAACACGGTGCTGGTCGTCGAGCACAAGCCCGAGACGATCGCGATCGCCGACCACGTCGTCGACCTGGGGCCGGGCGCCGGGACGGACGGGGGCACCGTCTGCTTCGAGGGCACCGTCGAGGGCCTGCGCGCCTCCGGAACCGTCACCGGGCGGCACCTGGACGACCGGGTGGCGCTCAAGGAGTCGGTGCGCTCTCCCAGCGGCGCGCTGGAGGTGCGCGGCGCCTGCGCCCACAACCTCCGCGACGTCGACGTGGACATCCCGCTCGGGGTGCTGGTGGCCGTGACCGGGGTGGCGGGTTCGGGCAAGAGCTCGCTCATCCACGGGTCGGTGGCCGGCCGCGAGGGCGTGGTGGAGATCGACCAGACCCCCATCCGCGGCTCCCGGCGCAGCAACCCGGCCACCTACAGCGGCCTGCTCGACCCGGTCCGCAAGGCGTTCGCCAAGGCCAACGGGGTCAAGCCGTCCCTGTTCAGCGCCAACTCCGAGGGCGCCTGCCCCGAGTGCAAGGGCGCCGGGGTGACCTACACCGACCTGGGGGTGATGGCCGGGGTGGCCGTCACCTGCGAGGAGTGCGAGGGCAAGCGGTTCCAGGCGGCGGTGCTCGACTACCGGCTGGGCGGGCGGGACATCAGCGAGGTGCTCGCGATGTCGGTGGCCGAGGCCGAGGCGTTCTTCGGCGCGGGGGAGGCGCGCACCCCCGCCGCGCACCGGATCCTGCGCCGCATGGACGACGTGGGCCTGGGCTACCTGCACCTGGGCCAGCCGCTGACCACGCTGTCCGGCGGCGAGCGGCAGCGGCTCAAGCTGGCCGCCCGGATGGGGGAGAAGGGCGGCGTCTACATCCTCGACGAGCCCACCACCGGCCTGCACCTGGCCGATGTCGAGCAGCTGCTGGCCCTGCTGGACCGGCTGGTCGACTCCGGCACGTCGGTGATCGTCATCGAGCACCACCAGGCGGTCATGGCGCACGCCGACCGGATCATCGACCTGGGCCCCGGCGCCGGGCACGACGGCGGCCGGGTGGTCTTCGAGGGCACCCCCGCCGAGCTGGTCGCCGCCCGCTCCACGCTCACCGGGGAGCACCTGGCGGACTATGTGAAGGCCTGAGCGGACCCCGGCGGCCGGCCGTCTAGACCGAGGGGTCGCGGCCGTACAGCCGCTTCGCCCAGAGGTAGCCGCCCAGCGCGATGACGCCGCACCAGCCGAGCGCCAGCGGTACGGAGTCCCCGGCGCCGGTCCCCGCCAGCAGCCCGCGCAGGGTCTCGATGACGGGGGTGAAGGGCTGGTACTCGGCGAACCACCGCAGCCCGGCCGGCATCGTCTCGGTGGGTGCGAAGCCGCTGCCGAGGAAGGGCAGGAACATCAGCGGCATCGGCACGTTGCTCGCGGTCTCGACGCTGCCCGAGGCCAGGCCGAGCGCCACCGTCAGCCAGGTGAGGGCGAAGGCGGCCAGGAGCACCAGCCCGGCCGCGGCGAGCCAGCCGCCCGGACCGGCGGACGGGCGGAACCCCAGGAGCAGCGCCGCCCCGACGACGACCGCGACGCTGAGCACCGTCTGGATCAGGCTGCCGACGACGTGGCCGGTGAGCACCGAGACCCGGGCGATGGCCATGGTGCGGAACCGGGCCACGATGCCCTCGGTCATGTCGGTGGCGACGGAGATGGCCGTCCCCTGGGCGGTGGAGGCGATCGTCATCAGAACGATTCCGGGGACCAGGTATTCGAGGTAGGCGGCGCGCCCGCCCGAGGCGCCGCCCCCGAGTCCGGTGCCCATGGCGTCGCCGAAGACGTAGACGAACAGCATCATCAGGAGCAGGGGCGTCCCGACGAGCATCAGCGTGACGGAGGGGGAGCGCCACAGGTGCTTGACCTGGCGTCCGACCATCGTCGCCGAGTCGCCGACGGCGTGGGTGAGTGCGGTCATGGTCAAGCCGCCTTTCGCTGCTCGTCGTCGGTGCCGGTGAGGGCCAGGAACACGTCGTCCAGGTCGGGCGTGTGCACGGACAGCTCCTCGGCCTCGATCGCCTCGGCGTCGAGGCGGTCCAGGAGCGAGCGCAGCCCGGTGACGCCGCCGTCGCCGGGGACCTGAAGGGCCAGGGCCTCCTCGTCGCGGGTGCCGCCGAGGACGCGGGCGGCGGCGTCGAGGCGGTCGGCGGCGGCGAAGCGCAGCCGGACGTGGCCCCCGGGGACCCGGCGCTTGAGCTCGTCGGCGGTGCCCTCGGCGGCGATGGCGCCCCGGTCGAGGACCGCGATCCGGTCGGCGATCCGGTCGGCCTCCTCCAGGTACTGGGTGGTGAGGAAGACGGTGGTGCCGTCGGCGGCCAGGGTGCGGATGATCTCCCACAGGCCGCGCCGGCTGCGCGGGTCCAGGCCGGTGGTGGGCTCGTCGAGGAAGAGCAGGCGGGGCTCGCCGACCAGGCCCATCGCCAGGTCCAGGCGGCGCCGCATGCCCCCGGAGTAGGCGGCGGCGGGCTTGCGGGCGGCGTCGGCCAGGTCGAAGCGCTCCAGCAGCTCGGTGCTGCGCCGCCGGCCGGTGCGCCGCCCCAGGCGGTGCAGGTCGGCCATCAGCCTCAGGTTCTCCTCGCCGGTGAGCAGGCCGTCGACCGCCGGGTACTGGCCGGTGACGCCGATCCCGGCGCGCACCGCGTCGGGGTCGTGGGCCGGGTCGTGGCCGAGGACCTCGATCCGGCCGGCGTCGGCGCCGATGAGCGTGGTGAGGATCTTGACCACGGTCGTCTTGCCGGCGCCGTTGGGGCCCAGGAGGGAGAAGACCCTCCCGGCGGGGATCTCCAGGTCGATGCCGTCGAGCACGGTCTGCTCGCCGTAGGACTTGCGCAGCCCGGCGACCGACACGGCGGTCGCGGTTCGTGCGGGGGGCGGTGTCATCACTGCCTTTCGCTCGGGGGTTCGGCGGACGGGTCAGGCGCGGCGGACCACGACGTCGCCGAAGCGGGCGCGCGCGTGCACCTCGACGGTGTCCTCGGAGCTCTCCGGGCCGTCGGCCTCCTCCAGGGAGCTGCGCACGGTCCCGTGTTCGGAGGCGGCGTCGATCCAGGCGGCGGTGCCCGAGCGGATGCCGACCTCCAGCTCCCCGTAGGAGGAGCGCAGGTCCACGCGGCCGCGGACCGCCTCGCCGAGCAGGATGTTGCCGTGGGCGGCCTTGGCCTCGACGGAGTCCAGGACGCGGTCGGCGGTGAGGTCGCCGGTGGCCGAGGCCATGTGCAGGGAGCCGGTGGCCGTGCCGACGGTGATGGTGCCGGTGGTGGTCTTCAGGGCGGCGGTCCCGTCCATCTCCTGGACGCGGATGCGGCCGGTGCCCGTGGTGATCTCGGCCTTCCCGGCCAGCCGGTCCAGCAGGACGTTGCCGGTGGAGAGCCGGACCCGGGCGCCGCCCAGGCGGCCCTCGCCGCGGACGTTGACGAAGTCGGCGCGGACCTGCAGGTGCGAGTCGGCGGGCAGCTCGACGGTGATCTCGACCATGCCCTTCTGCAGCATCCGCCCCAGGCCGCTCTTCTGGGTGGCCACGGTGAGGCGGCCACCGGAGCAGTCGACCTGGACCTGGTCGGCGGCCCGGACGTCGGCGTCCTTGCCGGGGTCGAGGGGGCGGACGCTGACGGCGGTGTCGGCGCGGTCGGAGGCGGTGATCTGCAGGCCTCCGGCCACGACGTCGATGTCGGCGGTGATGGGCCCGGGGGTGTCGAACGTGGTCACGGCGGTCTCCTCGCTGTGGTTCCGGTGGTGGCGGTGGTGGCGGTGGTCGGTCATCGGACCCACCCGGTGTAGCCGCGCCCGACCTGGCGGCCGGTGACGCGTCCGGACGGCTGGTCGGTCCCGCCGCCGAGGGCGGAGCCGACCGCGCGCACCAGCCAGGCGTTGACCGAGAGGCCTTCGAGCCGGGCGGCCTCCTCGACGAGCGGCTTGAGGCGGTCGGGCAGGCGCAGGGTGATCCGGGAGGTGCCGCCGTCCTCGGCCTCGGGCGGAAGCGGGCGGGGCGACGCCGCCGGTTCGGGCGCCTCGGCGCCGGCGGGGCCGGCCGGGTCGGCCGGGGGCGGCGTCACGATGAAGTCGGCCTGGCCGCCGCGCAGCCGGACCTCGACCGAGGCGGGGGCGATGTCGCGGGTGATCTCTTCGGCGGCGGAGGACAGGGCGTCCAGCAGGGCCAGGCGCGCGGCCGGCTCCAGGGCTGCGGTCAGGCGCTCGGCGATCGCCCGGGTCTCCTCCCCGCCGGCTTCGGCGGCCGTCACGAGTTGGCGGCGGAGGTCGTCCACATACGGTGTGAGGTCCATGACGCCACTATGGTGTCACAACTGACGTCGCGTCAAGGGTTTGATGGCGTCATGGCGGCGTCAAGCGGGCTTTGCCGATTCGAGGGCGAGATCGTCGGAGGGGCGGGCCACACTCGGAGACAGTCCGGGTGCACCGGATGCACCTGCCACCGATCAGACGGCGGAGGACACACGCCATGATCACCACCGATTTCCTGCCCGGATCGCCCTGCTGGGTCGATCTCGGCGCCCCCGATCCGCAGGCCGCCTCGGACTTCTACCGGGCGGTCCTGGGCTGGCGGACCCGGTCCGCCGGGCCCGACGCGGGCGGCTACGCCTTCTTCACGTCCGAGGACCGGACGGTCGCCGCGCTGGGCCCCCTGACCGAGGAGGGCGCCCGGTCCGCCTGGACGGTCCACTTCTGTGTCCCCGACGCCGAGGCCACCGCCGCCGCGGTGGAGAAGGCCGGCGGCGCCGTCCGCGTAGCACCGATGGACGTCATGGGCCTGGGCGTGCTCGCGCACTTCACCGACCCGCAGGGCGGGCGGTTCGCCGTCTGGCAGTCCCAGGACTTCGCCGGATTCGACGCCGCCGACACCCCCGGCGCCCTCGACTGGGTGGAGCTGTGGACCACCGACTCCGCCGGCGCCCGCGCCTTCTACGACGCGGTCTTCGGGTGGTCCTTCCAGGACACCGAGCTGCCCGGTGGCGGAGGCACCTATACCCTGCTCACCCCGGCCGGCGCCGGGGAGGAGCGGATGCACGGCGGCATGATGCAGATGGCCGCCGCCGACCTGGCGCTGACCCAGGGCGACGCCGACTGGCACCCGGTCTTCCAGACCGAGGACTGCGCGGCCGCCTCGGCGGCCGTGGCGCCGGCCGGCGGCCGGGTGCTCATGGGCCCGGAGGACGCACCGGGCGTGGGCCGCCTCGCGGTGTGCACCGACCCGGCCGGCGCGGACTTCGTCCTGCTGCAGCCGCGGCCGGAGTGAGCCGTACCGCATCGATGGCGGGGGGCGGTGCCCGTGGATACGCTGAATCCGGGCCGTCCCCCGCTTCAGGGTCGCGTCAGGGCCATCCCCGATGCGGGCCGCCGCGCGCGGCGGGCACCATGGAGGGGCAGGGGCGATCCGGCGAGCGGTGAGGAGTGAACGTGGCCGTGCATGATCCCATCCCGCGTCCGGGGCAGGTTCCGCAGATCCGGCTCACCCATGCCGACCGGGACCGGGCCGCAGAGCGCCTGCAGGAGGCCTACGCCGAGGGGCGGCTGGACGAGTCCGAGCTCGACGAGCGGCTCTCGGTCGCGATGGCGGCGAAGTTCCCCGCCGAGCTGGAGCCGCTCTTCTCCGACCTGGCGGTTCCCGGCGGCGGCCCCGCGGCGGCGCCCCACGCGCCGCAGCCGCCGGCCGCGCCCGAGGGGCGGCCCTCCGGCGAGGACAAGGTCTGGTCCGCGGCCGCGCACGCCTCCGGCTACTTCCTGCTCCCCGTCGGCCCGCTGCTGGTCCTGCTGCTGCGCGGCGACTCCTCGCCCTTCGTGCGGCGGCACGCCATGGAGGCGCTGAACTACCAGCTGACCGTGCTCGTCGGCTCGGTCCTCGGGTTCGGCCTGTTCTTCCTCATCCTGCCGATGCTCGCGGCGATGCTGCTCCTGCTGGGGTGGGTGTTCCTGCCCGCCGTCGCCGGGCTGGTGGCGCTGTTGGGCGGCGGCTGGAAGTACCCGCTCACCTGGCGCCCGGTCAAGGACAAGTGACCCCTCCCCCGACCGGCGCGGCCGGCCCCGCCCCCGTGCGCGCGTAGTCTGGAAGACAGACGGGTCTGTACAGTCCGTGCAGAGCGAGGAGGCCCTGATGAGCGCGCAGAGCCCGGCGGCGCAGAGGATCCTGGACACGGCGTCCCGGCTGTTCTACGAGAACGGCATCGACACCACCGGTGTCGACACGGTCATCGCGCGCTCCGGTGTCGCCAAGATGACCCTCTACAAGCACTACGGGTCCAAGGACGAGCTGGTCGCCGCCTATCTGCGCCGGCGCGACGCGCTCTGGCGCGAGCACCTGGCCTCGGCGGTCGAGGCCCGCACCGACCCGCGGGAGCGGCTCACCGCCGTCCTCGACACGCTGCAGGAGTGGCTGGCGGGCGAGACCGAGCAGTACCGCGGGTGCGCCTTCGTGAACGCGGCCGCGGAGGTCTCCGACCCGGACCACCCGGCCCGCGCCGTCGTCGCCGACCACAAGCGGTGGATGCGCTCCTATCTGGACCGGCTGGCCGCCGCGACCGGTGCCCGGGACCCGCACGCCCTCGCCGAACAGCTCTTCGTGGTCCTGGAGGGCGCCCCCGTCACCGCCGTGGTGCACGGGTGCGGTGCGGCGATGGCGGCGGCCCGGGGCGCGGCCGAGGCGCTCATCGCCGCCCACTGCCCCGAGCGGGGGTGATCCCGGCGCCGGCCGCCGCCACCGCGGCCGCGACCAGGAACGCCTCCGGCAGGGACGCCCGGTCGGCCACCAGGCCGACCAGCGGGGAGCCGGCGGTCTGCCCGGCGGCGATCATCAGGAAGGCCGCCCCCACGCCGAAGGACGGCGCGTCCGGGTACAGCCGGATCCCCCACATCAGCAGGAGCCCGGTGAGCGCGGTGTAGACCGCGCCGAACAGGGCGGTCGCGGTGAACAGGGCGGCGGGGCCGAGGGCGCCGGGCAGCGCGCCCGGGGCCAGCGCGGGCACGGCGGTCACGGCGGCCGCGGCGAGCATGGCCGCCGCCCAGGCGCCGGCCGGGCCCAGGCGGTCGGTGAGGTCGCCGGTGAAGGCGCCGAGGACCCCGGTGGCCCCGAGGCAGATCCACATGGCGACGGAGGCGGTCGGGCCCAGGCCCCCGTGGGTGAGGGCGAGTTCGCGCCCGAAGGTCCACACCGCCGACCCGGCGAGGCCCATGGCGGCCGCGGCGGTGAGCATCCGGGCGGAACCGCGGCGGCCGAGCGGGGAGGGCAGGAGCGGGGTCCGGGCCGTTTCCGGCCCGGCAGGGTCCCTTGTGCGGCCGGGCGGCAGGGTACGGGCGTTCCACAGGGTCACGGCCAGGGCGAGGGCCGAGAAGGCGAGCCAGGCGGGGCGCCAGTGGGCCCCGGCGGCGAGCGCGACCGGGCCGGAGACGGCCACCCCGAGGCCGGTGCCGGCGTTGACGATGTTCTGCATGCGGTTCCGCAGCCGCGGGGCGACGCGGTGGGCGATCGCCTCGGCCAGCGGAGGGGAGGCCGCGCCGGTGCTCGCGCCGCCGATCAGGACGCCGGCGGCGAGCGCCGCAGGGCCGGGGGCGGTGGCGACCAGGGCGGTCCCCGCGGTGGCGAGCGCCCCGGCGCCCAGGGCCACCCGGCGCGGCGGAAGGGATCCGGAGGCCAGCATGGACACCGCGATCGCGGCGCAGTAGGCGGCGTAGCCGCCGGAGGCGATGAGCCCGGCGGCCGGGGCGCCGAGTCCGAACTCGTCCCGGAAGGCGGGGACGAACAGGCCGTAGGCGAAGCGGGCGATGCCGTAGGTGACGGCGATCAGGGCCGTCCCCGCGGCGGCGAGCCGGACCGGCCGGCCCAACCGGGGCCGCGCGGGGGAGGAGGTGCCGGTGAACGTCATGCCGCGAGTATAGACAGACAGGTCTGTCTATTTCGAGAAGGGGGAAACGTCTCCCACGTCACACTCACGGCCGGGAAACGGCGACGGGGCCGCCGCGAAAGGTTCGCGGCGGCCCCCGTCGGTCGTCGGGCCCGGGGCCCGGGGTCACTTCTTGGCGGCGCCGTCGGCCTCGGGGCCGGCGCCGACGCCGGCGACCTCCTCGGTCTTGGCCTTGGCGGCCTCCTTGGCGTCCTGGGCCTTGGACTGCAGCTGCTCGCGGGTCTCGCGGACCTGCTCGCGGGCCTGGTCCAGGTTCTCCTGCCACTCGGCGTCCTGGGCGGCCTTGCGCAGGCGGATCACGCCGTAGACGGTGGCGGCGCCGAGCGCGGCCACGCCCACCAGCACCACGGCCTTGGGCACGCGGCGGCCGCCGTGGCGGGCCGCGATCAGGCCGCGGCGGGTCCGGTTCGGCTCCACCCGCTGGGCGGCGGTGGCGAGCAGGTCGGCCACGCGCGGGGCGACGGTGTCCTCGACACGCAGTGCGGCGGTCTCCAGGCGCGGCGCGGTCCAGCCGCGGGCGCGCAGAAGACCGCGCTCGGCCCCCGCTCGCGCCTGGCCGGCGTAGGGCTCAAGGCGCTCCTTCTGCTCGCGGGCGAGCTCCTGGAGACGCGCCATGGCCGCCTCCGCGTCCAGCTCCGCATTGCGACGCTTCATCTGGATGGCCACGGTGAACTCCTTTGCTTGAAGGATATGGACAACCCCCTGCCCGCTGGCGCCGGTTCCCATGCGCCCGGGCGGGGTCACGCCGCTCACACCGGCGGGCGCCCCTCCGCCGGGGTACGGCCTGAGCGGGCGTTATGCACGCGTTATATCAACATAGGCGTCCCAAGGCGGACACCGGGCGTTCAACACGCTCCGCGGCTCTCCCCTCCGACGCCCCGGACCGCGCCCCCGTTCCCCCCGCCGGCCCCTCCCGCCCCGGTGCGCCGAAGCCTTCGGGGGACGGGGCCCGTGCCCGGTAACGTGGGGGCGTACGCAACGGCGATGGAAAGGCACGTGGTGTCCGACGCAAACGGACAGCCCAAGGCGCGGCTGAAGACCAACCAGGGGACGATCGTCGTCACGCTCTTCGCGGACAAGGCTCCGGAGACGGTCGACAACTTCATCGGACTGGCCGAGGGGACCCGCC
The DNA here is from genome assembly GCF_000341205.1 of Nocardiopsis baichengensis YIM 90130. NCBI lineage: Bacteria > Bacillati > Actinomycetota > Actinomycetes > Streptosporangiales > Nocardiopsidaceae > Nocardiopsis > Nocardiopsis halophila. The sequence goes on along the minus strand of NZ_ANAS01000005.1, from coordinate 540,405 downwards.
AGTGGGTCGACCCGACCACCGGCAAGCCGAGCAACGGCAGGCTCTACGACGGGACGATCTTCCACCGGGTCATCGAGAACTTCATGGTCCAGGGCGGCGACCCGCTGGGCAACGGGCGCGGCGGCCCCGGCTACAAGTTCAAGGACGAGTTCCACGACGCGCTCAAGTTCGACCGCCCCTACCTGCTGGCGATGGCCAACGCCGGGCCGAACACCAACGGGTCGCAGTTCTTCATCACCGTGGGCACCCCGGACTGGCTGAACAACCGGCACACCATCTTCGGCGAGGTCGCCGAGGGCGCCGAGATCGTGCAGGCGATCTCCGAGGTGGCGACCAACCCGCAGGACCGGCCGCTGGAGGACGTGGTCCTCGAGTCCGTCGAGATCGAGCGCTAGGTCCCCGATGGCCGCGGACCCCTCTCCGTCCCCGGGCACGGGTGCGGCTCCGGTGTGCTACCGGCACCCGGACCGCCCCGCCCGCATCACCTGCACCCGCTGCGAGCGGCGGATCTGTCCGGACTGCATGCGCGACGCCTCGGTGGGCCACCAGTGTCCCGAATGCGTCGCCGAGGCGAACCGCCGCACGCCCGCGCCCCGAACGGTCTTCGGCGGGCGCACCACGGCGGCCCCGTACGCCACCTGGACCTTCATCGGCCTGATGGTGGCCGGGTTCGGCGTCCAATCGGCGAACTGGGACGTCACCGGGCTGTTCGGGATGAACGCGCTGGCCGTGGTCTTCCTCGGCGAGTGGTACCGGATGATCACCGCGGCGTTCCTGCACGGCGGCCTGATGCACCTGGCCTTCAACGCGTTCGCCCTGTACGTGGTGGGGCGCCAGCTGGAGGCCTGGCTGGGCCACGCGCGGTACGTGGCGCTGTGGGTGCTCAGCGCCCTCGGCGGCTCGGCGGTGACGCTGGTGGTGACCGCGGTGACGGCCGTGGCGTCCGGCGCCGTGCAGCCGCAGCTGTCGGTGGGCGCCTCAGGGGCCGTGTTCGGCCTCTTCGGGGCGGTGCTGGTGCTGGGCCGCCGACTCGGGCTGGACACCCGGTTCGTGCTGCTGCTCTTGGCGGTGAACCTGGTGATCACGTTCATGCCGGGCCTGAACATCGCCTGGACCGCGCACGTGGGAGGGCTGCTGACCGGCCTGGCCCTGGGGGCCGGGTTCGGCTACCTGCCCCGGGGCCGGGAGGGTTCGGGGAGGGACCGCGGCTCCCGTAAGGCGGCGACGCACCTGGTCGTCGCCGGGGGCTGGACGCTGCTGATCGCGGTGGCGTCGGTCGTGAGCACGGTGGTGCTGCTCAGCATCGTGTGACCGGTCGTGACGGCGAAGGGGCGGGACCCGTCGGGTCCCGCCCCTTCCGCGTGCGCGCGCCGGTGCCTCAGAGCACGGCGATGCGCTCGCGGCGGGGCGCCGCGAGTCGAACACATCTTCCCACAGGCTGTGGACAACCATGTGGACAGAACCGTGCCGGGTTGTGGACAAACGTCCGATTCTCCCTACTGAGCAGGGAAAACGGGCTCAATGCCAGCGTGTGGACAAGATGACGCAGATGATGATCCCGCCGAAGCCGATGGCCAGGTTCCAGTTGCCCAGTTCCGCCATGAACGGGATCTTCCCGTCCACCCCGGCGATGTAGTACGTCGCGATCCACAGCACGCCCGCGATGCCGAACGTGAGCATCGTCGGCACCAGCCATCGCGGGCTGACCTTGGGCTTGACCGCTTCCGCCGGAGGCGTGTAGACGGCCTTCTTCTTGCGATCGTTGCGGGACTTGGGCACGGTCGCTGCTCCAATTACCAATCGGCCGGAACGGGCGCGTTGCGGGGACCAGTCTACGCCCGGGTCAGTCCCGGCGGCCCCACGGGAGACCGCCGGCCTCGTCGCCCTCGCCGCCGTCTCCGCCCTGGCCGCCGTCATCGTCCCCGTCGTCGCCGCCCTGGCCGTCGTCGCCGGTGGGCGGGCCCGTGGGGTCCTGCGGCTGACGGGCGAGGGTCACGGTCACCAGGCTCCCCGGCTCGACCTCCTGGCCGGACTGCGGGTCCTGGGCGATGACCGTACCGGGCTCGGCCTCGGGGTCGTCGGCCTGCTGGAAGGAGCTGTTGAGCCCGGCGTCCGAGAGCAGCTGGGCCGCCTCCTGCTGGGTGCGGCCTTCCAGGTCGGGCACCTCCACGGTCCCGGTTCCCTCGGAGACCACCAGGTCCACCGCCGAGCCGGGCGCGGCCTCCTCCCCGGAACCGGGCGAGGAGCGGATCACCACGCCCTCGTCGTAGTCGTCGGACTCCTCGCGGGAGACCTCGCCGACGGACAGGTCGCGGTCCTGCAGCTCCTGCTTCGCGTCCTCCTCGGTCATCCCGGCCAGCGACGGCACCTGCACCGCCTCGGGCCCCGAGGAGATGTACACCGTGATGTCGGAGTCCGCGGGAAGGGTCTCGCCCTCCTCCGGGTCGGTCCGGGTGGCCTGCCCCTCGTCGTAGTCCGCGCTGGGCTCGCTCTCCTCGGAGACGCTCCCGGTGAAGCCCTCCTCCTCCAGCGTCTGCTGCGCCTCGTCGAAGGACTGCCCGGCCACGTCGGGAACGGTCAGGCTCGCGGGCTCGTCCTCGCCGCCGCCGCCGTCGTTCCCGGTGCCGTTCATCAGCAGGAACCCGGCCAGGGCGAGCGCGGCCACGACCGCCAGGCCCAGCAGCACCCACAGCGCCGTCTTGCCGCCCCTGCCGTCGCGCCGGTCGTCGTAGTCGTCGCGGTCCTCGTCCACCGGCGGCAGCGCCGTGGTGGACCCGGCGGCGCCCATGGCCATGGTGTCGGGCGCCGGCTGCATGCCCTGCAGCCCCCGCTCCAGGTCCTGGCGCATCTCCTCGGCGCTCTGGTAGCGCTCGTCCCGGTCCTTGGCCATGGAGCGCAGCACGACCGCGTCCAGCCAGTCCGGGATCTCGGGGTCGACGTCGGCCGGCGGCACCGGGTCCTCGCGCACGTGCTGGTAGGCGATGGAGACCGGGGAGTCGCCGGTGAACGGCGGGCCGCCGGTGAGCAGCTCGTAGAGCACGCAGCCGGTGGAGTAGATGTCGCTGCGGGGGTCGACGCGCTCGCCGCGGGCCTGTTCGGGGGACAGGTACTGGGCCGTGCCGATGACCTGGGAGGCCTGGGTCATGGTGGCCTGGTCGTCGTTCATCGCCCGCGCGATGCCGAAGTCCATCACCTTGACCTCGGCCTGCCGGGTGAGCATCACGTTGGCCGGCTTGATGTCCCGGTGCACGATGCCGTTGCGGTGGCTGTACTCCAGCGCCCGCAGGATGCCCTCGGTGATCTCGGCGCACCGCTCGGGCAGCAGCCGCCGCCCGTCGTCGAGGATCTCCTTCAGGGTGCGCCCGTCGACGTACTCCATCACGATGAACGGCAGCGGCACGCCGTCCACGATGTCCTCGCCGGTGTCGTAGACCGCGATGATGGACGGATGGTTCAGCGAGGCCGCCGACTGGGCCTCGCGCCGGAACCGCTCCTGGAAGGTGTGGTCCCGGGCCAGGTCGTGGCGGAGCGTCTTCACGGCCACCAGCCGGTCGAGGCGCAGGTCGCGGGCGCGGTGGACCTCCGCCATGCCGCCGCGCCCGATGAGGGCGTCGAGCTCGTAGCGTCCGCCGAAGAGCCGTGGCTGTGACATGTGCTGAACAGTTCCTTGTGTCGTCGCGGTGGCCGGGTCGTCGGGTCAGGGTCCTTCGCCGGCGTCCCCGCCGTCGCCGGGTTCGTCGCCCCCGGGTTCCTCGCCGCCGCCGGTGTCGTCGTCGCCCCCGTCCGGCGGGGGCGTGTCCCCGCCGCCGGGGTCGGTGCCCTCGTCCGGGGAACCGGTATCGGGCGGCGGCGTGGTCTCCGGGTTCTCGGTGGGCGGCGGCTCCTCGGTGACCGGAGCCTCCCCGCCGTTCTCGGGCGGGACGTATCCGCCGTCCCCGCCCTGGCCGGTCCCGGTCGCGTCGTCCTGCGTCTGCTGCTGCGTCTGTTCCTGCGAGGGTTCGGAGGGGGTCGGCGAGGGCGAGCCGTCCCGCTGCTCGTTGCCGACGCTGCGCCCCTCCTGGCCGCCTTCGTTCCAGTAGGCTCCGGCGAACGCCACGCCGACCACCACCGCCACCGCCGCGACCACGGCCGCGATCACCAGCGGGAGGCGGGCGCGCAGGCCGCCGGATCCGCGGGCCACCCTATCCGAGGAGCGTTCCCGGTCCGCGGACCAGGACCCCGTGGCGGTGCGCTGGGCCGACGGGTTCGCCACCACGGTGCGCGTGGGGTCGGTCAGGTCCATGGCGGTGGTGGCGCCCAGCTCCTCGGCGGCGCGGCGCAGCGTCTGCACCGCGCGGGCCACCTCCCCGGCCGACTCGGGCCGGTCCGCGGGGTCCTTGGCCAGCAGCGCCAGCACCAGGTCGGCCAGCGGCGCCGGCAGGTGCGCGGGCAGCGGCGGGGGCGGCTCGCGGGTGTGCGCCAGGGCCAGCGCCAGGGGGCTGTCGGCGGTGAACGGCGGCTGCCCGGCCAGGCACTCGTAGGCCACCACGCCCAGGGCGTAGATGTCCGAGGCGTGCGTGGCGGGGCGGCCGGAGGCCTGCTCGGGGGAGATGTACTGGGCGGTGCCCATCACCATGCCGGTCTGGGTGAGCGTCACCGACTCCTCGCCGCGGGCGATGCCGAAGTCGGTGAGCTTGACCGTGCCGTCGTCGGTGACCAGCAGGTTGCCCGGCTTGATGTCGCGGTGCACCACCCCGCGGGCGTGCGCGGCGGCCAGCGCGGCCGCGGCCTGGGCGACGATGTCCGTCGTGACGCCGGGCTCCAGGCCCTCGTTGCGCTTGAGGATGGAGGAGAGCGGTTCGCCGGGGACCAGCTCCATGATCAGGAACGCCCGGTCGTCCTGCTCGCCGTAGTCGTAGACCTGGGCGATGCCGGGGTGGGACAGCCCGGCGGTGATGCGCGCCTCGGTGCGGAACCGCTCGCGCGAGGTGGGCTCGGCCATCTGCGCCGGGTGCAGCAGCTTGACCGCCACCGGGCGGTTCAGGAGCGTGTCGGTGGCGCGCCAGACCGTGCCCATGCCGCCGGAGCCGATCTGCTCGTCGAGCTGGTAGCGGCCGCTGAGGACGGTGCCCGACAAGCCCGTGGGGTCGTCGGCGGCGCCACCGGGGTCGTTGTCGCTCACTCGTTGATCACAGCTTCCATGATGCCCTTGGCGATGGGGGCGGCGAGGACGCCGCCGCTCTGGCCGCCGTGCTCGACCACGACGGCCACCGCCACCTGGGGGTCGTCTGCGGGCGCGAAGGAGATGAACCAGTTGTGCGTGGGGCCGCTGCCGGTCTCGGCGGTGCCGGTCTTGCCCGCCACCTGCATGCCGGGGATGGCGCCCTGGCTGCCGGAGGCGTCCTCGCCCTCGGTCACCAGGACCATCATGTCCGTGAGGTCGTCGGCGGTCCGGCCGCTGACCGCGGTGGAGAGCTTCTCGGGCGTGTGGCCCTCGATCGTGGACAGGTCGGAGTCCTTGACCGAGTCGACCAGGTAGGGCTTCATGACGTCGCCGTCGTTGGCGACGCCGGCGGCGACCATCGCCATCTGCAGCGGGGTCGCCTCGACGTCGGCCTGCCCGATGCCCGAGCGCCCGAGCAGGTTCCGGTCGGTCTCGTTGGGGTAGTTGCTGCCGAGCACGGGGATCGGGACGTCCATCTCCCCCTGGTTGAACCCGAAGGCGTCGGCCTGCGCGGTCATCTTGTCCGCGCCGAGCTCGATGGCCCAGTTGGCCATCGAGGTGTTGCAGGACTGCTCGATGGAGTGGGCCAGGGGGTCGGGCTGCCCCCCGTTGCACGGCCCGTCCCAGGCGTTGGGCAGCGGGGCGCCGAGGTCGATGCTGGCCGGGGCGTCCATCGTGGAGTCGGGGTCGGCGCCGTTCTCCAGCGCGGCGGCCGCGGTGACCACCTTGAAGGTGGAGCCCGGCGGGTAGCGCTCCTGGAGGGCCCGGTTGAGCACCGGCTTGCGCTCGTCCTCGGTCAGCTCCTCCCACCGGGAGTTCGCCGCCTCGGTCTCGGTGAGGCTGCTCACCCCGTTGGGGTCGTACGTCGGGTTGGAGTACAGGCCCAGGATGGCGCCGGACTCCGGGTCGAGCGCGACCGCCGCGCCGTTCTTGCCCAGCGACTCGAAGCCGTCCATGGCCGCCTGCTGGGCGGCGGGGTCGATGGTCAGCTCCACGCTGGCGCCCTGCGTCTCGGCGCCGGTGATCGTGTCCATGAAGTTGCGCACGGCCAGCCGCTCGTCGCTGCCGTCCAGCAGCGAGTTCTCCGTCTTCTCCACACCCTCGGTGCGGATCGGGAAGGTGCCCACGGCGTGCGCGTAGAGCCCGTTGGCAGGGTAGTGCCGCTGGTACTGGTCGCTGTCCTCGCTCACCGGCTCGGAGTAGGCGACCTCCTCGCTGCCGATCAGCACCGGGCCGCGCGGGTTGGTCAGGACGTCGATGTACTGCCGGGAGTTGAAGGGGTGGTTGCGCAGCGATTCGGCCTGGAACGCCTGGATCCAGGTGACGTTGAGCAGCAGGACGCCGAACAGCGCCATGCTGAAGATCGCGAGCCTGCGGATGGGCGTGTTCATCGTTGGATCACCTGGGTCGCGCCCTCGTCCTGGATGGCCTGCGGGGCGGGCTTGCGGGCGTTGTTGCTCATGCGCATCAGCAGGGCCAGCATGACCCAGCTGGACAGCAGCGCCGATCCGCCCTTGGCGACGAACGGGATGGTCGCACCGGTCATCGGGATGACCCGGGTGACGCCGCCGATGACGACGAACGTCTGGAAGCCGATCAGGAACGAGATGCCCGAGGCGAACATCTTGATGAACAGCTCCTTGGAGGCCAGCGCGATGCGCATGCCCCGCTCCACCAGCAGGGTGAGGGCCAGCAGCATGACCATGACGCCGGTCAGCCCGAGCTCCTCACCGAAGGCGGTGAAGATGAAGTCGTTCTGCACCTCGTAGACGAAGCCGGGCTTGCCGCCGCCGAGGCCGGTGCCGGTCATCCCGCCCTCGGCCATCGCGAACAGGCCGCGAACGAGCTGCTGGCTGTTGCCGGCGGTGTTGCAGAAGGCGTCCGGGTTGGCCAGCGCGGCGTCGGTGCAGTACACCTCCGGGTCGAAGGCGTTGAGCCAGGTCACCATGCGGACCCGGAAGTGGTGCACGAACGGGTAGAGCAGCGCGCACGCCCCGAAGAAGGCGGCCAGGCCGATCACGATCCACGACGACCGGTGCGTGGCCACGTAGATCATCGCCAGGAAGGTGCCGAACAGCATCAGCGAGGTGCCCAGGTCGTTCATCAGGATGACCAGGACGATGATGCAGAAGCCCCACATGACGGCCATCGGCGCCATGTCGCGCATGCGCGGCAGGTCCAGGATCTTGAACCGGCCGACCTTGACCTGCTTGCTGGCGAGCGAGAGCACGTCGCGCTTGCTCACCATGTAGCCGGACAGGAAGATGACCAGCGCGATCTTGGCGAACTCCGAGGGCTGCAGGCTGGTGAAGCCCAGGTTGACCCACTGCCGGGCGCCGTTGACCGTCATGCCGATGCCCGGCAGGAGCGGGAGCAGCAGGAGCACCACGGCGGCGAGCGCCATCAGGTAGGGGTAGCGCTGGAGGGTGCGCGGTTCCTTGAGGAAGAAGATGATGCCGGCGAAGACCGCCATGCTCGCGGCGGTCAGGATGAGCTGGTTCATCGGGCCGGCGCCCTCGATCTCCCCCTGCTCCAGGCGCCACAGCATCGCGATGCCCAGCCCGTTGAGCAGGGTGGCGATGGGCAGCAGGAGCGGGTCGGACCAGGGCGCGAAGAAGCGGATGAACACGTGCGCCAGCAGGGCGAGCCCGCCGAACAGCCCGCCGTAGAGGAACAGCTGGGGCGGCATCTCGCCGTTGCGGGTCAGCCCGGTCTCGATCAGGGCGTACAGGGTCAGGCCGATGGCCAGCAGGGTCATGGCCAGCTCGGCGTTGCGCCGCTTGACCGGCGGGAGCGCGAGGCTGTTCGACGCGGCGCTCACCGGGGCTCTCCGGACGGATCGTCGGAGGTGCGGGTGTTCTCGGCCGAGTCCTCGGAGGAGTCGGCGGCACCGGTGTCCTCACCGCTGCACTCGGGGTCGCTGCCGCACTGGTCGGCGGCGGTGCGCAGCTCCTCGACCTGGGAGTCGGCCTCGCCCCGGTCGGAGAACTCGATGGTGCGCTCGACCGCGCCGCGCTCGGTGGTGGGCAGCGCGTCCAGCGCGATGCCGGTGTCCTCGATCTGCTCGGCGAGCCGGTAGCCGGCCACGTCGGTGTTGATGCCCTGGTACAGGCCGACGGTGCCGCCCTCCTCGGAGACGCCGATGAAGTACCGGCCGTTCAGGTAGGAGGTGCCCAGGTACCAGCCGGCGCCGGCGATCAGGGCGACCACGACCAGGAACGCGGTGACCATGGGCCACCAGCGCCGGGGCCGCGGCGCCTCGTCGTCCTCGTCCCCGGGGGGCGCGTCGGAGCCCATCCCGGGGGGCCGGGTCATCTCGGCGGTGTCCCCGGCCGAGCGGTTCAGGCCCTGGGCCCGGCCGGCGGGGGTGTCCGGCGTCATGGCCGGCTCGCGGCGCTGGTCGGCGGCGCCGACCACGGCCGCGTCCCGGGTGGGGCCGACCGGGTCGGTGGCGCTGTCGATGACGTCGGCGACCACCGCGGTGATGTTGTCCGGGCCGCCGCCGCGGTTGGCCAGGTCGATCAGGCGCCGCGCGGCCGCGTCCGGGCTGCGCTCGGCCTCCAGGGTCTCCTTGATGGTGGCGGCGCTGACCACCCCGGACAGCCCGTCGGAGCAGAGCAGGTAGCGGTCGCCGGGGCGCGCCTCGCTGATCGCGATGTCGGGGTCGACCTGGGAGCGGCCGTCCAGGGCGCGCAGCAGCAGGGAGCGCTGGGGGTGGGTGGCGACCTCCTCCTCGGTGATCTTGCCCTCGTCCACGAGGGTCTGCACCAGGGTGTGGTCGTGGGTGATCTGCCCGAACTCACCGTCGCGCAGCAGGTAGGCGCGGGAGTCGCCGATGTGGATCATGGCCACCCGGGCGCCCGACCACAGCATCGCGGTCAGGGTGGTGCCCATGTTCTCCAGCCGCGGCTCCTCGCGGACACGCTGGGCCAGGGTGGTGTTGGCGGCCTCGACGGCGCGCTGCAGCGCGTCCGTCATGTTCTCGGTGGAGGGGACGTCGTCGTCGAGCGGCATCAGGGCCGAGATCGCCATGGCGCTGGCGATCTCGCCCCCGGCGTGCCCGCCCATCCCGTCGGCGACCGCGAGCAGGTACGGCCCGGCGTAGCCGGAGTCTTCGTTGCCTTCGCGGAGGCACCCTACGTCGGAGTACGCCGCGTAGCGGAGAGCGATTGTCATTTGCGCAGTTCCAGGACCGTTTTGCCGATGCGGATGGGTTGCCCCACCGAGACGGGCTGGGGGCGGGTCAGCCTCTGCTGGCCGAGGTAGGTTCCGTTCGTCGAGCCCATGTCCTCGACGAACCAGCGGCCGTTCTCGGAGTAGATCCGCGCGTGCCGGCCGGAGGCGTAGTCGTCGTTGATGACGAGGGTGGCGTCCTTGGCGCGGCCGATGAGGATCGGGTGGGGGCCGAGGGGGAGGGAGTTGCCGGCCAACGGGCCCTTGGTGACCACGAGGGAGCGCGGCTCGTTGCGGCGCCCGCGCGGGGCCTTGGGGGCGGCGGGGCGCCGGGGGGCGCTCGTGGCGTCCTGGCCGGAGGGGGAGGATCGGGAGCGCCGTTTGGACTTGGCGGGGGCGCCGAGCAGGTCGGTGCGGATGACGCCGACCGCCATGAAGACGAACAGCCAAAGCCCCGCCAGGTAGGCGATCTTGATCAGCATGAGGGTCAAGTCGGACATCGAACTGCTCTTCAGCCCCTGTCGTGCTCTGGCGGGCGGCGCCGGCGCCGCCGCGTTCTCTCGGCCCGAACCCTAGGAGATCGTGTCGGAAAAACCCAACGGACCGGAAGCTCCTGGTCGGTTCCCTCTCTTCTGCTCTCCATGGTCTCGGCCGCCCGGCCTCCGTCGGCGGGCTCCGCTCCCGTACAGACGCGGCGGGAGCGCGTTCGGTTCGCTCTTTTTCCCGGGAACCGGCTCTGCCGCCGGGGCGGGTGCGGCCTCTGGTCGCGGCCTAGTCGCGGCGGAAGGTCATGGTGGTGCGGCCCAGGCTGATGCGGGTGCCGTCGACCAGCCCGACCCGGCGCACCTGCTGGCCGTTGACGAAGGTGCCGTTGGTGGAGCCGAGGTCGACCAGCACGGCCTCGTCGTCCTCCAGGCGGATCTCGGCGTGGTGCCGGGAGACCCCGTTGTCCACCAGCCGCAGGTCGCAGTCGGTCCCCCGGCCCAGCAGGGTGACCGGAGTGGTGAGCTCGAAGGACTGCTGCATGCCCTGGCCGGCGGTGCTGCCCTCGGCGGTGGCGCCCCCGGGGGAGATGAGCAGGCGGGGCTTGCCGGGGGCGGACTCGGCGCCGCGCGGCGCGTCGCCCACGGGCCGGCGGATCTCGCCGCTCTCCACGGTGGAGCCGCGCACCACGCCGGAGCGGATGCGGAAGCGGCCCGTCTGCAGCTCGGCGTCGGAGGAGAAGTGGACGCGCACCGGTCCGACGAAGGAGTAGCCCTGTTCGGTGGCGTAGTCCCGGGCGAGCTTGGCCAGCTCCTGGCCGATGCTGTCGGCCATGGCCTCCATCTGCTCGCTGTCGGCGGCGGAGAGCTCGACGATGAAGTCGTTGGGGACCAGGGTGCGCCCCTGGGCGACGATGGCCGCCCGTTCGTCCATCTCACGCTGCACCGCGCTGGCGATCTCGACGGGCTCGAGCTTGGACTTGAAGGCCCGCGCGAAGGTGCCTTCGATCATGCCTTCAAGGCGCCGCTCGAAGCGTTGGAGCACTCCCACGAGGTACCTCCCTTACTCCACTCCGGTCTAGAACGATCGTAACCGGGTAACCGCGTCCACTGTTTCACGTGCATCGGCCGTACCGCTTCCGGAGGGGGTCGGGGGGCCGGCGGAAAACGTGTGCGGACCGGTCCCGGAACCGTGCTAGCCTTATTCATGTCGCCAGGCGGACGGCGCCGGGAACACCGGAAAGCCCGAGCACCGGCCACTGGAGACACCTTATGTATATGTCACTCGGGCGGGTGGCGGAACGGTAGACGCGCACGGTTCAGGTCCGTGTGTCCGAAAGGACGTGAGGGTTCAAATCCCTCCTCGCCCACAGACGGAGGGCCCCGTCCCCGGATCGGATCCGGGGACGGGGCCCTTTCTCGTGTCCGGGGCCGGTGATCACAGGGGGATCAGGGGGCGAGCACCGCCCCCATGTCCTCGTAGCGGTCGATCTCGCAACCGCCGGACTTGTCGAACTCGGTGGAGACCTCGGTCTCCCCCACGTGGCCGCTCACCTCGGCCACTTCCGGCCCGCCCATCTGGAAGGTGCAGGCCTGGTCCTCGGGGACCTCCTCGAACCCTTCGGCCCCCACCTCCTCCAGGTCGGCGCAGGCCGCCTCGGGGTCGGGGTGGTCGCCTCCGGCGGGACCGCAGGTGAGGGTCCAGCTCTTGGGGTCGGTGTCGCCCTCGGCGGGCGGGTCGTCGGCGTAGGTGATCTCGATGGACAGCTCGGTCGTCGGGGCGCTTGGGGTGTCGGGGCCGTCTTCCGGCGCGGTGACCGTGGTCCCTCCGCACGCGGCCGCCGTGCCGAGCACGGCGGCGAGCGCGCCTGAGCGGACCAGCGCGGCCGCGAGGGTGTGCGTGCGCATACCCTTTGGACGCGGGGCGCTACGGAGCGGTTCCATCCGTTCGGTTCGTTTCGGGCCCGTGCGGAGCCCCCGACCAACCGACGTCGTGATGAGGGGTAGCCCCAGGTGTTCGAGCAGAGTGTTCCCGTGGTCGAGGTCGGCACCGTCCCCGAGGACGGGTACGTGCTGGACGTGCGGGAGCAGGACGAGTGGCGGGCCGGGCACGCGCCCCAGGCGGTGCACATTCCGCTGCACGACCTCGCCCAGCGCGCCGGGGAGGTGCCCCGGGACCGCCAGGTGTACGTGGTGTGCCGGGTCGGCGGCCGCTCCGCCCAGGCGGTGCAGGCGCTCAACGAGGCCGGCTGGAAGACCGCCAACGTCGCCGGGGGCATGCAGGCCTGGGCGCTGGCGGGCCGCCCGATGGAGGCCGAGGGCGGGGCCGAGCCCCGGGTCGCCTGACCCGCGTGATCCGCGGGCCGCGCGGTGGCACTATGGCCGGGTGATCCCCGATGGCCTGGAGCTCAGCGCCGACGCGGTCCTGGCGTCCTGCCCGGACGCGATGGTCGCCGTGGACGCGCGGCTGCGCGTGGCGGCGTGGAACCCCGCGGCCGAACGTCTCTTCGGGTGGTCGGCCGCCGAGACGCTGGGCCGGCCGGCCCCGATGGTGCCCTCCGAACTGCTCGCCGAGGAGCACGCGGTGCTGGAGCGGGCGCGCGCCGGGGGGCCGGTCTCCATCCTGACCCGGCGGCTGCGGCGCGACGGCACCGCGGTGGACGTGCGGGTCGACACCGGCCCGCTGCACGGCGCGGACGGTGCGCGCGCCGGCTGGCTGCAGGTCTTCCGCCGCGACGGCGACCACGGGGAGCTGCGCTCGCACGCGGCCGAGCGGGCCCGGCTGGTGCGGCGGCTGACCGACGTGGCCGCCGACATCAACGCCGACCTGGACCTGGGCGCGGTGCTGGACCGGATCGCCCGCAGCCTGGCCGAGCTGACCGGCGCCGACGCCGGGGGGTTCGCGCTGATCGAGGGCGACCGGCTGCGCCTGGTCAGCCTGAGCGGCCTGTCGGAGCACCTGAAGGGCTACACCGCCCCGCTGGAGTCGAGCCTGTTCGGGGAGCTGCTGCGCAGCGGCCGGTCGGTGCTGCTGGCCACCGACGACAACGGCAGCCTCGACGACCTGATCTGGGCCGACCTGGACGGGCTGCACACCATCGCGCTGGGGGTGTCCTCGGTGCAGGGCCGGCCCTACGGTGCGCTCTACGCCCTGTACAGCGGGCGCAGGGTCGGCCACGTGGAGCTGGAACTGCTGGAGCTGCTGGCCGCGCACGCCGGGGTGGCCCTGGGCAACGCCATGGCCTACCAGGAGATGGTGCGTCGCCGGGCCAAGGAGCACGCGGTGGTGGAGTCCAGCGCCGACGGCATCGCGGTGCTGGACGGCCGGGGCCGGGTGCGCAAGTGGAACCGGGCCGCCGCCGAGCTCACCGGGGTCGCTCCGGCGCGTGCGGCGGGGCGCCCGCCGCCGTTCCCGCTCCCCGAGGGCGAGGGCGAGTCGGTGCGGCACCGCCTTCCGGGGGGACGGTGGGTGGAGATCCTGGTGACCGGGATCGGCGGTACCGAGGAGCGGGTGGTCGACTTCCGGGACATCACCCAGGCCAAGGAGCTGGAAGAGGAGAAGGACCTCTTCATGGCCACGGCCGGGCACGAGCTGCGCACCCCGGTCACCGTGGTCCAGGGGTTCGCCGGGACGCTGGTGCAGCGCTGGGAGCAGCTGGACGACGCGGCCCGCAAGGACGCGGTGCGCACCATCGCCGAGCGCTCCTCGGTGCTGGCGCGGCTGGTGGAGAACCTGCTGCTGGGCGCGGCGGCCGAGGGCGACCTGCGGGTCGGGGCCGAGGAGTTCGACCTGCGCCGGCTGCTGGACGAGGCCGCCGGGGCCTTCTCCTCTTTCTCCGCGCGCCACACGCTCCGCCTCGAGGCGCCCGACCGGCTGCCGGCGGCGCTCGGCGACCCGGTGGCCACCGACGTGATCGTGGGGCAGCTGCTGGAGAACGCGTTCAAGTACTCCCCCGACGGCGGCAGCGTGCGGATGGTGGCCCGGGCCGACGGCGGCCTCCTGGTGGTGGACGTCGAGGACGAGGGGGTGGGCATCGCCCCCGGCGACGAGGAGCGCATCTTCGGGCGCTTCGTACAGGGCGATGCGGGGGACCGTCGGCGTTTCGGCGGGATCGGCCTGGGTCTGTACATCGTGCGCCGGCTGGCGCGCGCGCAGGGCGGGGACGTCACCGCGGATTCGCGCCCTATTGGGGCGCGGATGAGACTCACATTACATTCGGCGTCCTCGCGGGACGGGGCGGCGGACGACAGTGCCGGAGAGGGCGGGGTTTCGGTCCGAACCGCATCGCGGCCGGAGTCGGACGCGGGCCCGGACCAGGGGCGCTGAGTGTTTCCCTCCCCGGTGAACGGGGCATTTCGGCCCTGGCGGGCTTCAAAGCCGATGCTTTGCCGATAACCGGCGAAAGATGTACCGAGTTCTTCGGGAGACGGGGCGCGTGATGGACGGCTGCTGTGCCGCCGGTGAGCGGGGCGAGGTACGGGAGGACGACATGGCGAAGGCGGTGATCGTTCCCTATGCGCCGTCGAGCGTCACCAGCGCGCGGCAGCGGCTCTGTGCCGAGCTGGAGGACGGCGGCCTGGAGGCCCCGTGCGTCAACGACGCCGCCCTGGTGCTCAGCGAGCTGCTCAGCAACGCCCTGAGGCACGCCTCCCCGCTGCCTCCGCCTTTCCCTCCCGACTCCGTGCAGGTGGGCTGGGAGGTGGCGGACGCCCCTGCGGGCGGGGTCCGCCTGGAGATCCGGGTGTGCGACGGCGGCGCGCCCACGCTGCCCCGGATCGCCCGCCCCTCCCCCTCCGCGCTCGGAGGCCGGGGGCTGGGCATCGTGGAGCAGCTCGCGCGCCGCTGGGGGACCGAGGTCGACGGGGCGGTCACCACGGTGTGGGCCGTCCTGGAGCTGGGCGCCGGGCGGGACGGCGAGGCCTCGGCGCTCGTCTCCTCCCGGACGCGCGTGATGTCCGGCTGAGACGGGGCCGAATCCCGTATCGGGCGATCCCGGGCCTTCGGCCCCGGATGGACGTCAAGTGGCGAAACACCGGTCACCAGGTGGCCAGGTCCGCGCCGTGCCGCTACAGTCACGACTGTGGAGTTGAAGATATCGAGTCAGTCTCACGCGGATTGCGCGGTGGTAACCGTCCGCGGTGAGGTCGACCTGTACACGGCACCGCAGCTGCACAGCGCGCTCGTCGACGCGCTCGACGACGGGGCCCACCGGCTCGTCGTGGACATGTCCGGGGTGGAGTTCTGCGACTCCACGGGCATGAACGTGCTGCTGTCGGGCATGAAGCGCTCCCGGGAGAAGGGCGGCGACCTGGAGCTGGCCGCCCCGCGGCCGGCGGTGACCAAGATCCTCGAGGTCACGGGTCTGGACGGGGTCTTCACCGTCATCGACTCCACCGACGGACTCCCCCTGGCGCCCTCTTCCGCGCACAACTGACCGCTCACCTTTTCGGAGGGGCACCGATGGGCAGTGCTCCGCATGGGCCGGGGGTCGCGGCCGTGATCGCCGCCAAGGACGAGGCCGACCGCATCGGCGCCACCGTGCGCGCGGTGCGCGGACTCCCCGGCGTGGACCTGGTCGTGGTCGTGGACGACGGATCGGCCGACGCGACCGCCGAGGCGGCGCTGGCGGCCGGCGCGCGGGTGCTGCGGCACTCCCGCAACCGGGGCAAGGGCGCGGCCATGGAGAGCGGCGCCGAAGGGGTGCGGCTGCTCGAGGCCGGCACCGCCGAGGGGGCGCCCCGCCACCGCCACCTGCTCTTCCTCGACGCCGACCTGGGCGCCACCGCCTCCGGGGCCGTCCCGCTGATCGGGCCGGTCGAGCGCGGCGAGGCCGACATGGCCGTCGCCCTGTTCCCCGCCACCCGGATGCGGCTGGGCGGCCACGGCTTCGTGGTGCGGCTGGCCCGGGACGGCATCCGCCGGGCCACCGGCTGGGAGCCCGAGCAGCCGCTGAACGGGCAGCGCTGCCTGACCCGCGCCGCCTTCGAGTCCGCGCTGCCGCTGGCGCACGGGTTCGGGGTGGAGACCGGGCTGACCATCGACGTGCTCCACGCCGGCCTGCGGGTGGTGGAGGTGGAGGTGCCGCTGGAGCACCGGGCCACCGGCACCGACCTGCGGGCCCAGGTGCACCGGGCCCGGCAGTTCACCGACGTGGCGCGGGCGCTGGCCGCCCGGGAGCTGGCCCCGGCGCTGGCCCGGAGGCTGCGCCGCACCGGCCGGGAGGCGTCGGCGACCATAAGGTCCGTTTCGCGAAAAATCCAGCAAAGTCGCCGTAGAGATTACGAGTAGTCATGCTCCATGAGCGTGCCGTGGCGGTACGCTCGCAGCGTGTTGACTTCGCTCCTCGCCGCGATCGGCGTACTGGCGGGCCTGGGCGGGCTGGCGGTCGGCGGGTACGCGCTCTGGCGCACCCGCAGGGCCGCCGACGACTGCCGCGACCTGGTGCACCGCCTGCTTCCCGAAGGCAGCGGCGTCGACGTCCGGGCGATCCGGGACGTCGGCGTGGTCCGCTACGACGCGCTGGAGGAGATGTCCGGCGCCCGGTCCTTCTCCCTCGCGCTGCTCAACGCGGCCGGCGACGGCATCGTCGTCACCTCGATCAACGGGCGCACCGAGTCGCGCACCTACGCCAAGGCGGTGCGCGGCGGGGACGCCGCCGAAGAGCTCTCGCCCGAGGAGTACCGGGCGATCCGCACCGCCCGACTGGGCCGGCACCCGGAGGCCGGCGGCGCCTTCCCGGCGCCCGAGGACTCCGGCGCCGTCCGCACCCTGGTCCCCGGCGCGCGCCCCGCGGGGCCGCCGCGGTCCCGGGGGTAACCTGCGAGTCATGCCGAACCGCTACGCCTACCTCGGCCCCGAGGGCACCTTCACCGAAGCCGCCCTGCGGGCGCTGCGGCCCGACGCCGCCGACGCCGCCCTGCTCCCCTGCGCGGGGGTGGACGCGGTCTTCGGCGCGGTGCGCCGCGGCGAGGCCGACGCCGGGGTGGTGCCCCTGGAGAACTCGGTGGAGGGCGGGGTGCCCACCACCATGGCCGAGCTGATCAACGGCGACCCCCTGCTGATCACCGCCGAGGTGGCGGTCCCGGTGGAGTTCACCCTGTTCGGCCGCCCGGGCGCGGCGGTCGGCGACGTCAAGCGGGTGGCCACCCACCCGCACGCGCTGGCCCAGTGCCGCCGCTGGCTGGCGGCGCACCTGCCGGACGCCGAGGCGCACACCGTCTCCTCTACCGCCGCAGCGGCGCAGTCGGTCGCCGAGCCCGGCTCGCCCTACGACGCGGCCATCTGCGCCCGCATCGCCGGCGAGCGCTACGGGCTGGCCGCCCTGGCCGCGGGCATCGGCGACCGGGCCGAGGCGGCCACCCGCTTCGTGCAGCTGTCCCGCCCCGGGCCGCCGCCCCCGCCGACCGGTGCCGACCGCACCTCGCTGGTCGCGTTCCTGTCCGACGACCACGCCGGCGCGCTGGCCGAGCTGCTCGACCAGTTCGCGGTGCGCGGGGTCAACCTGACCCGGCTGGAGTCCCGCCCCACCGGCGACGGGCTGGGCCGGTACTGCTTCTGCGTGGACGCCGACGGGCACGTCGCCGACGCGGCGGTCGGCGAGGCGCTGATGGGCCTGCGCCGCATCTGCACCGACGTGCGCTTCCTGGGCAGCTACCCGCGCGCGGACGAGTCCGCCGACCTGACGCCGTTCCTGCCGGCCCGCACCACCGAGGCCGACTTCCAGGAGGCGGCGCGGTGGCTGGAGGACATCCGCGCGGGCCGGGTCTGAAGAGACGGCGCCCCGGCCCGCGCGCCCGCGGTCAGGCCTGCGGCCCCACCGCGCGATCGGTGTGCATCGCGCGCATCAGCTCGGCGCGCACGGCGGCCTCCAGGGCCTCGTCGTCGGGCGCCACGGAGTCGAGCTGCTCCAGCGCGGCCAGGAGCTCGGCGGCGGTCATGGCGCCGAGGGGCTTCATCGGCCAGGTCAGGGTCATCGGGTCCCTCCTCCTCTACCGGCGGGGCGGTCCGGACCCGCCGTCACCGGTAGAGACCCGGCTACCCGCGGCCTATGACGCGGATTCGGGGATTTTTTCCGCGCCGAGCATCGCGGCGCAGGCGGCGACCCCCTCGGCATGCGCCTCGACCCGGCGGTGGGACTGCCACGCCGCCCGGTCGAGCACGAACCGCTCCTCGGTGCGGGCGGTGCCCCGCACGGCGACGCGGTCCGCCCCGTCGGACCGGTAGCCCAGCCGCTCGGTGATCCTGCGCGATGCGGCGCCGCCGTCCAGGACGGCGGTGCGCGCCGTCCGGGCGCCCAGGCCGGCGAAGGCCAGGTGGAGCACGGCCGCGCGCATCTCGGTGCCCAGCCCCCGGCCCTGGTGGGGCAGGCCCAGCCAGGAGCCGGTGGAGACCTCCCGCACCACGGCGAAGTCCGTGGCGGCGATCTCCTGGATGCCCACGGGGGACCCGTCCGCGAAGACGGTCAGCTGCAGTCTCCAGTCCTCGGGGCGCCACTCGGCCTGCGCCTTCCAGAAGTAGGTGAGGACGCTGCGGGCGCGCTCGGCCGGCGGGGCGTCGGTCCACGGTGTGCGGAAGGGCATGCGCTCCGGATCGTGCACGCCTCCGGCCGCCACCGAGGCGAGCGCGTCCAGCTCCTCCAGGTCCGGAAGGCGCAGTTCCAGCCGGGGCGTGGTGATCCGCAGGCCGTACAGGGGCCAGTTCGCCAGGTCCATCGCATGATCGTCGCACCGTCGGCGGACGGCGCGGCCGCCGGGGCGGTACCCTGCACACGTGATCGACCTCCGTGCTCTCCGAGACGACCCTGACCGCCTCCGCGCCTCGCAGCGGGCCCGCGGCGAAGACGACGCCGTCGTCGACCGCCTGCTGGAGCTGGACTCGGCCCGCCGATCGGCCCTGTCCCGCTTCGAGTCCCTGCGGGCCGAGCAGAAGAGCGTGGGCAAGTCGGTCTCCAAGGCCGCGCCCGAGGAGCGCGAGGAGCTGCTCGCCAAGGCCAAGGGCCTGGCCGCGGACGTCAAGGAGGCCGACGCCGAGGCCGGGCGCCTGGCCGGGGAGCTCGACCGGGTGCTGGCCGGGGTCCCCAACATCGTGGAGGAGGGCGCGCCCGCGGGCGGCGTCGACGACTTCGTGGTGATGGAGGAGTCCGGAACCCCCCGCGAGTTCGACTTCACCCCCCGCGACCACCTGGAGCTGGGCGAGATGCTCGGCGCCATCGACACCGAGCGCGGCGCCAAGGTGTCGGGCGCGCGCTTCTACTTCCTCACCGGCCCCGGCGCCCGCCTGGAGCTGGGGCTGCTCAACATGGCCCTGCAGCGGGCCATCGCGGGCGGCTTCACCCCGATGGTGCCGCCGGTGCTGGTCAAGCCCGAGACCATGGAGGGCACCGGCTTCCTGGGGGAGCACTCCGACGAGGTGTACCACCTCGCGGCCGACGACCAGTACCTGGTGGGCACCTCCGAGGTGCCGCTGGCCGGGTACCACGCCGGGGAGATCCTGGAGTCGGGGTCCTTCCCGCTGCGCTACGCCGGGTGGTCCTCCTGCTTCCGCCGCGAGGCCGGCTCCTACGGCAAGGACACCCGCGGCATCATCCGGGTGCACCAGTTCAACAAGGTCGAGATGTTCGTCTACACCCGGCCCGAGGACGCCCACGAGGAGCACCTGCGGCTGCTCGCCCGGGAGCGGGAGATGCTCGACCTGCTGGAGCTGCCCTACCGGGTGGTGGACATCGCCGGCGCCGACCTGGGCACCAGCGCGGCGCGCAAGTACGACTGCGAGGCGTGGATCCCCACCCAGGGGCGCTACCGGGAGCTGACCTCCACCTCCAACTGCACCGAGTTCCAGGCCCGGCGGCTCGACGTCCGCTACCGGGACGAGGACGGCAGGCCGCGGTTCGCCGCCACCCTCAACGGGACGCTGGCCACCACCCGGTGGATCGTGGCGATCCTGGAGAACCACCAGCGCGCCGACGGGTCGGTCGTGGTGCCGGAGGCGCTGCGCCCCTACGTCGGCCTGGACGTGCTGGAGCCCGTGAAGGGCTGAGCGCCGGGGTGCGCACAGCACACGCGGCACACGGCGGGCAGGAGAGGGGCCGGTCCCGCGGGACCGGCCCCTCTCGTCGTGCCTCCGTGCGCCTGGGTGCGCCTACAGGTAGGGACCCGATCCCGGGTTGGGCCCCTGCGCCTCCTGGCCGTGCGGCAGCGCCTTGCGCATGTTCTCCAGCTGGGCCCGGGCCGCCATCTGCTGGGCGAACAGGGTCGTCTGGATGCCGTGGAACAGGCCCTCCAGCCAGCCGACGAGCTGCGCCTGGGCGATGCGCAGCTCGGGCTCGCTCGGGGTGTTGCCGTCGGTGAAGGGCAGCGTCAGCCGCTCCAGCTCCTCCACCAGCTCCGGCGCCAGGCCGTCCTCCAGCTCCTTGACCGAGTTGGCGTGGATCTCCCGGAGGCGGTTGCGGCTGGCCTCGTCCAGCGGGGCGGCCTTCACCTCTTCGAGGAGCTGGCGGATCATGCTGCCGATGCGCATGACCTTGGCGGGCTGCTCCACCATCTCACTGAGCGGGCGCTGCTCCCCGCCCTCGCCGGACTCCGCCCCCTCGGCGCCGTCCTGGCCGCCTGCGCCGCCGGGCCCCACGATCAGCACCTGCGGCTGCTCCTCTTCGCTGAATCCGTTGTTCATCGCAAACCCTCACTCGCGGATGGTCGTACGCGGGGTGTGTCCCCCCGGGGCCGGTGTCAGGCGGTGCCCCGGTGGTCGGCGGTGAGCACGATCTTGCCGACGTGGGCGCCGGACTCCATGATGCGGTGCGCCTCCGCCGCCTGGGGCAGCGGCAGGGTCCGGTCGACGATCGGCCGCACGGCGCCCTCCTCGACGAGCGGCCAGACGTGCTCGGCCACGCCCGCGACGATACCCGCCTTCTCCTCCACGGGGCGGGAGCGCAGCGTGGTCGCGTGCACCGACTGGCGCTTGACCAGCATCCGCCCCAGGTCCAGTTCGGCCTTGCGGCCGCCCATCAGGCCGATGACCACCAGGCGGCCGCCCACGTTCAGCGACCGCAGGTTGGGGTCGAGGTAGGAGGCGCCCATGATGTCGAGCACGACGTCGGCGCCCGCGCCGCCGGTCTCCTCCTTGACGCGGGCCGGGAAGTCCTCGGTGCGGTAGTCGATGACGGCGTCGGCGCCCAGCTCGCGGCAGCGCTCGGCCTTCTCCGGGCCGCCGACGGTGGTGACCACCCGGGCGCCCCGGGCGCGGGCCAGCTGGATCGCGAAGGTGCCGATGCCGCTTCCGCCGCCGTGGACCAGCAGGGTCTCGCCGGCGGCCAGTCCGCCCACCATGAACACGTTGGACCACACGGTCGCCGCGGCCTCGGGGAGCGCCGCGGCCTCCGCGAGGCCGATCCCCCGGGGCACGCGCAGCAGCTGGCCGGCGGGGACGGCCACCCGCTCGGCGTAGCCGCCGCCGGCGAGCAGGGCGCAGACCGGGTCGCCGACGCCGTGGCCCGTGCCCTCGGTGCCGGGGCCCAGGGCGGCGATGTGCCCGGAGCACTCCAGGCCGGGGTAGACGGGGGCGCCGGGGGGCGGCGGGTAGCTGCCCTGGCGCTGGTTGACGTCGGCCCGGTTGACCGCGCTCGCCGCGACGTCGACGAGGACCTCGCCCGGACCGGGGACCGGGTCGGGGACCTCGTTCCAGGACAGGACGTCGGGGGAGCCGGGCTCACTGATCTCGATCGCGCGCATGCAAGGAAAGCTACCCACCCCGGACGGGTGGTGGACAGCGCGGCGGAGCGTGATCTTCCGGCCTTCCGCAGGCCGCGCCCGCAGGGCGTCCGCCCGCGGGGATCCGGGCGGGGCGGGGGCGCGTCGAAGGGGGAGGGGGCCGAGACGGTGCGAACCACGGCTGCGGCAACCCCTGTCGTACAGGGGGAGGCGAGTGCGGATCGGGGCGCGCGCCGTGCCGCTGCCGCTGGGTTTTATCTTTGTTGACTGAGGTGAGAAAACCGACGACGCTGGGTGTCCGAATCGTCCGCTTCCTCTGACCCCCCGCGGGTCTCGGCCCCGGCGCTGCACATTCACGCCCCCTGAAACGCGTTTTGAGGAGAACCT
This sequence comes from Nocardiopsis baichengensis YIM 90130, assembly GCF_000341205.1. Lineage (NCBI taxonomy): Bacteria > Bacillati > Actinomycetota > Actinomycetes > Streptosporangiales > Nocardiopsidaceae > Nocardiopsis > Nocardiopsis halophila. The sequence goes on along the minus strand of NZ_ANAS01000005.1, from coordinate 518,454 downwards.
CCGTGGCACAGAGAGATCACGACGGTCCGGAGCCCCGCACTCCGCGTCCGCCGGAGGACGGGCGTGACCATGGGGCGGGCGCCGTGCCGGGGGACGACGTCGACGGCCACGGCTGGTCGCCCGAGGAGGGGACCGGCCAGTGGTTCGGCGACGGGGGGATGCTCCCTCCCCCGCCGTACGCCCTCGACGGGGGCGCGCCGCCGCCCCCGCCCTACGCCGTTCCCAGCGGCGCGGGCCCCGAGGCGCCCGCGCCCGTGTACCCCGAGCCCGCGCCCGAACCGCCCGCCGACCCGGCCCCCGAACCCGCGGCCGGAGCGCCCGCCCCGCAGCAGCCCTGGGCCCCCCACCCCCAGGGAGCTCCGCAGCCGCAGCCCGTGCAGGAGGCGCAGGACGCGCAGGGCGAACCGGAGGAGGCGGTCGCGGCGCAGGAGCCCGCTCCGCAGTCGGGGCCGCCGTCGGGGCCGCAGGCCGGGCCGCCCCCCGGGCCGGACTCCGCACCCGGCGATCGCGCACCGTTCAACGGCGGCGCCCCGGGGCCGCACCAGGCGCCGCAGAGCCCGTACACACAGCCGGTGCCGCCGAACGCGCCCCCGCACGCACCACCGAACGCGCCGAACAACCCGCGGCAGACCCCGCCTCCCGGGCCGCCGAGCAACGCGCCGCACGGTGCGCCGCCGCAGCGCCCCACCGCCCCGCCCGGTCCGCCCCAGGGCCCGCAGCAGAGCGCGCCGCAGGGCGCGCAGCGACCCGCCCCCCGGCCGGGCCCCCAGCAGGGGCCGCACCCGCAGGCACCGCAGGGGGCGCAGCCGCCGCGGCCGCCCCAGGGGCCGCACGCAGCGCCGCCGCAGGGGCCTCCGGGCGGGCGCCCGCCGCAGGGGCCGCCCGGCCCCCCGCGTCCGCCGTACGGCCCGCCGCAGGGCGGCCCCGCCCAGCAGGGGCGCCCGCCCGCGCAGCCGCCCCACGGGCCGCACGGGCAGCAGCGGCCGCCGATGCCTCCTGGGCCCCAGCAGGGCCAGGGGGCGCCGCAGGGACCGCACGGGCAGCAAGGGCCCCAGGGGCAGGTGCCGCAGCACCCGCACCCACAGGCGCCCCAGCACCCCCAGGCGCCCCAGCCGCCCCAGGCCCCGCAGGCGCAGGCCGCTCCGACGGCCCCGCCCGCGCAGGCCGCTCCGCCCGCGCCCGACGGCGCCGCGGGCACCGGAGCCGTGCCCGCGTTCGATAGGCGCGGCGGGGACGAGGTTCCCGAACCGGAGCAGCTTCCCCCACTCGCCGCGTCCGCCCCCGGTCCGGCAGAAGGCGCGGAAGGGGCGGAAACCGGTGTGCCCGGTTCCGAGACGGACGGGCCCGAGCGGACCGGGGAGACGCCCGTGGCGGACGCCGCCCCCGAGGAGGCGGTGGCCGAGGAGGCGGAGGCGCCGCTCCCGGACCTGCCCGACGCGGCGCCGCTGCCCGACGACGACGGCGGCGAGCCCGAGACGACCGTGCGGTTCGAACCGGACGCCTCGGGCGCTCCGGATGCCACGGCCTCCGCGGCTTCTCCGGGCGTCCCGGAGCGGCCGGTGGACGAGCAGTGGAGCGAATTCCCGTCCGCCGCCCAGTCCGGCCAGGCGCCCCAGGACTCGCGTGAGGGGACGCCCCCCGAGGCGTGGGCCGACGACGCGGCCGACAGGACCGTGGCCTCCGACCCCGGTCTGGTGGCCGCCCCTGGGCGGGAGGACGCGGTCGACGAGGTCGCCGGACCGGCTCCGGAAGGGGCGTTCGGGACGGGGCCTCAGTCGGCCCATGCCCAGGAACCGGGTGCCCCGTCCGTCGTCGAAGGCGTTCAGGAACAGTACGGTCAGCCGCAGCCCTGGGACGCCCAAGGGCGTCCGGCGGAGGACGCCTATGGAACCGGGCCGCAGGCGCCGGTTCACGGTGACGGTGTCGCCCAGGGGGCGGAAGGGGCGTACGGGCAGTATCAGCCGCCCGTGGACGCCTATGGGACCGGTCCTCAGGCGCCTGTGCAGGGGGAGGCGTCGTATGGCGCTGTCCCCGACGGGGCTCAGCAGTGGGAGCAGGGTTTCGGAGCCGCTCCCGAAACGGCGGTCGGCCAGGAACCGCAGGCTTATGGGTGGGGCCCTGAGCAGGGGCAGCCGCCCGTGGGCGCCTACGGGACGGGCCCTCAGGCGCCTGTGCAGGGTGAGGCGTCGTATGGCGGTGCTGGCGAGGGGGTGTACGGGCAGGATGATCCGTACGCTCCGGCCGGTGCCTACGGCACCGGCCCCCAGCCGCCTGTGCAGGGGGAGGCGCCTTACGGTGCTGCCCCCGACGGGGCCCAGCAGTGGGAGCAGGCGTATCCCCAGGAGCAGGCGTACGGTCAGGCGCCCGTCGCCGGCCAGGAGCAGCCTGGGCAATGGGCGCCCCGACAGCCGTACGCGCCCGGCTATGGAGCGGCAGGCCAAGGCGGCCAGGCTCCCGCCTGGGGAGCCGAGCAGGGCCAGCCGTATGCCGGTGCTTATGGCACCGGGCCCCAGCAGGCGGCGCACCAGCAGCCTGGCCAGTGGGAGGCTCAGGCCGACCCGTACGCTCCTGCGGAGCAGGGATATCCCGCCGCCGGTGCTTATGGCACCGGGCCCCAGCAGGCGGCGCACCAGCAGCCTGGCCAGTGGGAGGCTCAGGCCGACCCGTACGCTCCTGCGGAGCAGGGGTACCCCGCCGCCGGTGCTTATGGCACCGGGCCTCAGCCCGTGCAGGACCACACCCAGCAGGGGCAGTGGGGCGCGCCTGCGCAGCAGGGTCCTCCCGCGTCGCCGTACGGCCCCTACACCGGGGCCCAGCAGCCCTACCAGCAGCCGCAGCAGGGTTACGCCGCCTACCCCGAGGTCGCGGGGCAGCAGCAGGCGGGGAGCGCCGAGGAACTCGACGCGGCCTCGCTGGTGCGCGGCGGGCCTCCCAGGCGCAAGCCCGGGAGGGGGTGGCGCCGCGCCGTGCACGCCGCCTCCTTCGGCCTGGTCAACCCGGGGGAGTCCGCGGACGAGAAGCGCCGCAACGAACTGGTGGCCCGCGCGCGTACGCACGTGGCCGGCGGCCACCACCGGGTGGCGGTACTCAGTCTGAAGGGCGGTGTCGGCAAGACGACCACGACCGTGGCGCTCGGGTCGATGCTCGCTTCGCTGCGCGGGGACCGCATCCTGGCGGTCGACGCCAACCCCGACCGGGGCACGCTCTCGGACAAGGTGCGCCTGGAGACCGCGGCCACCATCCGGGACCTGCTCAACGAGCGGCACACCATCACCCGGTACGCCGACATCCGCGGGTTCACCTCCCAGGCGCTGAGCCGGCTGGAGATCCTGGCCTCCGACCGCGACCCCGCGGTCTCCGAGGCCTTCAGCGAGAACGACTACCGCGAGGTCTCCCGCCTGCTGGAGCACTACTACTCCATCTGCATCACCGACTGCGGCACCGGTCTGCTGCACTCGGCGATGCGGGGCGTGCTGGGCCTGGCCGACCAGGTGGTCCTGGTCAGCTCGCCGTCCGTGGACGGGGCCCGCAGCGCCAGCGCCACCCTGGACTGGCTGGAGGCGCACGAGTACGGCTACCTGGTGCGCGGCGCCGTGGTCGTGCTGTCGATGGTGCGCACGAGCGGGAAGAGCAGCGTCGACCTGGACCGGTTGGAGCAGCACTTCGCCAGCCGCTGCCGGGCCGTGGTGCGGGTGCCCTGGGACCCCCACCTGGAGGAGGGCGCCGAGGTCGACCTGGACCGGTTGGCTCCGGGCACCCGTGACTCCTACCTGCGGCTCGGCGCCACGGTCGGCGAGGCCTTCGCCTGGCCCCGCTGACCGCCGGACCGCACGCCGCCCGGGCCGCCCGAACGATCAGGCGCCCGGGCGGCGTCGTCTTGTCACCCGGTCGGGGTCATCTGCGGGTCTGCCGCCCGCAGGGGCCGGTTCCCCGGCTCCACCCCCATCGCGAGGGGCCGCCGCCCCGTGGTCCTGCCCCTGTCGCAAGGGCGGCCCCCCGGTTCCCGGGGGCCAGAGGGCGGACTCCACGGGCTTGGAGAAGGACAGCGGCAAGACAGGTGAGACGAGGTGGGCCGTTCCCCGGGCCTGGTTGTCGACCGCAGGCATCTCGCAATCGGGGTGGGTGAAGCAGCAGCGACGACGAAGGCCGGCGGCCCGCACGGTAGCGCTGTCGGGCGGCGGGCCTCTCGCGGTCCGGGAACAGCGGCGACGACGGGACGGCTGGTTCCCCGCTCCGGGCTGCCTGCCGGGCGCCGGGGCCCTTCGGTGCAGGGGAGGGGCCGCGACGACGAGGATGGGCGGTTCCCCGGTGTTGCCGGTCGGCTGCCGGTTGGTCGGTGGTGCGGGATGGAGGCGGCGACGGCCCAGCGGATACCCCGCTCGCGCCTGTCGGCCGGGCGGCGGGCCGCCGGGGTGCAGGGAGATGGGTAGCGACGAATGGGCGCGGGGTCGTGTCCGCTGGGGTGGTGGAGCTTTCGGCTGCGTCCTTGTGAGCGGTGCGGCCGCTGCGGCGTGATCGGCGGCCCCGCCCCGGGTGCGCGCTGCCTTCCTTGTCGTTGATCTCGGGAAAGTCGGGGTAATACCGGCCGGTATTACCCCGACTTTCCCGAGATCAACGGGGGTGTCGGTGCGGGCGGCAGGCAGTGCCCCCGGGGGGCGGCAGGCCCCCGGCGGCCGACCTGCGACACCGGGGAGCCGCCCCGCTTCGTCGCCGCCTTCCCCCCTTTCGCCCCGGCGGCCCGGCACCCGGCCGGCAGGCGTGGGCGGGGTACCTGCCGTTCCGCCGCCGCCCATCTCCCCGCACTCCGGCGGCCCGATGCCCGGCCGGGGCCCATGAGCGGGGTACCAGCCTGCGCCGTCGTTGCCGCTGTTGCCGGACCGCGAGCGGCCCGGCGGCCGACCGGCAGGCCAGGGGAACCGCCCCTCCTGCTCGTCGCCGCCCTCCCCCCCCTTTCGCCCCGACGAGCCGCCGCCCGGCCGGGGGCCGTGAGCGGGGAACCTGCCGTTCCGTTGCTGCTGTTGCCGGACCGCGAGTGGCCCGGCGGCCGACCGGCGCCCCTCGGGGAACCGCCGCGCCTCGTCGTTGCCGCCTTCCCCCTGGCACTCCGGCGGCCCGGTACCCGGCCGGGGCCGTGAGCGGGGCACCGGCCGCTCCGTCGTCGCCTTCCGGTCCGGTCCCGGTCGGGGGGCTTCCGGGCAGCTCGTCCGGGTAGCTCGTGCGGATGGGGTGGTGTGGGTCACTCGTGGCGGGTATTCATGTCCATTATGTTGCTCGGTGTCTGAATCTGGAACAAGGTCGTAAAAGGTGTCGGCGTCGCGGCGAATGGGGGCCCAGACGTCGGCTCACGTCGTGTTACGGGTGGTGTTCCCGATCGCGGGAGGGGCGCAGCCGCAGGGGTTTTCGGGGTCGGGAGTCGGGCGGGTGAATTGCGCTCGTACGGAATGAATATTGTCCGCATCAGGGTCGGAGAGGTCGTATCGTGATCCCTGTTGCCGATCCGACCCCATGCGACCGAGGACTGCGATGTCTGAATTCTCCCCGACCGTCGCGGGCGCCTCCGGGGATGCGCCGGTGCTGGGCGAGGAACCCGGCGCCGAACCGGGCGGTTTCCGCTCGGCCCACGTGTGGATCTCCGTCCTCCCCGCCCTGCTGGTCGCGCTCATCGGAACCGTCGCCATCGCGGCCCTGCTCACCGCGCCCCCCTCGGACATCACGGTGGCCGTCGTGCTCATCGCGGCCGGCGCCTGCACGGCGCTGGTGCTGGCCGGGGCCGTGCTGCTGGCCGAGCGCGCCACCTCCAGGGTCGACCAGGCCGCCGACGCCCTGCGTCGGCGCAGCGAGCGCACCCGCGGGGAGCTGGTCCGGCTGTCCGAGCGGATCGAACGCGGCGAGGACGTCCGGCCGGTCGCCGAACCCCGCCTCCCCTCCGGCGGTGACGCCTACGCCCTCCTGGCCCACGAGCAGCGCGCCGCCCTGACCGCCGCCTGGAACGCCGCCGTCCGCGCCCACCACGCCCACAGTGCCCGGTCCGGAAAGGGGACCGCCGAGGCCGCGCCGGCCCACCGGGACCCGGCCCCCAGCGGCGGCGTCCCCACCCCGAACCTGGGCACCGGGCAGCAGGTCGAGGTGTTCGTCAACGTCGCCCGCCGCATGCAGTCCCTGGTGCACCGCCAGATCGGCCTCCTCGACGAGCTGGAGGCCCAGGTGGAGGACCCGGACCTGCTCAAGGGCCTGTTCACCATCGACCACCTCGCCACCCGGATGCGCCGCCAGTCCGAGAGCCTGGCCGTCCTCGGCGGCGCCTCCTCCCGGCGGCGCTGGAGCCGCCCGGTCAACCTCTACGAGGTCCTGCGCTCGGCCGTGGCCGAGGTGGAGGACTACTCCCGGGTCAAGGTGGTCCCGCCCTCCGGCGGGACGCTGGCCGGGGGCGCCGTCGTGGACGTCATCCACCTCATCGCCGAACTGGTGGAGAACGCCACCAAGTTCTCCCCGCCGCGTACCCGGGTGCTGCTGCGCACCGAGGAGGTCGGCGCGGGCATCGCGGTCGAGGTGGAGGACCGCGGCCTGGGCGTTCCGCCCGAGGAGCGGCGCCGGATGAACGAGCTGCTCGCCGATCCCGACCGGGTCGATATCGGCGAGCTGCTGCGCGACGGCCGCATCGGCCTGTTCGTGGTCGCCACCCTGGCCCGCAAGCACGGCGCCCGGGTGCAGCTGCAGCCCAGCGTCTACGGCGGCGCCCTGGCGGTGGTGGTCCTGCCGTCGGCGCTGCTGGGCACGGCCGACGAGCGGCCCCGGCGCCGGGCCGCGCCGACCGCGGAGCAGGAGCCCGCCGCGGTGCAGAACCCCGCGCCTGCGCCGAACATCCCCGCGGAGCGGCCCGCTCCGGCTGTGGCCCAGGCCCCGCCCCAGGCCCCTGTCCCTCCGCAGACTCCGGCGCCGCCCCGGGACGCGTCCCCGGGGCCGATGCCCTCCGCGCAGTCGGCGGTGGTCACCTCGGCCTTCGAGCGCGCGGGCGCGGCCCGACCGGCGCCGCCCCCGCCGCCCGCACCGCGGCCGGCCGCGACCGAGGGCACTGAGGGCGCTCAGGGCGCCGCGGTGCCGCCGGACAACTCCGCGCGGCCGCCGCTGCCCGAGCGGCGCGTCCAGGAGAACCTCGCCCCGGAACTGCGCCGCCCCGACCCGTCCCCCGGCCACGCCGACCAGCCCGGTCGGTCCGGACCGCCCGGGAACGCCGGCGGCCCCGGCGGCCCCGGCGGCGACGTGCCGTCGCTCGGCCTCATGGCCGCCTATCAGGGGGGCTTTCGCCGTGCCGAGCAGGAAGGCGGTGACGACGCCCCCAGCGCCTAGGGGCCTGACCCGGGGGAGAACGCCCCCAGCCGATCTTTCGAGTGATCCGTCCCCTTGAAAGTGAGTCCAACACGATGGTGAGCCCTGCGCCCCCGGGTCCGGATTCGGACCTCGCCTGGCTGCTGAGCGGCCTGGTCCAGCGCGTCCCGCACACCCGCAGCTCCGTCCTGCTGTCCTCGGACGGCCTCACCAAGGCCGCGCACGGCCTGGACCGCGAGGAAGCCGAGCAGCTCTCGGCGATCGCCTCCGGTCTGTTCTCCCTGGCCCGCGGGACCGGCGTGCGGTTCGGCGACGGCGACGCGGTCCGCCAGGTCGTCGTCGAGCTGGACACCACCCTGCTGTTCGTCGCCTCGGCCGGCTTCGGGTCGGTCCTGGCGGTGCTCGCCGACCGGGAGGCCGACGCCGGCGTGCTCGGCTACGAGATGTCCCAGCTCATCAAGAGCGTGCGGCCGTTCCTGGCCACCCCGGCACGGTCGGCCCCCGAGACCGCGGGCGGCCATGGCCGCTGACGACGAACCCCTCATCGACGAGGACGCCGGCCGCCTCGTCCGCCCCTACACCGTCAGCAACGGGCGCACCGCGCCCACCCGCAAGCTGGACCTGATGTCGCTGGTGGCCTCCACCGGCCGCGTGGGCCAGGGCGACCTGTCCCCCGAGTACGCCCGCACCCTGCGGCTGTGCAAGGGGCCCACCTCGGTGGCCGAGGTGGCCGCGCACCTGCGGCTGCCCGCCGCGGTCACCAAGGTCCTGCTGTCCGACCTGGTCGACGCCGGGGCCGTGGCCGCCCAGGCGCCCGGCCCCACCGCCGACCCCTCCGACGGACGCCTACTGGAGATCCTGCTCGATGGCCTACAGCGACGGCTCTGACCCGTTCCCGACCGCCGTCAAGGTCCTGGTCGCAGGCGGCTTCGGGGTCGGCAAGACCACCTTCATCGGCTCCGCCAGCGAGATCGAGCCGCTCAGCACCGAGGAGCTCATCACCGCCGCCAGCGCCGGCCACGACGACCTGCACGGGGTCGAGGACAAGACGACCACCACCGTGGCGTTCGACTTCGGCCGCATCACCATGGACCCCGGGCACGTGCTGTACCTGTTCGGCACCCCCGGGCAGGACCGCTTCTGGTTCATGTGGGACGAGCTGTCCAACGGGGCGCTGGGCGCGGTCGTGCTGGCCGACCCCCGGCGCCTTCAGGACTGCTTCGCGGCGGTGGACTTCTTCGAGCACCGCCGCATCCCCTTCCTGGTGGCGGTCAACGAGTTCGACGGCGCCTACCGCTACACCGACGGGGAGGTGCGCTCGGCCCTCAAGCTCGGCGAGGCGACCCCGGTGCTGATGTGCGACGCGCGCGACGCCCGATCGGCCACCGAGGTGCTCATCGGCCTGGTCCGCCACCTGATGTCCGCCCCCGCGTCCCCCTAGCACTGCGAACCCTGCGGAAATTGGAGTCCCCCGTGACCGACGCATCCGAAGGACACATCATCGTCCCCGAAGACCGGGAGGCCGCCGAACGCGTCGCGCGCCTGGAGGAGCTGGGCCTGGGCTCGGGGCCCGACGCCGAGTTCGACGCCTTCGCGCGCGAGCTGGCCCAGGCCGCCGGCGCCCAGTTCGCGATGGTCAACTTCATCAAGGAGGACCACCAGTACTTCGCCGGGCTGTACGTCTCCGACAGCGCCCAGCGCGGAACGGTCCTGAGCACCGAGGCCAGCGCCGCCGACACCCCCGACCGGGTGATGGAGCGCGACCACGGCTACTGCCCGCACGTGGTGGCCCGCCGGCTGCCGCTGGTGCTGGACGACGTGTGCGACTACCCGCGGTTCGCGGGCAACCCGGTGGTGGACGAGATCGGTATCCGCTCCTACATGGGGGCGCCGCTGATCGACCGGGACGGCACCACCCTCGGCACGATCTGTGTGGTGGACCGGGAGGCCCGACCGTGGGGGCGACCGGGCCTGGAGCTGATCAAGGAGCGGGCCGCCGAGCTGATGGCGATGGTGCACCGGCGGGTGGGCCCCGAGCAGGCCGCGGCCGAATAGCGCCGCCGGGAGCGCGGTGCCCCGCACCGCGCTCCCCGTGTCGTCCACGGTGGCCGGGGGCCGTGGCGGTCCGCCGCCGTGTGCGCCCCCGGGCCAGGGACCGGAGCCCGGCGGCGTCGGTGCCGCAGGGGTGCGGCACCGGTGCGGCGCTCAGGCGGAGGCGTACTCCGGGGCGAACGGCGCGGCGAGCCGCTCCGACCACTGCCCCTTGGACGAGCCGAGGCCGAACTCGGCCAGGCGCAGCAGCTGGATGTCCGAGGTGCCGGCCGGGGCGAAGATGTGCTGGGCGTCGCGCACGTACCGCTCCAGCGGGCGGTCGGTGAACAGGCCGCAGGCGGCGTGCACCTCCATGGCGTTGCGGGCGCTGTCCAGAGAGCTCTCGACGTTGACGAGCTTGGCGTTCATCAGCTCGGCGTCGCAGGGCAGCCCGTGGTCGAGCAGGTGGACCGCGTGGTAGAGCGCGATGCGGGCGGTCATCAGCCGGGACTGCATCATCCCCAGCTTGATCTTGATGTTCGGCAGCTCGGCCAGCGGCTTGCCGTAGCGCTGCTGCTCGGACGCGTAGGCCAGGGTCTCCTCGACGATCGCCTGGTGGATGCCGAGCGAGACCGCGGCCAGGTTGGCACGGCCGTAGAGGACGCTGGAGGAGTAGGCGACGGGCAGGCCGTCCCCCTCGTCGCCGAGCCGGTTGGCCGCGGGCACCCGGCAGTCCTCGAACACCAGCTCCCCGAAGCTGAAGCCGTGCAGCCCCATGGAGGGCACGTGCTCGCCGAGGGAGAACCCGGGGCGGTCGGCCTCCACGAGGAACGCGGACAGGCCCTTGGACCCGGGCCCGGTGCGCACCACGACCCCGTGCAGGTCGCCGACGTGGCTGTTGCCGACGAACACCTTGCTGCCGTTGAGGACGTAGTCGTCGCCGTCGCGCACGGCGGTGGTGGCCATGCCCAGCACGTGGCCGCCGGACTCGGGCTCGGTGACGGCGATGGTGGGCAGGCAGGCGCCCGAGGCGATCTCGGGCAGCCAGGTCTTCTTCTGCCGGTCGTCGCCGAAGTGCACGATCTTGGCGACGCCCAGTTGCGAGGCCTGGGCCATGGCGCCCATGGCGCCGCTCACGCGCGAGAGCTCCTCGATGATGACGGTCTTGGCCAGGTGGCCCAGGCCCATTCCGCCGTGGTCGGTATCGATGGTCACGCCGATCCACCCCTGTTCGGCGATCTTGCGCGACAGTTCATATTGGACGGTCCGGGAGGCTTCCATCTCCGGTACAAGGGGGGCGACTTCGGCTTCTGCGAATGATCTGACTTCCTTTCGCAGGCGCTCATGCCGTTCGGATGTGAACGGTTCGACCAAGGGGATCTCCTCATGCGTGGATCGAAGGTGCGAAGGGGGTGCGCACAGCGGGAAGGCCTGAGCCCCAGTGGATCCAGGGTCTTCAGGCCCTACCGAGAGATCATCCTGATTTCCGTCGATGCCGAACACAAGGCCCCGGAGTCATTTCCGCATCCGGAGGCCCCCGTGAGAGGTATCACGTTTCGGTTGCGAAAAATTGCGGTACATGGACCAATTGTTGTCGCGAGAAATCCGGTGGACCTGCGTAAATCCGGTTCATGGAACGAGAAAGGCCCGCCCCCTGAAGGGGGCGGGCCCGAACTGCGGAGGGTGTGGGATTCGAACCCACGAAGCCCGGTCAAGGGCTTGATGCTTTTCAAGAGCATTGCACTAGGCCGCTATGCGAACCCTCCGTGGACACGGTTCCGGGCACCGGGCACCGCCCGGCGGCACGACCGCGCTCCGCGCTCATGCTAGCTCACGCTCCGCGCCTCAGGGGAGTCGGGAGCCGGGGACGCCGGGCGGGTGTGCGTGCTCCCCGTGTTCCCCCTGCTCCCCGTGGACGTGTGCGTCCCCTTCGGGGAACGGGTCGTCGGGGCGTCCATGGGCGGTTCTTCCGCGATCGATTGAAAATGATGATCATATTCAATCGACGCCGTCCTGTCGCGCCCGCAGGCCGCTCCCCGCACCCCCTTCGGTCGCCCTCGCGGGGCGCGTCCCCGAGGCCGGTGAGCGGATTGCGCTCGGCTGCTACGGAACAACGGAACAAACGGAACGAACGCGAAGGCGGCGGCTCCGGAGCCCGCGCGCAGCGGTCCATCGCGCTCGGGACCTGCGGGTCCGGAGTGCTCCGATCGACGCTCTCCGGCGCTCCGCGCCATCGTTGTGTCAGTTCCGCACAGCCAACGAAAACCTCGGTCGACGCTTCCGTCGGCGCTCAGGGGCGGGTGCCCGGGTCAGTCCGCGGCCGGCATCGTCGTGCGGTCCTCGAAGCACCAGGCCCACTCCTCGCCGGGTTCGGCGGAGGCGGCGACCGGGTGGTCGCGGTCCGCGGCGTGGGCCGAGGCGTGCCGGGACGGCGAGGAGTCGCAGCAGCCCACATGGCCGCAGGTCAGGCAGGTGCGCAGGTGGACCCAGTCGCGTCTGCCCTCGCGCAGGCAGGCGGTGCACCCCGCCGAGCGGGGCAGCACGGGGCGGATGCCGGGGGCGTGCGGGCACGCGGCCTGCGGATCGGGACGGAAGTCCACCACCGTGTCGGTCGCCGGGCGGTCCCCCGGCGCGGCCGGCGCCGTCCCCAGGCGCCGCAGCACCGTCGCGCACACCCGGTCGGCGACCGAGGCCGGGGCGTCCACCACGCGGTCGGCCCCGGCCCGGGCCAGGGCGCGCGGGTCCGGGACGTCGACCGGGCACACCGCGATGGGGGCGTCGGGGGCGGCGCGGGCGATCACTGCGGCGATGGCGGCCGCCTCCTCCCCGTCGTTCTCGCAGATCAGCACGAGCCGGGCGGAGCGCAGCCCCGCCTGTTCCAGCACGTTGCGCTTGACCGGGTCGCCGCGCACCACGCGGTACCCGGCGGCCTCGGCCTCGGCCGCCAGGTCCGGGCCCAGGGTGGTCACCGACACCGGGACCCCGCGCGCCCGCAGGGCGGCCGCCACCTCCCGGGCGACCGGACCCCAGCCGGAGATCAGCACCGGGTCCTCCTCGGCGCAGGCCGCGGGGTCCTTCCTCGCCGCCGGGGACGGGGCCGGAGCGGCGCCGCGGCGCGGGCCCAGCGCCCGGCCCAGGCGGTCGCCGAGCGCGGCCAGCGCCGGGGTCGCCACCATCAGCACCACCGTCACCGAGATGAGCACCTGCTCTCCGCGGTCGCCCAGCGCGGCGAAGTCCAGTCCTGCGTCGTGCCCGGCCCGCTGCAGCACGAAGGAGAACTCGCCGATCTGGGCCAGCATGAGCCCGCCCGCGACCGCCGTGGGCGCGCCGAGGCGCAGCGCCGCCAGGGCGACGGCCCCGGTGACCGCCTTGACGGCGACCACGCCCAGGGCGATCAGCCCGATCAGCCACCACAGCTCGGCCAGTGCGCGCAGGTCCAGCAGCATCCCGATGGAGACGAAGAACAGCGCGCTGAAGACGATCTGCAGCGGCAGCACCTCGCCCAGCGCGTGCTGGCCGTGCCGGGACTCGCTGACCACCAGCCCGGCCAGGAAGGCCCCCAGCGCCACGCTCACCCCGGCCAGCGAGGTCACGAACGCGGTGCCGATGCCCAGCGCCACCACGGTGAGCAGGAAGACCTCCGGCGAGCAGGCCCGGGCCACCGCCTCCAGCAGGCGCGGCATCACCTTGCGGGCCACCACCAGCACCACCGCCAGCACGGCGGCCGCCGTGCCCAGCGCCCGGGCGATCTCCCCCGGGCCGCCGCCCTCTCCGGCCAGCAGCGGCAGGAACAGCACCATGAGCACCACGGCCAGGTCCTGGAAGATCAGTACCGCCACCCCGGCCTGGCCGACCGGACGGGTGGTGTCCCCGCGCGAGGCCAGGACCTTGAGCACGATCGCCGTGGAGGAGAGCGCGACCAGCAGCCCGGTGAAGACCGCGGCCCGCCAGCCGGCGCCGAACAGGGCGGCGGCGCCGGCGGTGACGCCCACCGCCAGGGCGACCTGGAGCCCGCCGCCGACCAGGACGTAGCGCTTGATGGCGGCCAGCCGCTCCAGGGAGAACTCGATGCCGATGGTGTAGAGCAGCAGGATGACCCCGATGTCGGCGGCGTCCTCCACCACCCGGGTGCTGTCCACCAGGCCCAGCTGGTGCGGGCCGATCAGGACCCCGGCCAGCAGGAACCCCACGATGGGCACCACCCGCAGCCGGGTGGAGGCGTATCCGATGCCCGCCGCCGCGCACAGCAGCACGGTCAGCGGCATCAGGTACTCGGGCACGCTCTCGCCCGCCGCCAGGTGCATGGTGAACCCCCCGTCCACAGGTCCGGGCGTACGGCGCCCGGAACCGCACCGACATTAAGCCCTGGAGCGGGCGCCGGGGCAAGGAGGTGCGCCGGGGGACTGGCCCCCGGGTATTACTCGCAAGTAACATCTGGGTCCATGACACCGAGCAACGCCGAGACGGCGGAGACGATCAAGGCCGGATTCCTGGCCAGCGTGCCCTTCGTGCGCACCCTGGGGCTGCGCTTCGAGGAGCTGGAGCCCGGCCGCTGCGTGATGCGGCTGCCCGAGGAGCCCGCGCACCACAACCACATCGGCGGCCCGCACGCCGGCGCGATGTTCACCCTGGCCGAGTCGGCCTCCGGGGCCATCATCCTGAGCACCTTCGGCGACCAGCTGGACCGGGCCGTGCCGCTGCCCACCACCGCCACCAGCACCTACGAGAAGATCGCGATGGGCGAGATGACCGCCGAGGCCCGGCTCGGGCGCCCGCGCGAGGAGGTCGTCGCCGAGCTGGACGCCGGCGGGCGCCCGGAGTTCCCCGTCGAGGTCGAGCTGCGCACCGCGGACGGCACGGTGACCGGCCACGTCACCGTCGTGTGGACGCTCAAGCCCGACCGCAAGGGGGAGTGAGCCGGCCGCGGCACGCTTCCGCGGAACGCCCGGGGGAACGACCCGGGGCGAGGGCGCGGCCGGGGGACTGTCGGCGCCGCCGAGTACGGTGACGGCAGTTCCGGCCCGGCGCGGGCCGTGAGGCGACTCCCAGGAGGTCTGCCGGTGAGGTTGCGAGCCGACCGAGACGCGTTCGCCGACGCCGTGGCCTGGACGGCCCGGGCCCTTCCGCTGCGGCCCGCGATGCCGGTGCTGGCGGGCATGCGCATGGAGGCCGCCGCGGGCGGGCTGCGGCTGTCCGGTTTCGACTACGAGGTCTCGGCCCGGGCGCGGGTGGAGGCCGAGGTCGAGCAGGAGGGGGCGGTCCTGGTCTCCGGCCGGCTGCTGGCCGAGATCGCCCGGAGCCTGCCCGCCCGCCCGGTGCAGGTGGAGGCCGACGGCGGCCGGGCGCTGATCACCTGCGGCCCGGCCCGGTTCACCCTGGTCACCCTGCCGCTGGAGGACCACCCGCTGCTGCCCGAGATGCCGCCGCCGGCGGGCACGCTGCCCGGCGAGGCGTTCGCGGCGGCGGTGCGCCAGGTGGTCCCGGCCGCCGGGCGGGACGACACCCTGCCCATGCTCACCGGGGTGCACCTGGACTTCGGGGCCGACACCCTCGCGCTGGCCGCCACCGACCGGTACCGGATCGCCGTGCGCCGCATGCCGTGGCGGTCCGAGCACCCGGACGCCCCCGCGTCGGCGCTGGTCCCCGCGCGCACCCTGAGCGACCTGGCCCGCACCCTGGACCCGGCCGCCGAGGTGGGGGTGTTCCTCACGGGGCGGGGCGCCTCGGGCGGCGAGGGGATGATCGGCTTCGAGAGCGGCGGCCGGAGCAGCACCACCCGCCTCATCGACAGCGACTTCGTCCCCTATGAGAAGCGCTTCGGGGCCGAGCCCTCGGCCCGCGCCGAGGTGCCGCTCGCGCCGTTCGTCGAGGCGGTCAAGCGGGTCGCCCTGGTGGCGGACCGCTCGTCACCGGTCCGCATCTCCTTCGCGCCGGACCGGGCCGGTTCCGGGGCCGAGGCGGTGCTGGAGGCCGGCTCGGGCGAGGACGCCCAGGCCGCCGAGGCGCTGGCGGTGGACTACACGGGCGAGCCGATGCGCGTCGCCTTCGCGCCCGGCTACCTGCTCGACGGCCTGGCCGGGGTCACCACCGCGCGGGCGCGCATGGACATGACCGGGCCCACCCGGCCCGTGGTGATCAGCGACGTGCCGGAGGCCCCTGAGGCCCCTGAGGCCCCTGAGGCGGAGCGCCGACTGCCGGAGTTCCGCTACCTGGTGATGCCGCTGCGCGTGGCCTGAGCCACGGCGCAGCGGCCTCCCGGGGCCTCCCCGGAGACGACTTCGGCCCCCTTGGGCGACTCGACGAGTCGCCCAAGGGGGCCGAAGCTCAGCGGACGGCACGGCCTCGCTCGGGACGGTGGGCCCGGGGAGCCGATCGCCCCACGTGTCCCCGCGCCGGGATTCCGGCTGCCGGTGGCGTCCGCCGCGATGATCAGGCTGAGGAGATCAGGGGCGGCACGACCGGGAGGTCACGCGGAGCGGCGAGCGACCTTGCCGCTCTTCAGGCACGACGTGCAGACCTTGAGGCGCTGAGGGGCGCCGTCGACAACGGTCCGGACCGTCTGGATGTTCGGAAGGATCATGCGGTTCGAACGGCCCTTGATCCGGCGGTGCATCGCATTCTTACCGAGCCGCGAAACCCGCCGGCCGAAGGTCGGGCCCTTCTCGCACACGTCGCAACGCTTGGACATCATTCACTCCGTATCGGTATGCATCCCTGATGAATCGGCTCCGGCCCGGGCCGGAACTCAGCGATCCGGGTATGTCGACTCGACGTTACTCCGAGCCAAGGCGACTACTCACGCGTGAGTCTGGTCGACAAGGCCGCTGCCGTACCGGACGTCCCCTGCAGGATCGTCCAGCATAGCGTCAGCGAGACCAGGCCCGCGCAGCTCCCGCCTCAACCGACGCTCCAGGTGGCCGATACAGAGTATGCTAGTGGGGCCTGCTCCGGTGCCAAGCCAGAGCTCATCGGCCCTAGCGTACCACCGAGCCGGGCGCACCCCCGCATCGCAGGCCGGACCCCGGAAGGCGCAGGCGGTCCCGCCCCGCGCACCCCGGAGTGGAAGTGTGAGGGAGATCGCATTCCGGTCCGCCGTTCTTCCCCCGCGATCTCCGAGCGCGATTCCCCGCTTCTGCGGCCGGGGCGAAGAAAAAGGCGGGTCGGATTATCGGAATCCGATCTCCGCCTCTGTGGAGAAGACCCGGAAGACCGCCCGGCATTCGTCGGCCGGTGCCCGCGGCGGATTCCTCCGGCCGCCCCTCAGTCGGGGCACCCCTCGTTGCTGGTGATCTCCTCGCGGTCGAAGGGGACGAGTTCGTAGTGGAGGGTGCGGTAGCGCATCAGGCGGTGGGTCGCGGGGACCGCCCAGCGCTGGAGCATCGGGTGGCGGCGGCCCAGGATCAGCGCCGCGTGCCGTGCCTCGGCC
Source organism: Nocardiopsis baichengensis YIM 90130 (assembly GCF_000341205.1). Taxonomy (NCBI): domain Bacteria; kingdom Bacillati; phylum Actinomycetota; class Actinomycetes; order Streptosporangiales; family Nocardiopsidaceae; genus Nocardiopsis; species Nocardiopsis halophila. Next base: position 501,671 of record NZ_ANAS01000005.1, on the reverse strand, counting down.
TCGTCGAGCAGGCGGACGCGTCCGCGGATCGGCTTGCCGCGGGGTTCGCCGCGGAAGGAGCTGGGGCGCAGGTCCGCGACGGGGTTGCTGCGGAGCCGCTTGGCCTTGCCGGAGTCCTCCCAGGTGCGGAAGATGATCCGTCCGCCGTCGACGGCGATGCTGACCGGGGTGTCCACGCCGGTCACGCCGTCGGACCGGTAGGTGGTGAGCAGCGCCGTCTTGTGGCCGCGGAACGGTTTGAGGAGCGTGGCCGTGTTCATCGAGGATGACTCTCCTTGGGTCCGTTCGTGTACCGACCACCTTCCCAAGGAGGTGACCTGAATCACCCTTCGCCGCGCCTGGAATCGCGCAGGGCGGAGGCGGCCGAGGCCGTCCCGGTTCGGCCTGAAACGGACGCGAAGCGAGGTTTATCCACAGCGTTGTGTGGTTAGGGGTGCCGCTCCCGGCCCCTATTTACCGGTGCACACGGCCTTGTCCACAGAAACCGGACAACCTGTGGACAACTTCGGCGAACGCCTCAGTCGCTCTCGGGCAGGGACGAGGTCCCGCCGCCTCCGACCGCGGTCTCCATCCCCAGCTGGGCGCTGCGCCCCCGCAGGTACCCGGCGCGCGCCCCGGCCTTGTGGTGGGTGCGCTCCGGGCGGGTCGGCTTGAGCTCGGGGAAGCGCTGCTGGAAGTCCTCCTTGACCCGGTCGACGTCGCTGCGCAGCACCAGCTCCGCGCCGGTCGCCCCGTCGCCCTCGGAACCGGAGGAGGAGCCCGCGCCCCCGCCGGGCGCCGACTCCTCGGCCAGCCGGGCGCGGAACTCGCGGATGCGCTCGGCCACCGCGTAGCCGTAGGCGCGGACGAACGAGCGGTAGAACCGGGTCCGCTCGGTGGCCAGCGTCGACCGGTCCAGGTTGCGCAGCTCGCGCAGGTCGGCGATGTGGTTGCGGGCGGTGAACCGGGCCGAGGCCTCCATCTGCAGGGTGATGGAGGGCAGCAGGACCCGCAGCGAGTCCAGCGCCGAGACGGTTCCGACGATGATCAGGGTGCGCTCGGTGTTGGCGGAGGTGTTGCCGCGCACGGCCGACTGGCAGCCGAAGGCCGCGGCGATCCCGGCCAGCGCCTTGACGCGGGCCTTGCCGTGGCCCCCCGCTCCGGAGACGGGGAAGTCGAGCCGGGAGACCGACTCGGCGTCCTCACCGCGCTGGGCGCGGGCCTCGGCCTCGGCGATGGCGTGCCGGGTCATCAGCTCGGCGGCCTTGGCGGTGAAGGCCTGGCTCTCGGCGTCGGTCACCGACGGGTCCTCGGCCTGGCGCAACAGGTTGCGGACCCGCTCGACCATCTTCTGGCGGGCGTCCTCGGGCTTGTCGGTGGTCAAGAGGCTCCTCTCAGCGGCCTCTACCGAGGTTACCGGCGCCGGGCGGGCGCGGGGGCGCCCGTCCACAGCCTGTGGGGAACGCTCCGCGCGAACGCGGCCTGCGCGAACGGGGTGCCCACGCGTGCCGGGGCCGGGGCGTACCCGCGCCCCGGCCCCGGCACGGCCCGGTTACCGGTTGCCGCCGCCGGCCACGGTGCCGATCAGCCCGAGGACGACCCACAGCAGGGCGACGGTGCCCAGGCCCGCGAAGATCGCCGGGAAGAACCCGCCGGCGAACAGGGTGACCAGCGCGATACCCGCGCCGCCCGCGAGGGCCGGCACCCCCGCGAACTTCCACGGGTACTGCCCGGCCCAGCGTCGCGCCCGCCGGTCGCCCTTGCCGCTGATCAGGGCGACGGCCCCGCCGACCAGGGCGAAGAAGAAGATCCCGGTGGTCAGGCCCGAGCCGACCGCCCCCGACCCCAGGTTGAGCAAGAGGGAGATGGCGCCGGTGGTGGCCCCGGCTCCCAGGGCCCACCCCCAGGGCCAGATCATCGTCGCCGAGGCGACGGGAGTGAATGCGTTGCCGCGCTCCAGCGTCATGACTGCTCCTCGCTCGGCGGTGGACCGCCGTACCAGTACCTCTGTCGTCCAGCATGCCCGGGAACGGCCCACCGGCCATCAGGGCCCGTCCCTGACTTACCCCTGAGCCGCCGTGTCCGCACGTACCCGTGGCGCCGGACCGCAGTCGGCCTCAAGGTGGGGAACGAACGGGGGCCCGTCCGAGTGCCCGCCCGAGTGCCCCGCGATCCTCCCGGCCGGAGTAACGTGCCGCCCATGACCCGGTTCCGTGTCGTGGACGCCTTCACCGATCAGCCCTTCTCCGGGAACCCGGCCGCCGTGATCGCGGTGGACGGGCCCCTGGACGAGGGCTGGGCCCAGCGGGCGGCCGCCGAGTTCAACCTGTCCGAGACGGCCTTCCTCACCCCGCACGGCGGGCCCGGGGCCGACTTCGGCCTGCGCTGGTTCACCCCGTCGGTGGAGGTGGCGCTGTGCGGCCACGCCACCCTCGCCGCCGCGCACGCCCTGTTCCAGGACGGGGCGCAGGGGCCGCTGCGCTTCTCCACCCGGTGGAGCGGGGTGCTCACCGTCGAGCGGCGGGACGGGCGGCTGTGGATGGACTTCCCCGCCAACCCGCCGCAGGAGGCCCCCGCCCCGCACGGCCTGGCCGACGCCCTGGGCGCCCGCATCGAGCGCGCGGGCACCGCCGGCACCGGCGACCTCATGGTGGAGCTGGCCGACGAGCGGACCGTGCGCGGGCTCGACCCGGTGCCCGCCCGGATGAGCGGCCACGCCGAACGGGGCGTGATCGCCACGGCGCGCGCCGACGAGGGCCGCCCCTACGCCTTCGTCTCCCGCTTCTTCGCGACCGACGTCGGCGTGGAAGAGGACCCGGTGACCGGGAGCGCGCACACCGTGCTCGCGCCCTACTGGGCCGAAAGGCTCGGCGGCACCGCCTTCTCGGCCCTGCAGTGCTCCGCGCGCGGCGGGCGGGTCGAGGTCGAGCTTCCGGCGGGGGCGCCCGGGCGGGTGCTCATCGGCGGCTCGGCGGTCACGGTCTCAGAGGGCCACCTGCTGGCCTGACCCGGGCGCGGGCGCGGGCGCGCCGGTGCGCTCCAGCAGCCACTCCGGGGGCGCCGTTCCGGGGCCCCCGGCGCCGGCGACCGTGAGCACCGCGCTCCCGGCGCCGCCGTCCGCGCCGTGCTCGCCCTCCGCGGCGATCCGCACCCCGGGCGCCGGGTCCACCGGAACCGCGGTCTCCAGCCGCACCCGCGGGAACCACCGGTCCAGCGCGGGCAGCCCGAGCCCGCGGGGCAGCTCCGCGGCCGGCAGGCCGTCGCGGGCCAGCCCGGCCAGCGCGTCCCGCAGTGCGGCCGTGCGTTCGGGGGTGGCCGCCGCCCCGGCCCGCTCCAGCACGGGCCCCGCCCGCACCACCAGGTCCAGCCGGGCGGGCAGCGCCGCGCACAGCCGCGGCCAGGTCTGGCCGAAGGCCGGCAGCAGCGGCAGCCCGGGCACCTCCTCCAGCCGGACCCAGCGCACCGCCTCGCTCTCGGCGTTGCCGGGGGCGTACTCCCCCGCGCGCGGCGCGGAGGCCAGCACCGTGTCGTAGTGCCAGAGGGACGACCCGGCCCGGTGCACTCCGGTCACCTCGATCGCGTCCAGCTCCCCGGCGACCTCCTCGCCGAACTCGCGCAGCGCCGCGTCGACGGCGCTCTCCCCGCTGTCCAGGGCGCCGCCGGGCAGGCCCCAGGTGCCGCCCTGGTGGGTCCAGGCCGCGCGGTGCTGCAGCAGTACGCACCGCCCGCCGCGCGGGTCGGGCGCGTGCAGCAGCAGCCCCGCCGCGCCGTACCGCCCCCACCGGCGGGTGCCGTCCGGCATCTCGACCCAGCCGTCGCCGTCGCCCTTGGCCCCTGCGGTCATCCGCGCCTCCCGTCGCCGTCAACGCCGTCTCCCCTGTTCCTACCGCACGCGGGGCGGGCCGCGCGGCCGACTCCGGCCATGGGCCCCGCGGTGAGGTGCCGCGTCACCGGGCCCGGATAGGATTCTCCGGCCATGAGAAGACCGGCCGCTTTCGCCGCGCGACTGCCCCTGTACACCCTCGACCTCGTGAGGCGGTACTGGGCTCCGCTGCTGTGCGTCTGGCTGGTCGGCGACATCGCCTACCGGCTGCTCCTGCGCGGGATGGCCGCGGCCGCGGCCATCGAGCCCATGCTGGGCTACCTCGCACTGGGCCTGCTGCTGCTGGTGCAGCTGGCGACCTACATCGTCATGTTCCACCTGCTGCGCCCGGCGCTTCCCACGGTGGACGCCGAGTACCGGCGGGTGCGCGCGGGGGTGCTGCGCAGGACCGCCGAGCGCGGCAACGCGGTCCTGGCCGAGCGCACCATCGTGGACGCCATCGCGATGGCGATCCTGCCGTTCCTGATCTTCTACAGCGCCTGGGACCTCTACGTCGAGGAGTACCGCAAGCTCACCATCGCCTCGGTGAACCAGGACGGCCTGGACGTCCTGCTGGACATGGGCGCCATCGACAAGCTCGGCCCGATGGTGCTCATCGCCCTCGCCGCGTTCGGGCTCAGGGCGCTGTGCGAGCACTTCTACAACAAGAACGACGGCAAGGTGCTGGGGCTGGCCACCGCCCTGTTCGAGGCCACCTGGATGTTCCTGGGCACCTTCACGGTGGTGGCGGCCTTCACCGACTTCTGGAAGTGGGCCAAGGCGCGCGCCGCCTGGGCGGCCGTGCAGAACCAGATCGACGGGGCGGTGGGCTGGGCCGGCGCGCAGCTCGGGGTCGACCTGCAGGACCTGCTGCTGCAGGCCTACCGGACGATGGGCAGCACCTGGGCGATCTTCAAGGACGGGTTCCTCCAGCCCCTGGTCTGGCTGACCATCACGGCGGTCGTCTTCGGCGCCCAGATGGACCGCTACAGCGGCCTGTTCCGCGGCAACGGCAGGACCGCGCGCCTGGAGCGGGCGCTGACCTCGGCCAAGGGGCCGATCGCCGCGGTGCGCGGGTGGCTGCGCAAGGACGCCGGGGACAAGTACATCCCCTTCATCAACGCCTTCAAGTTCATCCTGAGCGTCAGCCCGGTCTTCTACCTGTCCTTCTCGCTGTACTACGTGCTCGTCCTGCTGGGCACCGAATGGCTCGAACGGGGCGTTTACCTGTTCCTGGGCCCCGCCGACTGGCACCTGTGGTTCCCCTGGCTGGAGCCCGTTGGCGTGGTGAGCCGCCTGCTCCAGGACCTGCTGCGGATCTGCCTGCTCGCGGCCGCCTTCGAGCTGATCCTGTTCAAGGTGGGCGGGGAGAGCACCGGACGGCGGGCGCGCCGGGCGGCGCGCCCGCCGTCCGCCCCGGCGCCCCCGGCGCCTCCCCCCTCCGCGCCGGTGCGCTGAGACCGGTGCGCCGAGGGGTCAGGAGCCGCCGTTCACCCGCTCGACGGTGTCGAGCATGTGCGCCGAGATCAGCTCCAGCAGCAGCTCCTCGTCGCCGTCGGCGATGGCGTCCAGCAGCTTGCGGTGCTCCTCGACGAGCTCGTCCGGCTCGGGGTAGGTGCGCTGCATCACCGTCAGGCACATCCGCGTCTCCACCAGCAGCGTCTGGGCCATGCGCTCCAGCCGGGAGTTGCCCGAGCAGCTGACCAGCGCCTGGTGGAAGGCCTGGTCGGCGTCGCTCATCGCGGCCCGGTCGCCGGTGGCGGCCGCCTCCTCCAGCGCGGCCAGCGCCGCGGTGAGGCGGGCCAGCGCCTCGCCCCGGTTGCCCCGCATGATCAGCTCGCACGAGGTCCGCTCGACCGCGAGCCGGGCCACGTAGACGTCGCGCACGTCCTCAGGGGCCAGCTCGCGTACGAACAGGCCCCGGTGCCGCTCGCTGCGCAGCAGCCCCTCCTGGACCAGCCGCTGCATGGCCTCGCGCAGCGGCCCGCGGCTGACGCCCAGGCGGTTGGCCAGGTCGGTCTCGCCCAGCTGGTCGCCGGGGGACAGGGAGCCGTACATGATCGCCTCGCGCAGCTGGTCGGCGATCAGCTCGGAGGTCGATCTCCTCGGCACGGGATGGAGTTGTCCTGGGGAGGTCATGGCATGTGTTCACCTCGCTCGGGGGTGCGGCCGCCCGGCGGGCGGCCGCACCTGTGCGCACGTTCCGTGCGTCGCACCTTACGTCCGCTGCACCTTATGTCCGCTGTGCGGCCGCTTCGGCCGCTCCGACCCGGAACAGCCGGCCCAGGCCCTCGCGCGGGGCGGTGTCGCCGGCCAGGCGCAGTCCCTGCCACACGCTCACCTGGTTGGCGGTCAGCACCGTCTTGCCGAGCCGCTCCTCCAGGGCGTCCAGCACACCGGCGGTGTGCAGTGCGGTGTCGGGCACCAGCACCGCCTCGGCGTCCGGGTGGTCGCCGGCGGCGGCGAACTCCAGCACCTCGGCCGGCGGCAGGGTGCCCACCTCGGCCGCGGTGACGATGCCCCGCCCCGCCCAGGCCTCCACCGCGATCCCGGCCTGCCCCAGGAACGCGGCGAACCGCTCGGCGACGTCGTCGGGGTAGGTCGCCGCGACGGCGACCCGGGAGTGCCCCAGCGCGCGCACCGCGTCGACGAACGCGAACGAGGTGCTGGAGGAGGGGCAGCCGGCCTCCCGGCCCACCGCCTCGGCCTGCTCGGCGGCACCCTCCCAGCCGAAGACGAAGCTTCCGCTGGTACAGGCCCACACCGCCGAGTCGGCGCCCAGGGCGCGCAGCTCGCGCGCGCCCTCGGCCAGCACCTCCCCCGAGCCGACGTCCAGAAGCGCGTCCACCCGGTGGGCGTCCTCGCGCATGAGGGTGTGCACCACGCGCAGCTCGGTCCCGGGCCCGAGCATCCCGGCGAACACCGGGTAGTCGTCCTCGGCGCTGTGGCCGGGGTAGAGGAATCCCGCGATGGTCATGTCCGTGCCGACCGCCTCTCCGTGCTGGGCGTGCCCCGTCCGCCGCCGACCGCCGGGCGCTCGCGCGGTGCCGTCGCCTCCACCAGGTGCTGTCCGGCGCCGACCGGGTGCCGGCCGACCGCCTTCAGCGCGGCCCACATGGTCACCTGGTTGGCCGCCAGCACCGGCTTGCCCAGCATGCGCTCCAGCGGCGCGATGATGTCGTAGGTCAGAACGTTGGTGCAGCTGATGTAGACCGCCTCGGCCTCGGGCCGGTCCGCGCTGCGCACCGCCTCGACCACCTCGGCGTAGGAGACCCTCCAGATGTGGTCGAGCAGCCCCAGCCCCACCGCCGAGACCGCGTCGGCGCCGTGCTCGCCGAGGAAGGCCACCAGGCGCTCGGTGACGCTGTCCACGTACGGGGTGACCACGGCGATCCGGCGGGCCCCGACGGCCTCCAGCGCCTCGACGGTCGCACCGGAGGTGGTGACCGCCGCGGGCGCGCCGGCGTCCAGGATGGCCTGGCGCAGCCGCCGCTGCCCCTGGGCCCCGTGCACGAAGCTGCCCGAGGCGCACGCGTACCCCACGACCAGGGGCTCGGGCGCCAGCAGGTCGCGGGTGGCGCGCGCCGCGCCCTCGCCGTCGCTGAGCGCCGAGGCCTGGTCGACGGTCACCGGCACGGGCACGAACGGCAGCCGGGTGACGTACAGGGAGACGTCGTCGGGGGCCCAGCGCCACAGCTCGCGGTCGAGCGCGAAGTCGTAGGGGGCGATCACGCCCACCCCCGACTGGGACGGGGTCTCGGCCACCGCCGAGATCTCCACCAGCCCCTCCGCCGTCCTGCGGTCGGGCAGGAAGCCCCGCTCGCCCAGCAGCGACAGCGACGCGTTCCTCTCGGCCTCGGGGCCGCGCGCCGCATCGGGCGGCCCTCCGCGCCCGCCTCCGCAGTCCGGGCCACCGGTGCTGTGATCGGTCCGCATTGGTCACTCACCTCCTTCTCTCTTCTCTCCGCATCTCGGATCCGGCCGCGGTCCCCTCGCCGGTCCCAGGGGGCCGCTCAGCGCTCCAGCCGGCGGTAGACGAGCCGCTCCCCGGCGCCGCCCGACCGCCACACGTCGTTGCAGGCCTCGGCCATTCGGTCCAGGCCCTCGACGATGCCCGCGAACACGTTCCCGGGGACCCAGCCGACGTCCCCGTTGAGCAGCAGGTTGTTGCGCCCGTAGAAGATCGCCAGGTCGATCACGCCCGGGAGGTCGTCGATGCCCTTCTCCTCCTTGAAGCGGCGGTCGAGCATGCCGCCGTTGAAGGAGAAGTAGACGACGTCGCCGGGGATGGGGGTGACGGTCGGGTTCTCCTGGCCGGGCTCCTCCTCGGCGAAGCGCGGGACCATCGTGTACACCTCGTTGCGGGCGTACTTGGCGTGGTAGGCGTCGCCGCCCTGGGGGAGGGCGTTCCACACGGCCTGGCAGGTGCGGGGGGCGTCCTTGTCGTAGAGCTCGGCGACGCACTCCACGCCGCGCTTCTCCAGAGTGATGGACATGTACCGGGGCATCGAGGCATCGGCCCTTTCGTCGCGGTGGGTGCGGCGCGGGACCGGGGCCGCCGTGCTCAGTGCGGCCGCGGCTCCGGGACAGGTGGTCCATCATCCGCCGATTGTCGACAATCATACGATCGTGGCGCCCGGGACATCAATGACGGCGGGGGGCGGCGGGTCATCCGGGCGCCGCTTCGGGGGCCGGCCCGTCGATTGTTGACAATCCTAGGGGCGGTCCCTAGCGTTTCAAACGCTGCGCGGCACCCGTGATCGCCCACCGGAGCGGCCGGGTAGGGGAGCAGCGAGACGACCCGACCGTTGATTCCGGAGCCGCCCCCGTGTCCACAGCCGACCCCTCCGCGCCCGCCCTCGTCGTCCTGCACGGCGGGGAGACGCCCCCCGGCCGCGAGCGCATCGACCACCACCCCGGCCTGGCCGAGGTCCGCTACGCCACCGCCGAGCAGCTGCCCGAGGCACTGCCCGGAGCCCGGGTGCTGCTGGTGTGGGACCTGTTCACCGAGGCGCTGACCGACGCCTGGGACAAGGCCGACGCACTGGAGTGGGTGCACGCCGCCACCACCGGGGTGGACAACCTGATGTTCCCCGGGCTGGTCGAGAGCGAGGCGGTGGTGACCAACTCGCGCGGCGTCTTCGAGGGGCCCATCGCCGAGACCGTGCTCGGCCTGGTCCTGTCCTTCGCCAAGGACCTGCACGGCAGCCGCGACCTGCAGCACGCGCACACCTGGAGGTGGCGCGAGAGCGAGCGGATCGAGGGCCGCACCGCGCTGGTGGTGGGCACCGGGCCGATCGGCCGCGCCATCGCCCGCCTGCTGCGCGCCGCGGGCCTGGAGGTCACCGGCGCCGGGCGCACCCCCCGCACCGGCGACCCCGACTTCGGCACCGTGGTCGGTGCCGACCCCGCCGCCCCGGGCGGCATCGCCGAGGAGCTGGGCCGCACGGACTACGCCGTGGTCGCCGCGCCGCTCACCGACGCCACCCGGGGCCTGTTCGACGCCGGCCTGCTGGCCCGGATGAAGCCCACCGCCCGGCTGATCAACGTCGCGCGCGGCCCCATCGTCGTCGAGGAGGACCTGGTGCGCGCCCTGCGCGAGGGGACCATCGCCGGCGCCGCCCTGGACGTGTTCGCCACCGAGCCGCTGCCGGACTCCTCGCCGCTGTGGGACCTGCCCCAGGCGATCGTGCTGCCGCACATGTCCGGCGACGTCGTGGGCTGGAAGGACGACCTGGTCCGGGTCTTCCTGGACAACCTCGACCGCCGTCTGCGCGGCGAGGAGCTGCGCAACGTCGTGGACAAGGCGCGGGGGTACGTCCCGCACGGGTAGAGACGCGGGTAGAGACGGAAGGGACAGCCATGACGACCAGGCACGAGGGGGAGGCGGTGGACCGGGGCGCGCCCGCGGACCTGACCGCCGCCGACCTGCTGGAGGGGTACGCCCGAGGCGGCCCCACCCCGGTGGAGGCGGTGGAGTCGGTGCTGGCGCGCATCGACCGCGAGGACCCGGCGCTGAACGCCTTCTGCGCGGTCCACGCCGACGAGGCGCGCGAGCAGGCCCGGGCCTCGGCCGAGCGGTGGGCGCGCGGGGAGCCGGCCGGCCCGCTGGACGGTGTGCCGGTCGCGGTCAAGGACGTGCACCTGATGCGCGGCCACCCCACCCGGCGCGGCTCGCACACGGCCGGCGCGCACGGCCCCTTCACCGAGGACTCGCCCGCGGTGGCCCGGCTGCGCGAGTCCGGGGCGGTGTTCACCGGCAAGACCACCACCCCCGAGATCGCCTGGAAGGGCGTGACGGACTCCCCGCTGACCGGCGTCACCCGCAACCCGTGGGACCTGTCGCGCACCCCCGGCGGGTCGAGCGGCGGCGCGGCGGCCGCGGTCGCCGCCGGCATGGGGCCGCTGGCGACCGGCACCGACGGCGGCGGGTCGGTGCGCATCCCGGCCTCCTTCACCGGCGTCTACGCGCTCAAGCCCACCTGGGGGCGGGTGCCGCACTACCCGGCCAGCGCCTTCGGCAGCCTCGCGCACACCGGGCCGATCACCCGCACCGTCACCGACGCCGCCCTGATGATGGACGTGATCAGCCGGCCCGACGCGCGGGACTGGGGCGCCATGCCGCCCCCGGCCGAGTCGTTCGCCGAGGCGGTGGCCGCCGCGGACGTGCGCGGCCTGCGCGTGGCCTACAGCCCGGCCCTGTGGGGGATCGGCGTCGACCCCGAGGTGGCCCGGCTGTGCGAGCGGGCGGCGGAGGCCTTCGAGGAGCTCGGCGCGCACGTGGAGCGCCAGGACCCGCCGATCGCCGACTGCCGCGAGGAGTTCGAGGTCCTCTGGTACAGCGGCGCGGCCAAGGCCATGGAGGGCACGTCCGAGGAGGACGCCGGGCGCGTCGACCCCGGGCTGCTGGAGATCGTCGAGCAGGGGCGGCGGTACAGCGCGGTGGACTACCTGCGCGCCACCGCGGTGCGGATGGCGCTGGGCGAGGCGATGGGGCTCTTCCACCAGCGCTACGACCTGCTGCTGACGCCCGCGATGCCGATCGCCGCCTTCGAGGCGGGCCTGGAGGTGCCCCCGGGCTCACAGGACCCGCGCTGGACCTCCTGGGCGGGGTTCAGCTACCCGTTCAACATGACCTCCCAGCCGGCGGCGAGCGTGCCGTGCGGGCTGACCGGCGACGGCCTGCCGGTGGGGCTGCAGATCGTCGGCCCCCGGCACGCCGACGGCCGCGTCCTCGCGGCGTCCCGCGCCTTCGAGGAGGCGCGCCCCTGGCCCTCGCTGGTGGTCTGAGCGCACAGGGCGCACAGGGCGCACCCGGCGCACACGGAGTCCCGGCCCCCGCGCGGCGGCCCCCTCAGGGGGGGCCGTGCGGGGGCCGACGTGTCCGGATCCGGTGCGTCCGGGCTGCCCCGGTCCGTAAGACTTGAGAGGTTCGGGACCTTGGGCCTTGCCCATTGATGCCCTTCGGCGGACGCGCGTCTCGGAGGGGGTAATACCGTCGTTTGCGTCGAATCCGCAGCGACGCGCGTCCGGGGCTCCCGGACGCTCCGGGGAGGGGAGCCTATGGCGCCGGGTGCCGCGACGAAACCGATCAAGGTGTTCCTCGTCGACGACCACGAGGTGGTGCGCAGGGGTGTGGCGGCGCTCCTGGACGGTGAGGAGGACATGAAGGTGGTCGGCGAGGCCGGCACCGCCGAGCAGGCCCTGGCCCGCATCCCCGCCGCCTCGCCGGACGTGGCCGTGCTGGACGTGCGCCTGCCCGGGGGCTCGGGCGTGGGCGTGTGCCGGGAGATCCGCTCGGACCGCCCCGAGATCGCCTGCCTGATGCTCACCTCCTTCGCCGACGACGAGGCGCTGTTCGAGGCCGTGATGGCGGGCGCCGCCGGGTACGTGCTCAAGCAGATCCACGGCGCCGACCTGGTGGGGGCGGTGCGCACGGTGGCCGGCGGCGGGTCCCTGCTGGACCCGGGCAGCACCGGGCGGGTGATGGAGCGCCTGCGCAGCAACCCGCCGCGCCCCGACCCGCTGGCCGAGCTGAGCCCCCAGGAGCGCCAGATCCTCGACCTGATCGGCGAGGGGCTGACCAACCGGCAGATCGGCGAGCGGCTCTACCTGGCGGAGAAGACCGTCAAGAACTACGTGTCGAGCCTGCTGTCCAAGCTCGACCTGAAGCGCCGCACCCAGGCGGCCGTCCTGGTCGCCGAGCTCCGCACCCGCGGGCGGTCGAGCTTCGAGTAGGCGCGGGCCGGCCCCGGTCGCGCGAGGAGCTGCGGGGCCGGTAGCCTCCCGCCATGCCCACTGCCGCCCTGGACCAGATCGTCGTCGATTCCGCCGCGCCGACGGACCTCGTCCGCTTCTGGGCCTGGCTCCTCGGGGCCGAGCAGGTCGACCGCGCCGACGGGTGGTCCTTCCTGCCCGCCGCAGCGGGGCGGCCGCGCATCTCCTTCCAGCCCGTTCCGGACCCCGCCGAGGGGCGGTTCCGGTTCCACCTGGACGTGCGGGTCGAGGACATCGCCGCGGTCGCGCGCGCGGCGCGGGAGAAGGGGGCCGCCGTCGAGGGGCCGGTCGTCACCGACGCGCAGGGAGCCTTTCAGCGCATGGCCGACCCCGAGGGGAACGTGTTCTGCCTGACCTCTCCCTCTTCGTCCTGAGGGGCGGGGGCCTGGTCCTCCTCGTCGGGCAGGGGCACGCTCCACCGCAGCAGGGTGCCGCCGGCCAGGCTGGGCTCGGCGCTGAACGTGCCGCCCAGGCTCGTTGCGCGCTCCTCCAGGTTGCGCAGCCCGCTGCGCCGCCCGCACGGCTCGATGCCCTTGCCGTTGTCGCTCACGTGCAGCGTGACGTGGGTGTCCACGTCCACCGACACGTGCACCTCGGTGGCGTGCGCGTGCCGCGCCACGTTGGACAGGGCCTCGCCCAGCACCGCCAGCAGCTGCTCGCCGACCTTCTCGGGCACCGAGGCGTCGATCGGCCCCTCCAGCCGCACGCCCGGCTGGCAGCCCAGTGACCGGGCCGCCCCCTCGGCCGCGTCCAGGATCCGCCCGCGCAGCGAGGTGTCGTTGCAGGCCGGCGGGGTCTGCAGGGCGAACACCGTGGAGCGGATCTCCCGGATGGTCTCGTCCAGGTCGTCGATGGTGTGCTGGATCCGGTCCCGCGCCTGCGGTGCCTCCACCAGCCGCAGCGTGCTCATCAGGGTCATCGCCGAGGCGAACATCCGCTGGATGACCACGTCGTGCAGGTCCTTGGCGATGCGGTCGCGGTCCTCCAGCACGACCAGCCGCTCGGCGTCCCGCCGGGCCTCGGCCAGTTCCAGGGCGACCGCCGCCTGCCCGGCGAAGGCGTCGATCATGTGCCGGGTCGTGGCGCCGAAGGGGGAGCTCACCCCCTTCTTGGCGAGCAGCAGCACGCCGCGGGTGCGGTCCGGGGTGCCCAGCGGTACCAGCAGCCCCGGGCCGAAGCCGCGGTGGGTGAGCATGGGGCAGTCGGCGTGCCGCAGGTCCGGGATGGTGACCGCCTCGCCGTGCCGGTACACCGCGCCGCACGCGGTCTGGGACACCGTCAGCGGCGTGCCCAGGATCTGCCCGGCCACCGGGCCGTCGGCGATCTGGGCGATGAGCTCGCGGCCGCGGGGGTCGGGCAGCAGCACCACGGCGATGTCGGCCCCGGCCATCTCCCGGGCGTTGCGGGCCAGCAGGCCCAGCACGTCGTGCGGGTCCTCGCCGGACAGCAGCCGGGTGGTGATGTCGGTGGAGGCCGACAGCCACCGCTCCCTGCGCCGGGTCTCCTCGTACAGCCGGGCGTTCTCGATCGCCACGCCGGCGGCGGTGGCCAGCGCGGTCACCACGGCCTCGTCGTCCTCGTCGAACTGGCCGGCGCCGCGCTTCTCGGTGAGGTAGAGGTTGCCGAACACCTCGTCGCGCACCTGGATCGGGACGCCCAGGAAGGACCGCATCGGCGGGTGGCCGTCGGGGAATCCGTGCCGCCCGGGGTGGCGGGACAGGTCGCCGAGGCGGAGCGCGCGCCGCTCGCGGGTGGGCACGGCCAGCAGCCCCTCGCCGTGCGGGAACCGGCTCACCCGGGCGGCCTGCTCCTCGGTCAGCCCCACCGGGATGAACTCGCTGAACCGGCCGTCCTCCCCGATGACCCCCAGACCGGCGTACCGGGCGTCCACCAGGTCGGCCGCGGCCTGGGTGAGCCGCCGCAGCACGGTGCCCAGGTCGAGCTCGCGGCCGATGGACAGCACGGCCTCAAGCAGCGAGTGCACGCGGTCGCGGCTGCTCAGCTCGGTCTGCAGCCGGGCGTTGAGCTCGGCGAGGAGCTCGTCCAGGCTGGTCCGAGGGCGCGGTGTTGCTTCGGGGAGTTCGGTCACGGGTCCTACCTCCGACCGTCACGCTGGCGTTGCGACTCGCTTCCCACCGTGAAAATTACCGGTATTCCGTGACGGAGCGTCCCCGCGGGAGGGATCGAGGACCCTTTCCGTGGCCGAACGGGAGGGAGAAAATCGGAGTTCTCGGTTGTCCGTATAGGGGGTCATGCTACGGTCGCTCCAGATCCGGGCGCCCCCCGCGGCCCTGGGTCCGTTCGACCGTCGTCCTTCCCTCCGCGAAACGAGGACCCGCGATGCGCCGCACGGAAAGGCCGGGACGCGCGAAGCGCGCGCTGGTCGCCGTGCGCTCGGGCGCCGGGGGAACCGCGCGCAGGGGTCTGATCGTCGCCGGTTTCGCGGCGGCCGCCTGGCTGGCGGGCTCCGTCGCGGCCTCGGCCGACGAGGGGCCCGGCAAGGGCGGTCCGGTGGGCCCCGTCGCCGGAGGCGGCGCCGGTGCGTCCGCCCCCGCGGTTCCGGGGGGCGGGGAAACGGCGCGGCAGGAGCCCGCGCCCGAGCCGAAGCCCGAGGCGCGGCCCGAGACCGCTTCGCAGGGGTCCACTCCGCAGAATTCCGCTCAGCAGGATTCCGCTCCGCAGGGCCGTTCTCCCCAGGGGGCCTCCGGCTCCGGCGACTCTGCCGGAAAGGCGGCCCCGAAGGCGGCCCCGAAGGAATCCCCGCAGGAGTCGTCGAAGCCGGCCTCGGACGAGACGTCCCGCCGGTCCGACCGCTCTGGCCGCTCCGACCGCTCCGGCGGCGAGCAGCGCGGGCCGGTCACCGGCACCGCCCGGTCGGCCGTCTCGGCGGTCGGCGGCGTCGCGGGACTCGGCTCCGGGGACGAGCGCGCCGACGGCGCCGAGGGCGCGGCCGCTGCCGCCCCCGGCAAGGGCCGGGGCGCGGGCCGCGGCGCCGACCGGCTCCTGAACGGCTTCATGGGGCACGGCGGACCCGGCGCCGCCTTCGGCGCCTCCGACGTGCCGGGCGTTCCAGGCAAGGCCTTCGGCCTGGCCCGGAACGCCGCGAACGGCACCGTCGGCGAGCGGTCCGGCACGGACACCGACGAGCCCGCCGACGACGGGAGCGCCGACACCGGCGGCGACGGCGGGGCCCAGGCCTCCGCCGACCGGCCGCGGACCGGGCCCGCCCGCCACCACGCACCCGGCGCCGCCGTCCCCGCACCGGGGGACGCGGGCGCCGCGGCCGCGGAGGACGCCGTCCCCGCCGCCGATGACACCGGGGCCGAGCGCGGCGCGCCCGCCGCCCACCAGGCCTCCCCGCTGGCCGTCGGCGCCTCGGCGTCCGGCGGTGCCCCGCCCGCCGTCGCGGGCTACCTTCCCGCGGCCGTCGCGCCGCGTCCCTCGGTCGGCCTTCCCGGCACCCCCGGCGCCCCCGCGGCGGCGGTGCCCCAGGACCCCGCCGACGAGCCCGGCGTCTCCCCGGACTAGCGCCGCCGTCCACCGGGCCGTGTCGCCCGAGCCGCCCGCGCCGCGTGCGCGGACGCTCCGCACACGGCGTCCCGGCGCCTTCCTCGGCACCGCACCGCCCTTCACGTCCCAGTGCCCGTGAGCCCTGGGGGCCGACGTGAGCTCCTCCCGCCGGGAGGGTTCACGCCGGCCGGCGGTCCGCCAGACCCGCCGGACGGCCCCGCCCCGAAGGATCCCCGCCCACCAGGCGCGGGAGCCCACGGACGGGGAGCCCGCACACCCCACCGTCCAGAAGTGGCCGCACCGCGCCGGAGGCCGGGCGCGAAGCGGCGATCCCCACTGCACATGCGATGACCACACGATCCGGGAAGGATCTCCCAATGTTCGAGTTCGCTCGGAACTCCGCGAAGGCCGTTCTGGTGGCGGCGGGCGCCGCCGGCTTCGCCGCTCTCGGCGCGGGGGCCGCGGCCGCCGCGCCCGCCCCGCAGGCGCTCTCCCCGCTGACCGACGCCGCCCCGCTGGTGGCCTCGGCCGCGCTGGCCCCGGTCACCGCCCCGCTGGCCGCGGGCGAGGTGCCCGACATGGCGCGCACCGCGCCCGCCCCCGACACCCGCAACCTGGCCCTGGCCGGGCACGACGCCTCCGGCGCGGGCGGCGCGGTGGACCAGGGGATGACCGCGCTCGACGGCGCCGTGGACCAGGCCCTGGGCCAGGGCGCGGCCGGCCCGCAGCGGCAGAGCGCGCCGCTGGCCGGCGGCGCCGGGCACCCCGCCAAGGGCGTCAACGGCCTGGTGCACGGCACGGCGAACAGCGTCCCCCGGGGCAACCCGGCACCCGGGGCCGGGGGCGCGGTGCGCGACACCGCGGACACCGTCACCGACATGGTCGTGGTGGCCGAACAGGACGACGTGCGCACCATGAGCGCCGAGCAGGGCGTCGCCGGCGGTCTGGCCGGGACGGCCGAGGGGCCGGTGCGCGAGGTGCTGCCGAACACCGCCGGGGAGCTGGACGCGATGTCCGAGGAGCCCCCGGTGTCGGTGGACGAGGGCGCCGTCGGCGACACCCTCGCGGGCGGCCTGCCCACCGAGGGCCTGGCCGCCGAGGAGCTGCCCGCCCCCGCGTCGCTGCCCGAGACGGGCCTGCCCACCGGGGCCGTTCCCTCCGACGGGCTGCCCTCGGACGCCCTGGCCACCGACAGCCTGAACGCCGACGTCACCGACGGCTTGGCCGTCGGCCCCGAGCTGCCCGGCACCGACGCTCTGCCGGAGGTGCCCCTGGGCTAGCTCCCCGAGGCCGTGCGTCCCGCGAGTCTCCGTCCACCGCGGGACGCACGACGGCCCTGGGCGGCGCGCGACCGGCCCCGGCGAGCGGGGCGTCCGGCGGGGTTGTGGGGACCCCCCGGACGGAGACGCCGGTGGCCAGGTCGCCCGTCCAGGGCCCCAGGTGCCGCCCGCGGTGTCCGCTGGGACCGCGGGCGGCACCGCTGTTTCCGGGGCCGTCCCGGGGCGACGGCGCGCAGTGGGGACCGGCTCCGGGGGCCCGTGCTTCCACCGGCCTGAGAAGGACCGCCGTAGTCCAGCGGTCACGCTCCGGCCCGCCTACCTGGAGAACGGGGCCCACCGCCCGGACCCGTTCCCGTGCCCCGACCGAGAAGGCGGGCCCGACCGGTCGGTTCCGGTCGGGCCCGCCTTCTCGCTCTCCGGCCTTCGTGCCCGGCTCCGATCAGGCTCGGGCGGGCGGGGTCAGGCCTCGCCCTCTTCGGCGGCCTGGTCCCCGTCCTTCTTCCCGGACTCCTCCGGGTCGGCGTGCGGGGAGCCGGGGGTGCCGGAGGACTCGGTGGAGGTGGGCTCGCCCAGCGCGCTGCCCTCGACCCACTCGTCCCAGCCCCGGACCCAGAAGCCCCAGCCGTTGTCGACCTCCATCTCGCGGCCGCTGTCGACGACGTCGATGGGGTCGCCCGGAAGGCTCTCGTCGTAGATCCACTTGGAGTCGGAGACCGCCATGTTCACGCAGCCGTGGCTGGTGTTGGCCTCGCCCAGCATCCCGTTCCAGGGAGCGCTGTGCAGGAACTCGCCGGAGTCGGAGATGCGGACCGCGTAGTCCACGACCTCCTCGTAGTAGTTCGGGTCCTCCGGGGAGACGCCGAGCGTGTCGTTGCTCATCCGGTAGTTCGTGTGCTTCTCCATCACCAGGTGCACGCCGCTGCGGGTGATGTAGCTGTGCTGGGTGTTCTGCCCCAGGCTGACCGGGAACTCCTTGAGCTTCTCCCCGTCGCGCTCCACGGTCATGTGGTGCGCGTCGTTGTCGATCTCGACGAGCTGCTCGCGGCCCACCTCGAACTCGATGCTGCTGTTCTCGATGCCGTACACCCCGTCGGAGGCCTGCACCCCCGCCAGGTTCAGGTCGACGGTGACCTTCTGGTCCGGCTCCCAGTACTCCTCGGTGCGGAACACCGCGCGCTTGTCGCCGAACCAGTTCCAGGCGCCCTGGGCCGGCTTCTCCGAGACCACGTCCATCGCGGCCTCGACCCGGTCCTTGTTCTCCACCGGCATGTCGAAGTCGATGACGATCGGCATGCCCACGCCCACCGTCTGCCCGTCCAGCAGGTTCCGCGCGCGGGTGTCGGTCTTGACCTCCAGCCGCTTCCCCTCGACCGAGGGCTCCACGGAGAAGCGGCTGACCGCCTCCGTCTCCTCGCCGTCGGCGTTCTCGGCCACCGCCGTCACGGTCACGTCCGTCCCGGGCGTCAGCGTCCAGTCGCTGGTCCAGGAGGCCTTGTCCTCATCGAGCGACCCGGTCATCGAGGTGTCGGGCTCGCCCTCGCCCTCCGGGGCGGCCTGCTCCACCACGACGTCGGTGATCTCGCCGTTCTCGGCGTCGACGGTGACCGGGGCGTCCGGGGCGACGGTCTCGGTCCCGTCCTCGGGGGCGATGGCGACTTCCGCCGCCTCGGCGGCGCCGGTCAGGTCGCCTTCGTCACCACCGGTGCAGGCGGTCGCGGCGAACACGGCGGCCGCGACGCCCAGCGCCGGCAGGCGGCGGGTCGACAGCAGGGCGGGGCGGGGAGTCACTGGGGGTCCTCCATGTCGTCGGTGCGGTACGGGGCGGATGCGGCGCGTGGGGAGTGCGCACTCCGTGCCCCGTTCGATCCCGCTTCGGGGGATTCGGTTCGGAAAAGTGCGGGAGACTACCGGGGGACATTCCACCAAAGCCGGGCGTCCCGCGCGGCGCCGGGGGCGCGGGCGACCGGATCCGGCCGCCCGCGGGCCTCACCGGCCGTCGTCGCCGGTGCCCTCGCCGAGCCCGTCCTCGCACGGGTTCGCGGTGGCGTCGCGGCCCTCGATGCCGTCCACCCCCTCGCCCCCGTCCTCCGAGGCGCCGTCGGGGCCGAGAGCGACCGGGGCGATATGGCCGCCGCCGTCGGCGGACGAGGGCTCGGCCCCCGGGGAGGGGGACGGCTCGGCGCCGGGGTCGGACGGGGAGGACGACGGGCCGTCCTCCGGCGCCTGGTCGGACTCCTGGTCGGGCTCCTGGTCGGGGTCGCGGTCCTCCTTGATGGCGGCGAACAGCTCGGCGGCCTCGTCCGTGCGCCAGACCACCCGGTTGGGGTCGCCGGGCGCCTGGGCCCAGGGCACGGTGTAGAAGCCGATCTCGTCGAGTTCGGACTCGCTCAGCGTGGAGGCGATCGAGACCATCTTGTCCAGGGACAGGTCCCGGTCGGTGGCGGTGTGCTCGGAGATCGAGCGCAGCAGCCCGTCCAGCCGCCCGGGGTCGGTCAGCACACCGCCCCCGGTCACCTCGGCGGCCAGCGCCCCGAGGAACATCTGCTGGCGGTCGATGCGCCCGATGTCGCCGCCGTCGCCGATCTCGTAGCGGGCGCGCACGAACGCCAGCGACTCCTCGCCGTCCAGCCGCTGCCGCCCGGCGTCCAGGTCGAGCTGGGCGCGCTCGTCCTGCATCGGTTCGGGGATGCACATCGGCACGCCGCCGATGGCGTCGACCATGTCCCGGAACCCGACGAAGTTCAGGTGCACGAAGTGGTCGATGCGCACGTCGGTCAGGGATTCGATGGTCTTGACCGCGCACGGCGGCCCGCCGTGGAACAGCGCCGCGTTGATCATGCCGTAGTAGCCCCGCGTCCCCTCGGCGTCGCCGTAGGCGTCGCACTGGGGCAGCTGCACCAGGGAGTCGCGCGGGAAGTTGACCACGGTGACCCGCCCGCCGGGCGAGATGTGCGCGAGCATCAGCGAGTCGGAGCGCTCGCCGACGAAGTCCTTGCCGCCGTAGGCGGCGTTCCCGTCCTCCCGGTCGTCGGACCCGATGAACAGGATGTTGGCATCGTCCCCGATCTTCTCCGGGCGCTCCTCCTCGTCGAGGGCGGCGTTCAGGTCGTGCTGGACCATGTCGGAGCGGAGCGAGTGGTAGTAGCCGTAGGCGGTGGCGGCTCCGGCGGCCAGGACCACGGCCAGGGCGGCGGCGGTCCAGCCGATCGCGCGGGCGAGCCCGCGGCGGCGGCCGCTCCTGGGCGGCGTGTCGGGCGGCGGCTCGGCCGCGGCCCCCGCGGGCGGATCGCCGGGGTCGCCCGGAGCGGGGCGGGTGGCGTCATCGGGCATCGGTGGGGATCTTCTCGACGGGAGCGATGGACGGAGGTCCGTGCGGTTCCGGCCACCATGCGGGGGAGAGAAGGGCCGACAGGACACGGGCGGACCACGGCGCGGTGGTGGGGATCGTCCTCCGCGGGTGAGCTGATTTTACGAGACGGGCGCCCTCAATTGCGCGTGGGGGATGCCCGTATTCGGAATCGTTGCCCGGAAACCCGGGGGAAATTCCGCGGGGCGCGTGCGGACCCGTTCGCGACCTCGGAACGGTCCGCCGCGCGCCCCGCGCGGGCCGCGGATCAGCCCCGCCGCGCGTACAGTCCGTCCGCGAGGTAGACCAGTGCGGCCGCCACGACGATCTGCACGATCAGGACGAGGAGGAGGTGGAGGGACAATAGCGAGGCGAGCCAGCCCCCCACGAACGCGGCGACGATCCCCAGGAGCACGGTGAGCCAGATGGACAGGTGCTGCTTGCCGGGGACGACCAGGCGGCCCAGGGCCCCGATGATGAGCCCGACGACGACGGCCTGAATGATCATCCAGATCAGTTCGAACACGGCGTTCCCCCTTCATCGCACCGGATGGACCGGCGGGGCGTGCGGCCCCGCAGGTATACCTATCCGCGTTCCGGGCTGTGAATGTGTGCCGAAGGGCGCTTTTGTCGTCCTTGGAAACACTGTGACCTGCACTTTTAGAGTCTGGTTGAAGGGTGTGGCGCTGAGGTGAGCCCGCTCGGCACCATAGGTGGGGCGTGACCGCGCCGAACCCGCCGCGCCGCACCGCGTGCAGGACGGGCACACGGGACGGCGCACGTGTTCGCCGGACCCGGCCGGGGGCAGGGATGGGGGTGCCCCCGGCCGGTCCATCCGACGGACCCACGCCGTGGAGCCCGCTGCGGACGTTCGACCGCGGCGGCTCCCGCGGCACCTCACGTGCGCCGCCCGGCTCCCAGCAGCTCGGCGCCGGCCGCGGTCAGGGTGTGCAGGACATGGTTGCGGTCCCGGGTGCTGACGATCAGGCCCGCCTCGCGGAGCACCCGGGTGTGGTGGCTGGCCGCGGCGGGCGAGATGTGCAGCCGCGCCGCCAGCTCGTTGGTGGTGGCCCCGTCGGCGACGACCGTCAGCGCCGCCGCCCGGGTGGCGCCGAGCAGGTTGCCCAGCGCCCGCTCCCCGCCCGAGGAGAGCACGTTCTGCCTGCGGGTGCGGTACACGCCGTTGTGCATCGGGTAGACGAGCACCGGCGGCAGCTCCGGGTCGGCCAGTGCCACCGGGTACTTCCAGCAGAAGTAGGACGGGATCAGGCGCAGCCCGCGTCCGCGCAGGGGCAGCTCGATGTCGTGGTCGCCGGGGTAGACCACGTGCAGTACCGGCTGTTCCCAGCGCATCAGCGGCTCGAAGCCGGCCAGCAGCCCGTGCACGCCGCCTTCGAGCAGGTCCCGCGAGCGCCGCACCCGGTCGGCGTCGACGTCGGCGTGCAGGTCGTCCCAGAACGGTTCCAGGGCGACGCGCCGGTACTCGCGCAGACTCTCGGCCAGCTCGCGGCGGGCCCGCCGGTCCCCGTCGGCCAGGGCGCGCGCCCACGAGCCCAGCCCGTCGCCCATGGCGGCCACGATGCCCAGCTGCGCCTCCAGCTCCCGGCGGGGCAGCCCCTCGATCGCCTCCAGGGCGGGCTCGAACCCGAACTGCCCCTCGTCGGGGGTGAGGAAGTCGGGGAAGTACATCGACTGCGGGGCGATGGGGATGAGCCGGTTCTTGAGGGCGGGGGTGAGCCCGGAGGCGGCGAGCCGTTCGCGGGCCTCGCCGTACCAGCGGTCGACGAGGTTGCGGCCGCGGCGGTTCTGCAGCCGGTGCAGGCTGAGCACGAGCTCCCACATGGGGTCGGCGCCGGGCGCGACCCGTGTCCGGGCCAGGTCCGCGTCGGTGAAGTGGATGCGCAGCATCGGTGGTCGGGTTCTCCGCGATGGCCGGGCGGGGTACGCCCATCGTTTCAGGTCGGAGCCCCGGCCACCATGCGGAGCAGGGCGGGGGCGGGTAAGGGGTCCGTCCGTGTTCGGTCAGCGGATCAGACGCCTGCGCCGCCTCACTCGTTCCAGAAGTCGCTCTCCTCGGGGTCCTTGGTGCGCGCCTTGGTACGCGGGCGGCGGCCCGGCTTGCGCGCGGACGAGCCGGACGAGGACGCCCCTGACGTGGAAGGGCCGGAGGAGGAGCCGGACGGGGACGATTCGGCGGACGCGTCCGGCGCCTCCGCCCCCTCCGGTGCCGACGGCCCGGACGGCGCCGTTTCGGACGCCCCGGAACCGGACGGGGAGGAGGCGCCGGAATCGGACGCCGGCGCGGCGGCCCGCGGCACGGCCCCGGAGCGGATGTTCAGCGCCTCGTCCTCCACGTCCAGCATCTTCTGCATGCCCTGTGGGGCGGCCGGGACCTTCTCGCCGCGGAAGTGGGAGCCCAGCACCTCCAGCGCGTGGTCGCAGAGCATCCGGCGGCCCTGCTCGGCGCGCTGGCCGCTGAGCTCCTGCAGCTCGGTCAGGTGGAGTTCGCGCAGCAGCCGCACCGCGTTGCGGATCCGCTCGCGGGTGCGGCGGTCGGCGATGGCCACGGCCAGCGTCTCGGCCTCGGCGAGCCCGGTGGTGGGGCCCTCGCCCAGCAGGGCGGCGTCCCGCTCGGCGATGAACAGGCCGGTCAGGCGGCGGATGGACTCGCGCGCGGTGGCCCGGGCCTCGCCCCGGTTGGCGTGGCGGGTCTGCAGCCAGGTGACGGTCGCGCTGCTGGCGAGGCTCACGGCGCCGCCGGTCAGCACGAGGAGGAATTCGTCCACGGCGTTCTCCAGGGGGAAGGGGGAGCGGGTGGTCCGGCAGCATTCGCGAGTCAGGGGCGGATTGTCAAGCTTCGTGGGCCCTTCCTGGGCCCCCGAAGCCGCGCCGAACCCCCCGGAACCGTTCCCCGCGGGGCGGGGGAGGGCCGCGCCGCGCCGCCCTCCCCCGCGGGCGTCAGTGCGCCACGGCCTTCTCGGCCCCCGCACCGGTGAGCGAGCGGACCTCCATCTCCGCCTGCTTCTCCGGGTCGGCCGGGTCCTTGGACAGCATCGTGCCCAGCCAGCCGAGCAGGAAGGACAGCGGGATGGAGACCAGCCCCGGGTTGCTCAGCGGGAACAGCGCGAAGTCCGCGCCGGGGATCATCGCCGTCTCGCTGCCGGACACCGCCGGGGAGAAGACGATCAGCACGATCGCGGCGCCCAGCCCGCCGTACATGCTCCACAGCGCGCCCGTGGTGTTGAACCGCCGCCAGAACAGCGTGTACAGGATGGTCGGCAGGTTGGCCGAGGCGGCCACCGCGAAGGCCAGCGCGACCAGGAAGGCCACGTTCTGGTCCTTGGCCAGGATGCCGCCGGCGATCGCGCAGGCGCCGATCACCAGCGCCGTCACCCGGGCCACCTTGACCTCGTTGACCGCGGACTCCTTGCCCTTGCGCAGCACGTTGACGTAGACGTCGTGGGCGAAGGACGCCGAGGCGGTGATCGTCAGGCCGGCCACCACCGCCAGGATGGTCGCGAAGGCCACCGCGGCGATGAACCCGAGCAGCAGCGGGCCGCCCAGGGCCAGCGCCAGCAGCGGCGCCGCCGCGTTCGCCCCGCCCGGAGCCGAGCTGATCTCCTCGGGCCCCACCAGGGCGCCGGCGCCGTACCCCAGCACCAGGGTGAACAGGTAGAACAGGCCGATCAGGGAGATCGCCCAGACCACCGAGCGGCGGGCCTCCTTGGCGGTGGGCACGGTGTAGAACCGCATCAGCACGTGCGGCAGGCCCGCCGTGCCCAGCACCAGGGCCAGCGCCAGGGAGATGAAGTCCAGCTGGGTCAGCAGGTTCTCGCCGTACTTGGCGCCGGGGGCGAGCAGGTCCTGGCCCGCGCCGTCCGGCCGCGCGGCCGCCCGGCCGAGCAGCTCGGACAGGTTGAAGCCGTACAGCGCCAGCACCCACACGGTCATCGCCAGCGCGCCGGCGATGAGCAGGCCCGCCTTGATGATCTGCACCCAGGTGGTGCCCTTCATGCCGCCGATGAGGACGTAGAGGATCATCACCACGCCCACCACGGCGATCACGATCGCCTGGCCGACCTCGCCCTCGATGCCCATGAGCAGGTTGACCAGGCTGCCGCCGCCGGCCATCTGGGCCAGCAGGTAGAAGAAGGACACCGCCAGGGTGGCCAGCGCGGCGGCGGCCCGCACCGGGCGCTGGCGCATCCGGAAGGCCAGCACGTCGCCCATGGTGAACTTGCCGGTGTTGCGCAGCAGCTCGGCCACGAGCAGCAGCGCGACCAGCCAGGCCACCAGGAACCCGATCGAGTACAGGAAGCCGTCGTAGCCGTTGATCGCGATGGCGCCGCAGATGCCCAGGAAGGAGGCGGCCGACAGGTAGTCGCCGGCGATCGCGAACCCGTTCTGCGGCCCGGTGAAGGAGCGCCCGGCGGCGTAGTAGTCCGCCGCGGTGCGGGTGTTGCGGCTGGCGCGGAACACGATGAACAGGGTCACCGCCACGAACAGCCCGAAGATGCTCATGTTGAGCACCGGGTTGATCTCGCTCATCGGTCCTCCTCCCGGTCCTGCTCCTGGCGCGCGGTCTCGTTCTCGAGGTGCTCGCGCAGCCGCCCGGCGACGGGGTCCAGCCGCCGGTTGGCGTAGCTCGCGTACAGGCCGGTGATGACGAACGTCGTCACGAACTGCAGCAGGCCGAAGACGATGCCGACGTTGACGTTGCCGGCCACCGGGGTGCTCATGAACCCGGGGGCGAACACGGCCAGCAGCACGTACAGCAGGTACCAGGCGATGAAGAACGCGGTCAGGGGGAACACGAAGACCTTGAGCCGCCGCCGGAGCTCGGTGAACTCGGGCCCCGACTGGACTTCGCGCCATCGGTCGTCGGGGGCGCCGCCGACGTCGCGCTCGATGCCGGTTCCGGTCACGCCACACCTCCAGGGGGAACGGGTGAATGTGCTCCACGCCACAGTAGGGAGCGGGGCATCCGCACGTAACCTGCCTGGGGAGGAACCGCGCGGGTGTGCGCCGAGCGGTCGGTGAGCGGTCGCCCCGGCGCGATGAGCGGCGGGGCCGGTTCCGGCCCCGCCCGTCTCAGCGCAGCGACGGCCCGCGGTGGTCGTCGTCCAGGTGCAGCCGGAGCACCGCCGTGCGCGCCCACGGCGGCGGGCGGCCCGCCAGCGACACCCCCGCCATCACGGCGAACGCCAGCGGGACCGTCCACGGCGCCGGCTGGGCGATGAGCACCCCCGCCCACCCCGGCAGGTCCGGCCCGAACAGGGCCGCGGCGATCGCCCCCGAGGAGGCGGCCAGCCCGGCCGCCACCCCCGCCAGCGCGCCCGCCGGGGTCAGCCGCGGCCACCAGATGCCCAGCACCAGCAGCGGGCAGAAGGTCGAGGCCGCCACGGTGAACCCCCAGGTGACCAGGATCCCCGCGTCGATCCCGGCGGAGGCCAGGGCGGGCAGCACCGCCACCGCGGCGGCCGCCAGCACCGCCGCCCGCAGCCGCCGCAGCCCGCCCGGCAGCAGGTCGTGCGCGACCGCGCCGGCGATCACCAGCAGCAGCCCCATCGAGGTGGCCAGGAAGGCGGCGAACGCCCCCGCGGTCAGCAGCGCCGTCAGGACCGTGCCCTGCCAGCCCTGGTCCAGTTGGGCGGGCAGTGCCACCACCGCGGTGTCGGTGGCCCCGGACAGGTACAGCTGCGGCACCAGCACCCGGGACAGGGCCCCGTAGACCCCCGGGAACAGGTAGAACACCCCCAGCAGCGCCACCGTGATGGCGGCGGTGCGGCGGGCCGAGCGGCCGTCCGGGCTGGTGTGGAAGCGCATGATGACGTGCGGCAGCCCCATGGTGCCCAGCACGGTCGCGGTCAGCACCGACAGCGTGGCCAGCAGCGGCGGGCCGTCGTCGGCCGCGCCCAGGAGCGGCCGGTGCCAGTCGGGGCCGCCGGGCGGGGCGCTGCCGAGCACCGACGGGACCCGGTCGCCCTCGTCGAACACCAGCGTGCGCCCCGCGCCCACGCGGTGCTCGCCGACCGCCGCCGTCCACCGGGTGCCGTCCCGCTCGGTGATCCCCACGGGTTCGTCCACCCGCAGCACCGCGTCGGTCTGGAAGGAGACCGCGGTGTCCCGCTCGAAGTGGGTGAACTCGGCCGGCTCCACCGCCTGGCCGCGCACCTCGGGCCCGGCCAGCGCCAGCAGCCACACCGCCGGGACGATGAACAGCACCAGCTTCAGGCAGAACTGGAAGGCCTGCACGTAGGTGGCGGCGCGCATGCCGCCCAGCGCCAGCGCGGTGGCCACCACCGCGCCGGCGGTCACCACCCCCACCCAGTAGGGGGTGGGGCTGACCGCGCTGAGCACCAGCCCGGCCGTGCGCAGCTGCGGCACCAGGTAGAGCCCGGCCACCACCAGCACCACCACCGCGCCCAGCCGCCGCAGCCCGGGCGAGCCCAGCCGGGCCTCGGCGAAGTCGGGCACGGTCAGCGCACCCGAGCGGCGCATCGGGGCGGCCACCAGCACCAGCATCGCCAGGTACCCGGCGGCGAACCCGACCGGGTACCACAGCGCGCCGGCGCCGTCCTTGAGCATCAGCCCGGCCACCCCCAGGAAGGAGGCGGCCGACAGGTACTCCCCCGACACCGCCGCCGAGTTGAGCAGCGGCGACACGCGCCGGGAGGCCACCAGGAAGTCGGAGGTGGTGCGCATGGCGGCCACCCCGCGCAGCCCGATCACCAGGGTGGCCAGCAGCAGCGGGGCCAGGGCGGCGAAGGCGACCATCAGCGTCCGCGCTCGATCCGCTCGGCGCGCCGCAGCTGCCAGAAGCCCACCGCGGCCATCGCCGGGTAGGGCAGCGCGCCGATCACCAGCCAGGAGGCGGGCACGCCCAGCACGCGGACCCCGTCCAGGTCGGGCCGGGCCCACAGCAGCACCGGGAGCCCGGCCAGCACCAGCGCGGTGAGCACCAGCGCGCACGCGGCCTGGCGGCGCTGGCGGCGCAGCAGCTCCGCGGCGCGCTCGGCGTCGCCCGGGTCCAGCCGGGCCACCCGCCAGCGCCCGCGGGCCCGGCCGCGGGCGTGCGCCAGGCGGGTCTGCGGGCTGGTGACGGCGGTGCGGCGGGGGCGGTCCATCAGCCGCGCCCGCCCAGCTCGCCGCTGCGCGCCGCCTGCAGCAGCCGCTCGCGCAGCTCGCGCGCGTGCCGGCGGCTCACCGGGACGTCGCCCACGTCGGTGTGGGCGAGCAGGCCGCCCGCCGAGTCGCTGCGCAGTTCGAGAACGGCGTCCAGGGCCACCAGGAAGCCGCGGTGCACCCGGGCGAACCCGTAGCCGCCCCAGTACTCCTCCAGCCGGGACAGCGGCATCCGCACCAGGTGGTCGGCGGTGCGGGTGTGCAGCCGCACGTAGTCGCCCTTGGCCTCGGCGTAGAGCACCTCGCCGCGGCGCACGTACCGGGTGCGGCCGGCGGTCTCCACCGGCAGCACCGGCAGCGGGTCGGGCTCGGGGCCGGCGTCCTCGCCGGGCGCGGGGGCGCCCCGCACGGCGCGCGCGACCTTGTCCAGGGCGTCGGCCAGCCGCTCGGCGCGCACCGGCTTGAGCAGGTAGTCGACGGCGCCGATGCCGTAGGCGGTGAGCGCGTGGCGCTCGTGGGCGGTGACGAACACGATCGCCGGGGGCTCGCTCAGCCGGGCCAGCAGCGAGCCCATCTCCAGGCCGTCCAGGCCGGGCATGGAGATGTCCAGGAAGACGGCGTCGAACCGCTCGGCCTGGATCTTCTTCAGCGCGCCGAGGGCGTCGTCGGCGGTGGCGGTCTCGGCCACGTCGGGCGAGGCCTCCAGCAGCCGGGCGAACTCCTCCAGCGCGGGGCGCACGTCGTCGACGGCCAGGACCCGCAGCCGTGCGGCGGGCCGGTGCGGACGGTGCGGGGGATGCGGGCGCGGGGTCACGGCAGCACCCCCGGCTGGAAGCGGGGGACCCGCACCACGACCCGGGTGCCGGCGCCTTCGGCGGTCTCCACCACCAGCCCGTACCAGGGGCCGTAGACGTGGCGCAGGCGGCGGTCGACGTTGGCCAGGCCCACGGCGTCGCCGTCCTCGCCCTCTTCGGAGAGCACCTCCCGCGCGCGCTCGGGCGGCATGCCGGGGCCGTCGTCCTCCACGCCGATGACGCAGTCGTTGCCCTCGGCCTCCCCGGAGACCTGCACCAGGCCGGTGCCCGTACCGGGTTCGACGCCGTGCCGTACCGCGTTCTCCACCAGGGGCTGGAGCACCAGGTAGGGGACGGCGACGCCGAGTACCTCGGGGGCCACCCGGACCTGGACGCGCAACCGGTCGCCCAGCAGCGCGCGCTGGAGGGCCAGGTAGGTCTCGATGGCGTGGAACTCTTCGGAGACGGTGGTGTAGTCGCCGTGCCGGGCGAGGCTGTAGCGGGTGTAGTCGGCGAAGTCGAGCATGAGGTCCTGGGCGCGGTCGGGGTCGGAGCGCACGAGCGAGGCGATCACGGTGAGCGCGTTGTAGACGAAGTGCGGGGAGATCTCGGCGCGCAGCGCGCGGAACTCGGCCTGGGCGGCGCGCTCGGCGGAGGCCTCCAGCCGGCCGCTCTCCAGCGCGCGGGCGACGAGCAGCGCCGCCTCCCGGACCGCCCGGGGGCCGACGTCGCCGTGCACCATCAGCGCCCCCGCGAGCTCGTCGTTGGCGTGCAGCGGTGCGGCCTGCAGGGGAGCGCTGCCGCGGGGCGCGCCCTCGCGCAGGACGGCGTCCAGCAGGGGAGCGGTGTCGGCGTGCTCGGCGGGCCGCCCGGACCAGACCGTCCGGCCGGACAGGTCGGACAGCGCCAGGCCGCGCGCGCCCAGCAGCCGGCGGAGCCGCCGTGCGGCGCCCCTGCTCCCGGGCCCGTTGAGCCCGTGTTTGAGGCGCTCGGACACGCTCCTGGCCGCGACGAGGGTGGCGGTCGACTGCGTGCGGTCGGGCCGGGCGAGGAGCGGAGGCATGGCCGTCTTCCAGCGTGGAGGGTGCAAAGTGACGTGGGACACGAAACGTCTACGGATTCTAGGCCTCGCCATCTGCGGAAGGGAGAGCGGGATGCGGATGAACTGGGTGATCGGCCCTGCCGACGTCGACGGCCCGGAGGCGGAGGCGGTGCTGCGCGAGTACTACCGCGACATCGTCGCCCGCTATTCCGGGCGTCCGGCGTCCGAGGCGGACATCGACGCCGCCCTGAAGGAGGAGCCGAGCGACGCCCTGGCCCCGCCCACCGGCCTGTTCCTCCTGGCCCGCAGGGGCGGCGGGGCGCCGGCCGCGGTGGGGTGCGTCGCCCTGCGCTGGTTCGACGGCGGGGTGGCCGAGGTCAAGCGCCTCTTCGTGCACCCGCGGGCGCGGGGCGAAGGGGGCGGGGCCGCGCTCCTGGCGGCGGCGGAGCGCGCGGCGGCCGGGCACGGGGCCGGCCTGGTGCGCCTGGACACCCGCAGCGACCTCGTGGAGGCGCGGAGGCTGTACGCGGCGAACGGCTACACGGAGGTCGCCCCCTTCAGCCAGGGGCCCTACGCCGACCACTGGTTCGCCAAGCGCCTGTAAGGCGTGTCCGGCGGCCCGCTCCGGTCGTCGTCCGAGCGACGACCGATGTCCGGGTGTGTGGGGTCGGCCTCCGATTCCGTCCGACCGCGCCCTGCCCCGTCCCCCTCGGGCGCCGCCCACCTGGGGAGAAACGGCGGCGGCCCGTGACGTCACTCTTGTGTTCGTGTGGGATGCATGCTTAAACTCACACATAACCACACGGAAACACAGGAGAAACCACATGTACGGGGAAGAGCGGCGCCGGGCGATCCTCGAACGCGCCCGCGAGGACGGGCGGGTGGAGGTGGCCGCGCTCGCCGAGGAGTTCGACGTCACCCACGAGACGGTGCGCCGCGACCTGACCGCGCTGGAGCGGGCCGGCGCCGTCCGCCGGGTGCACGGCGGCGCCATCCCCATCGAGCGCATCGGCTTCGAGCCCGCCCTCCCCCAGCGCGACGCCCTGATGGCCGCCGAGAAGGACCGCATCGCCGAGGCCGCCCTGGCCGAGCTGCCCGAGGAGGGCACCGTGCTGCTGGACGCCGGGTCCACCACCCGGCGCCTGGCCGAGCGCCTGCCCCCGGGGCGCGAGCTGACCGTGGTCACCAACTCCCTGCCGATCGCCGCGCTGGTCTCCTCCCGGCCCGGCATCACCCCGCTGCTCATCGGCGGCCGGGTGCGCCCCCGCACCCAGGCGGCCGTGGGCGGCTGGGCGCTGCGGGTGCTGGAGGAGGTCTACGTCGACGCCGCCTTCCTCGCCACCAACGGCGTCTCCGCCGAGCGCGGCCTGACCACCCCGGACACCTCCGAGGCCGAGGCCAAGCGGCGGATGGTGCGCGCCGCGCGCCGCGTGGTGCTGCTGGCCGACCGCACCAAGGTGGGCGACGACCGGTTCGCCCGCTTCGCCGACCTCTCCGAGGTCGACTGCCTGGTCACCGACGCCGGGCTGGACGCCCGCCTGGCCGAGGAGCTGGGCGCCGCCGGGCCGCGGGTGGTGCTGGCGTGATCACCACCGTCACCGCCAACCCCAGCGTCGACCGGACGCTGGAGGTCCGTGCGCTGCTGCCCGGCGAGGTGCTGCGCGCCCGCGCCTGGTCCACCGACCCCGGCGGCAAGGGCGTGAACGTCTCCCGCGCCCTGCACCGCAACGGCGCGGCCACCACCGCCCTGCTCCCGCTGGGCGGCGCGCCCGGGGCCGAGCTCGCCGCGCTCCTGGCCGAGCAGGGCGTGCCCTGCGAGCGCGTCGAGGTGGCCGCCCCCACCCGCAGCAACGTCACGCTGACCGACGCCGCCGGCACCACCACCAAGATCAACATGCCGGGCGCCCCGCTCACCGGCGCCGAGACCCGCGCCCTGGTGGAGGCCGCCGACGCGCTGCTGGCCGCGGGCCCCCGCTGGCTGGTGGCCGCCGGGAGCCTGCCCGAGGGCGCCCCGGCCGACCTGTACGCCCGGCTGGCCCGCGCCGCGGCCCGGGCCGGGGTGCGCGTCGCGGTGGACACCTCGGGCCCGGCGCTGCGCGCCGCCGTCGAGGGCGGCGGCCTGGACCTGGTCACGCCCAACGACGCCGAGCTGGCCGAGCTGGCCGGCGAGGAGCTCGCCACCGTCGGCGACGCGGTGGCCGCCGCCCGCCGCGCGCTGGCCCCCGGCAACGGCGCGGTGCTGCTCACCCTCGGGCGGCACGGCGCCCTGCTGGTCGACCACGGGGCCAGCGCCTGGGCCGGCGGGCCCGCGCTCGCCCCGCGCAGCAGCGTGGGCGCCGGCGACTGCGCCCTGGCCGGCTACCTGGCGGCCTCCGGCACGCCGCACGAGCGGCTGGCCGCCGCCGTCGCCTGGGGCCGCGCCGCGGCGGCGCTGCCCGGAAGCACCGTCCCCGGACCCGGCGACCTGCACCCCGAGCAGGTGCGCGTCGTCGCCGACCCCGCACCCGAACTGCTCATCAAGGAGCTGTGAGCCATGGCGCTGTTCCGCAGGCGCACCCGCGTCCCCGAGCCGTCCGCGCCCGATACCACCGCGCCCGATACCGCCGCGCCCGGTCCGCCCGGCGCCGCTCCCCCGCTCACCACCGAGGAGACCGTCCGCACCGGGATG
The DNA here is from genome assembly GCF_000341205.1 of Nocardiopsis baichengensis YIM 90130. Classification (NCBI taxonomy): domain Bacteria; kingdom Bacillati; phylum Actinomycetota; class Actinomycetes; order Streptosporangiales; family Nocardiopsidaceae; genus Nocardiopsis; species Nocardiopsis halophila. The sequence continues at coordinate 469,788 of NZ_ANAS01000005.1, read as the reverse complement.
CGCCCCGCCGACCGGCACGCGGCGGTGCGCGAGCTCGCCGCCGCGCTGCACGCCGCCGGCCGCGTCACCGACCTGGAGGGCTTCCTGGCCGACGTCGCCGCGCGCGAGGAGCAGATGCCCACCGGCATGCCCGGACGCGTCGGCCTGCCGCACGCCCGCTCCGCCCATGTCGGCGCCCCGTCGCTGGCCGTGGGGACCGTCCCGGGCGGTGTGGACTGGGGCGGCCCCGACGGGGACGCCACCCTGCTCTTCCTCATCGCCGCCCCGGAGGGCGGGGGAGAGGCGCACATGACCGTCCTGGCCTCGCTGGCCCGCCGCCTCATGCACGAGGGGTTCCGCTCCTCGCTGCTGGAGGCCCCGGACGCCGCCGCGGTGGCCGAGATCGTGAACAGGGAGGTGTCGGCGCCATGAGGTTCGTCGCCGTCACGTCGTGCCCCACGGGCATCGCGCACACCTACATGGCGGCCGAGGCGCTGGAGCAGGCCGCCGCCCGCGCCGGGCACGAGATCCGGGTCGAGACCCAGGGGGCCGCGGGCTCGCCCCCGCTGTCGGCCGAGGAGGTCGCCGCCGCGGACGCGGTCGTCTTCGCCGCCGACCTGGAGGTCCGCGACCGGGACCGGTTCGCCGGCAAGCCCTTCGTCGACGTGGGGGTCAAGGCGCCGATCAGCGACGCCGACGCGGTGCTGGAGCGGGCGGTGGCCGCCGCCCGCGAGGCGCCGGCCTCCCCCGGGCCCGCCGGGGCGGCCGAGGCGGCCGGGGCGGGACCCGCCCCGGCCACCAAGGTCACCTCCGGCGCCGGGGCTGGCACCCGCGTCCGCCAGTGGCTGATGACCGGGGTGTCGTACATGATCCCGTTCGTCGCGGCCGGCGGCATCCTCATCGCGCTGGCCTTCATGGTCGGCGGCTACGGCATCGCCGACGCCGAGCCCTCCGAGGTCGTCGACGGCTTCGACCCGCTGTCCGCGCACGCCTGGGGCGCGCTGCTCTTCCTCACCGGATCGGCGGTCTTCGGCTTCCTGGTCCCGGTGCTGGCCGGGTTCATCGCCTACGCCATCGCCGACCGCCCCGGGCTGGTGCCCGGGTTCCTGGGCGGAGCGGCGGCGCTGACCGTGGAGGCCGGCTTCCTGGGCGGCCTGGTGGCCGGGTTCCTGGCCGGGTTCGTCGCGCTCGGGCTGACCCGCCTCAAGGTCCCCTCGGCGATCCGGAGCATCATGCCGGTGGTGGTGACCCCCCTGGTCGCCTCGTTCGTCACCGGCCTGGCGATGTTCGTGGTCCTGGGGCGGCCGCTGGCGGCGCTCATGGGGGCGCTGACCGACTGGCTCGGCTCGCTGACCGGCGGCAGCCTCCTGCTGCTGGGGGCGTTGCTCGGCGCCATGATGGCCTTCGACATGGGCGGTCCGCTGAACAAGACCGCCTACACCTTCGCCACCGCCGGGCTCACCGCCGTCGGCGCCGGCGCGTCGGGGGACCACGTGGAGTTCACCGTCATGGCGGCGGTGATGGCGGCCGGGATGGTGCCGCCCCTGGGCCTGGCCCTGGCCACGGTGGTGCGCCGGCGGCTCTTCAGCCGGGCCGAGCAGGAGAACGGCAAGGCGGCCTGGGTGCTCGGGGCCTCCTTCATCACCGAGGGCGCCATCCCCTTCGCCGCGGCCGACCCGCTGCGCGTCATCCCCGCCATCATGGCCGGATCGGCCGTCACCGGGGCGCTGACCGCCGGGTTCGGCGCCACCCTGCGCGCCCCGCACGGCGGCATCTGGGTGACCCCGCTGATCGGCCACCCGCTGCTGTTCCTGGCCGCGCTGGCCGTCGGCACCGCCGTGACCGCGGGCGCCGTCGTCGTCCTGAAGAGCATCGGCCGCCGCCCCGCCGAGGAGCCCGCCGCCCAGGCCGCCGCGGTCTGACCGCGTTTCCGGCACCGGTCCCGGACGGACGTGATCCTGTGGGCCCCTGCCGGCGTCCCCGCACGTATCCGGAGGATCCGCCCGCAGGCCGTCTGTCCGCCTCTGTCCCCGATCCCGCGTCCCCGAGCCCGCGCCCCCGAGCCCGTCACCACCGACCCCCGCCGTCCGCGCCCCCTGAGGAGGCCCCATGCCCAGCACCGACGTCGCCATCGGATCCCCGGTCGGCCTGCACGCCCGACCGGCGAGCCTGTTCGTCCAGGCGGCCGCCGCCACCGGCCTGCCCGTGACCATCGCCAAGGACGGCGGCGCGCCGGTCGACGCCCGCAGCCTGCTGGCGGTCATGGCCCTGGGCGCCCGCCACGGCGACACCGTCACCCTGGCCGCCGAGGGCGAGGGCGCCGAGGCCGCCGTCGCCGACCTGGCGAAGATGCTCGCGAGCGACCTGGACGCCGAGGGCGCGCCCTCCTCCTGAGGCGGCCCGGGCCGTGCGGGAACGGCCGCCGCCGGGGGGTGCGTCAGAACAGTGCCACAGACTGCGGCGCACCCCTCCGGAAAGGCGGCGAAGGTGGTCGGACGCGTTCTCGCTCAGCTCGGCGTCGTCGATCCGGTGAAGGTCTCCCTGATCCCCGACACACTCGACGTGCGACCCGGCGGAGAGGTCCAGGGCCGGATCGAGCTGGTCGGGGGACAGGCGAAGGCCCGTGTGAGAGCCCTGCATCTGTGCCTGGCCACCCGCGCCTGGGACTGGGACGCGGAGAGCGGCTGGCGGCTCGCCCATGAGAGGTGGGGAACGCTGCAGGTGGACGGGGGCTTCACTCTCGCGCCCCGGGAGCGGCGCACCGTTCCCTTCATGTACCGGCTCCCCCTCCAGGCGCAGCTCACCCGGGCCTGGGGCGAGAAGCTTCCCCGGTCCGGGTTCGGCCTGGTCGCCAGGGCGATCATCGCCTGGGCCCGGGATTCCGAGGACAGGGCGGAACTGGCCGTCCACCCCCTCCCGGTCCAGCAGGCCGTCCTGGACGCCCTGCGCGGCCTCGGCCTGTACCCGACCGGGGGCGAGTGTTGGCACGGACGCCTGGACCGGCGGTACCAGGAGTCCGACGTCTACCAGGTGATCGAGGTCGAGCCCGGCCCTGAGAGCGCGGTCCGCGCCAAGGCGGCGGAGCTGTCCTTCCTGTCCGGCCCCGACGGCACCTTGGTGCACCTGAAGGTCTACAGGGGCCGCCTGCTCCCGGGCCGGAGGGAGGTGTTCCGCCTGTCCCATCCGGGCGGCGCACCCATCGCCGCCCGCACCGCCCAAAGGGTCGCCGACCGGGTGCGCGCGTGGATCGCCTGATCCGCGGGCCCTCCGGGGCGGTCCGTCCGGGCCACCGGGAACTCCGCACACCGTCCGGGCGTCCCATGAGCGCGAGCGCGATCCCACCCGGAAGGACGACATGGTCTTCAAACGCCTCCTGGCCGCGACCGGCATCATCGGCGGCCCCACGATCGACACGGTCCTGGCCCGGCCCGACGTCCGCCCCGGTGAGCGGGTCCAGGGCCACATCGACCTGGTGGGAGGCGAGGCCGAGGCCGACGTCAACCGCATCGACCTGGAACTGCGCACCCGCGCCGAGGTGGAGACCGACGAGGGCGAGCGCCTGAGGACGGTCGACGCCGGCGCCTTCGGGGTGACCGGCCCCTTCGTCCTCGCCCCCGGTGAGCGGCGGCGCATCCCGTTCGAGTACCCGCTGAGCGTGCAGGCCCCGCTCACCGCCGCCTGGGGCGCCCCGATGCCCGGCTCGGAGCTCGGCCTGCGCACCCACGTGGACATCGGCGGCGCGCTGGACGGGACCGACCTCGACCCGCTGCTCGTGCACCCGCTTCCGCCCCAGCAGGCCGTCCTCGACGTGCTCAGGGAGCTGGGCTTCGCGTTCTTCAAGAGCGACATCGAGCGCGGCCACATCAAGGGGACGCGGCCGGAGCTGCCCTACTACCAGGAGATCGAGTTCCGGCCCGGGCCCGCCTACGCCGACCGGATGAAGGAGCTGGAGCTGACCTTCGTCGCCGACGAACGCGGCGTCCGGGTGGTCATCGAGGCCGACAAGCGCGGCGGCCTGCTCACCGAGTCGGTGGACCGCATCGGCGGCTTCCACCTCCCCTACGAGGGCGGGGTCGACGTCCGGGCGATGGTGCAGCAGCAGATCGATGCCCTGGTCAGCCGCCGGTCGGGCCTGATGGGCGACCTGTTCGGCTGATCTGGCCGGGCCGGCGCGGCCGGGCCGCCGCCGGAGCGGGGGCCCGGCCGCGCGTCACAGGTACATGCCCGTGCGGCGCTCGGCCGCGCGGTCGGGCGGCTGTGCGGGCACGTCCTCGGCGGTGAGTTCGCGCAGCACGCCGGCGTCGCCCAGGTCGCCCCCGGCGATGCGGGACGCCTGGTTGCGGGCGGTCAGCTCGAACACCGCCTGCGCCAGCCGCGCGTTGGCCGGGGCGGCCGCGCCCCGGTCGGCCGCCCGTGCCCGGGCCAGCAGGTCCCGTGCGGCCGCGGCGGCCCCCGCCGCCACCCGGAACCCGGCCAGGTGCGCCCGGTCGGTGAAGACCGCCACCAGCTCCTCCACGGCCAGGTCGGGGAAGCGCAGCCGGCGGGTGAACAGCGCCCCGAGCCCGGGGCGCGCGTCCAGCAGGGCGGGCAGCTCGCCCGGGTCGCCGGAGGCGATCACCAGCAGGTCGCTGCGGTGCTCGCGGACCAGCCGGACCAGCGCCTCGGCCGCCTCCTCGGCCGCGGCCCCCGAGGAGGGGCGGGGCAGCACGGTGTGCGCGTCCTCGATGAGCAGCACGCCCCCGGCCGCGGCCCGCACCGCGCTCTGCACCAGGGCCGTGCTCTGCCCGGGCAGCGTGCCGACCAGGCCCTCCCGGTCCACCGGCGCCACGTGGCCCGAGGAGAGCAGGCCGCGCCGGGCGCACACCGCCCCGGCCAGCTCGGCCACGGTGGTGCGGCCGGTGCCCGGGGCGCCCAGGAAGACCATGTGGTCGACGGCGCCCGGGGCGGTGATCCCGGCCCGGCGCCGGGCCTGCTCCACCCGCGCCCGCGCGTCCAGCGCGCGCAGCTCCCGCTTGGCGGGCTCCTGGCCCACCAGGCGGTCCAGCCGCACCAGGGGGTCGGTCGGCGGGACGGCGCCCACGCGTGCCCCGACGGTGGCGGGGATGTCGGCGGGCAACAGCTCGCGCAGCTCCTCGGGCGGCCGCTCGGCCCCGTCGGTGATCCGCTCGGCCTGCAGCGCGGTGGCCCGCTCCAGCAGGTTGCGCACCAGCCGCGCGTTGCCGAACGCCCCGTCGCGCGGGGCGTTCGACAGCAGCCGCCGCACCCGCTCCCCCGTGCCCTCGCCCACGGTGAACCCCGCCTCGGCGGCCATGTGCGCGAAGATCTCGGTGAGCTCCTCGTCGGTGTAGTCGGCGAAGCCGACATGGCGCGGGAAGCGCGAGGCCACCCCCGGGTTGGAGGCCAGGAAGCGCTCCATCTCCTTCTCGTATCCGGCCACGACCACCACCAGGTCCTCCCGGTGGTCCTCCATGAGCTTGAGCAGGGTGGAGACGGCCTCGGGGCCGAAGTCGTTGCCCGAGTCGGACTGGCTCAGCGCGTAGGCCTCGTCGATGAACAGCACCCCGCCCAGGGCGCGGCGCACCGCCTGCTCCACCTTGGGGGCGGTCTGCCCGATGTACTCGCCGACGAGGTCGGCGCGGCCCACCTCCACCAGGTGGCCGGAGGGCAGCAGGCCCAGGTCGGCGTAGATCGTGCCGAGCATGCGGGCCACGGTCGTCTTGGCGGTTCCCGGGCTGCCGGTGAAGACCATGTGCCGGGCGGGCGCCTGCACGGCCGCGCCCGCCTCGGCCCGGAGCCGGTCGGCCCGGGCCTCGGCCGCGTACAGCCGGACCTCGCGTTTGACCGACTCCAGCCCGACCAGGCCGTCCAGGGCGGCCACCGGGTCCCCGCCGTCCCCGCCGCCCGCAGTGCGCGCGTGCGGTGCGGGCCCGGCGGCGGCCGTGTCCGGGACGTCCTCGGCCGACAGGACGGTCCGCGGTCCGGGGTCCCCTCCGCCCTGTTCGGACCGGCGCCGCGCGTGCCGGGCCAGCGCGCGGTCGAGCAGGGCGCGGGCGGCGTGCGCACCGGCCGTGCCGGGGCCGCCGCCGCTGCGCCGCAGCACCTGTTCGGCCTTGGCGCGGGCCCCGGGGTCCAGCTCGGCCCGCTGCTCCCCGGCCATGGCCTCCATGATCCGGGCCAGTTGCGCCCCGGTGGGGCGGGGCAGGGCGAGGCGGCGCGGGAAGCGGGCCGCCAGCCGGGGGTTGGCGCTCAGGAAGCGGCCCATCCGCTCCTCGGTGTCGGCCAGCACCACGACCAGGTCGCGGGGGTGCTCGTCCATCTGCCGGATCAGGGCGTTGACCGCGTCGTAGCCCAGGCTGCGGGCGGCGTCGGACTCGGTCAGGGCCGAGGCGTCGTCGATGAGCAGCACCGCGCCCAGCGCTCCCTTGACCACCTGGCCGACCTGGGCCGTGACCTGGCCGGCGTAGTCGGCGAGCAGCTCGGCGCGGTCGGTCTCCACCACCCGGCCGCTGCGCAGCCGGCCGGTCTCGGCGTAGAGCCCGGCCAGGATCCGCGCGACGGCGGACTTGCCGGACCCGGGGCCGCCGGTCAGGACCAGGTGCCGGGCGGGGGCGGCCGTCCGCAGGCCCGCGTGCTCGCGCATCCGCTCCGCCTCCGCCTCGGCGTGCACCGTGCGCAGCTCCCGCTTGACCTGCTCCAGGCCGACGAGGGCGTCCAGCTCCTCCAGGGCGCCGCGGGGGCGCTCGGGCGCCCCTCCGGGCCCCGTGGCCGCTCCGTCCCCGGACCCCTCCGATCCCGGGACCGCGGGCACGGAGGCGATACGGCGCGGGGGCGCGCAGAACCGGCGCACGTCGAGCTGGAACCCGAAGACGGGCAGCGGTGTGCCGGAGGCCGGCTTGGCCAGCAGGTCGTCGTCGCCGGAGGCGAGCGCGACCGCGCACCGGGTGCCCATGTCGAGCCAGGTGCGGCAGGCGTCGAACGCCCCGGCCGCGGCCGCCTCCCACAGCCAGGTGCGGGCGCCGCGCTTGAACGCCTCGGCGTCGTGGTCCCCCTTGAGCCGGGCGAACCGCTCGGCCTGCTCGAGGTAGTCGTCGCGGTCCAGCACGGCGGAGGCGACCGGCGGCAGCCCGGGCAGGTCCAGGCCCAGGGCCATGGTGGTGACCATCTCCTCCAGGTCGGGGACCCCGTGGGCGATGGACCGCAGCGACTCGTGCGCCTCGGCGAAGTGCTCCCAGGCCCAGGGCAGGAACCGCTCGGGCGGGGCGAACTCGGGTACGGCCGGGAACTCGTGCTCGGTGAGGTCGGCGGCCCAGGCGCGGCGCACCTCGCGGGGCGGGGCGGTCAGGTCGAAGCGGTGCGGCCCGGGGGTGCCGGCGCGGCGGTCGAGCAGGCGCAGCAGTGCGGTGCGGCGGGGCTCCCAGGGGGCGACGCCCTCGACCGCGTCCAGGACGTCGCGGAGCAGGGCCAGCACGGCCTCCCGGGACTCGGGGGTCCCGGCGACCTCCATCAGGCCGTAGAACGGCGGGATCTCCAGGGTGTCGAAGATCCATCGCACGGGGTCGGTGTCGGGGGTGACCCCGCGGATGTGGTCGCGCATCAGCAGCGACGGCAGGCAGGAGTGGCTGCCGGCGTTGATCCGCAGTGCGCCGGAGACGTAGATCAGCGCGTCCAGCACGTCGCCGGCGAGGCGCCGGCGCCGCGCCTCGGGGGTGCCGCGCGGCGAGTCCGGGGGGAACTCCAGGCCGCGCTGGTCGGACATGACCAGGGAGAGCAGGGAGGAGAGCTCGGGGACGAGGTCGTCGGGCACCTGCCATGGCCCGTACTCGTACACGTCCAGCACCGGCTCGTCGCTGAGCAGGGGCTCCAGGTGCTCGGGCAGGCGGATCGCCGGCAAACGCGCTCCTTCGCGGTGGAAGTGGGGGGGTGGCGGTGCAGGCACGGGGCCGCGCACCGTTCGTGAGCTTACGTACCGCTTCGGACGTCGGAGCGGGGTTGACGGTTGCTTATCGTTTATCGATAATATCGAAAAACGATAGGTTCTCACTGGAGGAGGTGGTCCGCGTGCGATGGGACCGCAACGACGGGCGTGCACTGATGGCGGTGCTGTGGGTGGCCGCCGTCCTGATGGGCGGACTGGCGGTGGCGCTCCCGATCGCCCGCATGGCGGGGCTCGGCGTGTCCGAGGTGCGGATCCCGGTCGAGCTCGACCGTGCCGTGTCGGCGCCGGCCGGGCTGTCGGGGGACGGCATCGCGGTCGAAGGGACCCGGGAGGCGGCCCTGGTCGTCACCGACCCGTCACTGGGGCAGCGCCTGCTGACCGAGGGGCCGACGCTCCTGTCCGGGGCGCTGGCCCTGGCGGTGCTGGTGCTCGTGATCCGCATGGCCGCCACGCTGCGCGACGGCGACGCCTTCGCGCCCGCCAACCCCCGGCGGCTGCAGATGGTGGCCGGACTGGTGCTGGCCGGAACCGTCGCGGTGCCGCTGGTGCGGGCGCTGGCCGTCGACCGGCTCTCCGCCCAGGCCCCCGCGGTCTCCGAGGCGGTCGTCTTCGGGTTCGGGGTATCGCTGACGCCGCTGGTGGCCGGGCTCGTGATCGCCGCGCTGTCCGAGGCGTTCCGCCAGGGCGTGAAGCTGCGCGAGGACACCGAGGGGTTGATCTGAGGTGCCGCCGGAGGAACCCGGGCGGATCACCGTCCACCTCGACCGGCTGCTGGAGGAGCGCGGCATGACGGTGACCGAGCTGGCGGAACGGGTAGGGGTGACACCGGTCAACCTGTCGGTGCTGAAGAACGGCCGCGCCAAGGCCGTCCGCTTCTCCACGCTCTCGGCCCTCTGCCGTGAGCTGGGATGCCGCCCGGGTGACCTGCTCGACTACGAGAACTGACCCGAAGACACGGGCACAACAGGAATTGATTCCCGGAAAAGAGGCTGCTCAAACCGGAGGCACGTCCTCTTTGCTCCAATGTTTACGGTTCCGTTTCCGGGAAAAAATCACCTCGCCCTCGGAAAAGCGGGCACCCGGTGAGAAAAGAGGAGACGATGCCGACACTGCAGCCGGCCATGAAGGCCATCCGCCTCGTCGTCCCCGAACGCGAGGAGTTCGCGCCCATCCGCGATCTCGACGGCACCGTGACCCGGGTCGCCGCTCCCAAGGGCAGCTACCGCTACCGGCGCGGAGACGCGTCCTTCGAGTTCGAGACCACCGGCCGGACGGAGGTCTCCGACGGCGTCCGCGTCGAGGTCTTCACCGCCCACCGCGCCGACGTCCGCACGCCCCTCGCCCGGGAAGCCTGAGATACGCCGACGGGGCCGCCCGTCGCGCCCCGTCCGGGGCGGTGCGGGCGGCCCCGTCGGCGCATCGCCGTCGAGGGCGGGCGGCCGGCTACCGGGCGTCGGCGGACTCCGGGGCGCCGCTCTGCCGGTCGGCCGCCTCCACCTCCTCGCGGGAGATGCCCAGCAGGAACAGGATGGTGTCCAGGTAGGGGACGCTCACCGAGGTGTCGGCCTGCTCGCGCACCACCGGCTTGGCGTTGAAGGCCACGCCCAGCCCGGCGGTGCGCAGCATGTCCAGGTCGTTGGCGCCGTCGCCGATGGCCACCGTCCGCGACAGCGGCACCCCGGCCTCGGCGGCGAACCCGCGCAGCGCCTCGGCCTTGCCCCGCCGGTCGATCACCGGACCGACCAGGCCGCCGGTGAGCTTGCCGTCGACGACCTCCAGCGTGTTGGCGGCCGAGTAGTCCAGCCCGAGCCGGTCCACCAGGGCATCGGTGATCTGTGTGAACCCGCCGCTGACGATGGCGAACTCATAGCCCAGGCGCTTGAGGGTGCGCACCAGCGTGCGGGCCCCGGCGGTCAGGACCAGGCGCTCGCGCACCGCGTCCAGGGCGGTGGCGTCCAGCCCCTTGAGCAGCGCCACCCGGCGCCGCAGCGACTCCTCGAAGTCGAGCTCGCCGCGCATCGCCTCCTCGGTGACGCGGGCGACCTCCTCGGCGCAGCCCGCGTGCTCGGCGAGCAGCTCGATGACCTCGCCCTGGATCAGGGTGGAGTCGACGTCCATCACGATCAGGTGCTTGGCGCGCCGGTGCAGCCCGGACGGCTGCAGGGCCACGTCGATCTGCTGGGTGGCGGCCTCCATCGCCAGGTCGCCGCGGAGCGTCTCCGGGTCGGCCCCCGAGACCTCCAGCTCGATGGAGGTGACCGGGTAGCTCGCCAGGCGCTCGATGCGCTCGATGTTGGCCCCCGCGCGGGCGATGCAGGAGGCGATCGCCCCCAGCGCCCCGGGGCGCAGCGGGTCGGCCAGGACGGTCATGTGCAGGCGGTCGTCGGCGGACACGGTCACCCGGCCGTTGCCGGGCGTGAACTCGGCCTCCATCTCCAGATCGATGGAGGTCTTCTCGACGGCGCTGCGGACCTCGTCGAAGACGCGGTCCCCGCTGACGCCGGGGGCGACGCCCTCGTCGACGGCGAGGAGGGCGCCCAGGACGAGCCGGCCCCCGATCACGACCTGCTCCAGGTCGACGAGGGTCACCGGGAAAACGGAGAGGGTGGACAGGAGTCGTGCGCTCACACCGGGGCGGTCGTGCCCGGTCACCGTTACCAGGAGAGTGGAATGCTCGTTCATCGCGTGAACAACGGTACTCGCCCTGCTCTTGGGCGTTGATGGCAGGGCGGTGAGGTTGAATCACGAGTTCACCCGGCGTCCACCGGGGCGTCGCCCTGCCAGGGGTTCTGTCCCGGGCGGTCCTAGGCCTTCTTCTTGCGCTTCGGCTTCTTGGCCTTGACCTCGATCCCGCCGAACATGCAGGTGCCCGTGAGGCGGATCACCGGGGCGTTGGGGTCGGTCACCGCGTCGGTACCGTTGAGCGAGGTCCCCCCGAAGATCGCCGTGGTGGTGTTCACCACACGGACGCCGTGCGGGACGGTGATCTCCAGGCCGCCGAAGAGCACCGCGCACTGCACGGTGATCTCGCGGCGGGCCAGTACCGCCTCCCGGAAGTCCAGCTCGATCCCGCCGAACATCGCCGAGACGTTGGTGCGGGGCTCCACCAGCCAGCGGCCCTTGCGCTCGGCCCCGCCGAACACCGCCACGATGTTCTCCCGGCCCTGGCTCTGCGAGAGCAGCCGCTGGGCCTCGGGCGAGGAGTAGTCGGGCGCCCGGCCCCCCTCCGCGCTCGGCAGCGGCAGGTCCCGGGTGACCTCGGCCAGCTCGCCCACGGTCTTGGCCCGGTAGAGGGCGTCCAGCCGCTCGGAGTGCTCGGCCTGGTCCAGGCGCCCCTCGGCCAGCCCCTCGCGGAGCCGCTCGGCCACCTGCTCGCGGTCGGCGTCCGAGGCGCGCATCTTCTCCGGCTCCATGGCCGCGGCCCTCCCCTGCGTCTGCGGTGCGTCCGTCGAATATGCCATGCCGGTCCCCGGCCCGTTCAGGAGTGCCCGCCGACGGCGCGCGTCGTGACCGAGACCGAGCCCAGGAACACCAGCCCGCTCACGACCACCGTCGGCGCGCCGGGCGCCGCGGGGGCGGCCCCGTCGAGCTCCACCGAGCCCAGGACGGTGTTGGCCCTGTTCTCCACCCGTACCCCCGGCGGGACGACCAGCTCGACGCTGCCGAGCAGGACGGCGCACTGCAGCACCACCCGGGGGCCGGCCATCACCGCCTCGCGCATGTCCAGCTCGATGCTGCCGAGCACGGTCGAGGCGTTGGTGCGGGGCTCCACCAGCCAGCGGCCCTTGCGCTCGGCCGAGGCCAGCAGCGCCACGATGTTCTCCGAGCCGACGGAGGCCGACGGGTCGGGCCCGGACGGCCCGGGCCGCACGGACGGCGCGGACACCGGGCCGCCGGCCGCGGGCAGGTCCGCGGTCAGCGCGGTGAGCTCGCCCATGGTCCTGGCGCCGAAGGCGGTGTCCAGGCGCTCGGTGTACTCGTCGTGGTCCAGGCGGCCGTCGCCCAGGGCCTCCCCCAGGAGCCGGGCGGTGTGCTCGCGGTCGGCGTCCGAGGCGCGCAGCGTGGGAGCGGTCGCGGGGGCGGCGTCGTCGTTCATGACCACGAGTATCGTCCGTGGGGGGCCGACGGGGGATCCGGAACCGACCCTGGGGTTCCCCTGAGAGGCGGCCCCGGCCGACCCTGACCGGGGCGGCGCGGGGCCCGAGCGCACGGTGCACAGGACTGAGGAGAGCAATGGACGGCCAGGTGCTGCGGATGATCGGGGCGGGGGTGCGCCGGGACGGCGCCGACCTGCTGACCGGCGTCGACTGGACGGTCGAGGAGGACGAGCGCTGGGTCGTCCTGGGCCCCAACGGGGCGGGCAAGACGACGCTGCTGGCGCTGGCCGCCGCCGAGCAGCGGGCCACCGAGGGGCGCGTGCGGGTGCTGGGCGAGCCGGTGGAGGAGGCCGACGCCGCCGAGCTGCGCTCGATGGTGGGCTATGCCGGCTCGTCGGTGGCCAACCGGACCCCGGACGCCTCCGTCGTGCTCGACCTGGTGATCAGCGCCGCCTACGGGCTGCTGGGCCGGTTCGGCGAGGAGTACCAGACCCCCGACTTCGGGCGGGCCCGCGCGCTGCTGTCCCAGTGGGGCGTGCTGGAGCTGGAGGGCCGCCGCTTCGGCACCCTGTCGGAGGGGGAGCGCAAGCGGGTGCTGATCGCGCGCTCGCTGATGGCCGACCCCGAGCTGCTCCTCCTGGACGAGCCCGCGGCCGGGCTGGACCTGGGCGGCCGGGAGGACCTGCTGCGCCGCCTGACCCGGCTGGCCGACAGCCTGGAGGCGCCCGCCCTGGCGGTGGTCTCGCACCACGTCGAGGAGATCCCCCCGGGGTTCACCCACGGGCTGCTGCTGCGCGAGGGGCGCATCGTGGACTCCGGGCCGCTGGAGGAGGTCATGACCGCCGACACCCTCGGTGAGACCTTCGGGCTGCCGCTGAAGGTGGAGCGCGACGGGGACCGGTGGAGCGCCCGGGCCGTGTGAGGGGCCGGGGGCCGCCGGGAACGGCGGTGCCGAATGCGGTTCGTGGTCAATCGCCCCATCCGGTCGGCCGCAATGGATCGGCCGAGGAATTCCCTGCGCCCGTCCTGTCCGCATACGGCCAGGTCGGGCGTGTTTGTGCGCTGGTGATCGTCCTTCTTCGCAAAGCAGCGGCACAGGTCGGGATTTATGATCGCGGCGAAGCCCCCCGACCGCCCCGCAGAGGAGAGCCGGAGCCGCCCCCGATGCTTGCCATTGTCCTCATCCTCCTGGTCTTCGTGGCGATCCTGCTCGTCATCGGATGGCGCAGCGTCTGCATCGTCCCGCAATCGGTGGTCTACGTGGTCGAGCGGTTCGGCCGCCACCACCGGGACCTGACGTCGGGATTCAACATCGTCATCCCGTTCGTCGACCACATCCGCGAGCGCATCGACATGCGCATCCAGGTGGTCAGCTTTCCGCCGCAGGCGGCCATCACCCACGACAACCTGTCGGTGAACGTGGACACCGCCGTCTACGTCAAGGTGACCAACCCCTACAACGCCACCTACAAGGTCGCCAACTTCATCCAGGCGGTCGAGCAGCTGGCCTCGGCGACGCTGCGCAATGTGATCGGCGGCATGGACCTGGAGCAGACCCTGACCTCCCGGGACCAGATCAACCGCGAGCTGCGCTCGGTGCTGGACGAGGCCACCGAGGAGTGGGGGATCGAGGTCAGCCGCGTGGAGCTGAAGGCCATCGAGCCGCCGGAGTCGGTGCAGGAGGCGATGGAGAAGCAGATGCGCGCCGACCGCGACAAGCGGGCCGAGATCCTCACCGCGGAGGGCCTGAAGCAGTCGGCGATCCTGCGGGCCGAGGGGGAGCAGTCGGCCGCGGTGCTCAAGGCCAAGGGCGATGCCGAGGCCGAGATGATCAACGCCAAGGCCGAGTCCGATTCGCGGACCCTGCGGGCGCGCGGTGAGGCCGACGCCATCCAGATGGTGTTCAAGGCGCTGCGCACCGGCGAGGTCGACAAGGACATGCTCGCCTACAGCTACCTGCAGAAGCTCCCGGAGATCGCCCAGGGCGACGCCAACAAGGTGTGGATCGTTCCCTCGGAGATCTCCAAGGCGATGGAGGGCATCGGGGACGCGTTCGGACGGCTCCGCCCCGAGGGCGGCGCGGACCCGGGCGCGGAGGGCCGCAGAGGCGGATGACCCCTGGGGCGCGGGCCGTCGGCCCGCGCGGGGGGAGACAAGGTGCGCCGCCGGCCAGGGGGGTCGGCGGCTCCCTCGTGCTCGTCGGTTCCGTGTTCGTTCCGTGCGTGTTCGCGGTCCCCGGGAGGCGGTCCCCCGCCGCCGAGGTCCCGTCAGGGGGTGCGGGTCACCTCGCGCCCGCCTCGGAGCGCTCGTAGCGGCGGCGGGCGCTGTCGAGCAGGTCCCACCAGGACGAGACGTCCGGTCGGCGGCGCAGCAGCGCGCGGCGCTCGCGTTCGGTCATGCCGCCCCAGACGCCGTACTCGACCCGGTTGTCGAGCGCTTCGGCCAGGCATTCGGTGCGCACCGGGCAGCCCCGGCAGATGAGCTTGGCGCGGTTCTGGGCGGCGCCCTGGACGAACAGGGCGTCGGGGTCGGTATCGCGGCAGTTCGCCTGCAGACTGAGATCAGCGGTCCACATGTTGCCCCACTCCCAAGATCAGACATGTGTCGTGCGGTCACACCGGCGGGCGCGGCGCCGGCGACGCGGGGAAAGGGCGGACGGGCCGACAGGGCGTGCGAACCCCGGACCGGTGTGCACACCGGCCCCTCCCGGGGATCGGGCCCTTTTCGGCGCGCGGTGCCCCTCCTCACCGCTGAGGTCGAAACTACGGACCGTGGCGGGGAACCGACAGGCCCCATTCGGCCCATTTCTGAAATAGTCCGTGTGGGTCATAGCCAGATCACCGATGAGTCACCTCGGGTCGGCACATTGTGACGGTCCGCAACCCCCTCCGTAGGGTGGGTCGCCCGCGAGTGAGCGAGGTCACTCCAGGTGAGAGGGGTTTCGGGCGCCCGCGTCGGCGGCGGATGCGGGGGGTGGGCGGCGGGCCGGCGGTCACGATGTGTAGATTGTATGCAGTCCGCATGCGATGGTGCGGGCGCGCACCGCATCCGAACGAAGGTCACCGATGGACGTCTGGGAAGCCCTCGCCATCCTGGCGGCGGGGTTCGGCGCGGGTGCCGTCAACGCGGTCGTGGGCTCCGGGACGCTCTTCACCTTCCCGGTGCTCCTCGCGCTCGGCTACCCCCCGATCACCGCGACCGTCTCCAACACGATCGGGCTGGCCCCCGGTTCGCTCAGCGGCGCCTACGGCTACCGCAGGGAGCTGGCCGGCCAGCGCGGCAGGGTGCTCCGCCTGGGCGTGATGTCCCTGCTCGGGGCGCTCGGCGGCGGCGTGCTGCTGATCAACCTTCCGACCGAGGTGTTCGAGCGGATCGTGCCGGTGCTCATCGGCGCGGCCTGCCTGCTGATCATCCTGCAGCCGCGGATCTCGGCCTGGGCCCGTGCGCGCCGCCCCGCCCGGCCCGACGGCGGCCGGCTTCTGCCCTTCGGCGTGCTCGGCGCCGGCGTCTACGCCGGATACTTCGCCGCAGCCCAGGGCATCGTGCTGATGAGCCTGCTCGGTACGGCCATCGACGACGACGTCCAGCGGCTCAACGCGCTGAAGAACTGCCTGGCCTTCACCGTCAACGCCACCGCCGCGGTGTTCTACATGGTCTTCGCCTCGCCCGCCTGGGAGGCGGTGGCGCTCATCGCCTTGGGGTCGGTCCTGGGAGGGTACGCCGGGGCCAGCCTGGGGCGGCGCCTCAAGCCGGTGGCGCTGCGCGGACTGATCGTGGCCGTGGGGCTCAGCGCCGCCGTGCAGCTGCTGGTCGACTGGTAGGGGCGGACCGGGGGAGGCGGCGGTCCCGCCTCCCCCGGCCGGGCCTCACCCGCGGGAGAAGTACCCCCGCCGGTCGGCGTCGTCGATCAGCGCCGAGGCGTAGGAGCCCAGCGCCTCCGACCCCTCGGCGATGATCTTGACCTTCTCGGCCACCTGAGCGCGCGTCACGCCGTAGCGCACCCACGTCCCGCCCTCGGTGTGCCAGTTCGCCAGCATCGGCGCCAGGCGGTCGATCGCCTTGGCGAACCGGGCGTCGGGGGTGCGCCGGGCCTCGAACTCGTCCCACAGGGCGCGGGTGTGCCGCGCCTGGTCCTCGGGCAGCAGCGCGAAGATGCGGTCGGCCGCGGCCCGCTCGCGCTCGGCCTGGGTGCTCTGCTCCTCGGGGGCGAAGATGAAGGTGTCGCCGGCGTCGATCTCCACGATGTCGTGCAGCACCAGCATCTCCACGACGCGGTCGATGTCGGCCCCCTCGGGCGCGTACTCGGCGAACACGCGGGCGGCGAGCGCCAGGTGCCAGGAGTGCTCGGCGTCGTTCTCCCTCCGGGAGCCGTCGACCAGCATGTTCCGCCGCAGAATGCGCTTGAGCTTGTCCGTCTCCAGGAAGAACCGGAGCTGGGACGTGAGCCGTTCGTGGTCGACCCCGCCGGCGAACACCGGTGCCGGTTCCGTCACGTAAGTCGCCCTCCTCGATGATGTCGGATGGACTCGGGGGATAGCCTCGGACGCCCGGCGCCGCTCGGGATGGTCCCATGGAACGGGCGCGGGCTGACGTAGCGGAGACCACGGGGGGAGCCGGCATGGAGCGACGGGTGAACGCACGGACACGACTCCTCGTCGTCGGAGGCGACGCGGCGGGCATGAGCGCGGCCTCGCAGGCACGCCGCCGGATCGGTCCCGACGGCCTGGAGGTCATCGCCTTCGAGCGCGGCGCCCACACGTCCTATTCCGCATGCGGCATCCCCTACCTGGTCGGGAAAACCGTAGCCGGTCCCGAGGACCTGGTGGCCCGGGACCCCGCGACTTTCCGGCGGGACCAGGCGATCGACGTGCGGACCGGAACCGAGGTGCGCGCGCTGGACCTGGACCGGCGCACGGCCGAGGCGGTCGGCCCGGACGGCCGCGTGTACACCGAGCCGTTCGACCACCTGATGGTGGCCACCGGGGCCGTCCCCGTACGCCCTGGCCTGCCCGGGGACGAGACCGAGGGCGTGTTCGGGGTGCAGACCCTGGACGACGGCATCGCGGTCACGGCCTACCTGGAGGAGCGGCGGCCCAAGCGCGCGGTGGTCGTAGGAGGCGGGTACATCGGCCTGGAGATGGCCGAGGCGTTCGCCATGCGGGGGCTCGAGGTGACGGTCATCACGTCGGGCGCCGAGCCGATGTCCACCCTCGACCCCGACATGGGCGCACTGGTGCACGGTGCGATGGCGGAGATGGGCATCGACGTGCGCACCGGGGAGCGGGCGAGCGCCATCGAGGCCGAGGGAGGCCGGGTCGCGGCGGTCGTGACGCCGGAGAAGACCTACCCCGCCGACATCGTCGTCCTGGGGCTGGGCGTGCGTCCCGGCAGCGACCTCGCCCGGGAGGCCGGACTGGAGATCGGCCCTACGGGCGGCATCGTCGTGGACGCCAGGATGCGCACCTCGCACGAAGGGGTGTGGGCCGCGGGGGACTGCGTGGAGAGCTTCCACCGGATCAGCAGGAGGCCGGTGGCGATCGCCCTCGGGACGCACGCCAACAAGCAGGGGCGTGTGGCGGGCATCAACATCGGCGGCGGCTATGCGCGCTTCGAGGGCGTTCTGGGGACCGCCATCACGAAGGTGTGCGACCTGGAGGTGGCCCGCACGGGCCTGAACGAGGCCGAGGCCGAGGCGGCGGGGTTCGCGTTCGAGGAGGTGACCATGGAGTCCACGACCCGCGCGGGCTACTACCCGGGGGCCACCTGGATGACGGTCAAGCTCCTCGCCGAGCGCCGCAGCGGCCGCCTGCTGGGCGGACAGATCGTGGGACGGGAGAACTCCGGCAAGCGCGTGGACGTGCTGGCCACGGCGCTCTGGAACGGGATGGACGTGGAGGACGTCGCCGGGATGGACCTGGGCTACGCCCCGCCCTTCTCCCCGGTGTGGGACCCGGTCCTGATCGCGGCCAGGAAGTTGGCCGAACGCATCGGCCACTGAGGGGTGCGGAACACCGGGGGAGACGGCCCCGCGGTCGGCTGCGGACCCCGCCTCAGGGAGGGCAGGGCGAAGCGGTCAGGAATCGAGAAGCGCCGGTCACGGGCCCGAACCTAGCATTGTGACCATGGCGAACATCGAGTACATCACCCTGGGAGCGGCCGATCCCGCGGCCGCGGAGCGCTTCTACAAGGACGCCTTCGGCCTTGAGGGCGGCCAGGTCCGTGTCCAGCTCTCTGAGGAGCCGTCCTCGGGCTTTCGCGGGTACACCCTGTCCATCGGGGCGTCCCAGCCCGCGGACGTCGACAGCCTCCTCGGCGCCGCCGTCGATGCGGGGGCCGAGGTCCTCAAGCCCGCCGCCAAGTCCTTCTGGGGCTACGGAGGCGTGGTCCGGGCCCCGGACGGTGCGGTCTGGAAGGTCGCGAGCTCATCGAAGAAGAACACCGGCCCTGTCAGCCGGCGGGTCGACGACATCGTGCTGCTGCTGGGCGTCGCCGACGTGGCCGCGAGCAAGCGGTTCTACGCCGGGCAGGGCTTCCCGGTGGCCAGGAGCTTCGGGCGGACCTACGCCGAGTTCGACGCGGAGGGCGGCGTGTTCACCCTGGCGCTGTACCGGCGCCGGGCCCTCGCCAAGGACCTCGGCGTGGACGCCGACGGCGGCGGGTCGCACCGGATCACGGTCCACAGCGGGGCCGGGGCCTTCACCGACCCGGACGGCTTCGTCTGGCAGGACGCGGCCGCTCCCCGGCCGTGACGGTTCCCCCGTGCGCGGCCGCCCGGACGGCGCCTACCCCTCGGACAGGTGGCGGTGGAACCACTCGGTCAGGGCCCGGTCGGCCAGCACCCCGCCCGGGGTGGGAGGTCCGGGCTGGAGGCCGGGCTCAGGGCCCAGGGTGTGCGCCAGGTCCGGCACGACCGCATGGCGCACCCGGTCGGGGCCGGTGTACGGGGCGAGGGCCGAGCAGAGCCCGCGCCCGTGGTCCGGCGGCACCACCTCGTCCTGGCCGCCGCTGACCACCAGCACCGGCGGGACGGGGCTGCGGGCCGCCATGTCGGCGGCGCGCCCGGCCACGTCCAGCCGCAGCGCCGCGTCGCGCGCCGGCTCGCTCCAGGCGTAGGGGACGCCGGTCCGGCGCTCACGCGCCGCGATCACCCGCTGCGGCGCGGTCACCGGGTTCACCACCCCCGCCGCGGCCACCGGCAGGTCGGTCTCGGCCAGCGCCAGCAGCGCCGCCGTGCCGCCGGCGCCCACCCCCATCAGCCCCACCGGGCCGTCGACCACCGGGAACCGCCCGGCCAGCTCGGCGGCGGCCGCGTGCAGTTCGGCGCAGGCCTGCTCCACCACCGGGGCGTACAGCCGCAGCAGGTAGTCGGCGCGTCCCAGGTCGTTGACGGCGGCCACGCCGCCCTCGGGCAGGCGGGCGCCGAACAGCGGCAGCCCCAGATACATCCGCCAGGCCGGCAGCGAGGCCATCGGCAGCGTCCCGGCCAGGGCCGTCTCGCCGCGCGGCGGCTCGAACGCGTGCAGCGCCAGCACCATCGGCGCGCGGGGGCCGCCGATCGCGGGCGGGACCGCGAGGAAGGGGACGCCGGCCGCGGTCCCGGTCACCGGACCCGGTGCCGGGCCCGCCGCCGGTCCGACGTCGGTTTCGGTGTGCGTCAACGAGGGCTCCTCGGTGTCAGGCGAAGTGCCGGCCCAGGTAGCAGCGGAGCATGAGCTTCGCTTCGGCGATGAGCGCCGGGTCGCCGTCGGGGTCGGCGCGGAAGGCCAGCTTGAGCACCGCGTCGGCGGCCTCCACGGCGACGGTGACGGCGCGGTCCAGGTGCTCGCCCTCCTCGGCCCCGGCCACGGTGGTGAGCAGCTCGCGCAGGCGCGCGGCGATCACGCCGTTGTTGTCGGAGGAGGTGTCGAGCAGGCGGACGTCGACGATGTCGCCGAAGTGCAGGCTGCGGAAGCCCGGGACGGTGCGGTGCATGTCCAGGTACTCGTCGATGATGACATCGACGGCCTCGCTCCAGTGATCGAACCCCCCGTTCTTGAGGCGGTCGGCCACGCGGGAGCTGAACATGTCCAGGTAGCGCAGCACCAGGGCCTGGGTGATCGCCCTCTTGTCCGGGAAGAACTGGTAGACCGAGCCGATCGCGACGCCGGCCCGTTCGGCGATGCGCGTGGTGGAGAGTCCGCCGTACCCGCCCTCGTCCAGGAGTTCGGCGCAGGCATCCAGCATGCGCTGGACGCGGGCCATGCTCCGCTGCTGTGCGGGCCGTCGGCGCAGCGGGGCGCTGGCGAGCGCGGGCTCGACGGCGATGGAACTGCGGGAAGTAGTCATCACCTCCCTATGATGCCTTTCCGGAATCAAATGGTTCCCGTAATATTCCGGGTTCGTGCCCTGCGAATGCGGGGACGGTGAATTGGCCGAATCCGGCCCCGCCGGGCGGGTGTCACCCCCTCCCGGGGCTGGTAGAAGGGGTGGTCCGGTGAGTGCAGGCGTCCCCGAGGGGGTCCCCGAGTTCCCGCCCGGATTCCTGTGGGGCGCGGCGACCTCCTCCCACCAGGTCGAAGGGGGCGCCGACGAGCGCGGCCGGTCGGTCTGGGACGCCTTCGCCGAGGAGCCCGGCCGGATCGCCGACGGCTCTACCGGCGCCGTCGCCTGCGACCACTACCACCGCTCGGCCGAGGACACGGAGTTGTTGCGGCGGCTCGGGGTAAGCGCTTACCGTTTCTCCATGGCCTGGCCCCGGATCGTTCCCGAGGGGCGCGGCCGAGTGAGCACGGCCGGGTTGGACTTCTACGACCGGCTCATCGACGGCCTGCTCGAAGCGGGCATCGAGCCGGTCCCCACGCTGTACCACTGGGACCTCCCCCTGCCCCTCGAAGAGCGCGGAGGGTGGCTCGCCCGTCGGACCGCGGACCTGTTCGCCGACTACGCCCAAGTGGCGGTGGACCGCTTCGGCGACCGCGTCCTCCGGTGGATCACCCTCAACGAACCGTTCATCCACATGGCACTGGGGTACGCGTTCGGTGTGCACGCTCCGGGAAAGGCGCTCATGACCGGCGCGCTCCCCGCTGGGCACCACCAGCTGCTGGCGCACGCGCGCGCTTCGGCGGTGCTGCGGGAGGCGGGCCGCAGGGTGCTGCTTACCGACAACCTCACGCCCGTGGAGCCGCTGAGGGACGAGGACGACGGGGACAGGGCGGCGGCCGACGCCTACGACGCCCTGCACAACCGCATGTTCCTCGACCCGATCCTGTTGGGGGCCTATCCGGACCTCGGGGCCTATGCGGCGGCAGGCGCGGGCCCTCTGGAGGAGGCGGTCCTGCCCGGGGACCTCGACGAGATCGAAGGGTCGGTGGACGCCCTGGGCGTCAACTACTACAACCCGACCGTGGTCGCGGCGCCCGGCCCGGACGACGGCGGACTGCCGTTCGCCCTGCCGCCCTACACCGACCGCCACCCGGGGACGCCGACCACCGCGTTCGGCTGGCCGGTGGTGCCCCGCGGGCTGTACGACCTCCTGACCGGACTGCGCCGGAGCTACGGTGACCGGCTCCCTCCGGTCTTCATCACCGAGAACGGGTGCTCCCGCGACGACGCCCCCGACGACGAGGGGCGCGTCGCCGACGCGGAGCGCTGCTCCTACATGGACGGGCACCTGCGCGCGCTGGCGGACGCCGTCGCCTCCGGGATCGACGCGCGGGGCTACTTCGCCTGGTCGCTCATGGACAACTTCGAGTGGGCGGAGGGCTACACCCAGCGCTTCGGCTTGGTGCACGTCGACTTCGACACCGGGGAGCGCACCCCCAAGGACTCCTACGCCTGGTACCGGGCGTGGATCGCAGGCCAGAACAGGGACTCCCCGCGTTGATCTCGGGGAAGCCGGGCTTGTACCGGCCGGTATTACCCCGACTTCCCCGAGATCAACGCGGGACACGAGCAGTACGAGCAGAGCAACCCGACCCGAAGGAACCAGTCATGACGGGGATCCCCGAGGACACCACCGAGGCCGCGCTCGACCGGGTGATGGAGGCGGCGGCCGCGGCGGCCCCGGACTTCGCCGCGATGCGCCCGGCCGACCGCGCCGCGGTGCTGCGGTCGGCCGCCGACGCGCTCGACGAGGCGGCCGAGGAGCTGGTGCCCATCGCGATGGAGGAGAGCCGGCTGCCCGAGGCGCGCTGCCGGAACGAGCTGGGGCGCACCACCT
This sequence comes from Nocardiopsis baichengensis YIM 90130, assembly GCF_000341205.1. Taxonomy (NCBI): domain Bacteria; kingdom Bacillati; phylum Actinomycetota; class Actinomycetes; order Streptosporangiales; family Nocardiopsidaceae; genus Nocardiopsis; species Nocardiopsis halophila. Next base: position 447,578 of record NZ_ANAS01000005.1, on the reverse strand, counting down.
TCCAGCTGCGCCTGTTCGCCGACCACGTGGAGGAGGGGCGCTACCTGGAGGCCGCGGTCGACCGGCCCGACGGGCAGTGGGGCATGGGGCCGCGGCCGGACGTGCGGCGGATGCTGGTCCCGGTGGGGCCGGTGGTGGTGTTCGGCGCGAGCAACTTCCCCTTCGCCTTCAGCACGGCGGGCGGCGACACCGCGTCGGCGCTGGCGGCCGGGTGCCCCGTCGTCGTCAAGGCGCACCCGGGGCACCCGCGACTGGCCCGCCGCACCGGGGAGGTCGTGGGCGGGGCCCTCGCCAAGTCGGGGGCGCCGGAGGGCGCCTTCGCGGTGGTGTACGGGCAGGAGACGGGGCGCAGGGCGGTGCTGCACCCGCGGACGCGGGCGGTGGGCTTCACCGGGTCGATCCCGGGCGGGCGGGCGCTGTTCGACCTGGCGGCGTCGCGGCCCGACCCGATCCCGTTCTACGGCGAGCTGGGCAGCGTGAACCCGGTGTTCGTCACCCGGGCGGCGATGCGGGAGCGCGGCGGGGAGATCCTGGAGGGCTACGGGGGGTCGTTCACGCTGGGGGCGGGGCAGTTCTGCACCAAGCCGGGCGTGCTGCTGGTCCCGGCGGGCGCTCCGCTGGACCCGCTGGTGGCGGACGTCCGGGGGCGCGCGGCGGCGGAGCTGCTGAACGACCGGGTGGCGTCCGGCTTCGCCTCCGGCCTGGAGCGGCTGCGGGACCGGGACGACGTCGAGGTCCTGGTCGAGGGCGAGGACGGGCCGGAGGGGTGGACGCCGTCGCTGCTGCGGACCACCGTCGACGCCCTGCTGGCCGACCCGGAGGGGCTGCTGGAGGAGTGCTTCGGCCCGGCGTCCCTGGTGGTGACCTACGAGGACGAGGAGCGGCTGCTGGAGGTCGCCGAGCGGCTCCAGGGGCAGCTCACCTCCACCGTGCAGGGGGAGGAGACGGACGCGATCGCGCCGAGGCTGCTGGCGTCGCTGGCCGAGCACGCCGGGAGGGTGCTGTGGAACGGGTGGCCGACGGGGGTGTCGGTGACCTACGCGATGCACCACGGCGGGCCGTACCCGGCGTCGACGTCCCTGCACACGTCGGTGGGGACGACGGCGATCCGCCGCTTCCTGCGCCCGGTCGCCTACCAGGGCGTCCCGAACGCCCTGCTCCCTGAGCCCCTGAAGGACGAGAACCCCCTGAACATCCCCCGCCTGCTCGACGGAGCCCCGGAGTAGCCGGCCGCATGCGCCGGGGGCGGGGAGGCCTCCCCGCCCCCGGCGCTCGCCACTGGGGCCATTGCCCGGGGCTCGGCGATCGATCGTGGTGAATTCACCACTCCAGGACACCGATAGTGGCGATTCCACCACTATCGATGCACGGAGGGCCGCGCTTCTTTTGGAGCGGCCCCACGGATGCCGCAGCGCACTCGGCGGCGATGGCTCCCGCCAGATGGTTCGGGAGTCAGCGATTCCCATGCCAGATCAGGCGTTGCCCGAACGTTCCGCAGTCAGCGGCCTTCTGCCGCCGTACCCGTTCCAGCTCCGAGGCGTCGACGCCGTGCAACCGTGCAAGGGCATGGACCACCTCCAGAACATCGGCGAGTTCTTCGACGGCGTCCGCCGACTCGTCGGCCTCCAAGTACTCGGAGACCTCCTCGCCGAGCTTCGCTCGCAGCTCGTGCTCGTACTCGCCCTGATCGGCGACCGTGATCACGGGGGTGAGTCCGTCACCGGCGATGATCTCGGGGATGCGGTCCCGGACCAGCTTCTTCGGCAACCACGCCTCCATCTGAGAGCGCCCCGGCCCAGGTGCCCCCGAACCGATATGTCGACCGCACCTTACCGAGCGGTGCTGACATGCGCCTGCCGAGTTCCCCGGCGCCATCACCCCAGGAGGCCTAGGAGATAGGCGGTGACGAGCATCCCCAGGACCGTGCAGGCCTGGCGGGCGCTCTCGATGGAGGTGTACTGCGGGAGATGAGGACGGGAGCGCCGAAGGCGCTGTCTCCAAGAGGGCTTCCTCTTCTTCGCGGGCGCACCGGAAGGGGCTTGAGAAGGTCGGGCGTCTCGCAGCCCTGGTGGAGTAGCCCTCCTCACGGAGACGCGATCGGCATGAGGCTCTGCGTGGTCCTGGGGACCGAGTTCGTTCTGGAGGCGGGCGAGCCAGGGCGGAAGGGGCCGCTGGTCGTCGTCGTGATCGTGGGCGGGCAGGCGCAGGAGCGCGGACGGCCTGTGTTCAGAGGGCGGTCGCATCTGGGCGTAGGGGCGGGCACGGTTGAAGCGTCGGCCTTTGGGAGCGGCCAGGACGGATCGGATGTGCGGGTTGGGCTGGGTCGTGGGCCCTGTCGCGGCGGTCGCGGGGGCCTGGGGGGTGTTCATGGCACCGGTGGTTCCTTGCGTTCGGTCCGGTCGTTGTGGGTGAGGGGTGCTGCGGCCGCCCCTCCTTCTTTTCGTGGTGGGCGGGCCGGGGAGTGCGGTGCCGCCCCCTCGTCTCGCGGCGCCGTACTCGTCGACTCGCCGTGTTCTCCCTCCCGGGGCGGCCGCAGCGGTCTATGGGTGGTTCAGCCAGTGAAGATGAAGGCCTCCAAACCGCGGGGAACCCCGCCGGGGTCGACGGGCAGGTCGGCCCACACGCACAGGCCCAGGTTGAAACTGGGGTGGGGCAGGACGGGGAAGTAGCCCCATCGGCGGGCGATGGAGTCGATGAGGAGCAGTCCGCGCCGGCCCTCGGCCTCGGCCCAGTCGTCGGCGGTCCGGTCGGTGGGCACGGCGGGCCGGGCGGTGGTCCATCCGGAGTCGGTGACCTGCAGCCGGAGGGTGTCGGGGCGGTGCAGGCTCAGGCGGCGGACGACCTCGCCGCCCTCGGCTCCGGAGGCGGTGTAGGCCACGGCGTTGGCGAAGAGTTCGGAGCAGCACAGCTCGACGGTGGCCACGGCCTCCTCGGGGAAGCCCTTGAGGTCGGTGCGCACGTGGGCGCGCACGCGCGCGGCCTGGCAGAGCGTTCCGGGGTAGATGCGCGGCTCCCACCGGACGGGGCGGAAGGCGGGCGGGTGCGGAGCGCGGGATGAGGCGGACATGGAAGCCCCCACGGGTTTCGTGCGCCGCCGGTGGCGACGTCGGTACGACCAGTGAGCTTCAGCATGCTCATGTAAGCCGGAAAATACAACAGCCGGATTTAAACTCAGTCGCAATATGCTCGAATGAGAAGTTTGGGTGGCCGGAAGGTCGTTATGATCGCTGCACCTGGCGTACCAGCTCGGAGAGGCGCGATGTCGAACTCGATGCCGGTAAGGCGTCGGCACCTGATCATCCAGCTCAAGAAGCTGCGCACGGCGGCCGGTCTGTCGCAGCACGCCGTCTCGCACGAGATGGGGTGGGACCGGCAGAAGATCCTTCGCATCGAAGCGGGACGCTTCCAGCGGATCAACTCGGCTGACGTCATGGCCTTGTGCAAGCTGTACGGGGCGAGCGAAGACGCAACACGCGAACTGGTCGACATCGCGCTCCAGTCGCGTAAGCACAAGCCATGGTGGTTCCGCTATAAGGAAGTCTTCCCAGGGCCGTTCGTCAGTCTTGAGGCCGAGGCGACCCACATCCAGGACTTCACAATCGGCTTGATTCCGGGCTGGTTCCAGACACGGGAGTACATCGCGGCACTCATGGCCCGGTCAGCGGACGTCACGGAAGAAGAAGCAGCGCAGCGGATCGACTTCCGGGTGGAACGCCAGAGTGCGGTCCTGGACAGGGATGCGCCCCCGGCGATCTGGAGCATCATCGATGAGGCGGCTCTCCGACGCCTCGTCGGTGGGCCCGAGGTGATGAAGCGGCAGATCGCTCACCTCTACGAGCTGACCAAGCGGCGCAACATCAATATCCAGGTGCTTCCCTTCGATGCCGGCGCACATGCCGGGGGAACGGTGCCGTTCGTCATTCTCGGCTTCGAGGGAGGAACCGACACGGTCGTCTACATCGAGTCTCCGGGAGACGGCTTCTACATCGAAGCGGAGGACGAGATCGCCCGCCATAAGCTGGTCTTCGACCGCATCCAAGCCACCGCCTTGTCGGTCGAGGACTCCGCCGGACTCCTGTCCGACTTGGCCTGAGTGGAATCAGCGAAGCGAGGACCACCGATGGACCTGACCACCGCTGTGTGGCGCACGTCCAGTTACACCAATGCCAACAGCAACCACTGCGTCGAGGTCACCGACTCTCCTGGTGCCAGCGCCGTGCGCGACACGAAGCACCGCGGCCTCGGCGCCCTGCTCTTCGACTCCCCCGAGTGGCGGGCGTTCATCGACGCCGCCAAGCGGGACACCTTCTGACTCCCCCCACCTCCTTCCTCCCCTGCACTCCGTCGCCGGTGCGGCCGTCTGCGAGGACGGCCGCTCCTCGGCCGATCGTGAGCATGCTCGGCATCGGTCGTCGCCCCTTGCACGCCGCGATTCGTATCTGACTCCGATGGAGGAACCGGGATGGCTCACCCCTGCGATGCCGTCGACGCTGCCGTGGAAGCCGTGGACGAGGCCCATTACCGCGGTCGGGACGGGCGCGCGGTCGACCACACGACCCCTGTCGGCGTCATCGCTCGGCATCTCCGCGTGCTCGATGTGCGGCCGGGGATGCGCGTCCTGGAGATCGGGACCGGGTCGGGGATGTCCGCTGCGCTCCTGGCCGAGCTCGTCGGGCCCCACGGGGCCGTGGTCAGCATGGACATCCGCGGCCGGCTCGTCGAGCGTGCCGACGTGCTGCACCGGGAGGCCGGTTACACCGGCATCGTCTCCATCAGCGGCGACGGGATCGTCGGTGCACCCGAGCACGCGCCGTTCGACCGCATCGTCGCGTGGACCACCCCCGACCGCATCCCCCGGACGTGGGTCCGGCAGACGGTGGAAGGCGGCCGCGTCCTTCACCCCCTCGCGATGGCGGCCATGACCTACTCGACGGCGATGGTCTCCTTCACCGCGGCGAAGGGGCGCCCCACCGACCTGCGCCTGCACCGGGGCGCGTACGTTCGCATGGCCGAGCCGTACAACGAGCGCTTCGAAGCCGACGATGCCGCAGCGCGTGACACCGGGGCCGACGCCTACCTTTCGGCGCCATGGCTGCACGACCGACCCGAACAGGCCGCCGAGCTGCTCGACACCCTCGTCCACTCCTCCCTGTATGAGGCTGAGGAGGGCCTGGACTGGCCGACCACCGACCATGTGCGCACGTGGCTCATCGCCCGCAATCCGGAGGGCCTCGTCTCCGCCGGAGTGGGGAACCGGGTCGGATACGGGGTCGTCGACGGCGGCCACATCGCTGTGCTGGGGGTGCTCCCGGATGCCCGGGTCATGGCCGACGCCCCCGATTCACCTGCGTTGAAACGTCTGCGCGGCCTCCTGGACGAGTGGAAGCGAGCAGGAATGCCGGAGACGGAGGCCCTCTCCGTCGAGGCCGTGGCCGTGGAAGACGGGTGGCAGGCGGCGGTTCGTTGAATCGCCGCGGGCCGACAACCGTTCTTGTGCGGGTCCGGAGGCTCGGAGCGGCGATGAGTTTCCTTCTCCGGGGCAGTCCCAAGACCAGTCCCACCACTGTCACCGGAACCACGGGGAGGAACCCATGCCGCAGCTCCTGAAGGTCCAGAACTTCACCGTCACCAGTGACGGCGTCGCCGCCGGTGAGGACCAGAGCCTGGACAAGCCCTTCGGAAGCGACATCGACCCGCAGGCGCTCTTCGCCTGGGCCGGGGCCACGGCGAGTTGGCCCAACCGGACCGACCCCGGCGGCACCCGGGGCCTCGACGACTACTTCACCCGGGACTTCTCCCGGAACATCGGCGCCGAGATCATGGGGCGCAACAAGTTCGGCCCCCAGCGCGGCCCCTGGGAGGACCACGAGTGGCAGGGCTGGTGGGGGGACGAGCCCCCGTTCCGTACCCCGGTGTTCGTCATGACCCACCACCCGCGCCCCTCCTTCACCCTCTCCGACACCACGTTCCACTTCGTCGGCGGAGACCCGGCGACCGTCCTGGAGCAGGCGAAGGAGGCGGCGCAGGGCAAGGACGTCCGGCTGGGCGGCGGCGTCACCACCGTCCGGGAGTTCCTGGACGCCGACCTCGTCGACACCATGCACATCGCGGTCGCGCCGGTGAAGCTCGGGTCCGGCCTGCGCCTGTGGGAGTCCCCCGACGAGCTGCGCGACCGCTTCCACCTGGAGGTCGTCCCCAGCCCGAGCGGGGTGGTCCACCACCTCTTCTGGCGCAAGTGACGCACCCGCCGGCGCCCCCACGGGCCGACGCTCCCGCCGCAGCCGTGGGGCGAGGGCGGCGCCGGTAGCCGAGTGGGGGGCCGACGTACCCCTACTCAGGTACGAACGTCCTGACGTCGTGGTGGACCCTGCACCCCTGCGAATCGGCGTGTGCGCGCCATATCGCCTGACCCCCTCTTCCGCCTAGGTTTGTCATGTCATGAGGAGAACATCCGAAGACGGGGGAACAGGCCATGTCCGTGACCAGGACGGAATCGGAGCCGAGGGAAGGAGGGCAACGGAGGGGCAGCGACTTCGCCCGGCTCTCTCGACGGATCGAGCAGGCCGGACTGATGGAGCGCACGCCGCGGTACTTCGCCGTCCGGCTGAGCCTGATCGGTGCCGCCTATGCCGCGGCATGGGCCGCGTTCGCGCTGCTCGGCGACACCTGGTGGCAACTGGGGACCGCGGTCGTCCTCGCGGCGGTGTTCGGACAGGTCGGACTGGTCGCGCATGAGCTCGCGCACCGGCAGATCTTCGCCAAGAGGCGTCCGAGCGAGGCCGTCGGCCGCATCGTCGGCAACCTCGGCATCGGCCTGGGGTACGGCTGGTGGCAGGACAAGCACACCCGCCACCACGCCAACCCCAACCACGAGGACCTGGACCCCGACGTCCAGCCCGAGGTCTTCGTCTGGTCGCAGGACCAGGCGCGCGCCGCCTCCCGGATTCCCCGCCTCATCGGCCGCTCACAGGCCTTCCTCTTCTACCCGCTCCTCCTGCTGGAGGGCTTCAACCTGCACGTGGGCAGTGTGCGCGCGCTGTTCCGCCCGACGACCAAGCGCCGGGGGACCGAGGCGGTGCTGCTCGGCGCGCACTTCGTGCTCTACCTGGCGGCCGTGTTCACGGTGCTCGACCCGGTCAAGGCGGTCGTGTTCATCCTGGTCCAGCAGGGCCTGTTCGGGGTCTACCTCGGCTGCATCTTCGCGCCCAACCACAAGGGCATGCCCACCCTCAAGAAGGGCCAGAAGCTCGACTTCCTCCGCAAGCAGGTGCTGACCTCGCGCAACGTCCGGGGCGGCTGGTTCACCGACATCGCGCTGGGCGGTCTGAACTACCAGATCGAGCACCACCTCTTCCCGAGCATGCCCAGCCCCAACCTGCGCCGTGCCCAGCCCATCGTGCGGGAGTACTGCGAGGAGAACGGCATCTCCTACCACGAGACCGGCTTCCTCCGCTCCCATGTGGAGGCGATGGCCCACCTCCACCGCGCAGGCGCCCCCTTGCGCAAGGCCGTCTGAGCGGCACCGTCCGGAGGACGCCCCCGCCGCCGGGCGGGGGCGGACCGGTCAGAAGCCGACCCGCCGCAGCAGCTCCACGACGCCGCCGGGCCCGAGGGCCGCGACGTGCGGGTGGTGGCGCCAGAGCCGGTGAACCTCCCGGCCCCACGAGACCAGCTCCTCGTCCGGGTACGACCGCCCCCGAAGCCCGCCGGCCTCCTGAGCCGCTCTGCACACGTGCTCGAGCCGTTCCTCAACGGCCGCCGTGCGGCTGCGCAGTGCCTCCAGCCGTTCAGGAAGGCCGAAAGCGGGCTCTCCGGAGGCCGCGAGCTCCAAGAGCGTCGGCAGTGCGAGAGCGCTGAGCCGCCCCTTGGCGAACCCCGTGCGGGCCGCGACGGTGTTCTGCACGCACCACCACGCCGCCATCCTCGGAGCCCAGCGGCGGACGTGGTCGCCGGTGGCCGTCGCCACGCTGATCTCGGCCACGCGTAGGCGCTGCCGTGCGGTCGGCGCGTCACCCCCGGCGAGGTGGACGCCGATGCCGAGCAGTTCGTCGACCCAGGCGGCGGCCGCACGGTCGATCTCGTCCGTGCTGTCCTGCGTGATCAGGAACGGGCCCAGGACGCGGAACAGGATCTCGGCGAGCGACGAGAACCAGTCGGACCGGGACAGGGTGGCGCTGAACAGCGGGTCGATCAGTGCCTCGTTGGGGCGGAGCGTCTCCCCGGTCAGCAGCCGGCGGGACGTTCCGGCCTCGGGGGCCACGGCGACACGGTCGGTGACCTCCGCGGCCGACCCCGGCCGGGTGGGCACGGCGACCAGCGGCGGCCGGGTGCGGCACGGCCGCGGCTCGCGGAGCGCGAACAGGCCGCTCGGCCGGTGCCACAGCGCGCGGTCGAGCACCCAGGGCTCGTGGAAGGCGGTGCGCGCGAGCTTCGCCGAGTCGATGACGGAGCCCCCGCCCACGGCCACGAGCACCTCGGCGCCGCACCGGCGCATCCGGTCGTGGACGGTCCGGGCCCCGGCGACCGTGGCCGGTTCCTCCGGCGGGAGGACCGCGGTGTCCACCTGTACGCCGGCCTCGCGGACGCCTTCCACCGTGCGCCGCAGGTGGTCGGTGGCCTCGGCCGTCCCCGTGTCGCCCACGACCAGGGCACGGGTGCCGAGGAGCGTGCACCGGCGCCCGGTCTGCGCGCCGGCGCCGGCGGCCAGGACGCGTGTCTGGTCCTCCGAGGCGGCACCGGCAGGGTTCGCGGCCGTCACGAGGGGCCGTTCCGCCCCTGGTGCGCCGTTCGGCGGGCGTTCCAGGCGAGCTTGGCCAGCACCCCGACGAGGAGGACGCCGCCCCCGACGAGCGGGTACCAGGCCCACCCGGGCTCCGGGCCGCCCAGTCCGCTCAGCCCGATGGCGATGAGGATGACGCCGCTCAGTGCGACCGCGTACTCGCGCTTCCGCCATACGCGGGCCGCGAGAGTAGAGAGTTCCATGCCGCCTCCTCAGGGACGGTTGCGGTGGGTTCGCTGCGGTGCCCGCATCTGCGGCGGGAGGCGCGGGGCGGGGTCAGGTCGGGTACACGCAGGTCGCGCAGACCTGGTCGGACGAGGTGCAGCAGGCGTCGACCGCCGTGGGGCACGCGGTGATCGCGCACCCGATGCACATGAACCACCCGCTGCACCCGGCGCACAGCGCGCACCCGCCCAGACCGAGGACGCACTGCCAGGTCGCCTCCCAGTTGCACTGGCTGGTGAGGTGCTTCTCGCCGCACGTGTTGGCCGGTCCGCATGAGAGGTTGCAGCCTCCACAGGGGTCGTCGTTGAGCACGTTGAGGTCGTTGTCCTCCACGGGGGAGGGGACGTCGCCGTTGACGCTGTGCGCCACCGTGGAGAGCCTCGGATGGTCGTCGGTGGAGCCGTGCTCGACGTGGAGGCGGTGCACCTGGGTCTGCACGCCGTCCACGGGTTCGTTGAGCATGCGGACGTGCACGAGCACGTTCTGCTCGTGCTGGTAGAGCAGGACGCCGGTCTCGGTGATGCCGTCGCCGCGGTCGATCTCGACCCCGTAGGCCTCGAGCTCTCCGGCGGGCGGGGCCGTCCGGCCGGTGGCCTCGTCGGCCTCGCGGACCGGAACCTCGTCGATCGAGGCGGGGGCGGCCGCGCGCGGTCCCACCACGGAGCGGGTCTCGGCCACGTTGCCGAAGTCCCTCGTCTTCAGTCCCCGCCGGACGGCCTCGGCCAGGCGGTCACCGCCGAGCCGCCGGACGTCGCCGGAGTCGGCGTCGGTCATCGAGGCGCGCGGACCGGTGTCGGCCGCGGCGGCGCTTCCCGTCTTCATGAGCATCCCCAGCCCGACGAAGGAGCCCACCGCACCGCGCAGGAAGGCGCTGCGGCTGAGTCGGGACGTCTTGGCCCTGGTGTTGCTCAGAGCGTTCCCGCCCAGCGCGCCGAGGATGCGCCAGGTCGTCCCGGCGTCGAGGTGGCGTGCCAGGACGGGCGCGATCTGCCAGCCGACCCACGCCTCGACGGTCTCGTCGCCTTCGGTTCCGACCCGGACCAGGGTGGGGGCCCACGGCGCGCCGTCGCCGAGCGCTCTGCTGCGCCATTCCCGCATTCGCGGGGAGCGCAGTGATACGACCTCGATATGTGCGCCCGCCTCGCGCCGGATGGAGCGGGCGATATTGGAGCAGTCGATGCACGAGGCGTCGTAGCCGAGGAAGAGGAGGCCGTTCTTGTCCGTCATGTGTGCTCCTGTCCCAACGCGGTGTCCGCAGGTCGGGACAGTTTCGTCATCTCCTGCCCGGGCGCAACAAGGGCCCGTTGTATAACATTGCAATATAAATAGGGGTCAAACGCCTCATAGTGGAAATATCGCTAAGGCATCGCCCGCGGGGCCCACCGGGTCCGTTCCGTCCGGCAGGAAGGGGCGGCGCGGCCGGCCGATCATCGCACCCTCCCCTTCCCGCGTTCCGGTCCGCTACTTCTCGGCGGAGCGGCGGTAGGTGTTCGCCACGGTGCCCTTGTCGTTGTGGGTGGTCGACACCAGTTCGAACTTCCGCAGGCCTCCGTCCTCGGGGAAGACGCTCTTGCCGCCGCCGAGCACCACCGGCATCTGCAGCAGCCGCAGCTCGTCGACCAGGTCCTCGCTGATCAGGGCGCGTGCGAGGGTGGGGCTGCCCATGACGACCAGGTCGCCGCCGTCGGACTCGCGGAGCTTGCGGATGTGGGCCAGTGCCTCCGACCCGGGGATGCGGGTGGTGTTGTTCCAGGTCAGGTCGGAGTCGTTCAGGGTCTCGGTCACGACGAACTTCTTGATCGCGTTCATCGTGTCGGCGAACGGGTCGCCGGCGCGCCCTGGCCAGGCGGACGCCATGGTCTGCCAGGTGCGGCGCCCGTAGAGGAGTGCGTCGGCGTTCTCCAGCGCCCTGTCGAAGGCACCGCCGACGATCTCAGGGTCGAAGAAGTCGAAGGTCCACCCGCCGTGGGCGAAGCCGCCGTCGGTGTCCTCCTTGGGGCCGCCGGGGGCCTGGACCACTCCGTCGAGGCTGATGAATTCGATGACGAGGATGCGCATGGGGCTTGCCCTTCTCGTTGAGGTGTCGCCAATGATGACGGCGGCGCGGGGGAAAAGTCATCGCTCTTCCGGGCAAAGCCTCGGCGGGCGGTGCCGTGCAGCGCCGATGAGGGGGGCCGCCCCTGCGGGTCCTTAGGGGGAGACCGCCCGGAGCGGGCGGAACCGACCTGAGGAGGTACGGCCGATGAGCGCTGGGACGAGCAGAGTCGTCGTGGACATCTCCATGTCCTTGGAGGGGTACGTCACCGCTCCCGGGCCCGACATGGAGCATGGTCTGGGGCGCGGCGGCGAGGTCCTGCACGAGTGGGCGATGTCCGAGCGCACCGAGGCCGACGCGGCTCTGTTGGACGAGGCCGCCGCCACTGGTGCGGTCGTCATGGGGCGGCGCCTGTTCGATTTCGTCGATGGGCCCAACGGATGGCACGGCGATCTGGGATACGGGGGCGAGCGCGACCAGTCCTCCCAGCCGCCGTACTTCGTCGTCACCCGTAAGGCGCCCGAGACCCGGCGCCTTTCAGGGGACTTCACCTTCGTCACCTCAGGCATCGCCGACGCCGTCGCGCAGGCACGGGTCGCCGCCGACAGGAAGAACGTCGTGGTCATGGGCGGAGCGAGCGTGTGCGCCCAGGCGGTCGGTGCGGGGCTCGCCGACCGGCTCCGCGTCCACATCGCCCCGGTGCTTCTCGGAGGCGGGACCCCGCTCTTCGAGCACCTCGGTACCGGCCCGATCCCCCTTGAGGCCGAAGAGGTCGTGCAGACGCCGCGCGCGGTGCACGTCACCTACCGGGTCGGCAAGTAGGAGGAGACCCGGTCCTGGAGACGCAGAGGGCCGCCCCGGGACGTGTCCCGGGGCGGCCCCGTTCCTGCATTCCCACCGGCCTCTGCGGAGTGTGGGAGTCAGGCCTTCCGCCGCTTACGGGCGGCGACCAGGGCCGCGCCGCCGGCGCCGATCAGCGCGACCGCGCCGGCCACCAGAAGGCCCAGGTCGGACCCGGTGACGGGCAGGCCGCCGTCGGAGTCCGACCCCTCGGAACCGTCCGGCTTGTTCTGCTCGTCCGGGTTCCCCGGCTCGGCGGGCGTGCTCGGCTCGCCCGGCTCGTTCGGCTCCCCGGTCTCGTCGGGGGTCTCCGGCTCCTCGGTCTCGCCGGGCTCCGTCGGCTCGGGCTCGTTCGGCTCCTCGGAGCCGTCCGGCTCCTCCGGGGTCGGGGTCCCGGGCTCGCAGTCGAACTCCGGCGCACCGGTCCACGGGTAGTTGTGGCTCTCGTTGCCGGAGCCGTGCGTGGTGACGTCGCCGCCGAAGTACAGGCGGCCGTTGGTGCTGGCGGTGATGTCCGCCGAGGCCTCCGGGGCCAGGACCGAGCCCATGAAGGAGCCGCCGCTGCCGAGGCTCACCGAAGGCGCGTCGGTGAAGTTGTACAGGATGCGCGAGGCGGCCTCGCCGAACAGCGCGGACCCGTACCCGTCGACGCGCTCGCCCTTGTAGGAGGTGTACAGCGGGTCGATGGAGACGGCGTCGCCGCCCTCGACGTTGACCAGGACCGCCGCGTCCTCGGGGAGGGAGGCGCCGAAGACGAACTCCGAGGCGCCGTCGAGGTCGGCGGCGGCGATCTCGAAGACCTGGAGGCCTCCCCCGCCCGTGCTGGTGAAGGTGACCCGGGCGCCGCTGCGCTCGGCCGTCCCGGTCGGCTCCAGCGCGCCCAGCTCGCCGGACTGTGAGGACAGCGTCGCCGCGAACCCGTGGAAGGGCCCCAGCGCCTCCTGCGCGCCGATCCCGGTCCGCAGGTCGCCGCCGTTCGTCTCCAGGGTGCCGCGCTCGTCGAGCGCCCCGCCGACCCGGACGGCCCCGCCGCTGCCGGAACCGGAGGAGACGGCGTGCCCGACGTCGACGGTCGTCCCCTCGCCGACGGCCATGTCGCCGCCGACCGTGAGCATGGCCTGGCCGGGCGTGGGGTGGATGCCCGAGCCGACGCCGACGCGTCCGACGTTGTAGACGCCGCCGGACGCCTTGTCGAACTCGGCGTCGCCCTTGACCACGAGGAGGCCCTCGGCCTCCGCCGAGCCGCCGGTGGCGGTGTAGTCCCCGCCGGCGAAGAGCGCGACGTTGTTGTCGGTGAACGTCGGCTCGTTGCCGATCCCGGGCATCCCGCCGTCGGCGGGGCACTCCGGTGCGGGCTGCGCCGTCGCGGGCGCCGCCGTCGCCGCCCCGCTCCCGGCCAGGAGCAGGGCCGTCGAGACGGCCAGCGTTCCCGTGCCCCAGGACGCGAACTGCTTGAAGGTCATGTCTTCCTCAGACGCTCGGTCGAGCGCGCGGACCGTGCGGTCCCCGCGTGCGATGCGGACGGTGCGGGCCGGTGTAGGCCGGGGCGGCGGTGCCGCCGCGCACCCCTCCGACGGTGCGCCCTTCGGCCCGTTCGGCGTCGGTCGGCGGCGGCTCGGCCCTCACGCGGGGGAAGCGGCCCGGCCGCCCCGGTGCGGCCGCGGGGCCGGGAGCGATCGCGGGCACCGACGCCGCGCGGCCCCACTCGGGAAGGCCCTGCCCCGAGAAACGGGCAAGGTTCCTTCCTAATTCGGGTCGACCTTATCGAGTCCGGACGGATGCCACCAAGTCCGACGAACCGGGCGCCCTTCCCGGCGGTTCGGCGACGCCGCGACGCCGCGACGCCGGGCCGTAGCGCGGACGTGTGCCCCTGCCCCGGTGCGCGCGCCGTGTTCGACGTGAAACATCGGGTCACGCGGCCGCGGCCGCCGCCCAGGGGTACGTGTCCGCGGCGCCCGAGGGCCGCGTCCGCCGACCCTCCTGACGAACCCCCGTCAAGAACGCCCCGTCGCCGTTGGAAGCCCGCGGACCCGGGCGTACCGTTCCCGCATGGAGACGCACACCCCCGACGCCCACCGCCCCTTCGCGCCCCTCCCCGGTCCTGCCGAGGCCTTCATCCGCGACCTGCCCAAGGTCGAACTCCACGTGCACCTCGAAGGCTCCATGCGGCCCGCGACCCTGTTCGACCTCGCCCGCCGCAACGGGGTCGAGGGCATCCCCGGCACGCTGGAAGCGGTCCGCGACTGGTACGCCTTCACCGACTTCCCGCACTTCATCGACGTCTACCTGGCCTCCGTGGCGACCCTGCGCAGCGAGGACGACTTCGCGCTGCTGGCCGGCGACGTCGCCGACACGCTCGCCGCGCAGAACGTGCGCTATGCCGAGGTCCACGTCAGCCTCTACGCGCACCTGATGCGGGGCGTCGACGCGCGCACGGTCTTCTCCGGCATCGAGCGCGCACGCGTGCGGGCCGCCCGCGAGCACGGCATCGAGCTGCGGTGGATCCCCGACTTCCCCGGCGACTACGGGGTGGAGAGCGGGGAGGAGACCCTCGACGCCGTGCTCGCCCACGGCCCGGACAGTGTCATCGGGTTCGGCGTCGGCGGGATCGAGGTCCCGCGGACCCCCTTCGCCGACCTGTTCGCCGGCGCGCGCAAGGCCGGGCTGCGCAGCCTGCCCCACGCCGGCGAGGTCGGCGGCGTCGAGCGCGTCCGCGAGGCGCTCGACGACCTGGCGGCCGAGCGCCTCGGACACGGCATCCAGGCGATGGAGGACCCGGAGCTGGTGGCGCGCCTGCGCGACGAGCGCGTCCCGGTCGACGTGTCCCCCACCTCGAACCTGCGCACGCGCGCTGTCGAGAGCATCGCCGGCCACCCCCTGCCCCGAATGCTCGACGCAGGGCTGCTGGCCACGCTCAACAGCGACGACCCGCCGATGTTCGGAACCGACCTCACGGGGGAGTACCGGACCGCCCACCGGCTCGGACTGGACTTGCCGACCCTCGCGCTCCTAGCACGCAACGGGGTGGACGCGTCCTTTATGGACGGCACCCGAAAGACCGGCCTCAAGGCGGAGATCGACGAGGTCCTCGCGCGCTACACGGCCTGACCGCTCCCGCGGTCGCCCATCGCTCCGGGAGCACGTCACCCCGGAGGCACGGCCGACAGGTCCACAGGGCACGCTCCCCTGAGGCCCTCCCACTCGGAGAGGGCGGAGTCGGCGGCCTCGCCCTCATAGGGAACGGGCACCCCGCCCTGCAGTTGCGCGGGTGTCCACTCGTCGCCGATCACCCTGCCGTCCTGGAACCTCAGGGTGAGCACCCCGCTCTGGGCCGTCGGTCCGCTGTGGTTGTAGAAGACGAAGTTGCCCAGGCCGTAGTGGACATAGCCGCCGGGCATGTATCCGCCGGGGGACAGCACATGCGCATGCCCGCCCACGATCGCGTCGGCGCCCGCGTCCATGAGGGCCCGTGCCAGTTCCGAGGCGTGCGGGAGGGGGCAGTGGTCGCCCTCCAGTCCCCAGTGCAGGAACACCACGACGGTGTCCGCGTCCTCAGCGGCGTCGGAGACGGCGCTCAGCAGCCGGTCGCGCATCTCGGCCTTGGCGGAGGCCAGGCCCGGCTTGTCGCCGTCGGCGGTCCAGGACTCCATCAGGTGCCCGTCGAGCACGTCCGTCGCGCCGAGCAGGGCGACGGTGTCGCCGCCGAGCTCCACGGTGTGCGGGGCGTAGGCCTCCTCCTCGTCGCGGCCCGCCCCCACCACGGGGAAGTCGGCGTCCTCGGCGTTGGAGAGGGTGTCCTCCAGCCCGTCGGCGCCGTAGTCCATGCCGTGGTTGTTGGCGACGGTGGCCGCGTCCACGCCCGCGGCGTCCAGGGCGTCGAAGGCGGTCGCCGGGGCCCGGAACCGGAACTGCTTGGCGGGCGCGGGGGTCCCGCCCTCGGTGACGGCCGTCTCCAGGTTCACCATCGCCAGGTCCGCATCGGAGAGCGTGTCGGCGATCGGGCCCATCGCCGTGTCGGGATCGGAGTCCAGGCGGCCGCGGAGCATCCCCTCGAAATGGACGTCGCCGCCGAATGCGATGGAGTAGGGCTCCTTGGACGGCTCGGGCTCGGGTTCGGAAGAGGGGCTGCCGTCGCCGTCCTCGGCGCGTTCCAGGTCGCCGGTCGCGGGGCTGCACGACGCGGCGAGCGAGGCGGACAGGAGGAGAGCGGCTGCCGTCGTTCGCTTCATGGGCGGTCCACACCTCGGGGGTCGGTCGGGGCGGCGGGGTCCCGCGCCCGTCGTTCTCTGCCCGGTGGGACGGCTCCGGTCGGGGCGGGGTGTACGTCCGGATGCGGCCACCGGTGGTGTGGGAGAACCGTATGCGCGCAGTGATAAGACCGTTGCCGTCTGTGTCACACCGTGTTCAAGTCTTCATCCAAGGGTCTGTTGGCCGTGACCGTCTTACCTGGGCAGTAGCTGTTCGGGCGGCCCGCGCCCGGTTCTCTCTGGATGGGGTCAGTTTCTTGATCTATTCCAGATTGTGTCCTAGAGTGGCCGCCATGGACGACGCGAAGGGCCTCCGATCGGCCGGGCTGCGGGTGACCGCGGCGCGGCTGGCGATCCTTCAGGTGGTGCGCGAGGGGAACCACCTCCACGCCGAGCGGGTCGCCGCGGGCGTGCGCGGACGGGTCGGCCACGTGTCGACCCAGGCGGTCTACGACTCGCTGCACGCGCTCACCCGGGCCGGCCTGCTCCGGCACATCGAGCCGGCCGGCTCCCCGGCCCGCTACGAGGTCCGCGTCGGGGACAACCACCACCACCTGGTGTGCCGCTCCTGCGGGGCGGTCACCGACGTCGACTGCACCGTCGGCGAGGCCCCGTGCCTGGCCCCCTCGGACGCCCAGGGGTACGCGGTCGACGAGGCCGAGGTGGTGTTCTGGGGCGTCTGTCCGAAGTGCCGAGCGGAGGACGCGAGCCCGGAGCGGGCGCACGCGGGGGCGAGCCCTCCCGCGTGATCCGCACCGGCCTCCGCCGAGGCCGGCCACGGGGCGCCCGCGCCCCAACGAGGCCAACGTTGAACTTCGAAAGGTGTGAGCAGTGACCGCTCCCTACAGCACGGACGATGCCGGCCACCCGGTCCCGAGTGACGGCCTCTCCCAGTCGGTGGGCCCCAACGGCCCGCTGCTGCTCCAGGACCACTTCCTGATCCAGAAGATGGCCCACTTCAACCGCGAGCGGGTGCCCGAGCGGGTCGTGCACGCCAAGGGCGGCGGCGCCTTCGGTGAGCTGGAGGTCACCGAGGACGTCAGCAAGTACACCAAGGCGGACCTGTTCCAGAAGGGCAAGAAGACCCCGCTGCTCCTGCGCTTCTCCACCGTCGCCGGTGAGCTGGGCAGCGCCGACACCGCCCGCGACCCGCGCGGTTTCGCGATCAAGTTCTACACCGAGCACGGCAACTACGACATCGTCGGCAACAACACGCCGATCTTCTTCATCCGCGACCCCTCGAAGTTCTCGGACTTCATCCACTCGCAGAAGCGCCGCGCCGACAACCAGCTGCGCGACAACAACATGCAGTGGGACTTCTGGACCCTCAACCCCGAGTCGGCGCACCAGGTCTCGTTCCTGATGACCGACCGCGGGACGCCGCGCACCTGGCGGCACATGCACGGCTACGGCAGCCACACCTTCATGTGGTACAACGAGGCCGGCGAGCGGTTCTGGGTGAAGTACCACTTCAGGTCCGACCAGGGCGTGGAGAACCTCACCGCCGAGGAGGCCAAGCGCCTCGAGGCCGAGGACCCCGACTTCCACCGCCGCGACCTGTGGCAGGCCATCGAGCGCGGGGACAACCCCTCGTGGACCGTCAAGGTCCAGGTCATGCCCTTCGAGGACGCGAAGGACTACCGGTTCAACCCCTTCGACCTGACCAAGGTGTGGCCGCACGAGGACTACCCCGAGATCACGGTCGGGAAGTTCACCCTGAACCGGAACCCGAAGAACTACTTCGCCGAGATCGAGCAGGCCGCGTTCGAGCCCAGCAACCTCGTCCCGGGCATCGCCATGAGCCCCGACAAGATGCTGCAGGGCCGCCTGTTCTCCTACCCGGACACCCACCGCTACCGCATCGGCCCGAACTACAACCAGCTGCCGGTCAACGCCCCGGTCTCGCCGGTCCGCAGCTACAACCTCGACGGCCCGATGACCTACCAGAACCAGGCGGACCCGGTGTACGCCCCGAACACCGCCGGCGGCCCGACCGAGGCCCCGGAGCTGTACGCGGCCGAGGGCTTCGAGGTCGGCGGCGAGATGGTCCGCTCGGCCTATGAGCTGCACAAGGAGGACGACGACTTCTCCCAGGCCCGGACGCTGTGGGAGAAGGTCCTCACCGAGTCCGAGCGCACCAACATGGTGGGCAACATCGTCGGCCACGCCTCGGCCCCCGAGGTCACCGACGACATGAAGAAGCGCGTGGTCGAGTACTGGACCAACGTCCACCCCGACCTGGGCGCCGGAGTCGCCAAGGGCCTGGGCGTGCAGTCCTGACCCCGGCCGGCCCCGCCGGCCCACCGCTCCCGGTCGGTCCGACCCTGCACCTGGACCGGCAGGGCACGCCCCGGAGCGCGGACTTCGTCCGCGTTCCGGGGCATTTTCGTGTTTCGCGGGAAAATGGAGAAGAGATGCTTCCTGTCGGAATCGTCCGTCTCGGTGCGGGAGGTGCGCAGGAAACGGCGAGGTAAAAAACAGGGCGCGTTCCCGCTTTCGCGTGAGCCGAAAACCGCCCCCGTGTCCTGCGTATTGTTGCTCAGAGTAGTAACGGACATACGGTGTGCACACACGGCAACCTCGTGATTTTCTGAAAAGCCCCGGCGAGC
This sequence comes from Nocardiopsis baichengensis YIM 90130, assembly GCF_000341205.1. Lineage (NCBI taxonomy): Bacteria > Bacillati > Actinomycetota > Actinomycetes > Streptosporangiales > Nocardiopsidaceae > Nocardiopsis > Nocardiopsis halophila. The sequence continues at coordinate 428,843 of NZ_ANAS01000005.1, read as the reverse complement.
GCAGGGCGCCTCCTCTAGCGTTGCCTGGCAACGGAACGGGCGGACCAGCCCGCCGTTCACGGCTCCGCATTCGCCCCGCACCCCGGGGCGCACCCCGAACGCACCGCGGAGCCCCGTCGTGTCGGCGGTTCACCGCACCCGCTCCCGAGTGCACTGCGGCATGGATTGTTCACTCTGTGTAGTTAATCGTGAAAGGCCATCCCTCGATATGCGCAAGCGGCTGACCACCACGACCACCCTCGCCCTGCTGACCGCCGGCTTCGCCGGCGCTCCGTTCGCCGCCGCGTGGGCCGACCCCGTGACCGACGGCTCCGGCGGCGTGGCCTCGGGCAACCAGATCAACGTCCCCGCCGACGTCGAGGCGGACATCTGCGGCAACGCGCTGTCGGTGCTGGGCATCTCCAAGGCGCAGTGCACCGAGGTCTCCAAGACCCTCTACGCCGCGAGCGACGAAGGCTCCGCGAGCCCGAAGACCGACGGCTCGGGGGGCGTGGCCTCGGGCAACCAGATCAACATCCCGGTGGACGCCGCTCTGGACGTGTGCGGCAACTCGGCCGCGGTCGGCGGCGTCTCCAAGGCGGACTGCACCAAGGTCGTGAAGGAACTCGCCGAGGAGTCCGACGGCTCCGCGAGCCCGAAGACCGACGGCTCGGGCGGCGTGGCCTCCGGAAACCAGATCAACATCCCCGTCGACGCCGCGATCAGCGTCTGCGGGAACTCGGTGGCGGTGCTGGGCACCTCCGAGTCCGAGTGCACCACCGTGATCAACTACATCACCTCCTCGCCCGACAACGAGGACGCGCCGGAGACCGACGGGTCCGGCGGCGTGGCCTCGGGCAACCAGATCAACATCCCCGTCGACGCGGCCGTGGAGATCTGCGGCAACGCCGTGTCCGTCCTGGGCGTGGCCAAGGCCGAGTGCATGGAGAAGGTCGGCCACGAGGACGGCGGCGACGGCGGCGACGGTTCCGACGGGGACGACGGTTCCGACGGCGGCGACGGCTCCGACGGGGACGACGGCTCCGACGGCGGCGACGGCGGCGACGGCGGGAAGGACGACGACAAGGACGAGCAGAAGGACGACGGCGGCGACGGCGGCAAGGACGACGACAAGGGCGAGGGCGGCGAGGACGACTCCTCGACCGGCGGCGGCCAGGACGGCGGCGACGAGAAGAAGGCCGCGGCCGAGGAGGACGACCTGCTGCCCGTGACCGGTACCGCGCTGGGCGGAATGGTGGCCGCGGCGGTCGCGGCCGTCGGCGCCGGCGCGGGCGCGATGGCGCTGGCCCGCAAGAAGCGCCGGGCGGCCGCCGCGCACGCCGCGGAGTAGAGGCGCAGGGCGAGGAGAGGAAGTAGAGGAAGAGGACGGGCCCCGCCGGGGACGGACCGCGCGCGGGCGCATACCCCGGGCCGCTGCAAGGCGGCCCGGGGTATCTCATAGCCTCGAAGACGTGCTCCGAGTCCTGTTGTCCAAGCGCATGCTGGCGTTCCACGCGCTGGTACTGGTCGTCGTCCCCTCCTTCATCTGGCTGGGGTTCTGGCAGCTGGACCGGTGGGAGGAGAAGTCGGCGGCGGCGCGGCTGCAGGAGGAGAACCTCGCCGCCGATCCGGTCCCGGTGGAGGAGCTGGACGCCGTCGGCGCCGAGATCGACCCGGACGACCGGTGGCGGCGGGTCACCGCGACCGGCACCTACGACCCCGGGAACGAGCTGCTGGTGCGCAACCGGGACGGCTCCCAGGGGGTCGGCCTGCACGTGCTCACCCCCCTGGTGACCGAGGACGGGGCGGCGCTGCTGGTCAACCGGGGGTGGATCCCGCAGCCGCCCACGTCGACCGCCGAGCCGGAGGTCCCGCCCGCCCCTGAGGGGGAGGTCACCGTCACCGCGCGGCTGCACTACAGCGAGACGCCGGAGAACACCGGCGTCCGGGACCGGGGCGGCCTGCCCGAAGGGCAGATCATGCTCATCGACGTCGATGAGCTCGCCGAGGACCTGCCCTATCCGGTCTATGGCGGCTACGGCGACCTCACCGAGCAGGACCCGCCGTCCGGCCCGTCCCCGGAGCATGTGGCGGCGCCGGAGACCAACACCGGGATGAACCTGTCGTACGCGGTGCAGTGGTGGGTGTTCACGGTCATCGCGATCGTCGGCTGGATCGTCCTGATGCGCCGGGAGGTCGGCGACGCGGAGCGCGCGGCGGGCGCGACCGGTACGGACGGGGCCGGGGACGGCGGAGGTGCCGTGGACACCGGCGCGGCCCCTCATGAGCCTCATGAGCCTCATGAGCCTCATGAGCCACAGGAGTCGGTCGGCCACGACGCCCCGGGGTGAACCCCGGGGAGGCCGCGCCGTCGGTCACTCGTCGATCGGAACCCCCGTCACTTGGCCGAAGATCCCCGCGTTCAGGGTGAGCTCGGTGACGTCCTCAGGCGGGGCCGTCAGGTAGAAGTACGCGTACTGCGTCGAGCCCGGCGCGACCGCGGGCGGCCACTCCACGGAGCTGACCCCGTGGTTGGTCGAGAGCGACGTGTCGCGCCGGACGGTCGGGTAGACCGTCCCGGTCTGCGGGTCCATCGCGGTGAAGGAGAAGCGCTGGGACCCGCCGAACGGGTTGCGCGTCGAGGGGAGTTCGTCGCCCTCGTGCGTCGTCTCGATGCGGCCCACGAGGAAGGCGCCGTCCCTGTAGAAGGGGTAGACGCGCATCGTCCAGTCGTGTCGGCGGTCGCCGTTGAACCGGTACTCCTCCTCCGCGGTCACCTCGGCGGCCGGCTCCTCGTCCGAGGCGTCCCGGAAGCCGGCGGGCCCGCCCGCGTCGGCCGGGTCGATCTCCAGCATCTCCTTCTCGGTGCCGGCCTCTTCCCGCGACTCGGAGGCGGCCTCCTCCTTGAAGGCGTAGGAGATCTCCACGCGCCGGTTCTGCGCGCGCGCCCAGGCGTCGTCGTCCCCGCCCTCACGCTCCACGGGATCGCTCGACCCCATGCCCTCGGTCTCGTACACGTAGTCCGCGCCCAGCTCCTCTTCCAGCACCGCCCGGACGGCCTCGGCGCGCTCTTCGGAGAGCTTGTCGTTGTAGTCGTCGTCGCCGATGCCGTCGGTGTGGCCGGTGACGGTGATCGGCGGCTTCTCGGGGTCGGCGCGCTCGCGGGTCTCCTCGATCACGTCCTTGAGGATCGAGCGCGCGTTCTCGGTCAGTTCGGCCTCGTCGAACGCGAAGAGCACGTCGGCGCGGAGGGCGACCGTCTCCTCCTCGGAGTCGCGTTCCCTGTCGCTGACCACGGTCTCGACCGGGGAGAGGATCTTGTCCGCGGCCCCGTCGTCGGGGGACGGGGCGCCCTCGGTGACGGGGACGGTGACGTGGTTCCCTTCGGCGGGCCAGCCGTCGCCGGCGTCCTCGGGCAGAGCGCTCGGGTACTCCTCCGGCTCGCCCTCGGTGACGGGGACCCCTGCGAACTCGCCGATGCCGCCGGGGGCCTCGACGGTGACCCGCTCAGGATCGCCCTCCAAGGGCGGGAGGTACACCGCCATCTCGTAGGTGACCCCGGGGTTCCACAACTGATCGCGGTCGAAGTCCTCGAGGTCGGGACCGATCTCCTCGTAGGGCGCGTAGCGCACCTGTCCCACCGGGTCGAGGATGCGGAACCATCGGGGGTCCATGGGATTGGTGGCGGAGCCGTCGGTGATCTCCCGGTCCTCGACGTTGGTGTACTCGACGGTGAGGCGGGTGCGGTCGTCGAGGCGGGCGACCTCCTTCACCTCCACGCGCGCGCGGAGGTACTTGTCCCAGCTGCCCGCATAGCCCTCGCGGACGAACCCGTCGTCCTCACCGGCGCCTTCCGAACCGGTGCCCTGCGGACCGCCCTCGGCTCCGCCCTCTCCGCCGAAGAGGCCGCAGCCGCCGACCATGAGCACCCCTGCGGACAGGGTGGACACGAGCGGGAGGAGGCGGGGAATGGGGCGCGGCATGTCGGGCTCCGTTCCGTGGGGAATGCGTCACCATTCGTAGACGCTCGGGGCCGCCGCTCGGTTCTGCCCGACTCTTCGGTGGCCGCATGCGGCGGCCGGCCGCCGATCGGACGCCCAGAGGTCCGGGACGTCCGCTTCGTTCGCCCTGCCAGGGGGAATGCAGCAGAGCACTTGCCCCGGACCGGCCCACATGCGCGCTGGCGCCGAATTAGAGTGTGCGCGTACCTGCTGCTGGAACGGAGGGGCCATGGGCGAATCGCGCGCTCCAGGGACGGTGAGGCCGGGAGGGCGGACCGCCCGGACGCGCGCGGCCGCTCTGCGTGCCGCCGTCGACATCCTGGTGGAGAAGGGCTTCTCCGGGCTCGACCTGGCCGAGGTCGCCGAGCGTGCGAAGGTGGGCCGCACCACCGTGTACCGCCGGTGGGGGACCGCGGCGGGGCTGGTCGCCGACCTGCTGTCCGACCTGGCCGTCCCCGCCCTGCCCCAGGGCGAGACCGGCAGCTTCGAGGGCGACCTGCGGGCCAACGCCCTTCGGGTGCGCGACCACCTGGTCCACCCGCGGCAGGGGCCGCTGTTCAAGGCCGTCGTCGCCGCGGCGACCTGCGACGCGCGCGCGGCCGAGGCGCTGCGCCGCCTCCAGCGGGTGCGGGTGGCCGACTGGGGGCCGTGCGTGGTCCGGGCCGCCGAGCGGGGTGAGGTGCCGCACGGCACCGACCCCGAGGAGGTGGCGCGCGCGGTGTCGGCACCGCTGTACCACCGCGTGCTGGCCGACTGCGGGCCGATCGGCCGGGAGGCGGCGGAGCGCGCCGCGCGGGCGGCGGCCGCGGCGGCGCGGGCGGGTGCGTACGTACGATGATGCGGTGACGAATGACCCGTTTGTCCGAGTCCGTGGTGCGCGGGTGCACAACCTGCGCTCCGTCGACGTCGCCGTGCCGCGCGACGCCCTGGCCGCGTTCACCGGGGTGTCCGGGTCGGGCAAGTCCTCGCTGGCCTTCGGCACCCTCTACGCCGAGGCGCAGCAGCGCTACCTGGAGTCGGTCGCCCCGTACGCCCGGCGCCTCCTGCAGCAGGTCGGCGCACCCGACGCGGACGCGATCACCGGCCTCCCGCCGGCGGTGGCCCTGAGCCAGCGCCGCGCCGCCCCCTCGGCGCGCTCGTCGGTGGGCACCATCGCGCTGCTGTCCAACTCGCTGCGGATGCTGATGTCCCGGGCGGGCGCGTACCCGCCGGGCGCGCCGCGCCTGGACTCCGACGCCTTCTCGCCCAACACCGCGGCCGGGGCGTGCCCGGGGTGCGAGGGCATGGGGGAGGTCCTGGACGCCACGGAGCGGTCCATGGTGCCCGACCCCTCGCTGAGCATCCGGGAGGGCGCGGTGGCGTGCTGGCCCGGAGGGTGGATGGGCAAGAACCTGCGGGAGATCCTGGAGTCGCTGGGGTACGACGTCGACGCCCCCTGGCGCGACCTTCCCCAGGACGCGCGCGACTGGATCCTGTTCACCGACGAGCAGCCGGTGGTCACCGTGCACCCCGTCCGGGAGGCGCACCGCATCCAGCGCCCCTACCAGGGCACGTTCTCCAGCGCGAAGCGCTTGGTGATGAAGGCCTACGCCGCCTCGAAGAGCGAGGCCCGCCGGGACAAGGCCGCACGGTTCCTCACGAAGTCGCCGTGCCCGGAGTGCGGAGGGCACAGGCTCCGTGCGGAGGCGCTCGCGGTGACCTTCGCCGGCCGCACCATGCCCGAGCTGGCGTCCCTTCCGCTGTCCGAGCTGGCCGACCTCCTCGACCCCTACGCGCGCGAGGGAGAAGGAGCGTCCGGTGTCCTGGCCGCCGACGTGGCCGCGCGGATCCGGGTGCTGGAACGCCTGGGGCTCGGCTACCTGAGCGTCGGACGGCCCGCACCGACGCTGTCCGCGGGGGAGCTGCAGCGCCTGCGCCTGGGGACCCAGCTGCGGTCCGGGCTCTTCGGCGTCGTCTACGTCCTCGATGAGCCGTCCGCCGGGCTGCACCCCGCCGACACCGAGGCGCTGATGGAGGTGCTGACCGGTCTGAAGGAGTCGGGCAACAGCGTCTTCCTCGTCGAGCACGACATGGACGTGGTGCGCCGGGCCGACTGGGTGGTGGACGTCGGTCCCGGCGCGGGGAGCCGGGGCGGCCGTGTGCTCTACAGCGGACCGGTGGACGGGCTGGCCGAGGCCGAGGAGTCGGCGACGCGCCCCTACCTGTTCTCCCGGAAGGGCGGTCGGACCCGCGGCCGAGCCCCGTCCGGCTGGCTGAAGCTGCGCGGGGTGCGCCGCAACAACCTGCGGGACCTGGACGCCGACGTTCCGCTGGGCGCGTTCACCGCCCTCACCGGGGTGTCCGGAGCCGGAAAGACGTCGCTTCTGCGCGAGCTGGCGGGCGGCGGCGAGGGCGTCGACCGGGTCGTGGAGGTCGACCAGCGGCCCATCGGGCGGACGCCGCGCTCCAACCCCGCGACCTACACGGGCATGTTCGACGCGGTGCGCAAGCTCTTCGCGTCGACGGACCGGGCACGGGAGCTGGGGTACGGGGCGGGGCGCTTCTCCTTCAACGTGGACGGCGGCCGGTGCGCCACGTGCCAGGGGGAGGGGTTCGTCTCCGTCGAACTGCTCTTCCTGCCCAGCAGCTATGCGCCGTGCCCGGAGTGCAAGGGCGCGCGCTACAACCCGGACACCCTCCAGGTCGCCTATGCGGGGAGGAACATCGCCCAGGTGCTGGAGATGACGGTGGAGGAGGCGGCGGGGTTCTTCTCCGACGTCCCGGCGGCGGCCCGTCCGCTCCGCGCCCTGGCCGAGGTCGGGGTCGGCTACCTCAGGCTCGGGCAGCCGGCCACCGAACTGTCGGGCGGGGAGGCGCAGCGGATCAAGCTGGCGTCCGAACTCCAGCGCGCGCGGCGAGGCCACACCCTCTATCTTCTGGACGAGCCCACCACCGGGCTCCATCCTCAGGACCGGGACCTGCTGGCGGAACGCCTGCACGAGCTGGTGGACGGCGGGGCGACGGTGGTCGTCGCGGAGCACGACATGGACGTCGCCGCGGGGGCGGACCACGTCATCGACCTCGGCCCGGGCGGCGGCGACGCCGGCGGGACCATCGTCGCTCAGGGGACACCGCGCGAAGTCGCCGAGTCCGCAACGGGAAGGACGGGCCCCTTCCTTCGCGGCCATCTGTGAGTATGGCGCCATGAGCGACGAGATGACCCGCGTGGCGCGACGCTCGACGGGTCCTGAGGAGAGTGCACGCGCGAACCGCATCTGGTGGGACGGGGCCGCCGACGAGTACCAGGACGAGCACGGGGACTTCCTGGGGGACAGCTCGTTCGTGTGGGGACCGGAGGGCCTTACCGAGGAGGAGGCACGGCTCCTCGGGCCGGCCGAGCGCCTGAAGGGGGCGCGCGTCCTGGAAGTGGGATGCGGCGCGGCACAATGCGCCCGCTGGCTCCGCGCCCAGGGGGCGCGCGTGGTCGGCGTGGACGTGGCGTTCCGGCAGCTCCAGCACTCCCACCGCATCGACGTGAACGAGGGGGCGCCCCCGGTCCCGGTGGCCCAGGCCGACGCCCAGCACCTCCCCTTCGCCGACGCGTCCTTCGAGATCGTGTGCTCGGCTTTCGGAGGCTTCCCCTTCGTCCCGGACGCCCGGGCGGCGGTCGCCGAGAGCGCGCGGGTTCTCAGGCCCGGAGGCCGGCTGGTGTTCTCGGTGACGCACCCCGCGCGGTGGATGTTCCCGGACGACCCCACACCGGCGGGGATGTCGGTCGTCCAGTCCTACTTCGACCGGAGGCCCTACGTCGAGGAGGACCCCTCCGGGCGGGCGGTGTACGTGGAGCACCACCACACCATGGGCGACTGGATCGGGGCGGTCGCCGGAGCCGGCCTGCGCCTGACCGGCCTCACCGAACCCGAGTGGCCCGAAGAGAACACCGCCGTCTGGGGAGGCTGGGGCCCCTACCGCGGCCGGTACGTCCCCGGCACCGCGATCTTCACCGCCGAGAAGTGACCCTTCCGCCGCCCCTGAGGAATCGAGGCAGCATGAAGCTCAAGCTGGACCTCCACGACATCTACAACAAGAACCGCGACATCGACCGGGCCTTGGCCGACATCATCGACGAGGCCCTGCGCAAGAAGGCCAAGTCGATAGAGATCATCCCGGGCAAGGGTTCGGGCCAACTGAAGAAGCGCGTCCTGAGATACCTCGACCAGAAAGAGGTCAAGGACAAATACCACCGCGTGGAGAAGGACGGCAAGAACTTCGGCCGCCTGTTCGTCCACTTCAAGCACTGACTTCGGCTCCACCGGCCTGTCTCGGGCCGGGCCGGGGGGCGACCGGGGCGGGGAAGGACATCGGCTCCCTTGAGCGCCGATGCGTCGGCTCCCCGAGGCAGGAGGGAACGAGTACTCACGCTCGTTCCTGCGTCAGTCCTGCTGCGGGTAGTAGAGAATCCGGGCTCGGTGACCTGCCGCCTTTTCGAGTTTTGCGTCGTCTGTAAGAAGCGGAAGCTCCAAGGCTTCTGCGAGTGCGACGTACATGGCGTCGTAGGCGGTGAGGTTGTCCCGCAGCTCGTGCGCGCGGAATTGGAGCTGCTGCATCGGATGGCGCGTGATGTGCAGCCCCTGATACCGGTCAAGCATCGTCCGTGCCCGCTGCTCCGTGATCCTCACGTTGGTCTTGCTCGTGATGGACAGCCCGCGAACCACGCTGGACACCTCTGCGTCGATCAGTGCGGGGGCGTGCACTCGGCGGGTGAGGCGACGGCGCAGCAGGTCGTCGTCCCTGCGGGCGGCCAGCAGCCTGATCACGATCGAACAGTCGACGACATAGCTCACCGGCGGCCGTCCGACCTGAACTCCCGGAGGTCCTCCTCCGTGTAGTCGATCGGTTCGTCCTGGGACAGGCGCGCCATGACTTCGTCGAGTTCCGGCAGGGACGCCTCTTCGAGGATCAATTCGCGAAGATAGGCCGCCAGTGACAGGCCTTTGCGAGCGGCTCTCGCCTTAAGGGTCTCCACCGCTTCGGCCGGGACGTCCCGGACCTGGACCACCGTCGTCTCAGCCATGAAACGAGTCTAGCATGCATAGTGCATGCGTCTTCGGGGTGGAGATGGCGGCGCCGTCGATCATCGGACGGCACCGGGGTGTGCGGCCGCCCCGGTCGGCGCCGGGTGGGGCGGGACGACCGCTGTGGGAGTGTGGGGCGCCTCTGGGATCTTTCGGGAGCGCCCCCTCGGGGGGTGCGGTCTCTCCCTGAACATGGCGTAATACGCGAATTACGCTGGTGGCATGTCCAAAGTTCGGATCAGCATCAGCCTCGAATCGGGCCAGGCCGATCGGATCAGGTCGCACGCGGAGCGTGGGGGGATGGACCTCTCGGCCTATCTGGTGAACGCCGCGACGCGGCAGATGGCCGAGACCGAGGCGGCCGAGGCCGAGTTCGCGGGCATCGACGCGCTGATCGCCGATGCCGAGGGGCGCGCGGGGGCCCACGCGTCTGCCGAGGTCGAGGACGATTCCCTGCCGGTGGACGATCGCCGTGCTGTCGATGAGGCGATGGGCCTGGTCTACGGTGCCGACGAGGCCGCTCCCCGTGGCCGTGGTGGGGTGGCGTGAGCATCCGCGTCCCCGTGTACGGCACGGGGATGCTCATCGGCCTGGCGGATCGCAAGGCGAAGGCCGTCCAGATGCACCAGGGGCTCGCCGGCACCCGGCATCGCGCCATCGTTCCAAGTCCCGTCCTGGCTCAGGTATGGCATCCCGATCCGGCGACGGTTCACACCATGAGCGCGGTCCCCAAGGAATGCACGGTGCCCCAGGCCCGCTCCTCACCGGCCGCGCTCCGCCCCACGGCGGCGGGCCAGGCCGAGTGCATCGCTTGCGCGACCGCTCCTGACACCACCGACTGGCGACGGATCGGGGCCGTGCTGGGCGAGGCGGACCCACCTGCAAAGAAGCGATCGGACACGGTGGACGCACTCGTCGCCTGGACTGCGGTGAAGCACCGAAGCGCGGTCGTGTTCACCAGCGACCCGCGGGACATCAGCGCCTATATCGAAGCGATCGGCGCCGAGGACGTGCACGTCCTCGCGGTATGAGGAGAGCAGCAGCGCCGTCGGTGGAAGCGCCTACGCGGTGAAGAACTCGATCAGCGCTCGCGCGACCTCGTCCGGGGCGTTCTCTGTGGGGATGTGGGCCGCCTCCGGGATGCGTACCAGGGTGGTCTCCGGGATCTCCGAGTCGAACCGTTCGGCGTACTCCACCCCCTGGAACCCGTCGTCCTCGCCCCACACCAGCAGCTTGGGAACCGGGGACGCGCGCAGGGCGGGGACCAGGTCGAGGGTGTACCTGCTGTCGGCCGCGCCTGCCAGGGCCATCCAGGAGCGGCGTACGCGTGCCTCGGTCCACGGGGCCAGGTAGTCGGCGATCAGCTCTTCGGTCGCGGCGCCTGCCAGGGCGGCCGTCACCACCCGCCGGCGTGCGGACAAGAACTCCTCCGAAGTGGTCGCCGCGGCCACCTCCGGGTCGCGGAACCTGGCCACCGCCGGCACCGGCCACGAGTCGTAGGTGACCGAGTTGACCAGGGCCAGCCGGGACACCCCCGACCCGCCGCGGGCCAGCAGGTGCTGGGCGACCGCGCCGCCGATGTCGTGGCCGGCCAGGGCGAACGGTCCGGAGATGTCCAGCGCCGAAGCGAACTCCTCCACGCGGTCGGCTAGGGCCGGGACCGACGCCGTCTCCAGGGTCAGCTCCCCGTCCGAGCGCCCCAGGCCCGGGAAGTCGAGCGCGAACGGCCGCAGGCCCGCCTCGGCGAGGTGCGGCAGCACCGGCCGCCAGACCCGGCTCCAGTACGTCCCGTGCAGCAGGAGCACCGGCGGGCCCTCCTGCCCGGCGGTGAGGTAGCTGACCACCGTGTCGCCGACGCGGACGGTCGACCGCCGCACGCGCGCCTCCGCACTCACCTGCGCGTCCGTCTTCGTGGATCCGTTCATGCGGCCACTGTGGCCGAGGTGCGGCCCCGCCGCCGAGAGTCCGGAAAGACACCTGTGGGTACTTTTCCGCCATGAGCCTTGATCGTCTGGAGGCACCGCATCGCGCGGGGGCACCGCATCGTGTGGTGGCGCTGCTCAGCCCGCCCCAGGCCCCCTTCGAGCTGGCCTGTGCCTCCGAGGTCTTCGGCACGGTCCCGCCGGACTCCCCGGCCCGCTACGGCTTCTCGGTCTGCGCCGAGCGCCCCGGCCCCCTGCCGACCACCGCCGGGTACGCGATCCACGTCGATTCCGGGTTGGAGGCCTTACAGGAGGCGGACACCGTGGTCGTGGCGGCCCGGAACCCGCCCGGCGCTCCGGTGGCCCCCGCCGTCGCCGACGCGCTGCGCGCCGCACACCGGCGCGGGGCGAGGATCGCCGCCATCTGCACGGGCGCGTTCGTCCTCGCCCAGGCCGGACTGCTCGACGGCCGGCGCGCCACCACCCATTGGCGCCGCGCCGCCCACCTCGCCTCCGCCTTCCCCCGAGTGCAGGTGGACCCGGACGTGCTCTTCGTGGACCACGGCGACGTGGCGACCAGCGCCGGCACCGGAGCCGGCATCGACCTGTGCCTGCACCTGGTCCGCACCGACCACGGCGCCGCCTACGCCGACCGGGTCGCGCGGGTCATGGTGCTTCCGCCGCACCGGGAGGGGAACCAGCGCCAGTACGCCGCCCGGCCGGCGCCGCCCCGGCCCGCCCCGCATCGGGCCGACGCTTCACTGGCGCCCCTGCTGGAGTGGGCCGAGGCCCGGATCGACGGCCGAGTGACCGTGGGCCGCCTGGCCGAATACGCGGGGGTGTCCGGGCGGACGCTCGCCCGCCGGTTCACCGAGCAGCTCGGCACGAGCCCGGGCCGGTGGCTGCTCGCGCGGCGCCTCGACGCGGCCCGCGCGCTATTGGAGGAGACCGACCTCCCGGTGGAGGCCGTCGCCGCCCGGGTCGGCCTCGCCTCCGCCGTCAACCTGCGCCGCCGCTTCCGCGCCAGGTTCGGCACGACCCCGGGCGCCTACCGCCGCGCCTTCGGGCGGGCCCGGTAGCCGGGGCGCCCCCGGTGGCGGCCTCCTCCACGCCGGTTCGCGTCGGCTCTTCCGGGTGTTCACCGGATCCTCTGTAGATCGGTCCGGTGGTCGGAAGCAGCCCCCCGCCGGGGTGTGGCGCCTCGCACGCCGCCTGTTCGTGTCGGCGTGGAACCGGCGCCCTGCAGGCGATCCGCCGCGGTGTGGTCCGGCGCTCTCCCCTCTGTGCGCGGGGTCATGCGCGCACCGGGACTTCTGAGGCGCCCGTCCGCCGTTGTGGGTGATTCGTGCGCCCGATGCCGCGCGGGCGATCCGCCTCCTCCCGGCGCACCTCTCTTCCCCATCCGTTCCCGGCCGCCCCCTGCCCGCGGTCGCGCATGTCCCAGCGAAGGAGGGCACCTTGCCCATCGCCCTGTGGGCGCTCACTCTGGGCGCTTTCGGTATCGGCACGACCGAGTTCGTCATCATGGGCCTCCTGCCCGAGGTCGCCGCGGACCTGGGGGTCTCCGTCCCCGACGCCGGCCACCTGATCTCCGGCTACGCCGTCGGCGTCGTCATCGGCGCCCCGCTGCTGGCGATCGCCGGTTCGCGGCTGCCGCGCAAGACCTTCCTCTTCGCCCTCCTCGGGCTCTTCGCCGCGGCCAACGCCCTGTCCGCGGTGGCGCCCGGGTACGAGGCGCTGCTGGGCTCCCGCTTCCTCGCCGGGCTGCCGCACGGCGCCTTCCTCGGGATCGGCTCGGTGGTCGCCGCCGACATGGTCCCCGGGCACCGGCGCGGCCAGGCGGTGGCCCGGGTCCTGATGGGCCTGACCCTGGCCAACGTCGCCGGCGTCCCCCTGGGCGCCCTGCTCGGCCAGCTGCTCGGCTGGCGCTGGGCCTTCGCCGGGGTGGCCGTCATCGGCGCGGTCGCGGCGCTGGTGCTGCGCGCCGCCCTGCCCGACCAGCCCCGCCCGGCCGCCGTCCCGGTCCGCCGGGAGCTGCGGGTGCTCGCCCGCCCGCAGGTGCTGCTCGCCTTCGCCGTGGTGGTCTTCGGCTTCGGCGGCAGCTTCGCCGCCTACAGCTACATCAGCCCGGTGCTGACCGACCTCACCGGCTTCGGTGCGACCGGCGTGTCCGTGGTGCTGGCGCTGTTCGGCGCGGGCACGACGGCGGGCGCCGTGGTCGGCGGACGGCTGGCCGACACCGCCCCCATGCCCACCCTGTACCTGTTCACCGGGGCGCTGGCGGCCTCCCTCGCGCTGTTCGCCGTCGCGGCGGGCGACCCCGTCCTGGCCCCGGTCGGCGTCTTCCTCATCGGCGCGACCGGCTTCGTGGCGGTCACGAGCCTGCAGACGATGATCCTGGAGAGGGCCCGGGAGGCCCCGGGGCTCGCCGCCGCCGGGATCCACTCGGCGTTCAACATCGCCAACGCCCTGGGGGCACTGCTCGGCGGGGCCGCGATCACCCTCGGCCTCGGCCTGACCGCTCCCGCGCTCGTGGGGGCGGCGCTGTCCGCCGTCGGCCTGGCGCTCGCCCTGGTGCTCGGCCTGTCCGACCGTCGGGCCACCGCGGTCCGGGACGAGGTGCCGGACGGCCTGTCCGAGGAGGTCCCGGGGGCCGTGGAGCCGGCACCCGCCGTCGTCGGCTGACCGCGGCGGGCCCAGGCCTCAGAGGGAGAAGAGGCGGGCCCCGTTGCCGTACAGGACCGCCCGCAGCCACCCGTCCCCCAGGCCGAGGCCTGCGAGCGACCGGAGCTGGTGGACATAGGGGTAGGGAATGTTCGGGAAGTCGGTGCCGAACAGGATCCGGTCCTCAAGCGCCTTCAGGCGCGGCACCTCCTCCGGAGGGAAGGGGGCCGAGCGCTCGGTGAAGTCGGTGAACACCATCGTCGTATCGAGGTGGACGCCGTCGTGCCGCTCGGCCAGGTCCAGGAACTCGGTGTACTCGGGCGACCCCGCGTGGGCGACGACGGCCGTCAGCCCGGGGTGGGCGCTCAGGACCTCGGCGAAGGGCCCCGGGCCGGTGAAGGCTCCTTCGAGAGGGCCCGACCCGCAGTGCACGATCACCGGGACCCTTGCATCGGCCAGCGCGCCCCACACCCCGTCGAGCAGCGGGTCGCGGGGGTCGTAGCCGCCCACCTGGAGGTGGGCCTTGAACACCTGGGCCCCTGAGGCGATGGCCTCGCCCACGTACTCAGCCGCCCCCGGTTCGGGATAGAAGGTGGCGCTGTGCAGGCAGTCGTCGTGCGCCGCGGCGAACTCGGAGGCCCAGCCGTTCAGCCACTGCGCCATCCCCGGCTTGTGGGGGTAGAGCAGCGACGTATAGCGCACCACCCCGAACCGCCTCAGGAGCGCGACCCGCTCGGCCTCCTCCTGCCGGTAGGTGATCGGCCAGACGCCGTCCCCCAGGGCGTCGAAGTACGCCCACACCTTGCGCATCACCCGGTGCGGCATGAAGTGCGTGTGCACGTCGATCAGCCCGGGAAGACCGAGGTCCTTCCAGAACGCCCGGACGTCGGCTTCTTCCTCGGCTGATGCGGCGTAGCTCACGCGGGCCACTGTACGGCCGCACATCCGACGAGCACCACGCGGGCGGCGATCGGCTCTGAAGCCGTATGCAGGACCTCCAGAAGCAGGCCTCACACCGCCCCCGGAGCGCCTGCGGCCAGGCCTCCGACCGGGGCCTTGGCCGCGCGGGATGCGGGAGCGAGGGACGCCAGCAGGCCGGCGGGGATGCCCGCGAGCAGCAGGACGGCCACCCGCGCCACGGGGACCGCGGGGACCATGTCGTCGAGCGCGGCTCCCGCCGCCGCCAGGCCGAACAGCACCCCCAGGGCGGCGCCGACCGCGGTCCCGGCCACGCCGACCAGGGCCGCCTCCGCCGCCACCAGGCCGCGCAGTTGGCCGCGGGTCAGCCCCAGCGCGCGCATCAGCGAGAACTCGCGCCCGCGCTCCAGGACCGACAGCGCCAGGGTGTTCGCGATGCCCAGGACGGCGATCACCACCGCGACCGCCAGCAGCCCCAGCACCACCACGAAGATCGCGTCGAACAGCCGCCCGTACTGGTCGCGCTGCTCGGCGGCGCTGAACACCTCCAGGCCCGGGTGGTCGGCGACCGCCGCGTCCACGGCCTCCCGCACCCGGTCGGCCGGGCTGCCGTCGGCGCCCACGACCAGCACGCCGAGGTCGGGCGCGTCCGGGAACAGCGACGCGAAGTCCTCGGGCGCCACGAACAGGCCGGCCATGCCGTCGTCGGTCATCACCGCCGCGACCGTCACGCGCAGAACGCCCTCCTTCCCGGCGACCTCGATCTCGTCGCCGGTTCCGACCCCCAGGCGTTCGGCCTCCTCGCGGTGGACGGCGACCCTGCCCGGCGCCACCTCGGAGAAGTCCCCCGCGACGGTGTCCAGCGACAGATCGGTGCCCAAGCGCGCTCCCGGGAAGGAGACGACCGGCGTCGGCTCACCCCCGGTCTCCGCGGCCGCACGCCTCTCCCGCATGACCCTGCCGATCGCGGGATCGTCCTCCAAGAACCGGGCCAGGCCCGACGGAAGCGCGCGCTCCGGCCCGTCCTGTCCGCCCCCCACGGGGCGAACGGCGTAGTCGGCCGGCATCTCCCGGGCCATCAGATGGCCGAGCGTGGACTCGATCGACGCGCTCGCCACCGCGTACCCCGACATCAGCGCCGCCCCCACGGCGAGCGCCGTCATCGCGGTCGCCGTGCGGTGCGGTGTGCGCAGCACCCCTTCCGCCGCCAGACCCGGCGCGGTGCCCATCCGCCGCATGGGCGCCCGCACCGCCGCCGCGAAGAGCCGCACCAGCCACGGTGCGGCCGCCACGGCGCCGAGGAAGGCCGCCATGCCCGACCCGGCCACGAGCGCCATCGGCAGCGGCCCCGGCTCCAGGGTCAGCCCGGCCCACACGCCCGCGCCCGACGCGGCGAACAGGGCCGCGGCCACCGCCGCCCGTGCCCGGGGCCCACGCGCGGACGTCCCGCCCCCGGAGTCCCCGCCGCTCTCCCGCAGCGCGGCCAGCGGTGCGGTGCGCATGGCCGCGACCGCCGGGCGCACCGCGGCCGCGACCGTCGTCAGCACCCCCGCACCCGCGCCCAGCGCGAGCGAGGACGGCCGCACCACCAGCGGCAGGCCCTCGGCGCCGGTGGTGCCGAAGAACGAGGCGGCCCCGGCCGAGCGGCCGGCCAGCTCCACCGCCGCCGCGGCCACGCCCACCCCCAGCGCCGCCCCCAGCGCCGAGGCCGCCAGGCCGACCACCAGCGCCTCGGCCAGCACCCCGCGCAGGACCTGCCCGCGATCGGCGCCCAGGCAGCGCAGCAGTGCGGTGCTCCGGCGCCGCTGCGCCACCAGGACCGCGTAGGTGTTGCCGATGACGAGCGCGGCGGTGAACAGCGCCACCACGGCGAACAGCACGAGGGCGGTGGTCACGCTGCGCGCCTGCACCCCGGCGTCCTCGGCGAGCACCTCCCCGTACGCGGCCCCGGTCATCGTGCGCGCGTGGGCGCCGAGCGCCTCCCGCACCGCCTCGGCGACCCGCGGCGGTGCCGCCCCGTCGGCGCCGAGCACCCGGACCTCGGCGAACCCCGGCGCCCCGGTGACCTCGGCGGCGGTGGCCGGGTCGAAGGCGATCGCGCCGTTGGCGGTGGCCGTGCGGTCGAGCCCGAAGTCGATCAGCCCGGTGACGGTGAACTCCCGTCGCCGCCCGTCCTCACCGGCGGCCGCCACCGTGTCGCCGACCTCCACCCCGGTGGTCCGGGCGGTCGCCGCCGAGAGCGCGGCCTCGTCGCCGGCGGCCGGTGCGCGGCCCTGCTCGACCCGCAGCCGCTCGGTGGCCCCGCCCGCGGAGACCGCCAGGGCCGGGGCGCCGCCGAGCGGCCGCCCGTCCGGGCCCAGGAGCACCGCTGAGCCCCGCACCGCGCCGTCGGCCTGCGCCACCTGCGGCAGCTCCCGGACCCGGTCGAGCACGTCCCGGGGGAGCGTGCCGCCGTCCTCGGCGGGGACGGCCACCGCGTCGAGCCGCTCCGCCCCGCCCATGGCGGAGTCGGCGAAGTGCGCCCGGACACCGTCGGTGAAGACCAGCGTGGCGGTGGCGAACATGGCCCCCAGGGCGATGGCCAGGGCGGTGGTCGCCAGGCGGGACACGGGGCCGGTACGGATGCGCCTCATCGGCGGGCCTCCTCGGGGCGCGGGGTGCGAGCGGCGTGGTGCCCGTCTCCGGGCGGTCCCCCGTCCTGGGCGCGGACCAGGAGCGGCCGCAGCCAGGCGACCTCGGACAGCCGCGCCACCTGGGCCCGGACCGGTCCGCGCGCCGCGACGGCGACCAGGGCGCCGACCGCCGCGCCGGTCAGCAGGCCGATGACGACGTCGTGCGGGTAGTGCACGCCCACGAACACCCGGGAGAAGGCCTCGGTGAGCGCCAGCGGCGCCGCCACCGCCGCCGACCAGCGCCAGGCGAGAAACGCCGCCGCCAGCGCCGCCCCTGCCACGGCCGCGTGGTTGCTCGGGAACGACCAGTCCCCGTGCGGCGGGCAGGCCGCGATCGCGACCGTGTCCGCCACCGCGCGGCACGGCCGGTCCTGCCGGACCACCGCCTTGGCGCCCTCGCTGACCAGGTAGCCGGCGACCGTCGCCGGCGGCGCGAGCATGGCCGCGGCCATGGCGTGCGCCCCTCGCCCGCGCGCCCTCCACCACAGCCCCAGGAAGAGCGCGGCGAAGCCCAGGAGCAGCAGGTCGGTGGCTGCTCCGGCGACGGCCTGCAGCCACTCCGGCGTGCTCTGGGCGAAGGAGGTGACGGCCCGGTACCCGTCGGTACTGATCTCGGGGATCTGGGTCGGCATGAAGCGGTGCGCTCTCTTTCTCCGTCGTGTCCTGCCTGCGTGTCCTGCCTGGCCGTGGGGCGTGCCGGGGGCCGTCCCGGCCGGGCGGTCGACCGGTCCCGCCGTCGGCCGACGCGCCCGCAGGCGCCCCGCAGGACTCCCTGTGGAGGACTAACGCTAGAAACCGTGCGCTGTGGGCACATCGCCCGATCGGGGGGAGGGGGGCGCCACTTTCGGGGGAGGCCGCGGTGCAGGTCCCAGGACTAAAGTTCAAAGAGTGAGAAGGGCAGGGGTGCGCGACGCCGCACTGTTGGTGCTGATGGCGGCCATGGCCGTCGCCACGGTGGCGACCACGCGTCCGGTCGGTTCGCTGCCGGCGGTCGCCCTGGGGCTGGCGGTGGTCGCGTTCGCCGCAGGGCGCCTGTCCGGGCACCGGTACGCCGTCCAGGGCGTGCTCGTCGCGGTGGTCGGTTGGGGGCTCATGCGCGCGCTCGTGTCGACGGCGCTCGGCGACGAACCCTGGTCGGGCATGGCCGAGGCGATCATCGCCCTGACGTTCGGCGCCTTCCCCTGGCTGACCGGAAGGTACCTGCGGCAGCGCGCCGAGCTCTTGGTGTCCGGCTGGGAGCGCGTGGCCTCGCTCGAACGCGAGCGCGACGCGGTCGCCGAGCAGGAGCGGCTGCGCGAGCGGACCCGTATCGCCGAAGAGATGCACGACTCCCTCGGGCACTCCCTGAGCCTGATCGCGGTCAGAGCCGGGGCCCTGGAGGTCGCCCCGGGGCTGACCGCGGAGGAGTACCGCGAGGGGGCCGGTGAGCTGAGAGCGCGCGCGTCGGAGGCGATCGGCCGCCTGCACGAGGTCATCGGGCTGCTGGAGCGGTCGCGCGCGGAGGGGAGCGCAGACGACGGACTCGCGGGCCTGGTCGACAGGGCGTGCTCTGCGGGGATGGACATCGACTGGGACGGAACCGAGCCCGAAGGCGACGGCCCGGCGTGCATGCTGGCGCACGCCGTGGTGCGCGAAGCCCTGACCAACGCCGCCAAGCACGCTCCGGGGGCCCGGGTCGCCGTCGAGGTGTCCGCCCTGGAGCGCAAGCGGGTCCTCTCCGTCCGGGTCCGCAACGGCCCCTCCGCCCCCGGCGGCCCGGCCTCTCCGAGCGGAGGGCGGGGGCTGCGCTCGCTCCGCGAGCGCGTGGAGCAGGTCGGGGGCGCACTGCGCGCCGGTCCCGGTGCGGACGGGTTCGCCGTCGAGGCCCGCCTGCCGGCCACCGCGGCCGCCGCGGCCACGGGGGCGCGCGGGCGTCCGGACCGCGCCCGCCGCGAGCTGATCGGTGCGGGGGCCGTCGTCGTCTCCGTGCTCGTGCCGCTTGTGGCGGGCTGGTACATCTTCGGCGACCACGTGGTCGCCGAAGCCGTCCTCGCGCCGGACCGCTTCGGCCGGCTGGAGATCGGTCAGGAGCAGGCGGACGCCGAGCGGCTGCTGCCCTCCACGGCCCTGCCCGCCGAGGTCTCGGTCCCCGAGGCCGAGAGGGTCCTGCCCGCGGTGGCCGAGGGCGAGTGCCGGTTCTACGGCTCGGAGACCGGCCGCGCCTGGTCCCCCGACTCCGCCTACCGGGTGTGCTTCTCTGGCGGGGAGGTGGTGTCGGCGTGCGTCTACGAGCGCCGCCCGGCGCCGTCGGAACCGCGCTGCAAGGAGGACGGGGACACGTGATCAGGGTGGTGCTCGCCGACGACGAGGCGCTCATCCGGACGGGGGTGCGGACGATCCTGTCGGCCGACCCGGGCATCGAGGTGGCCGGGGAGGCCGGGGACGCCGACGGGCTGGTGGAGCTGGCCGCGCGGGAGCGCCCCGACGTCGCCCTCGTCGACATCCAGATGCCGGGCGGCGGCGGCCTGGGGGCGGTGCGCGAGGTGCGCCGCGTCTCCCCCGGGACCGCGCTGGCCATGCTGACGACCTTCGGCCGCGAGGAGTACGTGGTGCGGGCGCTGAGCGACGGCGCCCACGGCTTCCTCCTCAAGGCCGGGGACCCGCGGGAGCTGATCGCCGGGGTCAAAGCGGTGGCGGCCGGCGGCGCCTTCCTCTCCCCGGCGATGGCCCGCGGCCTCGCCGGGCGGCTGCGGGAGCAGGACGGCGCCCCCGACCCCCGTGCCGCCGCGGCGGCACGCGCCGAGGCGCTGTCGCCGCGCGAGCGCGAGGTGCTGGCGCTGGTGGGGCAGGGGCTGTCCAACGCCGAGATCGCCCGTCGGCTCCATCTGGTGGAGGACACCGTGAAGACCCACGTGAGCTCGGTCTTCACCCGCCTGGGGGTGTCCAACCGGGTCCAGGCGGCCGTGCTGGCCTATGAGGCGGGACTGGTCCGCTCCTGAGCGGGGTCGCCTTTCCCTCCCCGGCTCCGAATGGGGGGAGCAGGCAATGGGCGGGGCGGTGCGCGTCCTGCAGGAGCAGGGGAGGGCGACATGGGCAAGTGGGCGCGGAGTCCGTTGGTGTGGGGCGCGGCGGTGGTCGCCGTCGCGGTGCTCGCGCTGGGGCTGTGGGCGTTCCAGCCGTGGAGGCTGTACACCAGCACGACCGTCGACGAGGCCCTTCCCTCGGCGGGGCCCTCGACCGAGCGGACCGGGGGCGCGGACGGGGCCGACACCGACGCGGAGGACGCCGGGAACGGGGAGGGCGGCGAGCAGGACGCCTCCGGAGAGGTGTCCCCGGAGGAGCCCTCCGAACCCGTCGTGCTGGCGGAAGGGGAGTTCGTCTCCCAGGAGCACGAGACGTCGGGAACGGCGCGTGTCCTGGAGCTGCCGGACGGCTCCCGTCATGTGCGCTTGGAGGATCTGGCCTCCAGCGACGGCCCCGACCTCTACGTCTGGCTGACCGACCAGGAGGCGGGCGGCGACTGGTCCAAGTACCGCGACGGCCGCTATGTCGACCTCGGAGCCCTCAAGGGGACGCACGGAAACGCCAACTACGAGATTCCTGAGGACGCCGACATCGATGGCATGACCAGCGTCGTCATCTGGTGCGACCGCTTCTCGGTCGCGTTCGGGTCGGCGCCGCTCGGCCTGTAGGCACCCCCGGCCTCGGCGAGCGGCGCACGGACATCGCAGGGGCCTCGGAGAAGAATTCCGGGGGCCACCTGGGAGAACGGCGTATCGGGGCGGTCGGCTCGGCGCAGGTCCGGCATATCCCATTACACTGAGCGCTTCCGCGACCACTCTATTCAACGGACCGTGTGGGCCCCACAATGGCCGAAGCCCGGACGAGCCGTGCCGAACAGGGGCGGGGTGCATTGACCGACACCGATCGCGGGCCCGAGCACGAGGCCGGGTCCGACGACGAGCTCGCCGCCGGACTCCGCGGAGGCGGACCGACCGGGACACAGGCCCTCGACGAGCTGTACCGGCGCCACTGGCGGCCGGTGCTCGCCTATGCCGCGACCTGCTGCCGCGACCCCCACACCGCCGAGGACCTGGCATCCGAGGCCTTCACCCGCACTCTGGAGGCGGTCCGGGCCGGCCGCGGCCCAGGCGCGGCCTGGCGCCCCTACCTGCTGGCGGTGGTGCGCCGCACCGCCGCCGACTGGGCGGGAACCGAGCGGCGCACAGAGCTCTCCCCCGACTTCGAGCTCTGGCTGGACCGGGCCCCGGAGGAGAGCGGCGAGGAGAGGGTGCTGCGCCTGGAGGACGGCGGGCTGGTGCGCCGGGCCTTCCACTCGCTTCCCGAGCGCTGGCAGGCGGTGCTGTGGCACACCGAGGTCGAGGAGGAGGCGGCCGACCGGGTGGCCCCGCTGCTGGGCATCGGCAGGAGCGGCGTGGGGTCGCTGGCCTCGCGCGCGCGGGAGGGACTGCGCGAGGCCTACCTGACCGCGCACGTCGCCGGGGCCGAGGGCGAGTGCCGCCGGTTCGCCCCGCTCATCGGCACGCAGGCGCGGCGCTCCGGCCGCCGGATCCGCCGCGACCTGGGGCGCCACCTGGCCGAATGCGAGCGCTGCCGGGCGGCCTTCACCGAGCTGAGCGGGCTGAGCCGGCGCATGCGCACGGTGCTGCCGACGGCGCTGCTGCTGTGGGCGGGGCCGTTCAGCGGCGTGGCCGGGCTGCAGGCCGGGCTGGCGGCCGGGGGCTCCGCGGCCTCCGGGGCGGCGCCGCTGGCCGCGGGCGCCGCGGCGGTCGGGGCCGCCGCGGTGATCGGCGGCGCGGCCGTGCTGGGCGGCGTGCCCGAGCCGGACCAGGGGACCGCCCGGGACACCGCGACCGCCGCGGTCCCGCAGGTGCCCCGGGAGACGGTGCAGGAGCCGCCGCCGGAGGCGCCCGAGCCCTCCGCCGGCGCGGAGCCCGGCCCCGTGCAGCAGGCCGAGGCCGAGGACGAGACCGCTCCGGAGGAGGAGCGGGACGAGCCCGGCGGGGAGGACGAGGAGGACCGCTCGGTGCGGGCGCAGAGCGACGACATCGGGCCGGGCGCCGGGGCGGCCCGCCTGATGAACGCCGGAACGGGCGCGTGCGTGCTGCCGGAGGGCGAACGCGTGGTCGTCGGCCCCTGCGCGGGAACCGAGGAGGAGGTGTGGGAGACCTTCGCCCTGACGCCCGGGGACGACCGCACGTGGCTGCGCAACGTCGATACGGGCGGCTGCCTGGGCTACGAGCCGGAGGCGCACGAGGGCGATGCGGTCAGCCACGAGCCCTGCCGCGCCGACCGGGAGGGGCAGATGTTCCGCTTCCTCATGCACCCCGACGGCAGCTACTACCTCGTCACGGAGGCGCAGGGGGCGTGGGGCGGGTACCTCCAGCTCGGTGTGGAGGAGTGGAGGGACTTCACCCCGCCGCCGGAGCAGGGGTCGCCGCTGGTGACGATCTACAACCACTACGACGCCTCCCGTCTGCGATTCCTCACCGCCGCCGAGTGAGGGCCGACGTGCGGTGGCGGGAGTGCGCTGAGCCGCTCCGGGAAAGTTAGGTAACGAAAAGATAAACCTGCGGGACGCGAGAGCGCGTGGGGACTCATTGAAGGGTGACCGCTGCGGCGGCGGTAACCCCGCTCGATCGCCGCCGCAGCGGCTTACCTCCCGTGGATCCCCTTAGGGCTGGCGACCGCAGCCCCCGCCGACCCGCCGCCCGGCCGGGGGCCGTGAGCGGGGTACCTGCTGCTCCGTCGCCGCCCTGCCTCCCGGACCGCGAGGGGCCCGGCGGCCGACCGGCGCCGCCGGGGAACCCCGGCCTTCGTCGTCGCCGTCCCCGACATCCCGGCGGCCTCCGGTCGTCCATCGAGAAGCGGTCACGGTCGTGGGCGGCCTCGGGCGGTCGTACGGACTCCCGGGGCGCGGTGAGGGGAGACGCGGGTCACAATGGGATCATGTCGCTGCCTCCCGGACTGGACCACATCGTCTACGCCGTCCCGGACCTGCCCGCGGCGGTCGCCGCGTTCACCCGGCTCACCGGGGTCGAACCCGGCCCCGGCGGGTCGCACCCCGGGTGGGGGACGCGCAACCGGCTCGTGGGGCTCGGCGGCGGGGCCTACCTGGAGCTGGTCGGCCCCGACCCGGCGCAGATCCCGCCCGCCGGGCCGCGCCCGTTCCGCGTCGACACCCTCTCCGCGCCCGGTGCCGTCACCTGGGCCGTGCGCCGCGACGGCCTGCCCGACCACGCCCGCCGGGCGCGCAGCGCCGGCTACGACCCGGGCCGCGTGCTCGCGATGAGCCGCCGCCGTCCCGACGGCCGCCTGCTGCGGTGGCGGCTCACCGACCCGCGGGGCGCCCACCCCAGCGGCGCGGTCCCCTTCCTCATCGACTGGGGCGACGCGCCGCACCCCGCCTCCTCCGGCCTTCCCAGGGTGCGCCTGGCCGGCCTCCGGGTGCAGGCGCCCGAGCCGGAGGCGGTCGTCGCGCCGCTGCACGCGGTCGGCGCCGGCGTGCGGGCCGAACCGGGCCCGGCCGGGCTGGTGGTCGCCCTGGACACCCCGCGCGGACGCGTCGAGCTCGGCCCCCCGCCCCGTCGGGGGAGCGGCGGATGAACGCCCCCGGACCGCCCGTCCCGGTGCACCCCTCCGGCTCCGCGCTGCGCACCCTGCTCGACGCGTTCGACGGTGGCGGGCCGGCGACGGCCGGAGGCCGCCGGGGATGATCCGATTGCGGCCGTGACCCCATCGGGTCTCCACTCGGTCACGGCGGGGTCCGTGTCCGGCGTTCCGATCGCAGGATTGTCGGATGGCACACCGTGGGCGGGCCGATGCCGTCGAGAGCGACGACGGTGCGGCCCGGCGCGCGGGACCAGCCTGCCACGACGCCGCGCTCGACCCTCCCTCGTGCCCGCGCGGCGACCCCCCTCGATGGAGTTGAGGCCGATATGACCTTCGTCCTGTTCGTTCTCCCCGTGCTCATCCTGGCGGCGGCGATAGGCGCCTACATCTATATGGGCAGGCAGGAGTGAGCGGAGTGGTGGGAGGAACGGCGCCGCCGGCCCCGCGTCCGCCCGCTCAGGCGGCGTGGGCCGGGGCCGTCCGGCGTCCGCCCGGGTGCCGGTGGCGCCAGGTCCAGAAGACGGCGCACCCCGCCAGCGCCCACGCGCCCAGTACCAGGAACGGGAGCGCGTGCTGGTGCCCCGGGAAGTAGATGGCGGTGTGCTGGGCGCTGATCGAGGCGCCCGGAGGGAGCCAGCGCCCGAGCTCGCCGAGCGGGTGCGGCAGCAGCGGCCAGGAGACCGCCCCGCCCGATGAGGGGTTGCCCAGGAGCACCATGACGCCCCAGGTCGGCAGCATCGCCCAGCGGCCGATCAGGGTGTTGAACATGGTGAAGACCATGCCCGAGGCGAACATGGTCAGCGACAGGACCGCCCACGACTCGGGGAACGGCAGGCGCAGCGCGCCGAGCCCCCAGTCCACCGTCGCGGCGATCGCGAAGCCGCCCAGGGCCGCGTAGCCGGCGGTGAAGGCGATGCGCACCGGCGGCGACAGTGCGGAGGCGTGCACGCTGAGCTGGATCGCGCCCACGAACCCGATGATCACGGCGGCCAGGGAGATGTAGAAGACGGCCAGCCCCTGCGGGTCGGTGGACTGGAGCGGCTTGAGGTCGTGCACGGGCACCCGGACGCCCAGGTCGTCGCCGACCTGCGGTGCGGTCTCGGTGAGCAGCCGTGCCACCGACGCTCCGGCCGCGCTCGCCACGCCCAGCTCCACCTCGTCGCCGCGGACCTGGAGCACCGCGAAGACCTCCTGCTCCTCCACGGCGCGGCGGGCGGCGTCCTCGTCGGGGAGGACGCGCAGGTCCAGTGAGGAGCCCAGCCGCTCGTCCATGGCCGACACGAAGGCGGTGCCGTGCTCCTCCGCCCCCGAGGAGAGCGCCTCGGCCTGTTCCGGGGACGGCGGCACCACTGCGGTGGGGATGTCCCGGGGTACGGGCGCGGCCATCGCGTAGGTGTAGGAGCCCGCGAAGAGCGCGGCGGCCGCGCTCAGGATGAGGACGAGCACGGTCGCGGGCAGTAGGGCGGAGCCGCGGAAGGCCCGCCAGGCCTCCGCCGCGCTCCGCCTGCGTCCGTGCGCGCCGGTCGGGCGGTCGGGCGGTCGGGCATGGGGTCACGGTAGACCCGCCCGGTCAGCGCGGCCGCTCCGACGCGCGGGCCAGGCGCTCAGCGGTGCCGCCGAGCGCCCCGGTGTCGACGCCGGCCTTCTCCAGGGCGCGGGCGGCCCCGCCGTCGGCGCGCAGGACCCCCAGCAGGACGTGGGCGCCGCCGATCCGCCGGTGGCCCAGGCCCGCGGCCTCGCGCAGCGACAGCTTCAGCGCCTTCTTCGCCCCCGTGGAGAAGGGGATGTGGTCGCCGAAGAGCCGGAACGCGCGGCCGGCGCGCGGGCGGCGCTCCGGGGCGGGGGCGGCCTGCGCCGCCGCGCGCAGGTCCGGTGCGGACGCGCCGTGCTCGCGCAGGGCGCGGGCGGCAGGGCCGTCCTGGGCGTCCATCAGGGCCAGCAGCAGGTGGACGGTGCCGATCCGGCCGTGGCCGAGGCCGCGGGCCTCCTCCTGGGCCCAGACGACGGCGTTCCGGGCGTCGTCGCCGAAGCGCTCGAACATGGTGCTCACCCTTCGAGTCGTCAACAAAACTTGACGGTCAACTTGTGTTGACGATAGGCGGCGCGTCCTGGTGTTGTCAATGAAAGTTGACGAGTTCGGGGCGGAAGAACGGGCGCGGGCCCTGGGCCCGCGCCCGTGCGCGGCGGCGGCCGCCCGGGGCGGCCGCCGGGCGGGACGTCAGTCCACGGGCTTGCGCAGGTGGTGGATCCAGGCCGGCGGGAAGTTCGCGATGACCTTCTCCGAGCCGGTGCCGTAGCGGTTGAGGTACTCCTCGACCACCCAGCCCGAGCGCGCCTGGCGCAGGTAGTCCTCGCGCGGGGCGATGACCGCCTTGACCTCCTTGGTGTACAGGTAGCCGAAGAACGACAGCCGCCCGCCCGGCTTGAGCACCTCGAAGTAGTGCTCGAATATCCCCCGCACCTCCCCGGCCGTGAAGTTGGCGAGGGGGAGGCCGGAGATGATCAGGTCGTACCCGCCCTCGCGGGAGACCTCCTCCACGGGCGCGGCGTGCACCCGCAGCCGCTCCCGGGCCGGAGCGAAGTCCGGGTCGGTGTCCACCAGGTCCTGAAGGTGGGCGGCCATCCCCGCGTTCGCCTCCACCAGGTCGGCGGTGTCCTCGGGGCCCATGTGGCGGGCGATCGCCCGGGAGACCGGGCCGGTCCCCGCCCCGCCCTCCAGGATCGCCAAGGGGGCGGGGCCGGGCCGTTCGGTCAGGTGGCGGGTGAGCGCGCCGGCCAGGGCGGGGCTGCTGGGCACGACCGACCCGGTCGCGCGGAACGTGCGCACCGCCTCCCGGAGGAAGAGACCGGCGTCGCGCAGCCGTGAGTCGAATCGGAGGGTGTGGGGAGGACTCTGTGTCGCTGCCATGCCTGCACGCTAGCGGGTGGGCGCCTAAGACGCCGGTGAAGCGGAGGGCCGTGTCGCAGCGAAGACCGAGCGCAGCGCGGCGGTCACCGCCCTCTCCGCGCGCTCGGCCGCCGGGAGGAAGGCCCCGAAGCCGAACATCCCGTGGAACCCGTCGTTCACCCGGACCGTGGTCGCCGGGACGCCGGCGGCGCAGAGCAGCCGCGCGTACTCCTCGCCCTCGTCGCGCAGCGGGTCGAAGTCCGCGGTCAGCACGAGCGCGGGCGGCAGCCCCTCCAGCCGTGCGGCGAGCGCGGGCGAGGCGTCGGGCTCGCGCTCCTGCCCGTCGGACAGGTACTGCTCGTTGAACCAGGCCATGGCCCGGCCGGTGAGGAAGTAGCCCTCGGCGTTGTCCGTGCGGGAGGGGTAGGCGCCGTCGCCGCTGGGACCGTACCCGGTGAAGTCGGTGACCGGGTAGATCAGCGCCTGGTGGCACAGCCGCGGGCCGCCGGCGTCGCGGGCCGCGCGGGCGGCCACGGTCGCCAGGTTGCCCCCGGCGCTGTCCCCGCACACCGCCAGCCGCGCCGGGTCGATGCCCAGCTCGGCGGCGTTGTCGGCGACCCAGCGCAGTGCGGCGACGGAGTCCTCGACCGCCGCCGGGTAGGGGTGCTCGGGGGCCAGCCGGTAGTCCACCGCCACGACGACCGCCCCGGCGCCGTCGGCCAGGATGCGGCAGATGTGGTCGTGGGACTCCAGGTCGCCCAGGACGAACCCGCCGCCGTGGAAGAAGACGATGCCCGGCGCCGGGGCGGCGGGGTCGGGCCGGTAGTGGCGCAGGGGGACCTCGCCCGCCGGTCCGGGCGCCGACAGGTCCCGCACCAGGGCCACCTCGGGCCCTTCGACGGGGGTGCGCTGCGCACGGGCCGCGCGCAGCTCCCGGGGGTCGGCACCGGGCCCGATCTCGGGCACGGCCGCGGTCATCATGTCGACGAAGCGACGGGTCTGGGGGGTCATCTCCATGGGCTACCTGACCTTTCCCGAATGCCGTTCTAGCGGTGTGACCTTAACCCGCGCGGGTAGCATGCGTCACCATGAGCGCCGGACCCCCTGCCAAGACCGCAGCCAAGACCGCGCTCGTCACCGGGGCCTCCTCCGGGATCGGCGAGCAGTTCGCCCGCGACCTGGCCGAACGGGGGTTCTCCCTCGTCCTGGTCGCGCGCCGCACCGAACGCCTGGAGGCGCTCGCCGCCGAGCTGGGCGACCGCTTCGGCACCCGGACCGAGGTGCTCGCCGCCGACCTGGGGGCGCCGGGCGGGACCGACGCCGTCGAGGAGCGCCTGCGCGCCGACGGGACCGGCCCCGACGCCCCGGTCGACCTGCTGGTGAACAACGCCGGCCGCGGCGACGGCGGGGAGTTCGCCGCACAGGACCCCGACGACGTCGACCACATGCTGGACGTGAACGTCCGGGCGGTGCTGCGGCTCACCCGCGCCGTGCTGCCGGTGCAGACGGCGCGCAGGGCGGCGGGCGAGCGCGGCCCCCTCCTGGGCGTGATCAACGTGTCGTCCATGGCGGGGGAGATGACCGTGAACCCGGGCGGGTCGGTCTACGCCGGGACGAAGAAGTTCGTGACCCTGTGGAGCGAGAGCGTGGCCCTGGAGGCGGCCCCGCACGGTGTCCACGTCACGGCGGTGCTGCCGGGCTTCGTCCGCACCGACATGACCCGCGCCGTGCAGGAGGGCGGCATGCCCGACGCGGCGTTCGTCCCCAAGGAGCGCATCACCCGCGACGCCCTGAAGGCCTGGGCCGCCGGACGCACGAGGGTCGTGCCCGGGGCGCAGTACAAGGCGGCGGACGGCCTTCTTCGGGCCGTCCCGCGCGTCCTCTACAGGGCGGTGGCCGGAAGGCGCACCGTGCTGTAGACGCCCGCCGTACGGAAGCCGAGCCGTTCATAGGAACGGACGGCCGGATTCCCCTCGGTCACGGCCAGGCCGACCTCCCGAACGCCCTGCCGGGCCAGCAGGGCGATCGCCCGGCGCATCAGCAGGCCGCCCAGGCCTGCGTACCGCGGGTCCGGGCGCCGGAACACTTCGCCGATCCAGGGCACCTCGTCGGGGCGGTCGTTGACCACCAGCACGGCGCCCACGCGCCCGTCCTCCTCGGCCGCCAAAGCGCTCACGTCCATCACCGGCCCCAGCGCGTTGCCGTCCAGGAGTTCGGACAGCAGGCCGAACTCCTCGGCCTCGCTGCGCGCGGGGTCGCGATCGGGGTGGCCCACGGGGAAGGCGGCCAGGAAGGCGTCGAACACCGCGCGCATCCGCTCCTCCCCCGCCTCGGACAGGTCCAGGGCGCCGGAGGCCAGGTCGACGAGGTGCAGGCCGGGGCCCGGACGCGCCTGCTCCCATTCCGGCGGGGGCGGATCGCCGGCCAGGTCGCGCCGCATCTCGCGGGCGCGGCGCACCGCGTGCCCGCCGCCCGCGCACAGCTCTTCGGCGAAACCGCCGTCGGCGGTGGCCACCGCCCACCCCGCCAGCCGCTCCAGCGCCGTCCGGGCCGCGCCGGGCCCGTGCGCGCGGGCCTCGGCCGCCAGGAGCGCGCCGGGCCGGGACCGGTCCGCGAAGCTCACCACCGCCGCGCCGCGGGCGTCGGTGAGCACCGTGCGCCCCGCCGTCTCCCCTGCCGTGCCCTCTGCCGTGTCCACCGCTCCACCGTAGAGGGGCCGCGGTCACGAGCGGGGTGCGGGTGCGCCTACCCTGGTGGGGCGAGTCGCCTGAGGAAAGTGATCATGAAGACCTTCGATGAGCTGTTCGCCGAGCTGTCCGAGAAGGCCCGCACCCGGCCCGAGGGGTCGGGCACGGTCGCGGCCCTGGACGCCGGCGTCCATGCCATCGGCAAGAAGGTCGTGGAGGAGGCGGCCGAGGTCTGGATGGCCGCCGAGTACGAGTCCGACGAGGCCGCGGCCGAAGAGGTCTCCCAGCTGCTCTACCACCTCCAGGTCCTGATGCTGGCGCGCGGGCTGCGCCTGGAGGACGTCTACCGCCATCTGTAGGCGGCCCCGGCCGCCCGCCCCGGACGCAGCAGACCGGCACCACGGACCCGAGGGGGAAGCCTCCATGCCCGACCAGCTCCGCATCGCCGTGCCCAACAAGGGCCAGCTCTCCGAACCGGCCAGCGCCATGCTGCGCGAGGCCGGGTACCGCCAGCGCAAGGACTCGCGCGACCTCGTCATGGTCGACCCGGACAACGGCGCCGAGTTCTTCTTCCTCCGCCCCAAGGACATCGCCGTCTACGTCGGCGAGGGCATCCTGCAGGCGGGCATCACCGGGCGCGACATGCTCCTGGACTCCCGCGCCCCGGTGGAGGAGGTCCTGCCGCTGGGCTTCGGCCACTCCACGTTCCGCTTCGCCGCCCCCGGCGGCGCCTCCATGAAGCTGGAGGACCTGGAGGGCCGGCGGGTGGCCACCTCCTTCGAGGGGCTGCTCACGCAGTACCTGGAGGGCAAGGGCGTGGGCGCCCGCGTCATCCACCTGGACGGGGCGGTGGAGAGCTCCATCCAGCTGGGCGTGGCCGACGCCGTCGCCGACGTCGTCTCCACCGGGACCACCCTGCGCAACGCCGGGCTGGAGATGTTCGGCGAGCCGATCCTGGAGTCCGAGGCGGTCCTCATCCGCCCGGAGGGCGCCGGGGAGGACCCGCTGGTGGAGCGGCTGGTGCGCCGCCTGCGCGGGGTCCTGGTCGCCCGCGACTACGTGATGATGGACTACGACGTGCACGCCGAGCACCTCGACGCGGCCGTCGCCCTGACCCCCGGCATGGAGGGGCCCACCGTCTCCCCGCTCCACCGCGAGGGCTGGGTGGCCGTGCGCGCCATGGTCCCCCGCCGCGCGGCCCAGCAGATCATGGACGACCTCTGGCACATCGGCGCCCGCGCCATCCTCGTCACCGACATCTACGCCTGCCGCCTCTGAGGAGCGCCGTTTCCCCGTCCTGAGGGCACCCGCCGGACCACGGGGCGGGTGCCTTCGGCGTTCCCGGACCGGTGCACCGGTCCGGAGCCCCGCCGGTGACGCCGTTCGGGGCGCCGTCGGACGGGCCGGACGGGGGACGTGCTTTGGTTGAATGGGGCCTCGGCCCTGTGCAGTCCCGATCGTCAGGAGGAAGCGGACGTGTCCCAGCCCCCGGATGCGGTGGCGGAGGTCGTGGACCGGGTGATCGGGGAGACCGGCGGTGAGCTGGTGCTCCGGCGGTCGGGTCCGGACTGGGAAGTGTTCAGTAACGGGGTCTTCCTCATGGACACCCGGGACGGCGCCTCTGAGCGGGCGATGGTGCGGGCCGCCCTGGAGCACCTGCCCGACGGGAGCGCGGGTGCCCGGGTGCTCATCGGCGGGCTGGGGGTCGGCTTCTCGGCGCGGGAGGCGCTGGACGATCGGCGGGTCGGACTCGTGCGCGTGGTCGAGCTGGAGCCGAAGGTCGTCGAGTGGCACTCCGGCCCCCTCGGGGAGGTCGCCGGGCGGCTGCCCGAGGAGTCGCGGTGCGACCTGGTCCGCGCGGACCTGGCCGAGTGGCTGGAGGAGGCCGCGCGCGCCGCCCGGGACGGCGGCGAGCGGTACGACGCGCTCTGCCTGGACACCGACAACGGCCCCGACTGGACCGTCCGGGAAGAGAACGGCCGCCTCTACGAGCCGGGGGCGATGGACCTGATCGCGTCGGTCACCGCCCCTGGAGGGGCGGTGGCGTTCTGGAGCGCCATGCGCTCCCCGGCCTTCGAGGGCATGCTGCGCGCCCGCTTCGGGGGCGTCCACACGGTCGAGGTGCCCGCGCGCGCGGGCGGGCCCGACGTCGTCTACCTCGTGCGAGTGGCATAACGCATACCGGCCGCCGACGCCCTTCGGGGGCGGGTGCGCCGTTCCGGACCCTGGTCTCATACCTAGCGCCTGCTCGATAATTCCCATATCGGGCACTAATATTCCTATTAGGAACACTGGTGGGACACTGCGCGGCCCTGGGGCAGGGCCGGGCGGAAGGAGGAGGCCATGGACGCCGAAGCGATCGGCCGCCGGTTCACCGGCAAGGCGGGGATCCTCACCGGGGCCGCGTCCGGCATCGGGCGGGCCGCCGCGCTGCGCCTGACCGCGGAGGGCGCGCGGCTGCTGCTCGTCGACCGCGACGAGGAGGGCCTGAAGGAGACCGTGCGCCTGGTCGGGGAGCAGGGCGGCCGCGCCGGCGGTGCGGCGTCGGCCTACGCGGCCGACATCGCCGACGAGGACGCGGTGCGCGGGGCCGTGGCCGCGGCCAAGGACCGCTACGGGGCCGTCGGCCTGCTGGTCAACGTGGCCGGCTTCCACAAGGTCGTGCCCCTGGAGGAGGTCACCCTCGACTACTGGAACCGGCAGTTCGCCGTGAACACGGCGGGCACCATGCTGTTCTGCCGCGAGGCCCTGCCGCACCTGGCGGAGGGCGGGGGCGTCATCGTGAACACCGCCTCGACCTCGGCCACCCACGCCCACCCGTACATGACCGCCTACGCCGCCTCCAAGGGCGCCGTGCTCGCCTTCACCCAGAGCCTGGCGGCCGAGGTGTGGGGGCGCGGGGTGCGGGTGCTGGCCGTCTCGCCCGGCGGCGTGGCCACGCCGCTGACCGAGGCCGTCTCCTTCCCCGAGGGCACCGACGGCGCGTACTACGCCCGGATCACCCCGCCGGCGGGGATGGGCCGGCCGGAGGAGATCGCCGCGGCGATCGCGTTCGCCGCCTCCGAGGACGGCGCCTACGTGCGCGGTGTGGAGCTGCGCGTCGACGGCGGCTCGCACGCCTGAGGGCGCCGCGGCCGCCCGGCGCGCAGGCGCCGCGCACACGCACAGGGGCGGGGTCCGCGGACCCCGCCCCCGCGCGCGTCGGCCCTCACGACGCCGTGCCGTCGGACTCCTGCTTGGCGATCTCCTTGCGGACCTCTTCCATGTCCAGCTCCCGCGCCTGCTTGATCAGGTCGTCGAGGCTCTCCTTGGGAAGGGCGCCGGGCTGGGCGTAGATCACCGTCTTGTCCCGGACCACCATCAGTGTGGGGATCGACTGGATGTCGAAGCTCGCGGCCAGTTCCTGCTGGTCCTCGGTGTCCACCTTGGCGAAGACCAGGTCCGGGTTCTCCTCCGAGGCCGTCTCGTAGACGGGGGCGAACTGCTTGCACGGCCCGCACCAGGAGGCCCAGAAGTCGATGAGGACGAAGTCGTTCTCCGTCAGCGTGTCGTTGAAGTTGTCCTTGGTGAGTTCGACGGTGGCCACTGCTTCTCCTGAACTTGCCGGGTGCACGTCGGTCCCTCGTAGAGCGGTCCTGCCCGAGGATTTGTTCCGCAAGCATGCCGTGATCAGCGGGATGAACGCGAACCGCGCCGCTGAGCGGGGCCGCTGCGCCCGTACCGCGCCGACCTGCGCCCGGCCTTTTCCCGACAAAACACCCGTTGCATACCGACTTGGGAGGAAAACCCGCAGGTCATTAAGGTCGTATGGAAGACGGGATCCGGCACGTCGGGAACGAACGGGGGGCATGTGGCGGGCACGCGGCCGAGCGGCGGCGGACGGCAGGGGGAGGACCCCGGCGACCCCGGCCGCGGACACGGGGACCGGTCCGGGCGCGAGTGCGAGCCGGACTACCGGTTCACCCTGGCCAACGAGCGCACCTTCCTGGCCTGGATCCGCACGGCGCTGGCGCTGGTCGCCGGGGCCGTGGCGGTGCTGCACCTGGTCCCGCTGGACTGGAGCGGCCCCGCCCGGCTGACCGTGGGGCTGGCGCTGACCGTCCTGGCCGTGGTGATCACCGCCTACGCGCCGATGCGCTGGCTCCAGGTCCAGCGGCTGATGCGCCGCGGGGCGCCGCTGCCGCTGAGCGCGCTCCCGGTGGTCACCACCGTCGGCGTGGCCCTGGTCTGCGGCGCCG
Organism: Nocardiopsis baichengensis YIM 90130; assembly: GCF_000341205.1. Lineage (NCBI taxonomy): Bacteria > Bacillati > Actinomycetota > Actinomycetes > Streptosporangiales > Nocardiopsidaceae > Nocardiopsis > Nocardiopsis halophila. Next base: position 395,209 of record NZ_ANAS01000005.1, on the reverse strand, counting down.
TGCTGGTCGGGAACTTCTGGGGATGAGCGGACGCGACCCCGGACTCCAGCCCGAGCGCACCCTGCTCTCCTGGCAGCGCACGGTGATCGTGCTGGTGGCGGTCGCCCTTCTGTACGTGCGCGACCCCTTCCAGGACGGCGGCGAGCCCGGCCCCGGCGCGCTGGTGCGCGTCGCCGTGGCGCTGGTGCCGATCGGTGCCGCGGCCGTCGCGATGGTGCACGTCCGGCGCCGGTGGCGGGCCACCGGGCACGGGGCCCACGACGACGCCACCGGGCAGGCCCCGGCGCCGCTGGCGCGCGGGTGGGTCCGGGTCCTGGTCGGCGCCGCGACCGCGGTGTTCGCGGTCGCCGTGGCCGTGAGCGCGCTGACCGGGTAGCCGGGACCGTCCCCGGCGGGGCGGGGAGGCCGGCGAGGGGGCCGGATGGACGGGGGGTCCGGCCCGTCGGGGACGGGTGCGCCTCAGGCCAGGGCCGCGGCGCGCGCGTCCGGGTCGCTCGAGCGCTCGTGCTCGATCAGGGACCCGATGATGTCGTCCAGGCTGCGCTGGGGCCGGTAGCCGATGAGCGAGCCGGCCAGCGAGGTGTCGGGCATGCGGCGCTGCATGTCCTCATAGCCCTCGCCGTAGGCGTCCTCGTAGGACACGTAGTCGATCCGGCTGGACGAGCCCGTCTTCGCGATGACCCGGTCGGCCAGGCCCTTGATGGAGACCTCCTCCTTCCCGCCCAGGTTGACCGCCCGGTTGTAGGCCGCCGGTGTGTCCAGCAGCCGCACCACGGCCGGGACCACGTCGAACACCGACCCGAAGCAGCGGCGCTGGGCGCCGGTGCCGTAGACGGTGATCGGCTCGCCGCCCATCGCCTGGGAGACGAAGCGCGGCACCACCATGCCGTAGCGGCCGGTCTGGCGCGGCCCCACGATGTTGAAGAAGCGGGTGATGACGCAGGGCAGGCCGGACTCCTCGCCGTAGATGTAGGCGACGAGTTCGTCCAGGCCCTTCGCGGCGGCGTAGGACCAGCGGCTCTTGAGCGGCGATCCCAGGATCCGGTCGGCGTCCTCGGTGAGGCCGTCGACGTCGTTCTTGCCGTAGACCTCGCTGGTCGAGGCGACCATGAACCGGGCCCGGCGGCGCGCGGCCGCGGCCACGACGTTCTCGGTTCCGTGCAGGTTGGTGTGCAGCGACTGCAGCGGCTTGTCCACGATGGTGTGCACGCCCACCGCCGCCGCCAAGTGGAAGACGGTGTCGCACTCGGCGATCACATCGTCCACCAGGCGCGCGTCCAGGATCGATCCTTTGACCAGCTCGAACCCGGGGTTCCCGGCGAGCTGGGCCAGGTTGGACTCGCGTCCGGTGGACAGGTCGTCGAGCGCCACCACGGTATGCCCGTGGGCGATGAGGTGGTCGCACAGGTGCGATCCGATGAAGCCTGCTCCTCCGGTGACAACGGCCTTCAACGTAGCTTCCCCTCCTGAGGGTCACGGTGCTCTGTGTGCGCGCCGGCGCGGGGGCGCCGGCGGTATGCGCCGCTCAGGCGAGCATGCGCATGGCGTAGAAGCCTTCGGCCAGAGCCACCCCCGCCTGCATGCCGCGCAGCACGGCGAGGCTGCGCAGCGTCGGTTCGGAGCGGGTGTGCGGGTGTTCGTGGATCTGGGTGCCGTACAGCCGCATCCCGGCCAGCTTGGCCTCCATGTCGGCCTCGTCGAGGCCGACCATGAGGCTCGGGGAGCCGGCGGCGTCGTAGCGCCACTGGTCGGCGGCCTCCTCGTAGGCCAGCACGACGGCCGGGTGGTGCCGCTTGCGGATGTTCGACGGGCGCAGGGCCGTGTGCACGGCCTCGGCGGTGACCTGGTGGTCCTGGTTGTAGCTGGTGCGGTGCGGGGCGATGACGACCGTGGGCTCGACGGCGGCGATGGAGACCGGGCTGTGCCGCTCGACGGCGTTGGCCAGCTCGAAGCGTGGGAGGGCGTCGAGCTTGAGGTGGTACTCGTCCCCCGGGAACGCGATGTGCCAGTCGTCCCAGCGGAAGTGGTCGGCGACCTCCTTGATCTCGGCATGGCGCTCATTGGCCGTGGAGAAGCCGCGCGGGGAGACGTCGGCGGTGTCGCCCACGGTCATGAACTGCACGTAGACCTCGGCGCCGGCGGCCTTGGCCCGGTGCATCAGGCCGCCGCAGCCCAGGGTCTCGTCGTCGGGGTGGGGGGCGAAGATGAGGATGCGTTGCTGAGACCAGTCGATCGTCATGACTGCGTTCCTTACCAGCGGGGGATCGTGTCCTCGGCGCGCCGTGCGCTTGCCACGGAGACGTCCGGTGGACGGTGTCGGTTGCCACACCGGGGCGGGCACGGGTCGGCCTGTCCCCGGCGGGGTGCGGGAAGCGGGGAGGAGCCGGCCGTCAGCCGGAGCGGGCCTCGCGCAGGACGCCGATGCCGTCGGGTCCGACGTTGAGCAGCAGGTCCAGGGCGGCCATGCGGGGCAGGAACTCGGCGCCCCGTCTGCTGTGCTGCGGGTACTCCGGGTGGCGGAACCCCTGCCACTCCACGGCGACGCCGTAGCGCTGGAAGATCTCCTGGTCGACGTAGTCGCGGGCGCCGTCCCCCGAGAGCATCGTCCCGGCCCCGACCTTGGCCGAGAGCTGGGCGAGGAGCTCGCTCTTCTGCCCGGGGAACTCGCCGAGCTCGCTCGCGCGCACCACGGGCGTGTCGATCCCGAAGGCGTCCAGGACCAGTGACGTGGTGGCCCAGGCCAGGTCGGCCAGGTGGGTCCAGTCCCGCTCGTACACCGAGAGGACCCGCTCGCCGTAGTCGTCCCAGAACGGCGCGTTGCGGTAGCAGTGTTCCGCCAGGGAACGCCTGTGCTTTTCCCGCCAGGGGTGGGAGCTGTCGATCTCCTTGTCCATAATGCGCTCGTGGCGGCCGCGCTGGATAACCGGGACGGTGAGCAGCACGGGCCCGTTCTTCGAGGCGACGTAGTTGCGGTTCTGCCACCCTTTCCGCTCGTACTGGACGTGATCGAGCACGACGAAAAGATCGCTCCTGTCGATCTTGTCGATGAGGCCCAGCCAAGGCAGATAGTGCGGCTGGTGCATGGCGACGCGCACTGAGGTTCCTCTCCGAGGCGGGGACTGCACGCTCTGTCCGGGCGCGGATGCCGGTGCCGGGGCCGTCGCCCCTGCTCGGCGGTCCGGTCCTGCTCCTCTGGGGGATCTACGGGTCGGTTCTACAGCATCTCGGGATCGGCTCGCTGGAAAACGAAGAAAGTGCGTAGCGTGGGCGGTACCGTGCCGTCCCTCCCGTATTGCATCAACGGGGCTCACCCGCCGCAAGGCCGCGTCTACGATTCGAGTGGCCTACTTAGGTCGCCCGTACCGGTGAACTTCCGCTGTGGAGGAAACGTCAACCTAATGCTGGTCTTGTCGGTTATCGTCGGTCCGAAACGGGTCGGCGGTCCCCCGACGAACGTCCCACTCGGCTCTTGCGTCCCCCCGGCCCATCTGGAGGCGTCCCCGTGCGTACAGCTCGGTTCATAGGAAGCTGGGCGGCAGGGCTCATCGCCCTGACCCTGGCCGTGTCATTGTTCGTGCAGTGGTTGCAGTTCGCCCTGGCAGCCGGGGGCGGCGGTGCCACCCCGCTCCTGCTGTGGATGGCGTTCGGGGTCAACCTCCTGGTGTGGAGCCTGGTCGGCGCGGTCCGCCTGGGCGACGACACGGTCCGCGGCGTCGCCGCGCGGCGGGCGCTGCGGCGCGGACCGCGTCGTCGCAGGCCGGCCGTTGGCGCGACCGAAAACAGCGGCGCCGAACAGCGGGTCCTGGTCCGGGCACGCCCCGCCGAGGCGGCGGCGGACGGCGGTGCGGCCGGATCCGGCCCCGTCTCGGGGGCCTCCGGCGGTACCGGGCCGGTCGCGGGGGGCGTTCAGGACGGCTCCCCGGACCCCGGCGCCGCCCTCGCCGAGGCCGACGGCGCCGGCGGGGCGCCCGCCACGGCCGTCGCCGACCCCGAGCAGCTCGCGATGGCGGTGATCATCCCGGCGCACAACGAGGAGCCGGTGATCGACGGGGCCATCGCCTCGGCGCTGCGGCTGTTCAACCGGTGGGACATCTACGTGGTCTCCGACAGCTCCCGCGACGCCACCGCCGACATCGCCGCAGAGACCGGTGTCAACGTGCTGGAGCTGCTCACCAACCGGGGCAAGGCCGGGGCGATCGAGGCGGTCATCGAGGAGTTCGACCTGACCGGCAACTACGACGGGGTGGTCATCCTCGACGCCGACACCGAGCTGGACGAGCGGTACGTGGAGGGGGCGCGCCGGCAGCTGGCCGACCCGACGGTGGCCGCGGTCGCCGGGTTCGTGGTCGCCGAGTGGAAGCCCTGGGAGCGGACCATGGTCGGGCGGCTCATCTCCGCCTACCGGGACCGGCTCTACTGGATGCTGCAGTACCTGCTGCGCTTCGGCCAGACCTGGCGGCACACCAGCACCACCTTCATCGTGCCGGGGTTCGCCAGCGCCTACCGCTCCAGCGTGCTGCGGCGGCTCGACATCAACCCCAAGGGGCTGGTGATCGAGGACTTCAACATGACCTTCGACGTGCACCACAAGCGGCTGGGGCGCATCTCCATGCGGCCCGACACCAAGGCCTACTGCCAGGACCCCTTCACCATGGGGGACTACGTCAAGCAGGTGCGGCGGTGGACCCTGGGCTTCTGGCAGACGGTGCGGCGGCACGGGGTCTGGCCGAGCCTGTTCTGGTTCGCGCTGTTCTTCTACATCCTCGAAGTCCTGCTGGTGGCGGTGACGCTGATCCTCATCTCGCTGCTCGCGGTGTTCATGCTGCTGCCCGTGGTCACCGGCGGAGCGGTGCTCTCGGCCGGGTGGTACGCCACGGCCTACGGCGCGGTGGGGGCGGTGCTGCCGCTGACCGCGATCGCCGTCGGGCTCTTCGTCCCCGACTACGTGCTCACCTGCGTGATGGCCACCATCCGGCGGCGGCCCAGCTACCTGCTGTACGGGCTGTTCTTCCTGCCGATGCGGCTGGTCGACTCCTACCTGACGCTGCGCACCATCCCGCAGGCGTGGACGGCGTCCTCGGACGGGCGCTGGAAGAGCCCCACCCGGGCGGCAGGGCGGCTGTAGGCGGGGCGGCCGGAGGTGCGCCCCGGGGGCGCACCTTCCGCCCGACCTGCACCGACGAGCGTGACCAACCCCGCGCAGGACAGGCGTTGTACAGCACTTAGGGTCGAAGGGCAAGAGGGGGTCCGGAGACGGTCGTGCCAGGCCGGCGCCGGGCCCGCCTTACCGTCCGAGCCCACGAGGTGCCCTGTGGACAAGAAGAGCCTCCCTTTCACGCTGTACCGCGTGCTGGCCTACATCACCGGTATCGCCCTGATCCTGCTCGCGTTCGTCGCGATGCCGGCCAAGTACCTGGTCGGCGAGGCGTCGGCGCTGGCGCTGGTGCCCGCCCCCGCGGGGATGGAGCACCTCTTCGGCCCCGAGTCGGTGCTGATGCTGTTCATCGCCATCCCGCACGGCTACATCTACATGGCCTACGTGCTGGTGGTGATCTGGCTGGCGCTGGGCCGCCGCTGGAGCGCCGGCAAGACCGTGGGCGTGGCGCTGGCCGGGACGATCCCGTTCGTGGGGATGGTCGTCGAGCACCGGCTGGCCAAGGCCGAGAAGGCGAAGATGGAGGCCGAGGCGGCCCGGACTCAGGGCGCGGCGGCCGAGGCCTGACCCTCCGGGGCGCCCTGGGCGGCGTGCTCGTCCGCGCCGTCCTCCAGCTCCCGGCGCATCAGGGAGATCCAGAAGACGATGACGGCGCCGCCGAACACCGTCCACTGCGCCGCGTAGCTGACGTTCTTCCAGTTCCAGGCGATGCCCGGCTCGGGGGTGGGCGGCGGCGCCGGGGCCATGGCGATGCCCCCGTCGGGCACAGCGCCGTCGGCCGGCTCCTGTTCGCCGACCACGAGGTAGCCGCCGTAGAGGCGGTAGGGCCACTCGTTCACCAGCAGCGACGGTGCGATCCGCGCGATGTGCCGCTCGGGCAGGTCCATCGGGACCACGCCCTCGTCGTCCTTCTGCGGGGGCTGCAGCCAGCCGGTGACGGTCACCTCGCCCTCCGGCGGGGCGGGGAGGCGCTCGGTGAAGCCCGGGTCCTCGGCCTCGTCGGCCGGGATCCAGCCGCGGTTCACGGCGACCGCGGTGTCGTCGCCGGTCACCAGCGGTGAGACGACGTAGTAGCCGAGCTCCCCGGGGTCCTCGGCGTCGGCGCCCTCGGAGTAGCCGGGGGCCAGCAGCGGCTCGGTGTCGGCGAAGCTCCCGGTCGCGGTGACGGCGGTGTTGCCGAGGGTCTCGGGCATGTACGCGGTGGGCTCGACGACCTCGTCCAGCTCCTGGGCCCCCGACAGCTCCTCGGCCGGGTTGACGATCTCCCCGCGCTCGGGCTGCTGGGCCCGCTGGAACTGCCAGTAGCCCGCGGCCAGGCAGACCGCGAAGGCGAGGAGCGCCACCAGGTGGAGGCCGATCCACCTGGGAGTCAACAGTCGGAATCGCACGTTCCCCAGGCTATGTCCGCCCCGGAGGGACCCGCCCCCGCCCCCGTGACTGGGCCCCCAGGGGCCCAGTCACGGGACGACCCCTGTCCGCTTGGTCCCGAGTAGAGGCATCGATGGCGATTACTTTAAGTAATTTTCTGTGACGGAGGGTTGTTGAAGGCCGGTGACGTGGGTAATCTATGTACCAGCGCGGGAGGGAAATCACCGAAAACGCGCTTCGCGAGCTTTAAAGGCCGCGACTCCAGGGGGGAGGAGTCGCCGGCCGTTCCCAGGCGAGGGCTGCCTCCGTGATTTTGAGGGGGGACACGGAGGCGGCCCTCGCATTTTCTTGCCTGAGAGCGGCCCGACGGCCACGCCCGCCCTCACCCCCGGTCACCCCGCCCGGCCCGGCGGCAAGGGCCGCCCGCAGGGCCGTCGGCTCACCAGAGCGCATCGATAGTGGTGACATCACCACTATCGGCGGCCTGAAGTGGTGAAACCACCACTATCGATCACCGCCCGCTCCCCGGCGGACCCCTCGCAGGGCAACGGCCACCCCACGGAGCCGGCGGCGACCTCGGTGAGAGGACGCGGAGTCAGGTGGGCAACCCCACCGCCCGCCGCGGTCCCCTCCTCCCTCAGTCCGTGAGTGTGAGTGCGGTGAGCGGTCCGGCGAAGCCGGGCGGTGGGGACTTCAGCTGGGCTTCGAGCCGCTCAAGGCTGGTTTCGTGCAGGGTCGGCGCGGCCCGTGGGACGCCGATGTTGGTGGCCACCCATGCGGCGGGGCGGCCGTGCTCGTCGGAGGAGCGCCAGATGCGCCAGAGTCCGGCGTGCTCGGCGTTCAGGCGCCGCAATGCCGCATCGTCGGGGGTGGGCGGAACGCGGCATTCAGCGGTCGCGTGGTCGGAGCGGACGGTGGAGACGTCGGCGGTCGGTGTTCGCTCGGACAGCTCGACGCGGCCCTCCACGGCGGTCGCCCAGTCGTAGAGGTCGGCCAGGTCGTCGAAGCGGATCGGCTCGGCGGGGCTCATCGCGCGGCCACCGCCACGGCGCCGCGCGGGCGGGGGCGGTTGGTGCGCTGCCAGACGAGCATCGTGATCGCGTCGAGCGTCGGGCGCTCGTGCAGGCCGGAGGCGTCCATCGCGTAGAAGCGGCCGGAGGTCTCCCCGAACCAGATCACCATCTGCGGGTACCGGGCCTGCAGCCGCGCAGCGGCGGCGTGGGCGTCGGCGTACTCGGGAGAGCGCCCCCATCGCGTCGCGACCTGCCCATGGGTGCGGTTAAGGTCTGCCATGTCGTCAGCTCCAGTCAGCTGGTGGCCACGCCCCCGGACGCCTGCCAGCGTCGCGGGGGTCCTTCAAGAGCACGGCGTTTCACCTGTTCAAAAGCCCAAGTGGGGATCGCCGTGGTCGACATGGCAGGAGACTATGGGCGCTCAACGCGCTGCAACAGACACGGAGCGTGTCTGTTCGGCTTGCGGGTGCGGTCTAGGGACATGTGTCGTGTCCCTAGGGCTATCCGTCGACGGCCAGATGTGCGGCGAGCTTGCGCTGCTCCTCGGTCAGGGTGCGCTTCCGCGTCTTCAGCACGTCTGCGAGCGTGTCGGCGGCGAGCCGCTGGTGCTTGAGCCATTCCGGAGCGTCGGAGTACAGCGCCATCAGCACGCGTGTGGCCTCGTCGCCGCGGTGCAGCGTCGCGTTCGCCCGGGCCACGTCCAAGCGGTGGCGGTTCCAGTTGTCCGACGTCGCTCGGCCGACGCCGTCCGGCAGGCGCGACGACATCGTCAGGACACGGTCGGGGCGATCGGCGACCATCTCGTTCTCGATCGCCTTCAGCGCCACCGTCAACGGTCCGAACGTGCCCCAACCGCGCAGGTGATCGGTGACCCCGGTGCCGACGGCGCTCCCCGCCGTCCGGGCGAGCCGTGCCAGTTCCGTGGCCTCATCGGGGCGGTTGTTCCGTGCGGCCGCGGCCGAGGCGCGCAAGAGCAGCCAACCCCAAGCGGCCAGTTCCTCACGGGGGGCGCAGGAGATGCGTGGTTCCATGCTGTCGGCGGTGTGGGAGGCGAGTTGCTCGGCCTCGTCCAGGCGGCCCTGCCGCAGCAGTATCCACGCCTGCCCGATGATCCCGGAGGCGGCGTTCAGCCTGTCGCCTGCGTCGGCGGCGTCTCTGACCGCGTCCCGCAGCGCCATGTGCGCCAAGTCGTAGGCGCGAACCTGAGTGAGATAGCGCCCCGCCATCTGGAGGACTTCGGAACGTACCGCCAATGCCTCTGCCCGCTCCGGGCCGGAGGTGTAATGATCGACGGCGGTGTGCGTCGAGCGCACCAAAGCGGGCAGCAGCTCGCCCATGGCAGGGTATTTGTCGCGGTGATATGCGATCGCGGCCGACTCGGCCGACGCCCGCAGCCGGACGAGGTCGGGTTCCTCGTCGGGCATGTCGAGGCCGGCACGTCCCGAGAGGGTGATCGGTGGTGAGATCGCCTGCCGCAGCGGGAGCAGGTCGAGCTTGTCGTCATCGGCGCGCGGGTTCTGCCGAGGACCCGCAGAGTCGAACAGGGCCGAGGTCCTGACCTTCAAGGCGCGCGCGAGGGCATGGTAGGTCTCCAGGCGCGCCGTGCCTCCGCGTTCGATCTTCTTGATCACGCCGGGACTGAGTCCCGCCAGTTCAGCGAGCTTCTCCTGGCTCAGGCCGCCTCGTCTCCGGAACCTCCGGAGCCGTTCCCCGATCGCGCCGACGTCGTTCATGGGCGTCCCCCTTGCCGACGTGTGCTCCGTGCGGCCCAGCATAGGCGGCCGTACTGTCAGGGAACCCGTTCCGGAGGACCGGGGGCCGCCCGGGCTGTCGGGCCGGGCGGCCCCCGGGGGTCGGCTAATGGCCGCTCACCGTGAAGCCGAAGCGGTTGGCCTGAGGTGTGGCCGGTTCCCACTTGGTGCCGCCGCCGTCGCCGAAGGGCAGGGCGTGCACCGCGCCGTGGCCGTCCTCCCGGGGTGCTCCGGCCAGCAGGACCTGGTCGTCACCGGCGCCCGCACTGCCCACGGAGGCGCCGAACCGGTCGCGGTCCTCCGGCTCGTCCGGGACGCCGCCCGCGCCCTGCTGGTACCAGCGGTCCTCGTAGCCGACCGCGTCCAGCGAGAACGACTGGACCGCCCCGGCGTCGAGCGCGCCGGCGATGTCCTCGGTGGGCACACCGACGGCCAGCCGGGCGTCCCCGCCCGCGACGGGCCGGGTCACCCCGTGCAGCACGCTGCCGAAGTAGTCGTCGGTCTCGATGCCGTCCGAGGTCCCCGGCTTGCCCTGGTGGAGGGTGCGCTGCGGTTCCAGCCCCTCGCCCGAGGTGCGGAACACCTGGGCCATGCCGCCGTTCTGCACGCCGGCCAGGTCCTCGCCCGGCACCCCGACGGCCACGTAGCCGCCTTCCGGGGTCACCACGAACCGCGGGTCGGTGCCGAACAGGTCGCCCGCCTCGACGCTTCCGGCCACCCCGGGCGAGCTCTGGTCCCACCAGGTGGACGGGTATTCGTACACCGCCTCGGCGATGTCCTCGACCACGGTGACGGCGCCGGCCTCCTGGGTCGAACCCAGGTCCTCGTACGGCAGGCCGACGACCAGGTCCCAGCGCCCGGTGGAGCCCGAGACCTCGGCCAGCTCCACGTCCGAGCCGAACAGGTCGTCGGCCTCGGGGCCGCCGGGCACGCCCGGGGTGTCCTGGTCGAACCACCGGGCCGCCCCGATCCTGTCCGGGCTGGTGATCCAGATGGCGGTGGCGGAGCCGGCGTTCCGGGTGGAGCCGATGTCCTCGTACGGGGTGCCGGCCACGATGGTGGCGGCGTCGGGCCCCTTCGCCGGGGCGGCCGCCAGCTCGTAGCCGAACTGGTCGGCGGTCTCGTGCGCGCCGGGGATGCTCGTGGTGTCCTGGTCGATCCACATTGTGGGATGCCCCTGCCCGAGCCCGTCGGGCGAGCCGTACAGCACCACCAGGGCGCCGGTGTCCGCGACACCGGACAGGTCCTCGCCGGGGATCCCCACGACCAGGTCCGTGCAGCCGTCGCTGTTCAGATCGACCGCCTCGGTGGCGAAGCCGAACCGGTCGCCGTCCTCGGCCCCGCCCGGGACGCCGGGCGTCTCCTGGGTGATGCGGCCGCGGTCGCCCGCCCCGACGCCTCCGTCGGCCTCTCCGTACAGGACCGTGACGGCCCCCGCGTCCGGATGGCCGTCCGCGCTCGCGAACGGGTCGCCGGTGGCGAGGTCCGCGTGTCCGTCGCCGTTGAAGTCGCTGGTGCCGGGGGTCAGATCGCCCGAGCAGGACTGCGCGGGCCGCTCCGACGCGGACGGCTCATCCGCGGCGGCGGGAGCGGGCGCGGCGAACGCGCCCGTCACGACGGCGACACCGAGGACTCCCAATTCTCCGATTCTCATGAGGTCGGATCTCCTCGTGTGGGGGGGATAGGGGATGCCCTCTCCCCTAACCGGTGGGCGCCGGTGCACACGTGCCGTCGGACCCGTCGGGCCTGTGCGGTCAGCGCGGCCTGTGCGGTCAGTGCGCTCACTCCAGGCGGCCCCCGGCGAGGATCCCGTCCATCGCCTCGATCCCGTAGTTGTCCACCAGCAGGATCTCCGACTCCGGAAGGAACCGGTAGCGCCGGTCGTACCCGAACAGGATCGGGCTCCCGTCGGCCGCCGTGCTGTTCTCCGGGTCGATGCACACCGCCGTCACCTCGGCGTAGGCGGCCCTCTTGTCGCCCACCGGCCTCGTCGTGAACGCGGCGCACTCCCCTGCCTCCGCGGCGATGTCGGTCCGCCGGGTCACCACGCCGATGGGGCAGGGGGACGGGTTCGTCGACGGGTCGTACGGGATCGCCGGCCCGTCGGCGCTCAGCGCCATTCCGTGCCCCGCCCCCGCGATGGCCTTGGGGCCGAGGACCTTCACGTGCGGACAGGCGGCCTCGTCGGAGTTGCCGAAACCGGCCCTGTCGGCCTCGCACTCCCCAGGGATGAGGATCGTCCACTCCTCAGGGCCGATCCCGATTTCCGCCGGGTGACTGAAGTCGTCCTCCTGAACCCGTACCTCCCAGTCTTCAGGGACGGTCAGCGCCAGGTTGCGGTAGGCCGCCTCCTTCCCCTCGGGGGCAGGAGGGGAGGAGGACGCGGAAGGGGAGGGCGAGCCGGAAGGGGACGGGGAGGGGAGACCTGTCGGGCGTCGTCCGTGCCTGACCCGCATCCGGCGGCTGATGCGAACACGACACAGACGATCGCGGCGGCTTTAGGGGCGAGCATGGTGCCTCTCGGGGGATGGGGACGGGCGGCCCCGGCCGTCGTATGCTGCCGATGAGTATGCCTACTCATGCCGGGACGCCCTGCGCAGGGGAGGATGGCGGTATGGACACGATGGTGAAGAGCGAGACCTCTTCCACGGTTCTCCAGGGCGGAGCGCTCCTCCTCGGTGCGGCCCCCGCAGCCTGGTGGATGTCCCGGACCCCGCCCGCCGAGGTGGCCGCGCGCCACGGGTTCCCCCTGTCCGAGGCCGATTACGCGGTCGCTCCCCCGGCGGTGCCCGAGGGAGCGGTCATCGCGATCGGCATCGCCGGGACCGCGGTCGCGCTCGCCGGCCTCGCCCTGCTCGTCCGGCGCGCCGCGACCGGGCGCATCGGCGGCCTGCACCTGGCCGCCGTCCTCCTCCTGGTGCCCCTGCCGGTGATGGCGGGCGTGTGGTGGGCGATCGCCACCGCACCGGTCATCGGCGCCAACATCGGCTTCGGCGCCGCGACCGTCGTGTTCCCGGTGGTCGGTGCGGTCTTCCTGGCGGCCGCCTGCGTCACGGGCCTCCTGGCGCGGCGCGGGCGCGCATAGCCCGCGCCCCGTGTCCCCTCAGGCCTCCGCGCTGCCGATCCTGGGGAAGGGCTCGGTGGAGAAGACCACCTCCACCGGCACCTCGAAGAACTGGGCGATCCTCAGTGCCAGGTACAGGCTGGGGCTGTACTCGCCGCGTTCCAGGTAGCCGATGGTCTGGTAGTGCACCCCCAGGGCCTCGGCCAAGGCGCGGCGGGAGATGCCGCGCTCCGCGCGCAGCACCGCGATGCGGTTGTAGATCCGCTCCGCGTTCGCCCCGGCCTTCGACCGGTTGGACACCGCACCACTAGACACGCTGCATCGCCTTCTGCCGCGCCTTCTCCACGTTCGATCCGGACACCCGGCGCGCCATCCGGCGCAGCAGCCACGGTGCCAGGGCCAGCCCGGCCACCGACCACGCGCCCAGCACCCCCACCATCTCCAGGTGCCGCCAGGACTCGCCGATCTCCGCGCTGAGCATACTGTCGGGCAGTACCGCCGAGCGCAGCCCCAGTCCGATCCAGTAGATCGGGAACGCCTGCGCGATCGCCTGGACCCACCCGGGCAGGACCGTGATGGGGTAGAAGACGCCGGAGATCATCGTGAGCCCCATGACCGGGATCATCCCGATGCCGTTGACCAGGCGGGGGTTGTCGAACATCGACCCCAGGACCGTCCCGGCCGGGATCGAGGCGACCATGCCGAGCAGGAGCACCCCGAGCAGCAGCGGCCACCCGGTCGCCAGCCCGGCGGCGAGCCCGTCGAACAGGAACAGCCCGGGCAGCACCAGCAGGGCCACGGTGGTCAGGACCAGGGCCGCCGCGAAGACGACCTTGCCGACCAGGTAGACGGCCATGCCGTCGGGAAGCGCCTTGGCCCGCAGCAGGGTGCCGTCCTCCCGCTCGGTCGCGAGCACCATCGCCGTCGACAGCACCCCGACGAAGACGACGGCCATGCCCAGCACGCCCGGAAGCGAAGCCGTCGCGGCGGCGACACCGGTCCCGTCGACGGTCTGGTCGCGCACGAACGACAGCCCGATGATGAACGCCGCGACGAACACCGCGGTGCCGAACATCTCCTGCCTGCTGCGCAGGGAGGCCAGGAGGGCGAGCCTCCCCTCGGCCAGGCCGCGCCGCAGGATGTGCCCGTTCAGGTTCATCGCCTTCATCGTCCGATCCCCTCCGTCCCGTCCAGCACCGCGGCGGCCTCGTCCGCCCGCCCCGACTCGTGCCGGGCCACCAGCTCCATGTAGGCGTCCTCCAGGCTGGCCCGCTTCACCTCCAGGTCGGCGACCTCGTCGCCGTGCTGCGCCAGCAGCTCGCGGACGAACGCGGTCCCGTCCTGGGCCGTGTGCACGAACCGCTGCCCGGCCCGCGTCCAGCGCACCTCGCTTTCGCCGCCGACCTGCCGGGCCAGCCGCTCGGCGCTGCCCTCGGCGACGATCCGCCCGCCGGCGAGGATGAGGATGCGGTCGCCCAGCTTCTCGGCCTCGTCCAGGTCGTGGGTGGTCAGCAGGATGGTGGTGCCCTCCTCGTCGGACATGCTGTGCAGCAGGTCGTGGAAGTCGCGCCGGGCCTGCGGGTCGAACCCGGCGGTGGGCTCGTCCAGGAAGAGCACCTCGGGGCGGCCGACGATGCCGATGGCCACGTCCAGGCGCCGCCGCTGCCCGCCGGAGAGCGAGGCGATCCTGGCGCCGGCGTGGCCGGCCAGCCCGACCTCCGCCAGCAGCCCGTCCACGTCCCGCGGGCGCGGCCGCTCGGCCGTGGAATAGGGGGTGTAGTGCGCGGCGAAGTGCGCCAGCAGCTCGCGCACCCGCCAGTTGCCGTGGTCGCGCCAGGACTGCAGGACCACCCCGAGCCGGGCCCGCCACGCCTCGTTCCCGGTCGCGGGGGCGGTGCCGAGCACCGACACCTCGCCCGCGGAGGGCATGCGGAAGCCCTCCAGGATCTCGACGGTGGTGGTCTTCCCTGCGCCGTTTGGACCGAGGAGCACGATGACCTCGCCCGGGTCCGCGCGCAGGTCCACCCCTTTGAGCACGTCGTTGGTGCCGTAGCGCATGCGCAGCCCGCGTACCTCGATGGCGGGCCCCGCCCCCGGGGAGCCCGCCGGGACCCGGGTGGGCCCCTCGTCGGTGAGAGCCATGGACGCCGTCCTTCCGTGGGAGGTGTACGTTCATTTGTAGCACATGTACTACATATGCTCGTAAGGCTGCTGTCCGGATGCGGACAGCGGTGCGGATCTCGCCGGAGACGGGCCCGACGGCGCCTGATCCGCAGTCGGGGCGGCGGCGCCGCGGCCGTATCGGCGGAACCGACCGGCCTGTTCACGGGCTGTTCGGACGCGGTGACAGAATCGGTCGACCGCTCCGGTTCCCGCCACAGCGGCGTGAAGGGAAGCTCTCGTGTCCGACGGTTCCGATCCCCCTCCTCGGCCCGCGACCGCGACGCGCCCGCCCCCGGTGCCCCGGACCGGGACGGCCCCGGCCACGCCGCGCGCAGCAGGCGGGACTTCCGCTTCTTCCTGGCCTCGCACGTCAGCAACGAGCTCGGCGGCGCGGTCACCGAGGTCGCCCTCCCGCTGACCGCGGTGGTCCTGCTCGGCGCCGCCCCCTTCGAGGGGGCCTGCTCGCCGCAGCCGAACAGGCGGCCTTCCTGCTCCTCGGCCTGCCCGCCGGGGTCTGGGTCGACCGGATGCGCCGGCGCACCGTGATGATGGCCGCCGACGCCGCGCGCCTGGTGCTGCTCGCCTCGGTCCCCCTGGCCTACGCGTTCGGGCTGCTGGACCCGGCGTTCCTGGTCGGTGTCGCGCTGCTGCTGGGGTGCGCCCGGCTCTTCGGGGACGTGGCCGACCGGACGTACCTGCCCAGCCTGGTCGGGGCGGACCGGCTGGTCGACGGCAACTCGCGCCTGCAGGCGGTGCGCTCGGCCTCCGGGTTCGCCGGGCCGGGGATCGCCGGAACGCTGGTCCAGGTGCTGGGCGCGGCGGGGACGCTGGGCGCCAACGCGCTGACGGCGCTGGTCTCGCTGTCCTTCCTGGGGCCATCCGCACCCGCGAGCCCGCCCCGGAGCCCGTGCGCGGCGCCGGAATGGCGGGGCGGATCCGCGAGGGCGTGGCCTACCTGCTCGGCCACCGGCTGCTGCGGCTGATCGTGCTCAACACCGCGCTGATCAACCTCTTCATGAGCGCGATCTTCGCCCTCGAGGTGCTGTTCCTGACCCGCACCGCCGGCCTTCCCCCGGCGGCGGTGGGGTGGATGATGGCCGGGGCGACGCTGGGCGCGATCGCCGGTGCGGCGGTGACCCGCCGGCTGTCCGAGGCGATGGGGCAGGCCCGGCTGACCTGGGTGTCCGGGCTGGTGACGATGCCCTTCGGGCTGCTGCTGCCGCTGGCCGCGCCGGATTGGAAGGCCGGGCTGTTCGTCCTCGGCTCGGCCGTGCTGGCGGCGGGGACCGCGATGTACAACACCTGCCAGATCGCCTACCGCCAGCGGGAGTGCCCGCCCGAGCTGCTGGGGCGGCTGACCGCGACCATCCGCACCATCGTGTGGGGGCTGATCCCGCTCAGCGCGCTGCTGGGCGGCGCCGTGGCCGAGCTGATCGGGGTGCGCGAGGCGATCGCGGTGTTCGCGGTGGGCATGGCCCTGAGCCCGCTGGTGCTCGTCTTCTCCCCGCTGCGCCGGATGCGCGACTTCGCCGTGCCCGAGCGGGAACAGGGCGGCGGCGAAGAGGGGGACGGAGGCGAAGGCGGCGCCACCGAGGAGGCACGGCCTCCGGTGGCGGGGAGCTGACCCGGCGACCGGAGGCCGCACGGCCGGTCGTGCCGGATCCGGGCCCGGGGTGCGGGGAGCTCTTCGCCCTCCGGGCGAACACGGAGCGCGGGGAACATCGATCCGGGGGCAGCGGTGCGGCCGCTCCGCGGCCCCCGGTGTCGCCGGCCGGCGTGCTCGCCGGTTCCTACTCGCCGGCCTTCAAGGAGGCCGTCATGGCGGCGAGCGTGCGGGTGATGAAGTCCGCGGCCGCCTCCTTGTCCACGCCGGCCCCGGACAGCGGCCCGTTCCCGTCCTCCTGCTCCAGTAGGGCGAGCAGGATGTGCTCGGTGCCGACGTGGCCGTGGCCCAGGCGCAGGGCCTCCCGGAAGGTGAGTTCGAGCGCCTTGCGCGCATCGGTGCCGAAGGGGACCGGCTCGGGGACCTCGTCGGCGGCGGCCGGCAGCGCGGCCTCGGCGGCCTGCCGGAGGCCGTCCAGGTCGACGCCCTGGTCGGCGACGGCCCGGACGGCGATCGCGTCGCCGTCCGCGAGCAGCCCCAGGACGAGGTGGCCGCACACCAGCTCGGCGCTGCGCGTCCGCTGGGCCTCGTTGCCGGCCGCGACGACCGCGTTCCGCGCGCGGGGGGTGAAGCGGGAGAAGCCCTCCTCGGGGTCGAGGGGCTCCTTGGGCACGAAGCGCTTCTGGGCCGCCTGCTTGCTCACGCCCATGCTCCTGCCGATCTCGGTCCAGGAGGCGCCCGAGCGCCGGGCCTGGTCGACGAAGTGGCCGATGAGGTGGTCGGCGACGTCCCCGAGGTGCTCGGCGGCCACGACGGCGTCGGTGAGCTGCCGCAGCGGGTCGGTGCGGGACTTCTTGATCGCGTCGATGAGGTCGTCCAGCCGCACGGGGACCGTGTTCTGGACCGGTTCGTTCTCGCTCATACGTCAACGGTAAGTTGACGTTCTCTTGTCGTCAACCGTGTGTTGACGGTAATCGTGCGGCGGCCCGCCGCCGCGGGTGCGGCGGGCGCGTGCACCGGAGGGGAGGGCCCCGTCCGGTCCGGGACGGCCGCGCCGGACCGTCCCGGACCGTCCCGGACCGGGCCGAACGGCGGCCGGCGTCCTCAGTCCTCCGTACGGTCGCCCCATTCGACGGCCTCGCCCATCACCGCGGTCGTGGTGGCGCCGTCCAGGGACTCGCGGATGATGTCGGCGTGGCCGCAGTGCTGCGCGGTCTCCCGGATCAGGTGCAGCAGGATCCGCCGCGCCGACCACGCGGCGTCCTCGGGGAACCACGGCGCCTCGGGCAGCCTGGCGGGGTGGTCGAGCGAGGGCAGCGCGGCCACGGCCCGCTCCGTCTCCGCCTCCACCTCGGAGTAGAAGGCCAGGACGTCCTCCAGCGACTCGTCCCTGACCAGCCGGAAGTCGTCGCCCCAGGCCGCCTCGCGGTCCGGGTCGCCCTCCGTGCGGCCGTTCATGATCGCGATCCAGCCCTTTTCGGTCCGGGCGACGTGCTTGACCAGGCCGGCGAGTGTCAGCTCGCTGGCGGTGGTGCGGCGGCTCGCCTGCTCCCCCTTCAGGCCGCGGACGGTCAGGCGGAGGAAGCGGCGCTGCTCGCGCAGGATCTCCAGGATCTCGTCGCGCTCGGTCGTGTGCGCGGGCGCGGTGTGCTCGGCCATGGGGTCCGCCTTTCACGCGGTCGTTCTCAGAGTCGTTCTCGCGGTCGTTCTCGCGGTGACGTCCCGACGGTAGAAGGCATTGCGGTCGGTTTCGGTCCGCGATGACGCAGGCGTGGTGGCGGCGCCAGGGGACTGTGGCGGGACGGGGTCCTCCACATCCGGCCCGGAAGACCGGTCGGCCATCATGACCGGCACGCGGCCCGTCTTTGACCGCCCGATGGTGCGCGCCTGCCTAGATTCGCTGAATGGGACCCGAGCGCATGGGGGAGCGGGCGCGGCGGGACCCAAGCGCATGGGGGTGCGGGCGTGATGGGATCGGCTGCGGTGTCGGTCGTCCACCTGGTGCGGCTCTCGGCGGTCGCCGGACTGCTCGTCGCCGCGATGGTGCTGGCCACCGCCGGCGGCGGGGCGGTGGTGGCGCGGGACGCCGCCCGGTCGGCGCTGCAGATGCCGGAGGGGTTCGCCCCCTCGGGCATGATGCAGCAGTCGGTGCTGCTGGACGCCGACGGCGAGGAGTTCGCCACGGTGCACGACCGCCGCCGCGAAGCGGTGGCGCTGGACGCCATCGCCCCGGTGATGCGCCGGGCCGTGCTCGCCGTAGAGGACCGCCGCTTCTACGAGCACGCCGGGGTCGACATGCGCGCGGTGTTCCGCGCAGCGCTGGCCACCCTCGGCGGCAGTACCCAGGGCGGCTCCACCATCACCCAGCAGTACGTCAAGAACGTGCTGGTGGAGGCGGCCGAGACGCCCGAGCAGGCCGCGCGCGCCACCGAGACGACCCTGGCCCGCAAGATCCGCGAGCTGCGCTACGCCCTCGGGGTGGAGTCGGCGCTGCCCAAGGAGCGGATCCTGGAGGGGTACCTCAACATCTCCTACTTCGGCAACGGCGCCTACGGGGTGCAGGCCGCCGCGCAGCGCTACTTCGGGGTGGACGCCGCCGACCTGGACGCCGTGCAGGCGGCGACGCTCGCCGGACTGGTCAAGGGCCCGGCGGTGTACGACCCGGTGGAGCGCCCCGAGGCGGCGCTGGACCGCAGGGCCACGGTGCTGCACAGCATGGCCGAGGTCGGCGTGATCAGCGAGGAGGAGGCCGAGAGCGCGGCGGACCGGCCCCTCGGCCTGGACATGACGCCGCTCGGCGGCGGGTGCTTCGAGAGCGACCACCCCTACTTCTGCGAGTACGTGATCGCCTGGATCGAGAACGACCCCCGCTTCGGGGCGACGGCCGAGGAGCGCGCGCGCTGGGTGCGGCGCTCAGGACTGACGATCCGCACGACTCTGGACCCCGACGCCCAGCAGGCGGCCCAGCGCGCGGTGGACCGCCACGTGCCCCGCCATGCGGACGCGGGCAAGGTGGCGGTCCAGGCCATGGTCGAGCCCGGAACGGGGGACGTCACGGCCATGGCGCAGAACCGGGAGTACGGCTTCGACGGCGACGAACCGGACCAGACCTCCCTCAACTTCGCCGTGGACGCCGGCCACGGCGGAGGGACCGGTTTCCAGGCGGGCTCGGTCTTCAAGGCCTATACCGTCGCCGCGGCACTGGAGAAGCGGATGGGCGTCGCCACCACGTTCGACTCGCCCGAGTCGACGACGGTGACGGGGCAGCGCACCTGCTCGGGCGAGCGCCTCGGGGAGTGGAAGGTGCGCAACTCCGGGGACAGCGACGAGGGGCGGCAGGACATGGAGGAGGGCGTCAAGCACTCCTCCAACACTTACTTCGCCCAACTGCAGAAGCGGGTCGGGCTGTGCGACACGGTCCGGATGGCCGAGCGCCTCGGCGCCAAGCGCGCGGACGGCAAGCCCTTCGGCGAGTGGAACTCCTTCACGCTGGGGGACCAGGAGGTCGCGCCGCTGGACGTGGCGGTCTCCTACGCGACGCTCGCCGCGCGCGGTGTCCGCTGCGAGCCGCGCCCTGTGGCCGAGATCGTCGCCGCGGACGGAGAGGAGCACCCGGTCGACCCGGTGTGCGAGCGCGCGCTGGAGGAGGCGACCGCCGACGCCGTCAACGACGTGATGCGCGCCCCGCTGACCGACGGCGGGACCGCGCACGGGCTCGCTCCCGGGCGCCCGGCGGCGGGCAAGACCGGCACCACCGACGCGTTCGCCGCCGCCTGGTTCGCCGGGTACACGCCCGACCTGGCCTCGGCCGTCGCGGTGGGGGACCCGCGCGGCGGCGCCCGCCACCCGCTGCGCGGGGTGTCCATCGGCGGCCGGTACCACTCGGTGGTCTACGGCTCCACGATCCCCGGGCCCATCTGGCGGGACGGCATACGCGGCGCCCTGCGGGGGACCGACGCCACCGCCTTCCCCGAGCCCCGCCCTTCCGCGCTGCGGCCGGGGTTCTCCGTGGGGTCGGCGCCCCGGCGCCAGCCGGGACCGCCCGTGCCCGACGTGCGGGGCCGGAGCTTCGAGGAGGCCGAGGCCGTCTTGGAGAAGGTGGGGTTCCGCGTCCGCGAGGGCGGCGTCCGCGTCCCCTCCGAGCATGGGGAGGGCATGGTCGCCTCGACCAACCCCTCGGCCGGGACGCCCCTGCCCGAGGGGGCGGTGGTCAACATCTTCCGCTCGCGCCCGGCCTGAACGCGCGTCCGCCGGCCACGGCGCCCGGGGCACCGGGGGCGGCACGGCGCGCAGACCCGCGACGGGCTTCCCGGCCGTCCCCAGCGCGCAGGGAACCGCGGAGTCCTCCTGCCGAGGGCCGTGTCCGGAGCGCATTCTCAGTGCTCATGTGGCGTGTGTCACTCATGTGCTAGGTTGGGCGATCATGTCGTGAGGATCGGCCCCCGGAGGGGTCGCATGACCGCAGTTCCCCTGCAGCACCGATTCGACGGGCCGCCTGACGGCCCGGTCGTCCTGCTCCTTCCCCCCTTCGGCGTGAAGTGGACGGTGTGGGAGCCGCAGATGCCCGAGCTCACCCGCTGCATGCGCGTACTGCGCATCAACCACCGGGGCCACGGTGCCACGCCCGCGCCGCCGGGCGGCGTCGGCCTCGACGACCTCGGGCGGGACGTGAGCCGACTGCTCGACGTCCTGGACCTGGGACCGATCCGGGTGGTCGGCGCCGGCATGGGGGGCGCGTCGTTGGCCACCTGGCTGGCGGTGAACGCTCCGGAACGGCTGCGGCGGCTGGCCTACCTGTCCGGGGCGGCGCGGGTGCCGCGCGCCGGGGAGTGGTTGCGCACGGCGGCCCGGGCGCGCACGGAGGGCATGGCCGCGGTCCGGGGGGAGGCGACGCTGTCCTGGTTCACCCCCGGCTTCGCCGAGGAGCGCCCGGACGTGGTGCAGCGGGTGGGCGAGGAGTTCACCGGGGTGGACCCGGCCGGGTTCGCCGACTGCTGGGAGGCGGTCGCCCCGGCCGACCAGTTCCCGTGGATCGCGCGGATCCGCGTGCCCGCCCTGGTGGTGGCCGGGGCGCACGACGCGCAGCTGCCCCCGGGGTACGGCCGCAGGCTTGCCGCCGGCATCCCGGGCGCCCGGTTCGAGCTGGTGCGCGGCGCCGCCCACATCGCCGGCGTGGAACGCCCCGAACGGGTGAACGAACTCCTCCTCGACCACCTGGCGGACTGACCCGGGCCCGGATCCTCGTTGATCTCGGGGAACCCGGCCTTATGACGGCCCTCTTAAGCCCGACTTCCCCGAGATCAACGAGGGAGGGTGCGGCGGTGCCGCGCACTGGAGCCGGGATGGCGGTCGTTTCGACGGCATTTCGAGTTCGGCAGGGGAAATGCGATTTCTGTCGTTGATCCGCCGGAATATGGTCGAATGCCGGAACTACGGTGCGCGTTCCCCTGCGCGGGCGCACGCGCGGTCGACCGGAGCAACCCCGACGCGCCGCTCCCGCCCGGCCCTGTCCCGGGGATGCGGGGCGCGGGCGGTTATCATCGCCTGGTGGCGGTGGGGCCCGCCGCCCCGCGCGGTGCGCGGGGGAACCGCGGCGATCGGCCGCCAACGGTCCCTGTCAGCGACGGCCCCGTACCCGGGGCGGCCCGCGACTGCTGATGGGAGACGTCCATGACCACCGAACCCGCGCGCACCGGGGCGACCGCGGCCCCGGACCGGGGGCCCATCGACCCCGACGTCGACCTGCGCTCGCCGCGCCAGGTCCGCGAACTCGCCCGCGCCCCCGGGGCCGTGCTCGGGGCGGTCGCCGCCGGGGGCGCGATCGGCGCCCTGGCCCGGCACGGCGCCGACGTCCTGGTGCCGCACGGACCCGGCGGCCTCCCGCTGTCCACGCTGCTGGTCAACGTCACCGGGGCGCTGCTGATCGGGGTGCTCATGGTGGTGGTCGAGGCCCGCCCCGGCTCCCGGCTCATGCGCCCCTTCCTGGGCACCGGGGTGCTGGGCGGCTACACCACCTTCAGCACCCATGCGGTCGACGCCCAGCAGCTGCTGGAGGCCGGCCGGGCCGGCTGGGCGCTGGCCTACCTGGCCGGCACCCTGCTGGGCGCGCTGGCCGCGGTGGCGCTCGGCGTGGCGGCGGCGGAGGCGGTCGCCACGGCCGTCCGGAACCGGAGGGGGAACCGATGACCTGGCTGATGGTCGCCCTGGGCGCCGCCGTGGGCGCCCCGCTGCGCTACCTGACCGACCGCTTCGTGCAGGCCCGCCACGACTCGGTGTTCCCGTGGGGCACCCACGCCGCCAACGCCACCGCCTGCCTTCTGCTGGGCGCGGCCGCCGCGCTGGCGCTGCCGCCGGCGCTGCAGGCCTTCGCCGGGACGGGCCTGCTGGGGGCGCTGTCCACCTACTCGACGTTCGGCTACGAGACCTTCCGGCTGGCCCGCACCGGCGCCCGCTTCCTGGCCTTCGCCAACGCCGCGGCCTCGGTCGCCTCCGGGCTCGGGGCGGCCCTCATCGGCGCCGCCCTCGCCCGCGCGATCACCGGGTGAGGCCCGTCCCCGCCCGCGCCGATACCCCCGTTGATCTCGGGCGAGTCGGGGTAATACTCGCCGGTATTACCCCGACTCGCCCGAGATCAACGGCGAGGAGGGGGTGCGCACCGGGGCGGGGTCGCCGATCACGTCGCAGCGGTCGCACCGCTCACAAGGACGCGGCCGAGAGTTCCACCACTCCAGCGGACACGACCGGTCAGGCGGCCGGGGCGGTCGCGGCCTCGGGGCGCGGGGCCGGGCGGCGGCCGCGGAACTGCAGGGCGACCAGGGCCGCCGTCACCGCGATGCCGACCAGGTCGGTTGTGGTGCCGGGCATGAAGACCAGCACGCCCGACACCAGGAGCAGCGCCCGCTCCCACAGCCGGGCGGGCCGCAGCAGGAAGCCCTCCAGCGCCACCGCGAACGCCACCAGCCCCACCATGCCGCCGACGACGGAGAACACGATCTCGCCCAGGCTCCCGTCCAGCATGATCGCCGAGTAGGCCATCAGCACCGGGATCAGGTACAGCCCCTTGGCGAACTTCCAGGCGGCGAACCCGGTGCGGGTGGGCGAGGCGCCGGCGATGCCCGAGGCCGAGAACGCGGCCAGCGCCACCGGCGGGGTGACGTTGGAGTCCTGGCTGTACCAGTAGACGATCATGTGCGCCACGATCAGCGGCAGCCCCAGCTCGGTCAGTGCGGGGCCGGCCAGCACGATCAGCACGATGTAGGCGGCGGTCACCGGCAGGCCCAGCCCCAGCACCAGGGAGGCCAGCGCCACCAACACCAGGGTGAGCAGCAGGCTGCCGGCGGCCGCGCCGACGATCATCCCGGACAGCTTCAGCCCCAGACCGGTCAGGCCCACCACGCCGACGATGATCCCGGCCACGCCGGTGGCCACCGACACCGCCAGCACGTTGCGGGCGGTCAGCGCGAACACCTCGCCCATGTCGGCCAGGGTGAGGCGGCTGGCGCTGCGCAGCATCGCCACGGCGAACAGCGCGCCGATGGCGTACATGCCCGCCTGGAGCGGCGGGACGTAGGCCAGCAGCAGGGTGATCAGCAGGACCAGCGGCGCGATGAAGTGCCACCCGGCGGCCAGGGTGGTGCGCAGCCGCGGGATCTGGTCGGCGGGCAGCCCGCCGATGCCGTTCTTGCGCGCCAGGATGTCCACGAAGAGGAAGACCACCGCGAAGTACATCAGCGCCGGGATGATGGCGACCTTCACGATGTCGGCGTAGGGCACGCCCATCATCTCGGCCATGACGAACGCCCCGGCGCCCATCACCGGGGGCAGCAGCTGCCCGCCGGTGGAGGCGGCCGCCTCCACCCCGGCCGACTCGTGCCGGGAGTAGCCGACCCGCTTCATCATCGGGATGGTGAAGGCGCCGGTGGTGACCGTGTTGGCGATCGCGCTGCCGGTGATCGAGCCCATCAGGGCGCTGCCGACCACCGCCCCCTTGGCGGGGCCGCCGGTGTAGCGGCCGGTGAGCGCGTAGGCCAGGCCGATGAAGAAGTCGCCGCCGCCGGACTTCTGCAGCAGCGCCCCGAAGAAGATGAAGGCGAAGACGAAGGTCGCCGCGACGCCCAGGGGGACGCCGAAGACGCCGTCGGCGGAGAAGTAGGTGTAGGCGACGATCCGCTGGTACAGGTAGCCGCCGTGGGCCAGGGCGCCGGGCAGCAGCGGGCCGATCCAGGCGTAGAAGAGGAAGACCGCGCCGAGGAAGGCCATGAACGGGCCGATGGTGCGCCGGCAGGCCTCCAGGAGCAGGACCAGGGCGATGGCGCCCACCGCGATGTCGGCCGGGGTGGGGGCGGCCACGCGCTCCAGCAGCTCGGTGCGGTTGAGGACCGGGTAGAGCGAGACCCCCACCGCCACGGCCACCAGCAGCAGGTCCACCGCGGCCATCGGGGCGCTGCGCGCCCAGCCGAACCGCGCGGCCGGCTTGAGCAGGAAGACCAGCACCAGCACGAACATCAGGTGGACCACGCGCTGGACGTAGATGTCGATGCCGACGAAGAGCGCGGTGTAGCCCTGGAAGAGCCCGAAGGCCACCGCGATGGCCAGGGTGGCCGCGCCGACGGCGCGCGCCGCCCCGCCCTCGCCCCACCGCTGGGCGGCCATGCGCTGCCACAGCGGGCCGGTGCCCTCCTGCTCGTCGTCGGCGACCGGGAGGCGGCCGCCGGCGGTGGCGGAGC
Organism: Nocardiopsis baichengensis YIM 90130; assembly: GCF_000341205.1. Classification (NCBI taxonomy): domain Bacteria; kingdom Bacillati; phylum Actinomycetota; class Actinomycetes; order Streptosporangiales; family Nocardiopsidaceae; genus Nocardiopsis; species Nocardiopsis halophila. The sequence goes on along the minus strand of NZ_ANAS01000005.1, from coordinate 370,366 downwards.
CCGCCCCGGACGGGGCCGCGTCCTCGGCGGGCCGCTCGCCGGGGGCCTGCTCGCCGGGCTGTCCGGCGCGACTGTCGTTCATGGGTTCTCTCCGAGGAGGGCCCGCCCATGGGGCGGGGAGGGATCGGGCCCCGGGAGCGGGGCGGGAGCCGGCGGGCGGGCCGGGGCGCCCCGCGGGTGCGCGGCGGAGGGCCCCGGCCGTCGGCTCAGGAGCCGGACTCGGGCAGGACCTCGGCGGGCAGCTCCACGCCGTTGTCCTCCGCCCAGCGGACCGCGCCCGGGTGCATGGCCACCGAGGACTCGGCCATGGTCTCGGGGACGAAGTAGTCCTCGCCGTTGGCGTAGACCGCGGTCAGGTCGCCGACGTTGCCGTAGATCGCCTCCAGCACGTCGTAGGCGGCGTCCTCGGGGAAGTCGGAGGGGACCACCAGCAGGTTCCACAGCGCGATGGTGTCCACGTCGTCCTCGACGGTGGAGTAGGTCCCGCCCTCGATGACGTGGTCGCTGTAGTAGGGGTAGCTGTCGGTGATCTGTTCCCGCTCGTCGTCGCAGAAGGGGACGAGGTGGATGGGGTCGGTCGCCTCCAGCTCCAGCAGGGTGTTGTGGCCCTCGCCCACCACCCACGAGCCGGCGTCGATGGTGCCGTCGCGCAGCGCGGTGGAGGTGTCGGCGTAGTCCAGGTGCTGGACGTCGGTGCTGGTGAAGCCGAGCTCCAGGGCGTTGAAGATCAGCTCCGAGGCCAGGGCGTTGCCGCTGCCGGCCGGGCCGGCCGAGAACCGGTCGCCGTCCACGTCGGAGAAGCACTCATAGTCCTGGTCCTCGTTGATGGATTCCAGGGTCACCGCGTGGTAGACGTTCGGGTAGAGCGCGGTCAGCACCTTGCCGTCGACCGGCGTGCCCTCGAACTCCATCTGTCCGGCCACCGCCTGGGAGACGGCGTCGGACTGGGCGATGGCCATCTGCGCCTCGCCGCTGTCGATCAGTTTCATATTGGCCACCGAGGCCTCGGTGGAGGTGGCCGAGGCGGTGACGCCGTCGACCTCGGCGGAGATCACCTCGGCCAGCGCCCCGCCGAGCGGGTAGTACACGCCGGAGGTGCTTCCCGTCCCGATGGTGACGCTGCCGTAGTCGTCGTCCCCGCCGCCCTGTTCGGCGGGCTGGGCGCCGCAGGCGGCCAGCAGGACGGCACAGGCGGGGAGGGTGGCCAGGGCCAGGGGGTTGCGCATCGTGTGGGGGGTCCTCTCGAAGGCGGGGCGGGCGCGCGGGCGCTCCGGGGGCCGACGCCCCCGCCGGGCCGTGTCACTCTCCCGGTCGGGCCCGTCTGCTGCCCCTTCGTGAGTTATTTGTCTGATTCATCGTTGAGATGCGCGAGAAGTCTAGTGATCTTCGGCCGGATTATGCCAGTGGGTCGGATGCGGCCGGAGGGATTCCGGAATTCGTCCCTGATCCGGATATGAGAAAACCCCACGGGAAATCCTCCGGAATTCAGAGGCCTCACGTGGGGTCCGGTGGTGTCCGGGCGCGGCCGCGCCGGTCAGCAGGGCAGGAACGGATCCGGTCCGGCCCAGCCCTCGGCGTCGCGGCGGCGCACCTCGGCCAGCTCCTCCTCGGAGAGCACCCGCGGCGCGCCGAGCGTGCGGGCGCGGGCGTAGACCCCGCACAGCCACTCCAGCAGGCGCATGTTTTCGTAGGCCCGGTCGGCGTCGGCCCCGGTGGCGGCCCCGCCCAGGCAGGCCAGCAGCGCGGCGCTGCGGCCCTTGAACGCCTTGACCGCCTGGTCGGCGAGGTCGGCCGAGCCGTAGGCGGCGTAGCCGGCGACCGGGACCGCTCCGCCCAGCCGGGCGGCGGCCTGGTGCACGGGCGGGAGCTCGGCCAGTACCGCCGAGAGCGCCGAGGCGTGCTCTCCGGCCGCCTGCACCAGCGCGCCGGGCCGGGCGCAGCGGTGCACGGCGATGTGCAGCGTGGTGTCGGCGGCGGGGGCGCGACGGCCCTCCAGCACGCCGCCCTCCAAGGAGAGCACCGGGCAGTCGGCGGGCTCGACGCGGTCCAGCGGGACGCCGGCGGGGGTGACGGCGATCAGGTCGCCGGAGCGGACGCTGACGGTGCCGGCCCCGCCGGTGGCGAGGCCCTCGGCGGCCAGTCGGCGGGCGGTGCGGGAGACGTCCCTGCGCTCTTGCTCTAGAAGCATGGTCGCTCGCGTGGTCGGGCCGGTGCGGTGCGGCCGGCGGTTGCGGGGTGCGTGGGGGACTGGGCGTGCCCGGCGGCGGTCCGCCGTATTAGGCATGCCTTATCTACGTTACCCCTCCTTGGGGCGGTGTTGTCCAGGGTGGGGGAGGGGGCCGGGGGCGGACGGTGACGCGGGCCGTCACCGAGGGTCATCACTTACAGTGACCAAATCTTGATCTGTTGCGTGATGTGAACCACGGTTGCGTGTCGGCCTTGCGGATGTTTTCGCAGGTCAGCATCGTGATTTTAGAAAGTCACGATCGAATAACGCCTAGTTTAAAGTGTTTTGAGGCGTTTCTGCTGGGCAAGAGGGGTCCGTGATGCAACCCTACGTAACCCTTCCGAGTAAGCAGTACCTGTCGGATGCGGGATCGCCCGCCGCCACGAGCATGTTCGTCGGCGGTACCTGGCGCGCGGCGGCCCAGGGCGGCACCCGTGACGTCCTCAACCCCTACGACGCCTCGGTGCTCACCGTGGTCAGCGAGGGGACCCGGGCCGACGCCGACGCCGCGGTGGCCGCCGCCCGCCGCGCCTTCGACGAGAGCGACTGGCGCCTGCGCCCGGACGCCGAGCGGGGCGCGATCCTCGGCCGGATCGCCGACCTGCTCCAGCGCGACCGCGAGGAGATCGCGGTCATGGAGTCCCTGGACACCGGCAAGACGATCGAGGAGGGCCGGATCGACGTCGACGACGTCACCGGCGTCTTCCGCTACTACGCCGGGCTGGCCGACAAGGACGCCGGGCGGATCGTCTCCACGCCCGAGGGGATCTTCAGCCGCGTCGTCTACGAGCCCGTGGGCGTCTGCGCGATGATCACGCCCTGGAACTACCCGCTGCTCCAGCTGGCCTGGAAGGTGGCCCCGGCCATCGCCGCCGGCAACACCATGGTGATCAAGCCCAGCGAGATCACCCCGGTGACCACCTGCAAGCTGGTCGAGCTGTGCCTGGAGGCGGGCGTGCCCGCCGACGGCGTGGTCAACCTGGTGCTGGGCACCGGCGCCGAGGTCGGCTCGGCCATGGTCGAGCACCCCGACGTCGACCTGGTCTCCTTCACCGGCGGCCTGGCCACCGGCAAGCGGATCATGGCCGCTGCGGCCGAGACCGTCAAGAAGGTCGCCCTGGAGCTGGGCGGGAAGAACCCGAACATCGTCTTCCCCGACGTCGACCTGGACACCGCGGTCGACTACGCGCTCAACGCGGCCTTCTTCCACTCCGGCCAGGTCTGCTCGGCCGGGGCGCGGCTCATCGTGCACGAGGACGTCCACGACGCCTTCACCGCCGAGCTGGCCCGCCGCGCCGAGGCCATCGTGATCGGCTGCGGCCAGAAGGAGGGCGTGCAGTGCGGCCCCCTGGTCTCGGCCGAGCACCGGGCCAAGGTCGAGGCCGCGGTCGCCCGCGGCGTCGAGGAGGGCGCCCGGATCATCGCCGGCGGCAAGCGCCCCGACGACCCCGAGCTCGCCGACGGCTACTTCTACCGCCCGACGGTCTTCACCGGCTGCTCGCGCGAGATGGACATCGTCCAGACCGAGGTCTTCGGCCCGGTCGTCACCGTCGAGACGTTCCGCACCGAGGCCGAGGCGATCGAGCTCGGCAACGACACCGACTACGGCCTCTCCGGCGGGGTGTGGACCAACGACCCGGGCCGAGGCGACCGCGTCGCCGCCGGGCTGCGGCACGGCACCGTGTGGATCAACGACTACGGCCCCTACTTCCCGGGCGCCGAGTGGGGCGGCTTCAAGCGGTCCGGCATCGGGCGCGAGCTGGGCCACGCCGGGCTCGACGAGTACCGCGAGGCCAAGCACATCTACCGCAACCTCGCCCCCGAGCCGCAGCGCTGGTTCGGCGAGGTCTGACCGGCCGCGCCCCGCGGAACGCCTCGACCGGAAGACATGGAGCGTCCATGACTCAGAACGCGAAGACCTACGACTACGTGATCGTCGGCGGCGGCACGGCCGGCTCGGTGATCGCCAACCGCCTGACCGAGGACCCCTCGGTCAGCGTCTGCGTGATCGAGGGCGGCCCCTCCGACCGCGACCTGGACCGGGTGCTGAACCTGCGCGAGTGGCTGGGCCTGCTGGAGAGCGACCTGGACTACGGGTACACCACCACCGAGCAGCCGCGCGGCAACTCGCACATCGTGCACTCCCGCGCCCGCGTGCTCGGCGGCTGCTCCTCGCACAACACCCTGATCAGCTTCCGCCCCTTCGCCCAGGACCTGGACGAGTGGGTGGCGGCCGGCGCCGAGGGCTGGGACAACGCCACCGTCCAGGCCTACGCCGACCGGATCAAGAACAACATCGTCCCCATCGCCGAGAAGGACCGCAACGACCTGGTCAAGGACTGGGTCGAGGCGGCCTCGGAGGCCACCGGCGTGCCGGTGGTGGAGGACTTCAACGCCGAGACCTCGCACGGCGGCGGGTTCCGTGACGGCGTCGGCTTCCTGTCGATCGCCTACGACCCCTACACCGGGCGGCGCTCCTCGGCGTCGGTCGCCTACCTGCACCCCGTCATGGACGTGCGGGAGAACCTGACGCTGATGCTGGAGACCTGGGCCGAGCGGATCGTCTTCGACGGCGACCGCGCCACCGGCGTCGAGGTCGTCACCTCCGACGGCGAGCGGGTGACCGTCTCGGCGGACAGCGAGGTCATCCTCAGCGCCGGGGCGATCGACACGCCGCGGCTGATGATGCTCTCGGGCGTCGGCCCCAAGGACGACCTGGAGCAGGTCGGCATCGACGTGCGGCACGACCTTCCCGGCGTCGGGGAGAACCTGATGGACCACCCGGAGTCCATCATCATGTGGGAGACCGACCGGGACGTTCCGGACGAGACCGTCATGCACTCCGACGGCGCGCTGTTCATCCGGCGCGACGAGTCCGATCCGCGCCCGGACCTGATGTTCCACACGTACCAGATCCCCTTCGACGACAACACCAAGCGGCTGGGCTACGAGTCGCCGGGGTGGAAGCGCGCCATGTGCATGACGCCGAACATCCCGCGCTCGCGCTCCCGGGGGAAGCTCTGGCTGAAGAGCTCCGACCCCCGGGAGAAGCCGGCCCTGGACTTCCGCTACTTCACCGACCCCGAGGGCTACGATGAGCAGACCATCGTGGACGGGCTGAAGATCGCGCGGAAGATCGCCGAGACCGAGCCGTTCAAGTCCTGGATCGCCCGCGAGGTCGCTCCGGGGCCGGACGTGGTGACCGACGAGCAGTTGTCGGAGTACGGTCGGCGGGCGGCGCACACCGTCTACCACCCGGCCGGCACCTGCAAGATGGGCGCCGCCGACGACGGTGCCGCGGTCGTGGACCCGCGGCTGAAGGTCCGCGGCCTGCGCGGCCTGCGGATCGCCGACGCCTCGGTCTTCCCGAGCATGCCCTCGCCGAACCCGATGGTCACGGTGCTGGCCGTCGGCGAGCGTGCGGCCGACCTGATCCGCGCCGACCGCGCCTAGCGCGGCCGGCCCGTCCCCGACCGTCCCCCCGACCGGGCGCCGGCCCTCCCGGCGCCCCTGAACCCGACGACGCGCCGCCCTGCGCACCGCCCTGTGCGGTGGTGCGCAGGGCGGCCCTCAGAGGTGGCTTTCTGTCATGAGTTCCGTAGTGAACGATCCACAACTCAACAGCGAACAACCGAATACCCCCGCCGACGGGGAGGCCAAGCTCTCCGTCCAGAACCTGTGGAAGGTCTTCGGCAAGCGCGCCGAGCGCATCATCGGAGGCGAGCACGAGCGCCGCCCGCGTGAGGAGGTCCGCGAGGCGACCGGCTGCACCATCGCGGTGCGCGACGTCTCCTTCGACGTCCGCCCGGGCGAGACGTTCGTGGTGATGGGCCTGTCCGGGTCGGGCAAGTCCACCCTCATCCGCTGCCTGACCCGGCTCATCGAGCCGACCTCCGGTTCGCTGCTGCTCGACGGCGAGGACATCCGGCAGATGTCCCCGGCCGCGCTGCGCGAGCTGCGCCGCCGCAAGGCGGCCATGGTCTTCCAGCACTTCGGCCTGCTCCCCAACCGCACCATCATCGACAACGTCGCCTACGGGCTGGAGGTGCGCGGCGCGTCCAAGGCCGAGCGCCACGCCCGGGCCTCCGAGATGATCGAGATGGTGGGCCTGTCCGGCTACGAGTCCTCCCGCCCCGGCCAGCTCTCCGGCGGCATGCAGCAGCGCGTCGGCCTGGCCCGCGCCCTGGCGGTCGACCCCGAGGTGCTGCTCTTCGACGAGCCCTTCAGCGCCCTGGACCCGCTGATCCGCCGGGACATGCAGAACGAGGTGCTGCGCCTGCAGAACGAGCTGCGCAAGACCTCGGTGTTCATCACCCACGACCTGGACGAGGCGCTCAAGCTCGGCGACCGCATCGCGATCATGCGCGACGGCGACCTGGTGCAGGTGGGAACCGCCGAGGAGGTCGTCGGCGCCCCCGCCGACGACTACGTCCGCGACTTCGTCTCCGACGTCTCGCGCATCGAGGTGCTGACGCTGCGCTCGCTGATGCGCCCCGCCCGCGACGACGAGCCGCTGGACGGCCCCGAGGCCGCCCCCTCCACGCTGGCCGGGGAGGCCGTCGCGGCGGCCGCCGGCGCCACGGCGCCGGTGCGCGTCACCGAGGACGGCCGCCTGCTGGGCGTCGTCGGCCGCGAGGACCTGCTGCGCGTCATCGCCGAGGACCGCGCGCAGGCGCCCGCCGCCACCGCGGGGGTGTGAGCATGTCCGCTCCCACCGTGACCTCCGAGACCCCTGAGAGCCCTGAGACCCCCGGGACCGAGGGGCCGGGCGGTGCGGACCGCGCGGAGACGGCCGCCGCCCCCGCCCCCGAACCGGCCCCGGCGCTGCGCGCGGCCCTGTCCCGCACCTGGGTGCAGGCCGCCGCGGTGGTGGCCGTGCTGGCCGTGGCCGCGGCCCTGCCGCTGCCCGGCAGCGCCACCGCCTTCCCCGGCGGGCCCGGGGAGGCGCTGGACGGCTGGCTCAAGGAGCTCTACTCCTGGGTGGTCTCCAACCGGGACACCAGCCCGCTGTTCGTCTACGGCTTCAACTACCTGTCGGTCTACCTGGGCTCGGCCGTCGTCCTCATCTCCGACCTGCTGGCCACGCTGACCTGGACCGGGGTCGCCGTGATCGGCGCCCTGGGCGCCTGGCGGCTGGCCGGGTGGCGGGTGATGCTCGTCGTGGCGGCCGCGTTCGCGGTCTTCGGGCTGACCGGCCTGTGGGACGAGGCCATGCTCACCCTGGCGCTGATCACCGCCGCGGTGGCGCTGGCGCTGGTGGTGGGCCTGCCGCTGGGCGTGTGGGCCGGGCGCAGCGACCGCGTGGAGCGGGCGCTGCGGCCGGTGCTGGACTTCATGCAGACCATGCCGGCCTTCGCCTACCTGATGCCGATGCTGCTGCTCTTCGGCATCGGCAACCCCTCGGCGGCCGTGGCGACCGCGATCTACGCGCTGCCCCCGGCGGTGCGCATCACCTCCATGGCGCTGCGCGGCGTCGACAAGGGCGCGGTCGAGGCCGCCGAGTCGCTGGGCTCTACCCGGTGGCAGATGCTGGCCAAGGTCCGGCTTCCGCTGGCCAAGCGCACCATCATGCTCGGCGTCAACCAGACCATCATGCTGGGCGTGTCCATGGTCGTCATCGCCTCGGTCATCGGCGCGGGCGGCCTGGGCGACGCCATCTACCAGGCCCTGCAGAAGGGCGACATCGGCCGCGCGCTGGAGGCCGGCCTGGCCATCGTCCTGCTGGCGATCGCCATGGACCGGGTCACCGGCGCCATGGGCGCCGGGCGCCCCGTGCCCGCCCCGTGGCAGCGGATCGCCTTCGCCGGCGCCCTGGTGGCGTCGCTGGCCGTGTTCCTGCTTCCCACGCCGCTGCGCGCCCCCGACGGGTGGCCGCGCGCCTGGCAGCTGGACCTCGCCGGCCCGGTGAACGCCTTCTACGAGGCGCTCAAGGACGCCATCGGCGGCTTCACCTCCCTGGTGGGCGACTGGACCGTGGTCTGGGTGCTCGAACCGCTGCACATGCTGCTGGCCGGCCCTCCGTGGTGGCTGGTGATCGCCGCCGCCGCGGTGCTCGGGTACCTGTTCGCCGGGGGCCGCGCGGCGGCCGTCGGCGCGCTGTCGCTGCTGGCCGTGGGCCTGATGGGGCAGTGGGGCAACGGCATGGACACGCTGTCCCAGGTGCTGCTGGCCGCCGTGCTGGTGGTGGCGCTGGGCCTGGTGCTGGGCATCGCCATGGCGCGCAACGACCGGCTCGCCGCCGTGCTGCGCCCGGTGCTGGACGCCATGCAGACGCTTCCGCCCTTCGTCTACCTCATCCCGGCCGTGGCGCTGTTCAGCGTGGGGCGCGTCCCCGCGCTGGTCGCCGCCGTGGTCTTCGCTCTCCCGCCGGTGATCCGGCTGGTGAACGACGGGATCCGCGGGGTCCCGGCCAACACCGTTGAGGCGGCCCGATCCCTGGGCTCCTCACGGGGCCAGCTGCTCTCCAAGGTGCAGCTCCCGCTCGCCCGGTCCGCACTCCTGATGGCGGTCAACCAGGCGATCATGCTCATCCTCTCCATGGTCGTCATCGGCGCCCTGGTCGGCGGCGGCGCGCTCGGATACGACGTCGTCTTCGGCCTCAAGCAGAACGAGTTCGGACAGGGACTGACCGCCGGCCTGGCCATCGTGTGCCTCGGCCTCCTCCTCGACCGCATGACCCAAGGTAGGAAGAACAATGCGTAGAACCACCTCCCCCATCTCCCCCCGTACCGCCTCCTTCGCGCTCAAGGGCGTCGCGGCCGCCTCGGCCGTCGCCATGCTGAGCGCCTGCGGCGGGGCCACCAGCGGCGACGTCTCCGGCAGCGACGAGACGGTGAACATCGCCGTCAACGGCTGGGTCGGCTACGAGGCCTCCGCCGCCGTCCTGGCGCACCTCCTCGAAGAGGAGGCGGGCGTCAAGGTCGAGCAGAAGAAGCTCGACGAGCAGCCCTCCTGGCAGGGGCTCAACGACGGCGACCTGGACGTCATCGTGGAGAACTGGGGCCACGAGGACCTGATGGAGCAGTACGGGCCCGACGGCAACGACACCGTCGTGGACGGCGGCCCGAACGGCAACATCGGCACCCTGGGCTGGTACGTGCCCGAGTACCTGGTGGACGACAAGCCCGAGCTGGCGACCTGGGAGGGGATCAAGGACAACACCGACCTGTTCCAGACCCCCGAGAGCGGCGACAAGGGCGAGTTCCTGGCGGCGGACCCGGCGTTCGTCACCCAGGACCAGGGCATGATCAACCACTTCGAGATGGACCTGGAGATCGTGCACGCCGGCTCCGAGGCGGCCCAGATCACCGAGATGCAGGAGCGGTACGAGGAGGAGGAGCCGTTCCTGGCCTACTTCTACGACCCGCAGTGGCTGCACAACGAGCTCGACCTGGTGCACGTGGAGTTCCCCGAGTACGAGGACGGCTGCGCCGAGGACGAGGACGACGTCTCCTGCGGCTACCCCGAGTACGACCTGAACAAGATCTTCCGCAAGGACTTCGCGGAGGAGGGCTCGGTCGCCTACCAGCTGCTGGACAACTGGAAGTGGACCAACGAGGACCAGAACGCGGTCGCCAAGATGATCGCCGACGAGGGCATGGACCCCGAGGAGGCGGCTGAGAAGTGGGTCACCGACAACGGTGACGTCTGGAAGGAGTGGATCCCCGCGGACGCGTGACCCGCGCGGATCCCTAGAATTGTCTGGTATGTGCGGCGACGGGCGGTGTTCCCGTCGCCGCACATGTCTGTCCGGTTGTCGGCCGGACGTCCCCGTGCCCGGCCCCGAACCCGAGACGATCACCGAGGCGGTTTCCCCATGTCCGCAGTCCCCACCCGATCGACCACGCCCTCGAGGGCGGTGCAGGCCCTCGCCCTGACCCTCGCGGCCGCGCTCGCCGCCTCGTGCGGCGCGGAGGAAGGCGGCGGCGACGCCGGCGGCTCCGACGGCTCGGCCCCCGTCCGCATGGCGGTCAACGGCTGGGTGGGCTACGAGGCCTCGGCCGCCGTCCTGTCCTACCTCATCGAGAAGGAGCTGGACCGGAAGGTCGAGTACGTGGAGGACGACGAGGTGTCCTCCTGGCACGCGATGGCCGAGGGGTCGGTCGACGTGATCCTGGAGAACTGGGGCCACGAGGACCTGATGGAGCTGTACGGCGCCGAGGAGAGCCCCCTGGTGGTGGACGGCGGCCCGAACGGCAACGAGGGGCGCATCGGCTGGTACGTGCCCCAGTACGTGGTGGACGAGTACCCCGAGGTCGCCACGTACGAGGGCCTGGCCGAGCACACCGACCTGTTCCGCACCGGCGCGGGCGAGGGCCCCGGCCGGTTCCTGGGCGCCGACCCCACCTTCGTCACCCAGGACCAGGGAATGATCAACCACTTCGGCCTGGACCTGGAGATCGAGTACGCCGGGTCCGAGGAGGAGCAGATCGCGGAGGTCGAGGCGGCCTACGCCGAGGAGGAGCCGGTCCTGTTCTACTTCTACGAGCCGCAGTGGCTGCAGGAGGAGATGGACCTGGTGAAGGTGGAGTTCCCCGAGTACGTCGACCTGTGCGAGATCGACTCGGAGGACATCGCCTGCGACTACCCCGAGTACGAGCTCAACAAGGTCTTCGCCAAGCCCTTCGCCGACGCGGACTCGCCCGCCTACCGGCTGCTCGACAACTGGACCTGGACCAACGAGGACCAGGACGAGGTGGCCAAGATGATCGCCGACGAGGGCATGTCCCATGATGAGGCGGCGGCCGCCTGGGCCGAGGAGCACCCGGACATGTGGAAGGAGTGGATCCCCGCGGACGCCTGATCCCCCGGGCGCGCGGGAACCGGTCCTCCACGGCGGCCGGGCGGGAGCGGACACCGCTCCCGCCCGGCCGTTCGCCGTTTCAGGGCTCGTGCAGGACTCATGGAACGGGCGCGGCGATCGGGAGCGGTGAATCCTCCGTTCCCGCCCGGCCGCGAACCCCGGTAGCGCCTCAGCAGCGTCTCAGTAGCGGCCGACGCCGCCCTGCGGCGGATAGGGGGCCTGCTGCGCCTGCGGGGCGGGGGCGCCGTTCGGCGCGCCGGGGCGGACCTGGCCGGGCTGCGGCTGCGGCGCCTTGTCCGCGCCGGTCCCGACGTTCTGCCGCTTGAGCGTCCACTTCGAGGGGGAGAACACCAGCGCCAGCACGGCGAAGATGATGAAGGTGTTCGAGATCAGCACGTCCTCGGCCACCATCTGCTCGCCGCCGGTGGCGAACACGAGCATGGAGACGCCCCCGAACACGGCGATGATCAGGCAGATGACCTGCAGGGCGTGCAGAACGATGCGCAGTGCGATGTTCACGGGCTTCTCTCCTCGGTGGTCAGCGGACGGAGGTCGGGGCGGGCAGTACCGCCGCGCCCGTCCGGGGGCCCTTCGGTCGTCATCGGGGCAGGGGCTCCTCGCTCGTGGTCGCCGCTCCCTCCGCGGATCAGCGTGCGGCGGTGAGGGGGACGGCGTCGTCGGAGCCGCCGGGGACCGGGGGCGAGCCGACGGCGTAGCCGCCGTCGATCTCCACCGTCCGGACGGCGCCCCACGACCGGTAGGGCTGCACGGGCAGTCCGTCGGCGAGCACCCGGGCGCTGCCCTCGCCGTCCGGGGGGAGGCTCAGGACCCGGACGACCTCGTCGTCCCCGTCGCCGTACTCGGCGACCGCCAGGATCCGGTCCCCGTCCGCGCCGACGACCTGCACGTCGTGGTCCTCGATCCGCCGGTCCCAGAGCACCCTTCCGGCCTCCAGGTCGATCGCCAGCACGCGCTCGTCGGTGTCCCAGTCGCCGGGCGAGGCGTACAGCACGCCGTCGTGCACCGTCGTCGCGGTCTCCGCATCGCTCAGGCTCCACTCCCCGCCGACGGCGCCCACGCCCGTCTCCCCGGTCGCCGCGATGCGCCTCCAGCCGCCCTCGCCATCGGCGACCAGGAGCGCGTCCTCGGGCGCGCCGCCCTCGTCCTCGTCGTCCAGCAGCAGCGACGCGGCCGAGGAGTACACCACCGCCACCGGGTCGGCGCTGACGAGCGCGGTCGAGGCCAGGAGGTCCAGGGGCAGGTCGTCGGGGAGGGCCTGGGCGCCGGAGACCTCGCCCGTCTCCATGTCGAGGACGGCGGTGAACGGGGCGCCCTCGTCGGGGCCGGACGCGCACGTCCCCAGGAGCGCGGCGGTTCCGCCCCCGTCCGGCAGGACCCGCGTGCGGTGGGAGGGGCAGTCGCCGCCGGGGCCGGGGACCTCGGTCTCGGCCCAGAGCACCTCCCCGTCGGCCGCGTCCAGCCCGACCAGCATCGGCCCCCAGGAGGCCAGCGCATGCGGACCGGCGGCCCGGACCCGGACGTCCCGCGGCGACAGCCCCTCGACCCCGTCCAGGTCCGGAGGCGACCAGCGCCACCGCTCCTCGCCGGTGTCCAGGTCCAGGGCGACCAGCGTGCCGCAGGCGGCGCCGTCGTCCCCGGTCCCGCCCTCGCGCTCGACGAGCACCAGCCCCAGGTCCCCGTCGGCCCCGGCGGTGCCGGCGGCCGCCGCGCACAGGCCCTCGCCCTCATCGAAGCGCCAGGCCCGCTCACCGTCCTCGGCGCCGTAGGCGGTCACCCCCGCGCGGTCGGCGCGCACCGCGCCCCCGCCGCCCGGCCACAGGGCGAAGGCCTCGCCGAAGGGGGAGCCGCCGGTGGGCGGGGCGTGGGCGTCCTCCAGTGGGGCCTGCCAGGCGGGCTGTGCGGCCTCGGAGGCGCCCTCGACCGAGATCGGCGCGTCCAGGAAGACGCTCAGGTTCCTGCTGCCCCAGTAGTAGACGAGGCCCGGCATCAGAGCGAGCCCGACGAGGAGGAAGGGGAGGCGCTTGAGCGTGAAGAGGCCCTTGAAGTCCTTGCGGCCGGGGCCGGAGAGCATCCGGAGCCAGCGGGAGTCGTGGGCGTACAGGCCGGAGCGCACGTGCCTGCGATCGATCGGCACGCCCCATTCGTCGCGGGGGACGTCCGCCCCGCCCTCCTCGTCGCGGCCCGCGCCGGGGTCCGTACCGCGGGCCCTGCGGCGGGCCTCGCGGGCGCGCCTCTTGAGTTCGTCTTCGTCCATGGGGGATGCGTTCTCTCCGGGTGTTCGTGGAACGGCCGGGGCTCCCGTTCCCGGTCACTTCGGACGCCGCCGTGTGCCGGGGGTTCCGTCGCCGGTCGCCGGGCGGTGCCGGAACCGGGGGGATCGATCCGCGCACCGGTTCGGAGGCACCACGGGACCGAGGGAACGCCCCCGCCGTACGGAGAGGAGGGATGGACGACGGAGACGCCCTCGGTGCGGTCCCCATGATGCCCGCAGGGGAGCAGGGGGCGGCAAGGTGTTTCGACGGCCGTGGAAACACCCTGGCCGGCGGGGGGAGAGGCATGCGCGCGGCCGTTCGGCCCGGCCCAGGGGCGGGCCTCCCGCCCCTCGGCCGGGCCCGGGGCTCAGAGCCCGTCCAGGAAGCCCGTCACCAGCCGCTCCCAGCCTTCGGCGTCCTCCTCCCAGATGAGGTGGCCGGTGGACAGCTCGGCGGTGCGGGCCCCGCGGATCCCGGCCGCGAGCTCATCGGAGTTGCCCGGGAGCACCAGCTCGTCCTTGAGGGTCTTGATCACCAGCACGGGGACGTCGATCGAGGCCAGGTCTCCGCGGACGTCGTTGGAGAGCAGCAGGTCGACGTGGTCGAGCGCGCCCGGCGGGTCGAAGGGCGGCCCGGCGGCGGCGATCTCGGCCCGCCACGCCTCGAAGGTCCGCCGGTTCTCCCCCTCGGCGAAGGCCAGGCCCGCCGAGAGCACCAGCGCCTCCACCCGCTCGGGGTGGCGGGCCGCCGCGCGGATCGCCACCTGGGTGCCCATCGAGAAGGCGAGCACGGGGAAGGTCCGGGCGCCCGCCCGGTCGGCGGCCGCCACCAGCCGGTCGGCGAGGTCGTCCAGGTCGAGCGGGCGCGGGTCGGGCGGGGTGGAGCCGCTGCCCGGGTAGTCCGGCGCGATGACGGTGCGCCGGGCGGTCAGCGCCCCCATGATCGGGCCGAAGTTGTCGGCGGTGTTCCCGGTCGCGCCGTGCGCGAGCAGCAAGGCCGGGCCCTGCCCGGCCACGGTCGTCGCGAGCGGGGCGGAGGGCGCCGTCCCGCCGGAGGTGTCGTCGTTCATGGAGTGGAATCTAGGCGCAGTCCCGTCCGGGCCGGGCGTGCGGCCGGTCACCCCTGCCCGCCGTAGGGGCCGTTCGGCGGGGCGGGGGCGGTGTAGCGCGCCTGCTGAGGGGGTGCCTGCCGGGCGGGGGCCCCGTTCTTGCGCTCGACGGGTGGGATCGACCACAGGGTGGGCGAGAACGCGATCGCCAGGAGCCCGAACATGGTGAACGACCCGATCATCAGGTGGTCGTTGGGGCCCGGGTCGTCACTGGCGGCGATGATCGCGATGGTGCCGATGACGGCGAATCCGAGGCAGACGGCCTGCACCAGGTGCAGGACGACGCGGGCGACGGTGATCATTGATGTGCTCCTTGTGCGGTGGTTCGGGCGGGGCCGGGCGCAGGGCGGTTCCCTGCGCGTGCCCCGCGGCTACATCCGTGCGGCCTCGGTGATGAGGAGGGCCAGCGCGGTCGCCTCGGCGGCCGCGGCGAGGCCCGCCACCGCGGCCAGGCGGCGCCCGTCCGGCGCTGCGGCCGAGGCCCGGGCGGGGCCGATCGCGACGTCCGGGCCGGGACGGAACAGCTCCGGATGGTGCAGGCCGGCCAGCGCGGCGGTCGTCCGGACGGCGTCCTCCGCCGACGGACCGCCTCCGCCCAGGCGCAGCAGGAAGGGGGCCAGGGGGCGCCCGTCGCCGCCGCGCGCGTCCTCGGGGCCGGCGTCGACACAGAGGGCGAAACCGGGCAGGCCGATGGGCCGCCGGCGCAGGAACAGGTCGAGGACCCCGCACCGGCGCGGCCAGGGGCCGGCGTTCGCCACGGCCTCCCGGTGCAGGACCAGCGCGACGTCCTCCCAGGGGACGGCGGCCGCGCGCTCCTCCCGCCAGAGCAGGCCGTGCTCGGTGAGCACCAGGCCGTCCGCGTCCACGGCCACCTCGCGCCGCGCGAGCATCCCCGGCAGGGCCAGGAGGGCGCCGGTCAGGAAGCCGACCGCCGCCAGCGCCACGACCAGGCCTGCGGCCCGTCCGAGCGGGGCTTGTGCGGCCGATGCCAGAAGCAGGGCCCAGCCGACGCCGTCGGTCTCCCGGTGGAGGGGGAGGACGGCCGCCACCGCGACCGGGGGGACGGCGGCGCCGGCGAGGCAGACCGCGAAGGCGTTCCGGTACAGGGTGTGGGCCCCCGGGATCCTGACCGTTCGCGGCCGGGGCCGCCGTGGCGGGGCCTCTCGGCGGCCGCACCTCACTGGACCGAGAATTGGACGACGGCGGCCGCCGCCAGTCCGATGAAGGAGGCGCCGAGGTAGCAGAGGGATGCCGGGGCCGCGATCCGGGTCGCCCAGGGGGCCGAGGGCCCGATGACCGTACCCGGGGCCGGGTGGAACAGGTCCGGGCGGTGGGTCCCCGCGAGTCCGGCGACCTGCCGGACGGCGTCCTCCAGGGACGCCGAGGAGGCCCCGATGCGCAGGAGGTGGGAGCCGACCGGGCGGCCGTGGGCGTCGTGGGCGCCGTCCGGGCCGGTCGGGCGCGACGTGGCGAAGGCGGGCAGGGCGGTGAAGGGGCGGTCGGTGAACAGGTCGAGCACCGGGCGGGAGACGGTGGCCTTCCTCCTCCGGAATTCGGCCGTACGGAACACGGCGAGCCGGACCGCTTCCCAGGGGACCCGGGTGGTGCGCCCGGACCGCCACAAGGAGGGGGGCTCGGTGACCTCCAGAGCCGCGCCCCCGACGGTGACCGAGCAGCGGGCGAGCGCGGCGGGCAGAAGGCCGACGGCGACCGTGACCAGCCCGACCGCGGCGATGCCCAGGCAGGCCAGGGCGAGCCAGGCCGGGACCGGAAGCCGCTCGGGGGAGGCCAGCGCGGCCGCGGTGGCGGGGAACTCGGCGGCCAGGACCGCCAGGGGGGTGGCCAAGGCGACCTCGGCGAAGAGGCACAGCACGACGTGGCCCGCGCGGTGGGCCCGTCCCAAGGGCACGCTCTGCGGCGCCGCGGCGGGCAGGGGCGTCGGGGAGGCGTCGCGGGGGTGCATGGGCTCCTTCACCGGGGGTGGCATGGGCCGCACCGCGCGGCCCGCGGCAGGCGGGAAGGGCGGGCGGAAGAGGCAGGGCGCCGACCGCGTGCGGGGCCCTGCCGCGAGGTCCGTCGGCAGGGCCGCAGTCGGCATGTGGGCCCGCTGGGGGCGGCGCCGCAGAGCATGCTTGCAGTGGGAGAACGCGGAGGGCAACGGTTTTCGATCACCGTCGAAAGACACTGCGGGGCGTGGTGCGCAATGGCGGATCGGCCCGCGCGTGTCCGGGGCCGTGCCCACCGACCTCCGGACGGCGACCGCCCGGCGACCGCTCAGGTCCGGACAGAGGGAATCGACACCACGTCAGTGCAAGGACCTGCGGAGATGGTGCGGAAAAGGGGGCCACGGGAACCCCCTGCCCGCCGCCCGGCCGGGTCCGTCCCGTCCCCGGCCGGGCCCGGCCGGGGACGGCCATGGGGGCAGGTCAGTCGTCCAGAACTTCGGTGAAGTGGAAGGCGGGGATGCGCATACCGGAGGAGAGGTAGAACCGGTGTGCGGGGTGGCGGTCGGTTCCCGAGTCCAGGTGCACCTGGCCGCACCCTTGGGCACGGGCCTCGGCGCGCACCCAGTCCATCACCATGCGCCCGAACCCGGAGCCTCGGGCGTCGGCGACGGTGACCAGGTCGTCCACGTACAGGTAGCGCCCCCACATCAGCGAGGTGCCGACGCGGAACCCCGCGACGGCCCGGGCGGGACGGTCCGGGCCCTCGAAGACCCCGGCGAGCCGGTACCCCTCGGGCCGGAGGACGTCGTCGACCGTCTTGGCGAACGCGTCCGCGGAGGTGAGAAAGGGGCGCAGCTCCGCCATGGCGGCATGCGCGAGGTGCGTCCGCCCGGTCGGAATCTCCTCGACGAAGGGGGAAAGGGGGGTGTCGGTCATGACCGGGACCCTACTGGAGCCCTCGTTCAACGGCTGCGACGACGTCACCGCCCGCCGACCACCACCGACCCCGGCGCCCCGCTCCGCCCTGCTCCCGGACGGCTGCGCCCCTGCGGATCAGGCAACAGGCGGCGACGAAGTGGCGGGAGCGACCCACGCGACAGCACTGCCGACCGACGGGGCGTGTGAGCGGCCGGGGCCGACCGGCAGCGACGACAGAGCGGGGCGGTTCCCCGCTCCTGCTGGTCGGCCGCCGGGTCGCTCGCGGTCCAGGTAGAGGGCGGCGACGGAGCAGCCGGTGCCCCACTCACGGCCGCTCGCCGGGCGCCGGGCCGCCGCCGGTCCAGGTCAAGAGCGGCGACGGAGCAGCAAGTACCCCGCTCACGGCTGCTTGCCGGGTGGCGGGCCGCTGCGGATCCGGGCGGGAGGGCCGTGTCCACCCGGGGCAGAGGGTCGTGTCCGCTGGCGTGGTGGAACCCTCCGGGCCCCGGCCGCCCGCACCGGCACCCCCGTTGATCTCGGGCAAGTCGGGGTAATACCGGCGAGTATTACCCCGACTTGCCCGAGATCAAGGCCAAGGAGGGGCGCACCCGGGCGCGCGAGCCCCTCTGGGGCGCCTCGAACCGGACATCTCGTGGCGCATCGGGCGCCGGGCAGAGGGCGGGTGTATCGATAGTGGCGAAATCACCACTCAACTGCACATCGGGTGGTGATACCACCACTATCGATGCGTTGGCCGCTCCTCCCGCCCCGACCGGCGGCGGCCCGCCGCCCGGCAAGCGGGCGCGAGCGGGGTACCTGCTGCTCCGTCGCCGCCTCTGGCCTGGACCGCGAGGGGTCCGACAGTCGACCGACAGGGACAGGGAACCGCCCGGCTCCGTCGTCGCCGCCCCTCCCGCCCTGACCGGCACAGACCCGGTGGCCGGCAAGCAGGCGTGAGCGGGGTACTGCCTGCCCCCTTCGTCGCCCCCGCCCCGACCGGCGGTGACCCGCCGCCCGGCAATCGAGCATGAGCGAGGGCCAGCCGCTCCGTCGTCGCCTGCTGGTCCTGGCTGTTCGTGTGCCCGGTGGTCGGCAGCGCTGCCGGTGGGCCCGCCGCCTCTGCGTCGCTGCCCGATATCTGTACCGCAGGGGCCCCGCCGCTCGGGAGGCAGGCAAGAGTGGGACGCCTGTCGCCACGGGGAAGTTCGGCGGGCGGGCCTGGAGGGGAGGAGGTCCGCCCGCCGGGCGGTCACAGGGCTCCGGTGCGGGATTCGGCGGAGGCCATGCCCAGCCAGGTGTGCGGGTTGCCCTCCCAGCACCAGCCCAGTTTGGGGGAGCGCTTACCGATCCACACGGCCGGGACGCGCCGGTCGCCGCAGCGCGATCCGGCCAGAGAGAAGCACTTGTTCTTCTCCAGCGCCTCCGGGAAGAGCGTCACGAACGCGATGCCTTCCTCGATGGTGAGCGGCGACCGTCCTCGGCGGC
Organism: Nocardiopsis baichengensis YIM 90130; assembly: GCF_000341205.1. NCBI lineage: Bacteria > Bacillati > Actinomycetota > Actinomycetes > Streptosporangiales > Nocardiopsidaceae > Nocardiopsis > Nocardiopsis halophila. Next base: position 351,606 of record NZ_ANAS01000005.1, on the reverse strand, counting down.
GGATCTCTTCCAAGGCGTCGTTGGGAACCGCCCCGCAGAACTCCTCGCCCCGGTCGGCGCCGAGGAGCAGGTAGGCCCGGGGTGCGGTGCCGGGCTCTCCCGGCCCGGTCGGCGTTACGGGTGGCGGTGCCGACTCGGGGACGGTCGTGAACCGGGCCAGTGCGCCCTCCTCGAAGGTGTGGTCGACGAAGCCCGGCCGGGTCCCGCGGATGAGCCTGGTCAGCGGCATCGTCTCCTCGATCGGGACGGCCTCCCGCGTGATCACCAGCAGGAACGGCGCCCGGCCATGGGCGGGTGGCTCGGTGGCCTCGCCGGACTCGGTCGCGCCGTGGGCCCCGGACGGCGCGTGCGCGAGGGCGTGCGCGCGCAGGGGCTCCACGAACGCGGCGAAGCCCTCCGCGTCCGTGCCGCAGAGCCCGGGGTAACCCTTGTCGACCAGGACGCGGACCTGGCGGTCGAACTCCTCTGAGGCGGCGCGGGCGGCGCCGGTGGTGCGGGGAGGCGCGTTCTCCCCGGTAGTCGGGGCGTCGGGGATGGTCGTGGCGGCGGGTGTGTGGGCCCTCCTCTCGTCGTACGCGGTGTCGGCGGTCCGGGGTGTGCGCGTCACGGGCACGGGGGGCGTCCCTTCTTGGTCGTACAGCGTACGAGGAACCTAACGCGGGGCGGGCCCGTCTTGTTCCCGAGGGAGGGATTTTTCGAAGTGGCGGGGATTCAGCCCGTTTCGCGTAACGGACGACCGAGGACAGCGTCGAACCGTCCACTCATATGGCCGTGGGTGTCCGTTTCCGCCCGGCGCACCGTCGAGGGCGAAGCCGCGGTGCCAGGGGCGGCGCGACCGCGTCCTCCACGCGGGACAGGCCGGATCCCGGGCCCGGACCCGGGCCTGAGGCGGGATGACGGATGTCATCGCCGCCGCACACCGGTCCGTCACCGAGCGCCGGTGACAGTGGTGTCTGGCCGTCGGCCCCCGTCCGGCGGGATGCTTGAGGCCGCGGACAGGAGAGGGAGGACGGAGACATGAACGAGCCGACGGAGCGGGGCCCCGACCGGCACGGGGACTCCGACGGAGGCGCCGCCGCCCCGGACGGCCCCTGGTACGCGCCCCCGGGCGGCCAGGCCCCCTCCGGTGGGGCCGTTCCGCCGCCCGTACCTCCGCCCCCGGAGCAGGCCGCCCCCGGCGGCTACCCCTGGGGTGCGCCCCCGGTGGCGGCCCCGCCGCCGCCGAAGGTCGACCCGGTGCCCGAGGGCGAGCCCTACCACCTGCTGGCCCGCACCGCGCGGAACCGGTGGTGGCGGCCGGTCGTGGGGACGCTGCTCATCTTCGGCTCCGGCCTGGTGACGGTGGTGGGGCTGAGCATGGTCCTCGTCGTGGCGGCGGCGTTCGCCGGCGTCGACATGACCGACCCCGAGGCGCTCTTCAGCGAGATGCCCGTCGCCACCCTCGTGGCCACCGCGCTCGGGCTGGCGCTGGCCCTGCCGCCGGTGCTGTTCGCCGTGCGGTTCGCCCAGCGGCGCCCGGTGGGCTCGGTCTCCTCGGTGGCCGGCCGGCTGCGGTGGCGCTGGATGGGCGTGTGCGCCGGTGTCGCCGTGGGCGCCATGCTGGTGGGCTGGGGGGTCGCGCTCACCTATGACCTGCTGTCCGGACAGGGCCTGGGGGAGTTCGGCGGCTGGGCCGGCTGGGCGGCCTTCCTGCCGCCGGCCGTGGCGATCGTGCTGCTCATCCCCTTCCAGGCGGCCGCCGAGGAGTACGTCTTCCGCGGCTGGCTGATGCAGGCCTTCGGCGCCTTCATGCGCACCCCGTGGCCGGGGGCGCTGGTCAGCTCGGTGATCTTCATGTCCCTGCACGGCTACCGGGACTGGGGGATGGTCTGGGTCCTCCTCTTCGGGCTCTGCCTGGCCTGGGTGACCATCCGCACGGGCGGCCTGGAGGCGGCGATCGGCCTGCACGTGGTGCACAACGTCGGCGGGTTCCTGCTGGCCGCCTCGGCGGGCGAGGCCGCCTCCCCGCTGGACCAGGGGGCGGTCTCCTGGGAGATCATGCTCGGCCCGGGGGTGGAGCTGGTCCTCTACCTGGCCGTGGTCTTCTTCCTGGCCAAGCGGATGGGCGTTCGCACCCGGTCGTGACCCGGGGCCGGTGCCCGGCCGGACGGACACCGGCCGGGACGCCCCGCTGCGACGACGGGGGGCCGGCGGTGCGGGCGGCGACGGTCGGCCCGCTGCCGGATGCCGCAGTGGAGCGCATCGCGCCCGGCATGCGGCGCGGCACCTCCGGAGGGCCGCCGACAGGTCCCCTCGGCTGGGCGGGACAGGCCCGGCCGGTGGGTGCGCGTGGCCCGAACGGCCCGTTCGAAGCCCTCCTCCGACCGCGGCGCCGGGCTCAGGACGCGCAGCGGATCCGGGAGCGGGGCGGCGGCAGTCCCGCAGGTGGCGCGGTGCGGGTGATCCAAGGGCCCGTTCGCGGAGGCGGGGTGCTCATCCGGTCTCCGCCGCCGTCGACGGGGCGGGACCCCGGCGCCGCCTCAGCGTTCGTGGCGCAGGCGCTGGCGCACCCAGTAGATGTTCAGGCAGGCGCCCAGGAACCCGGCCGCGAAGACCACCGCCAGCAGCGTGTGGTGGGCCCACACCACCGCCAGCACCGTGGCCGAGAGCAGGACCGCAGCGCCGAACCAGGCCAGGATCAGGCGGAAGGCCAGGGCGCTGGCCGGGCGGTCGTGGCTGCCCAGGGCGCCCTTGAGGCGGCCGCGCCTGCCGCGGCCGCCGCGGTGCCCCCGTCCCGCGGCTCCCCGGCGCAGCCCGCCCGAACCGCCCGCTCCGCCGTGCGCCATGCCCGCGTCCGTCATCATCCACCTCCGAAGAGATCCCCGGCCGCGCCCGGAGGGGGAGTCCGAGCCCTTCGCCGCCGGGCAGCGGACCCGGTCCCGTCTTCAGGCTACGCCTGGGGCGGCGGGCCGCCGAGGGGCCTTCGGTACCGGAGAGTCCGCGGGGTGCCGCGGTCGGCGCCTCGACCGTGCCCGCTCCCCGCCTCCGCTCCCTCCGGCGGCGCTGTGCGAGGGACCCGCCGCGCGGCGGGGCTGGGCCGGTCCGCCGGACGCGCCCTACTCGGCGTCGAAGATCCCGGGGAGCGTGGCGGTGTGCGCCCGGCGCAGCTCGTCGACGGGGATCTCGAAGCCGCCGCCCTCGTAGGCGACCGCCACCGCGGTCCCGCCGACCGTGCCGATCGCCGCGGCGGGGACCCCGTTCCGGGAGCACAGCTCGCGGAAGGCGTCCTCGGCGTCCGGGCGCACCGCCACCACCGCGCGGGCCGTGGACTCGCTGAACAGCATGGTGAAGGCGTCCTCGACGCCGCCCTCCAGGCGGACCGAGCACCCGGCACCGCCGCGCAGCGCCGACTCGGCCAGCGCCACCGCCAGCCCGCCGTCGGACAGGTCGTGCGCGGCCGCCGCCACCCCGTACTCGGCGGCCGAGGCCAGCACCTCGCCCAGCGCCCGCTCGGCCTCCAGGTCCACCCGCGGCGGCAGCCCGCCCAGGTGGCCGTGGACCGTCCCGGCCCAGGCCGAACCGCCCAGCTCCGCGCGGGTCTCGCCGAGCAGGTACAGCGCCGCGCCGTCGTCGGCGGCGCGGAACGCCGAGGTGAGCCGGTCGTGCACGTCGCCGATCACGCCCAGCACGCCGATCACCGGGGTGGGGTCGATGGCGCTGTGGCCGGTCTGGTTGTAGAAGCTGACGTTGCCGCCGGTGACCGGGGTGCCCATGTCCCGGCAGGCCTCGGCCAGCCCGCGGGTGGACTCGGCGAACTGCCACATCACCCCCGGGTCCTCCGGCGAGCCGAAGTTCAGGCAGTTGGTCACCGCGATCGGCCGCGCGCCGGTGGCGGCCACGTTCCGGTAGGCCTCGGCGTAGGCGGCGCGGGTGCCGGTGTAGGGGTCGAGCCGGGTGAAGCGGCCGTTGCCGTCGGTGGCCAGCGCGATGCCCCGGTCGGAGTCCTCGGCGATGCGGACCATGCCGCCGTCGGCCGGGGCGCCCAGCACCGTGTTGCCCATCACATAGGAGTCGTACTGCTGGGTGACCCACGTCGGGTCGCACACCCCCGGCGCCGCCAGCACCGACAGCAGCTGCTCGCGCAGCGCCGCGGCGTCCTTGGGCCGGTCCAGCCGGTCGGGGGTGTCGGCCTGCAGCGCGTCCTGCTCGGCGGGGCGTGCGTAGGGGCGCTCGTAGACCGGCCCCTCGTCGGCGGCGGTCCGCGGCGGGAGGTCGACGATGGTCTCGCCGTGCCAGGTCATCCGCAGCCGCCCGCCGCGCTCGGCCTCCTCCGGCGACACCTCGGTCACCTCGCCGATCACCGCGGCCTCGATGTTCCACTTGGCGCAGGCGGCCAGGAACGCCTCCAGCTTGGCGGGCTCCACCACCGCCATCATGCGCTCCTGGGACTCGCTCATCAGGATCTCCTCCGGCGTGAGCGTGGAGTCCCGCAGCGGAACGCGGTCCAGTTCGATCCGCATCCCGCCGGTGCCGCCCGCGGCCAGTTCGGTGGTGGCGCACGAGACGCCGGCCGCGCCCAGGTCCTGGATGCCCACCACCAGGTCCTCGGCGAACAGCTCCAGGCTGCACTCGATGAGCAGCTTCTCCAGGAACGGGTCGCCGACCTGGACACTGGGCCGCTTGGCCTGGCTCTGGTCGTCGAAGGTGGCGCTGGCCAGCACCGACGCGCCGCCGATGCCGTCGGGGCCGGTGGTGGCGCCGAAGAGCACCACCTTGTTGCCCGGGCCGGGGGCCTGGGCGAGCTTGATGTCCTCGTGCCGCATCACGCCCACGCACAGCGCGTTGACCAGCGGGTTGGCCGCGTAGCCCGCGCCGAAGCCCAGCTCGCCGCCGATGTTGGGCAGCCCCAGGCAGTTGCCGTAGAAGGAGATGCCCGAGACCACCCCGGGCAGCACCCGGCGGGTGTCGGGGGCGTCGGCCGGGCCGAAGCGCAGCGCGTCCATCACCGCGATGGGGCGCGCGCCCATGGTGAGGATGTCGCGCACGATCCCGCCGACGCCGGTGGCCGCGCCCTGGTGCGGCTCGACGTAGGACGGGTGGTTGTGCGACTCGATCTTGAAGGTGACCGCGCGGCCCTCGCCCACGTCCACCACGCCCGCGTTCTCGCCCATGCCGACCAGGAGCGCGTCGGACTCGGGGGCCGTCTCCCCGAACCTCTTCAGGTGCACCTTGGAGCTCTTGTAGGAGCAGTGCTCGCTCCACATGACCGAGTAGATCGCCAGCTCGGCCGCTGTCGGGCGGCGGCCCAGGATCCGCCGGACGCGCGCGTACTCGTCGTCGGCCATGCCCAGTTCGGCGTAGGGCTGGGGGGTGTCCGGCGTGGTCTCGGCGTGGGCCACGGTGTCCATGGCGCGGGTGTGGGACATGCGGAGATCTTCCGTTCGGTGCGCTGCGGTTCGTGGTGCGCCGCGGTCGGCGCGCGCGGTGGTCGTGCGGGTGCGCGGCGGGGCGCCGCGCGGGGCCGCCGGGGCCCGGGGGCGGCGGGCCGGGGCGGGGGCGTGCTCGGCGGGCGGGCTCAGTAGTGGGCGAGCACCACCGCCGCCGGTGTCGAGGAGTCCTGGGAGGCCGTGCTGGCCAGGGCCATCACCGAGCCGTCGGAGAGGACGAACTCGCCGGCGGGGACCTCCTCGTCGGGGTCGGCGCCCTTCGGGAGGAGCGGCTCCCACCCCTGGTCCATCAGGTGTCCGCGCACGTCCTCCAGGGCCTCCTCGGCCTCGAGGTCCCCGTCCCCGGCGGCCTCCAGGCCCACGGTCCGGTAGCACTCGCCCGGACGGTCCGGCGAGGCGGCCTGGCACTCCTGCCCCAGGTCGACGAAGCCGACCGAGGAGGGCGAGGTGCCCAGGGCGGACACCGGCGGGGCGTCGCGCGGCGGCTCCTGCTCCTGCGGAGACGGCGTGCTGAGCGCGTTGAACAGCCCGGCCGCGCCGGTGGCCACCATCGCGAGGACGACCAACCCCACCACCACGGCCATGGTCCGGCGGGACCGCATCAGCGCCATCATCGGGGTGCACCGCCTCCGGTTTCGCGTATCGGTCCGCTCGGTCGGCTCAATCCGCGCCGACCGGCACGGATCCGGCCAGGTGCGCCAGGACGGAGGTGAAGAACCCCAGCCCGTCCTCGGAGGGCCCGGTCAGGGCCTCGACGGCGTGCTCGGGGTGGGGCATCAGACCCACCACGTTGCCGTGCTCGTTGGCGACCCCGGCGATGTCGCGGTCGGAGCCGTTGGGGGCCCCGCCGCTGTAGCGCACCACCACCCGGCCGGAGGCCTCCAGGGCGTCCAGGGTGGCGGCGTCGGCGGTGTAGCGGCCCTCGCCGCTCTTGAGCACCACCGTGATCTCCTCGCCCGGGGTGTAGCGGGCGGTCCAGGCGGTCGCGCCCGACTCCACCCGCAGCCGCTGCGGGCGGTTGACGAAGTGCAGCGACCGGTTGCGGGCCAGCGCGCCGGGCAGCAGGCGGCTCTCGCACAGGATCTGGAAGCCGTTGCAGATCCCCAGCACCGGCAGCGCGCCCGAGCGGGCGGCCGGCACCAGTTCGCCCATCACCGGGGCGAACCGGGCGATGGCGCCGCAGCGCAGGTAGTCGCCGTAGGAGAAGCCGCCGGGCAGCACCACCGCGTCCACCCCCTTGAGGTCGGCCTCGGCGTGCCAGAGGGGGACCGGCTCGGCGCCGGCGATCCGGACGGCGCGCATGGCGTCCCGGTCGTCGAGGGATCCGGGGAACGTGACGACGCCCACACGGGCTGTCATGGGCACTCTCCGATGATGCGTCGGTGGTGGTGCCGCGGCTCGCGGCGCGGCGGACGGACCGGCCGGTGCCCGCGCGGCGGGCGGGACCTGGTCACGAGGTTACCGGTAGCCGGGGGCCGGGCGCGTCCCGCCCCCCGGGCCGGAGCTCCTCGGTGAGCAGCACGGTGGTGCGCCCCGGGCGGCCCGGCGGCGGCGTGCGGACCTCGACCTCGGAGACCAGTCCGCGCATCAGCGGCAGGCCGCGCCCGGACTCGGCGTCGGGGCCGGGCGGGCGGGGCGGCGGCACGGAGAAGCCGCGGCCCCGGTGGCTGACGGCGATCCGGCACCGCTGTTCGTCGGCGCTGACCTCGACCCGGTACTCCCGCGCCCCGTCGTTGTGCTCCACGGCGTTGGCGCACGCCTCCGAGGCGGCGGTGAGCAGGCGGAAGACGCGTTCGTCGTCGAGCCCGAGGGAGTGCAGCACCTTGCCGACGCACTCGCGCATCACCGGAACGGAGGAGGTCTGCGTCGGTAGGGCGAACGAGACGTCGACGTCCATCGTGGAAGTCACCCGGTCCCCGCTTTCGGTGGCGCTACCGGTTCCGCTTCCCGAGGCCGGGGCGATGAAACGGGTACTTCGGGGGCGAGCGGCGCGGAATCGGGCACCGGCGCGTGCGGGGACGTGCCCCTCCGCACCGGGGGCGCGCTCCCGTCGCGGGGACGGCGCCTCCCCCGGCGGCCCCGTGGACCGTTCGGCGCTATTCGGCCACGCGCAGCTCGAAGTCCTCGATCACCGGGTTGGCGAGCAGGGTCTCGGCGAGCCGGCGGACCTCCTCCAGGCGGGCCGCGTCGGCCTCGCCGTCGATCTCCACCTCGAAGCGCTTGCCCTGGCGGACCTGCTCGACGCCGGAGAAGCCGAGGCGGCCGCAGGCCCCCACGATCGCCTGCCCCTGCGGGTCCAGGATCTCGGGCTTGAGCATGACGTCGACGATGACGCGGGCCACAGTTCCTCCGGCATGGTCTGGGAGTGGAGTCGAGGGAGCAGGGAAAGCGTACGGTACCTGCGGCGTCGCACAGGTAGCGGGACGGCGGAAGGGAGCGGGGCGGCACGGGCCGGGCCTGCGAAGGCAAAGGATCGCGGCCGCCTCGCCCGCAACCGCGGGAAGAGAGGTGATCCGTGACGGGCATCACCCGGGCAGCGGTCATCATTCGGCGCTAGTCTGCGCGTCTAACAGTTCGGTACCGATCGGTACCGACCACCGGTCGTCCTAAGGGGGAGTTTTGACGACCATCGAGATGGAGCGCACCGCCCCGCACGCCGAGGAGCAGAAGGGCCTCGACTTCGCGGAGGCCGTGACCCCGTACGCGGACCAGCTCTACCCGACGGCGCTGCGGATGACCCGCAACGCCGCCGACGCCGAGGACCTGGTGCAGGAGACCTTCGCCAAGGCCTTCGCCAACTTCCACCAGTTCCGGGCCGGCACCAACCTGAGGGCCTGGCTGTACCGCATCCTGACCAACACCTTCATCAACGGCTACCGCAAGAAGCAGCGCGAGCCGCGCCAGGACTCCACCGACGAGATCAAGGACTGGCAGCTGGCCGCCGCCGAGGCGCACACCTCCACCGGGGCCCGGTCCGCCGAGGCCGAGGTGCTGGACCACATGCCCGACTCCGACATCCGCTCGGCGCTGGCCGCGCTCCCCGAGGAGTTCCGCCTGGTCGTGTACCTGGTCGATGTCGAGGGCTTCCCGTACAAGGAGGTCGCCGCGCGCATGGGCACCCCGCTCGGCACGGTGATGTCGCGGCTGCACCGCGCACGCCGGCAGCTCCGGGAGCAGCTGGGGCACTACGCCCGCGAGCGCGGGGCGGGCGCCGCCGCCTGAGCGGTCCCGCCCGCCGTCCGCGGCGCGGTCCGCCCCCCGGTTCCGGCCCTCCTCGATCCGTCCTCCCGCGACGCTCACCTCAGGTGACCACCGGTGACCGTCGCCACTCCGGACGGTCACTCTCGGTAGGCATATTTGCGGCGTTCGTGGCCGGTCCCCACTCCCCGGGGACCGGCCGCGCGTGTGTGCAGGGGGTGCCCGCCGCGGGTCCTCGGGGGTCCGAATTTTTCTTCGGACGGCCTTGTGGATCCTAGGAAGTCCTGGTAGTTGCGCTTTCTCCGGCGTCGGGGATCATGGGCCCGCAGCCGAAAAGGTGACGCCGGGGCTTGCGCCGGGCATGGTGAGGTCTGTCACGATATGCACCAGGGCCGCCCGTCAGACCCGTTACCCCGGGTGAGCGGGCGGAGGACCGGCCGGGCAGCGTCCACCCACGCGGCGTCGGCCCCGAGTACCCGAGGAGCGACAGGTGTCGGACACCACCGCGCACGACGAACCGGAGCTCGTCCAGCTCCTGACCCCCGACGGGGAGGTGCACACGCACCCCGACTACCCGCTGGAGATCGGCGGCGAACAGGCCCGGTCGCTCTACCGCGACCTGGTCCTGGTGCGCCGTGTGGACACCGAGGCGGTCGCCCTGCAGCGCCAGGGCGAACTGGGCCTGTGGGCGTCCCTGCTGGGCCAGGAGGCCGCCCAGATCGGCTCCGGCCGCGCCCTGCGCGATGGCGACATGGCCTTCCCCTCCTACCGCGAGCACGGCGTCGCCTGGTGCCGCGGCGTCGCCCCCAGGGAACTGCTGGGCATGTTCCGGGGCGTCACCAACGGCGGGTGGGACCCCGCCGAGCACGGCCTCCAGCTGTACACGATCGTCATCGGCAGCCAGGCGCTGCACGCCACCGGCTACGCCATGGGCGTCCAGCGCGACGGTGCGCTCGGCGAGGAGGGCGGCGACGCGGTCATCGCCTACTTCGGCGACGGCGCCACCAGCCAGGGCGACACCAACGAGGCGTTCAACTTCGCCGCGGTGAACAACGCGCCGGTCGTCTTCTTCTGCCAGAACAACCAGTGGGCCATCTCCGAGCCGCTGGACCGCCAGTCCCGGGTGCCGATCTACAAGCGCGCCTCCGGGTTCGGCTTCCCCGGCGTGCGGGTCGACGGCAACGACGTCTTCGCGACCCTGGCGGTCACCCGGGCCGCGCTGGAGAACGCCCGCGAGGGCAACGGCCCGACCCTGATCGAGGCGTTCACCTACCGGATGGGCGCGCACACCACCAACGACGACCCCACCCGCTACCGGGCCTCCGCCGAGCTGGAGGAGTGGAAGCGCAAGGACCCCATCCTGCGTCTGCGGGCCTACCTGGAGAAGCAGGGCCTGGCCGACGAGGAGTTCTTCGCGGGCGTCGACGAGGAGGCCGACCGGATCGGCGAGCAGGTCCGCGCCGAGTGCCGCGCCCTGCCCGACCCGGCCCCCCTGGAGATCTTCGACGAGGTCTACGCCGAGCCCAACGTCCACATCGACCGCCAGCGGGCGGACTTCGCCGACTACCTCGCGTCCTTCGAGGACGCCGGGGCCGAAGGGGGTCGCTGACCGATGAGCGCCAACCTCACCATCGGAAAGGCCATCAACGCGGGGCTGCGCCGCGCCATGGAGGCCGACCCCAAGGTCCTGGTCATGGGCGAGGACGTCGGCCGCCTGGGCGGCGTGTTCCGGGTCACCGACCAGCTGCACAAGGACTTCGGCGCTGACCGGGTCATCGACACCCCGCTGGCCGAGTCGGGCATCGTCGGCACCGCCATCGGCCTGGCGCTGCGCGGCTACCGGCCGGTGTGCGAGATCCAGTTCGACGGGTTCTTCTTCCCCGCGGCCAACCAGACCTTCACCCAGCTGGCCAAGCTGCGCCGCCGCTCGGCCGGCAAGGTCAGCGTGCCGATCGTGCTGCGCATCCCCTACGGCGGCGGGATCGGCGCGGTCGAGCACCACAGCGAGTCGCCCGAGGCCTACTTCGCGCACACCGCGGGGCTGCGGGTGGTCACCGTCGCCAACGCGGTGGACGCCTACTGGATGATCCAGCAGGCGATCCGCAGCGAGGACCCGGTCGTCTTCCTGGAGCCCAAGCGGCGCTACTACGAGAAGGCCGAGGTGGACACCGACGCGGCGCTGGAGAGCGCGGAGCCGATGGGGCGCGCCCGCATCGCGCGCCCGGGCACCGACGCCACCCTGCTGGCCTACGGGCCCATGGTCAAGACCGCCCTGCAGGCGGCCGAGGCCGACGAGGAGCGCTCCATCGAGGTGATCGACCTGCGCTCGATCGCGCCGGTGGACTACGACACGGTGACCGAGTCGGTGCGCCGCACCGGACGCCTGGTGATCACGCACGAGGCGCCGCTCAGCCACGGCGTGGGCGGCGAGATCGCCGCGCGCGTCACCGAGGAGTGCTTCTACCACCTGGAGTCCCCGGTGATCCGGGTCGCCGCCTTCGACACCCCCTACCCGCAGTCCCGGCTGGAGGAGCACTACCTGCCGGACCTGGACCGGGTGCTGGACGGGGTCGACCGGGCGTTCGCGTACTGAGCCGAGGGAGTCGGAGAAGAGCATGGCGCAGAGTGGCATTCAGGAGTTCCGGCTGCCCGATGTCGGCGAGGGGCTGGTCGACGCCGAGATCCTGCAGTGGTACGTCCAGCCGGGCGACCGGGTCGAGGTCAACCAGATGATCTGCGAGATCGAGACCGCCAAGGCCGCGGTGGAGCTGCCCAGCCCGTACGCGGGCACGGTGCACGAGGTGCTGGCCGAGGCGGGGGCCACGGTCGAGGTCGGAAGCCCGATCATCCGGGTGGACGACGGCAGCGGCGGCGGGGCGTCCGCCTCCGCGGAGTCCGCCGGGGCCGGGTCCGCCGGGGACACCGAGGAGAAGGAGAAGCCCCTCGTCGGCTACGGCGAAAAGGCCTCCTCCACCAAGCGGCGCCCGCGCCGCCGCCCGGCGGCCGCGGCCAACGGCGGCGCGCAGGCGAACGGGAGCGCCCCCGAGGCGCCGGCGGCCCCCGCCGCGGAGGCCCATGAGGCGCAGGGCCCCGTGCTCACCAAGCCGCCCGTGCGCAAGCTGGCCAAGGACCTGGGCGTGGACCTGCGGGCGGTCGATCCCACCGGCGAGGGCGGCCTGGTCACCCGCGACGACGTGCGCCGCGCCGCCGAGGGCGCGGCACCCGCCGCACCCGCCGCACCCGCCGCGCCTTCGGAGGCGCCGGCCGCCGCCCCCGCGGCCCCGGCCTCCGCCGCGCCTTCCGCCGCACTGTCCGTCGACCGGTCGGCGCTGGAGGAGCGGATCCCGGTCAAGGGCGTGCGCAAGCGCACCGCCGCGGCGATGGTGGGCAGCGCGTTCACCGCCCCGCACGTCACCGAGTTCCTGCAGGTGGACGTCACCAGGACGATGAAGGCGGTGCGGCGGCTGCGCGAGCGGCCCGAGTTCGCCGACACCAAGGTCTCGCCGCTGCTGATGGTGGCGCGGGCACTGCTCACGGCGGTCCGGCGGCACCCCGAGGTCAACGCCTCCTGGGACGAGCAGGCGCAGGAGATCGTGCTCAAGAAGTACGTGAACCTGGGCATCGCGGCGGCGACCGAGCGCGGCCTGGTGGTCCCCAACATCAAGGACGCCCACGCCAAGCCGCTGCCGGACCTGGCGCGGGACCTGCAGGCGCTGACCGAGGCGGCGCGGGCGGGCAAGACGTCCCCGGCGGACATGACCGGCGGGACGATCACCATCACCAACGTCGGCGTCTTCGGCGTCGACGCGGGCACCCCCATCCTCAACCCGGGCGAGGCGGCGATCCTGGCCTTCGGCCAGATCCGCGACATGCCCTGGGCGCACAAGGGGAAGCTGAAGCTGCGGAAGGTGACGACGCTGTCCCTGTCCTTCGACCACCGCCTGGTCGACGGCGAACTCGGCTCCAAGGTCCTCCGCGACATCGGCACCATGCTGGAGGACCCCGAACAGGTCGCCCTGGCCTGGGGCTGAGGTCCTGAGCCGGACTCCGGCGGCTCGGGAGGCGCACGGCGCCGCCCGAGCCGCCGAGTACGGTCGCATCGGCGGGTTCCCCGGCTTCACGCTCCTGTCCCTCGCCTCGGCCGACAACGATGAGCGGGCGCACATGCCGATCCCGGCCGGGGCACCCCACCGCTGAGCGGAGCGATGACACGGTCGACGCGCCCGTGCCGCCGCGGCGGCACGGCAGGGGGATCAGGCGGATCGGTGCGTCGCCGGGGCGGGGAGGCCGCCGTCCTCCGCGAGGGCGACACCGCCTCCGAGGTCGATGGTGCCGTCGGGGCCCGGGCGGGTGCGGATGAGGGACGCACGGCCCTGCCGGATGTCGAGGGGGCGCCCCAGCTCGCCGGCCAGGACCAGGGCGGCGGCTCCGGTGGCCTCGTCCTCGACGATGCCGTCGCCCCGGCGGGGGAAGCCGCGCGCGCGGACCAGCCCGGCCTCCTCGTCGGCCCACGCCCAGGCGTACAGCCACCCCTCGCCCTCGGGCGGGCCGGGCAGGGCCTCCAGCGCATCGGGGGAGGGGTGGCGCTCGGTGCGTCGCCCGGCGGCCCATTCCGGGCGGGCGCGGATCCACACGGTCCCGTCGGCGTCCTCCCGCACCGGCACGGTGCCCGCCTCGGGGCGCAGCGCCTCGACGGGGTGCCCGGACCGGCGGAGCAGCCAGGCGGTTCCCACCAGCGGGTGGCCGGCGAAGGGCAGGCGCACGCCCGGGGTGTAGATGTCGACGGCCCCGGTGTCCGGGTCGTCGACGAACACGGTCTCGCTGAAGCCCAGCCGCGCGGCCAGCGCCTGGCGCTCCTCCCGGGCGGGGAGCGCGCCCCCGTCGGGGACGACGCCCAGGGGGTTGCCCCCGGCGCCGTCGGGGCCGGTGAAGACGCGCAGGACGCGTACGGTCGGGCCTGCGGTACTCCGGGTTGCGGCGGTGTCGTCGTGCACAGGAGGATTCAACCACCGCCTCGGAGGCGGACGGGTCCGCCCCCCGGCCCGCGGCGGTGACCCCTGTCCGTGTCCGGCCGCACCGAGGGCCTCCCTCCGTGCCCGCACGGGTGGTAAGACGACGCGTGAGGGCGCAGCCGCAGGTGAAGGGAGCATGGTCGCGTGACCATCGTCGAGTTCCTCAACGCACGCTTGGACGAGGACGAGAGGGCCGCGCACGCAGCCTCCCCCGCCACCGGCGGACCCGGGCGCGCCCGTGCGGACGCGGCGGCCAAACGGCGCATCGTGCAGGAGTACGTGCGCGCCTACCGGGCGGGCCTGAACGCGATCGGCGGCCGCGGCGAGCCCGCGAGCGACGACTCGTGGGGCGCCCTCCACGCCTGGCGGAAGGCCTTGGAGCACCTGGCCTGGGCGTACTCGGGCCACCCGGACTTCGACCGTTCGTGGCTGACGCAGGAGCAGGGCGTCCCGAACCGGTGAGGCGCAGGGCCGCGGTCCACAGCCTGTGGACCGCGGCTCTCCCGCCGCGCCCGGTTCGTCCCTCCGGTCCCCGGGCTCCGCCGCCGTGGAACCGGTCAGGCGCCCGCGGCCTCCCCCTCCTCCACGTCCTCCAGCTCGGCGATCTCCATGGCCTTCTCCACGAGCGCCTCCACGATCTTGGACTCCGGCACGGTCGCGACCACCTCGCCCTTCACGAAGATCTGCCCCTTGCCGTTGCCGCAGGACACGCCGATGTCGGCCTCCCGCGCCTCCCCGGGGCCGTTGACCACGCACCCCATCACCGCCACCCGCAGCGCCGCCGGGAACCCGTCGAAGGCGGCCGCCACCTCCTGGGCCAGCGTGTGCACGTCCACCTGGGCGCGCCCGCAGGAGGGGCAGGAGACGATCTCCAGCCCGCGCTCCCGGAGCGCGAACGCCTCCAGGACCTGGATGCCGACCTTGACCTCCTCCACCGGCGGCGCCGACAGCGACACCCGGACCGTGTCGCCGATCCCCCGGCTGAGCAGCGCCCCGAACGCCGCCGCCGACTTGACCGTGCCCTGCGGCGGCGGCCCCGCCTCGGTCACCCCCAGGTGCAGCGGGTAGTCGCAGCGCTCGGACAGCAGCTCGTAGGCGGGCACCATCACCGCCGGGTCGTGGTGCTTGACCGAGATCTTGAGGTCCCGGAACCCGTGCTCCTCGAACAGCGAGCACTCCCACAGCGCCGACTCCACCATCGCCTCGGGGGTCGCTCCGCCGTGCCGCGCCAGCAGGCGCGCGTCCAGCGACCCGGCGTTGACGCCGATCCGGATGGGCACGCCCGCCGCGCCCGCGGCGGCGGCGATCTCGCCGACCCGGTCGTCGAAGCGCTTGATGTTGCCCGGGTTGACCCGCACCGCCGCGCAGCCGGCGTCGATCGCCGCGAACACGTACTTGGGCTGGAAGTGGATGTCGGCGACCACCGGGATCTGCGACCGGGCGGCGATGACCGGCAGCGCCGCGGCGTCGTCGGCGGTGGGCACCGCCACCCGCACGATCTGGCATCCCGCCGCGGTCAGCTCGGCGATCTGCTGCAGGGTGGCGTCGACGTCGGCGGTGACGGTGGTCGTCATGGACTGCACCGACACCGGGGCGCCGCCGCCCACCGGGACGCCGCCGACGTCGAGCCGTCGGGTGGGGCGGCGCTCGGGGGCGCGGGGCCCCGTCCACGGCTCGGGGTCGGAGGGCAGGCGGGGGAGGCCCAGTTCGGTCGGGCTCATCGCGGGCTCCTTTCCCGGCGGACCCCCGAGTGCCCGGGGGCTGCGGCCCGGGACCCGCCGTGCGGAAGGTGGTCGAGGACGGCGGCGGCGATGCCCGCCGGGTCGAGTCCGTGCTCGTCGAGGATCCCCGCGCGCGGCCCGTGCGGCAGGAACCGCGGCGGCAGCGCCAGGGTGACCGTCCGGGTGGCCGACCCGCGCCGGGCCAGCTCCTGGCCGAGCCGGGCGCCCAGGGAGTTGGCGGCGGTCGCGTCCTCGGCGGTCACCACGAGCGGGTGCGCGGCGGCCAGCTCCACCAGGGCGTCGTCCAGCGGGGCGATCCACCGCGGGTCGGCCGCGGTGGCGGGCGCCCCGCGGGCGGCCAGCATGCGGGAGGCCTCCAGGCAGGCCCCCGCCATCGGCCCCGTCCCGAGCAGCAGCACCTCGGCGGCGGGGTCCTCCCACAGCAGGTCGCAGTGGCCGATCCGGGCGCGGGCGGGCACGTCCGGGCCGGCCGACGCCTTGGGGTAGCGCAGCGCGGCGGGGCCGCCCTCCTCGGCGAGGGCCTCGCGCAGCAGCTCCCGCAGCGAGGAGCAGTCCCGGGGCGCGGCCAGCCGCATCCCCGGCACCACCGGGAGCAGCGCCGCGTCCCACATGCCGTGGTGGCTGGGCCCGTCCGGGCCGGTCACCCCGGCGCGGTCCAGCACCAGCACCACCGGCAGCCGGTGCAGGGCCACGTCCATCAGCACCTGGTCGAAGGCCCGCCCGAGGAAGGTGGAGTACAGCGCCACCACCGGCCGGGCGCCGCCCAGGGCGAGCCCGGCGGCCGAGGTCACCGCGTGCTGCTCGGCGATGCCCACGTCGTAGACCCGGTCGGGGAAGCGGCGGGCGAAGGGCTCCAGCCCGGTGGGGCCGGCCATGGCGGCGGTCACGCAGACCACCTCCGGGCGCTCGGCGCCGATCGCGGCGATCTCCTCGCCGAACACCGAGGTCCAGGACGGGCCCGAGGGGGAGCGGGAGCGCCCGGTGCGCGGGTCGACCACCCCGACGGTGTGCAGGCGGTCGGCGCGGTCCCGTTCGGCGGGCGGGTACCCGAGCCCCTTGCGGGTGACGCAGTGCACCACCACCGGCCGCCCCAGGGCGGACGCCCGGCGCAGCGCCTCCTCCAGCGCCTCGGTGTCGTGCCCGTCGACGGGGCCGAGGTAGGCGAGTCCGAGGGCGGAGAACACGTCCCCGGCGCCCGGCGCCTCCCGCCCGTCCCGTTCCCTGCCGTCCCCGCCGTCCCCTGCGGCGCCGCGCAGCCGCTCCAGGTGCGCGGCCAGGCCGCCCGAGGTGCGGGCGTAGGAGCGGCCGTTGTCGTTGAGCACCACCACGACCGGGCGGTCGGGGGCGGCGCCCAGGTTGTTCAGCGCCTCCAGGCTCATCCCGCCGGTCAGTGCGCCGTCGCCGACCAGCGCCACCACCCGGCGGCGCCGGTCGCCGCGCAGGGCCAGCGCCTTGGCCAGCCCGTCGGCGTAGGACAGGGCGGTGGAGGCGTGCGAGTTCTCGATGACGTCGGCCGCCGACTCGGCGCGGCTGGGGTAGCCGGAGAGCCCGCCCTCCGAGCGCAGGCCGTCGAACCCCTCCCGCCGTCCGGTGAGCAGCTTGTGCACGTAGGACTGGTGGCCGGTGTCGAACAGCAGCACGTCCCCGCCCTCGCGGACGTCGAAGACCCGGTGCAGGGCCAGCGTCAGCTCCACCACGCCGAGGTTGGGCCCCAGGTGGCCGCCGGTCCGGCAGACCCGGTCGATGAGGAAGGCGCGGATCTGCCCGGCGAGGTCGGGCAGCAGTCCGGCGGGCAGGGCGCGCAGGTCCGCGGGGCCGCCGACGCGGTCCAGCAGCGGCGTGCGGGGCCCGGTCCCCTCGTCGCCGCCGCCCGCCGCGGCCTGCGGCCGTGGTGTCCCCTGTGCCCGCGTCATCGGCGCCTCACCGGGGCGGGCAGGGTGAAGTGCACCGTCTCGCGGGCGGTCTCGTACTCCTCGACCGACAGCGGGCCCAGCCCCCGCAGGGCGTCGACCACCGCGTCCACCAGGGCGGGCGGGGCCGAGGCGCCGGCGGTCAGGCCGATGGCGCGCGCCCCCGCCAGCCACTCGGGGCGGATGTCGCCGGGGCCGTCGATCAGGTGCGCCGGTGTCCCGTGCCGCTCGGCCAGCTCGACCAGGCGCACCGAGTTCGAGGAGTTGTCCGAGCCGACGACGAGCACCGTGTCGGACTCGGCGGCGATGGCGGCCAGGGCGTCCTGCCGGTTGGTGGTGGCGTAGCAGATGTCGTCGGAGGCGGGCCCGCGCAGCGCGGGGAACCGGGCCCGCAGCGCGTCCACGATCTCCGCGGTCTCGTCCACGGCGAGCGTGGTCTGGGTGAGGTAGGAGACCCGGCCGGGGTCGGGCACCTCCACGCGGGCGGCCTCCTCGGGGGTCTGCACCAGGACGGTGCGGGAGGGCGCCTCGCCCAGGGTCCCCTCGACCTCCTCGTGCCCGCCGTGCCCGATGAGCAGCACGGTGTCCCCGCGCGAGGCGAACCGCCGGGCCTCGGCGTGCACCTTGGTGACGAGCGGGCAGGTCGCGTCGATGACGGACAGGCCGCGGCGGTCGGCGTCGTCACGGACCGCGGGCGAGACGCCGTGGGCGGAGAAGACCACGGTCTCCCCTTCGGGGACGGCGTCGAGCTCGTCCACGAAGACCGCACCGCGCTCTTCCAGTTCGGCGACGACGCGGGTGTTGTGCACGATCTGCTTGCGCACGTAGACCGGGGAACCGCGCTGTTCGAGCGCGCGCTCGACGATCTCGACGGCGCGCTCCACTCCCGCGCAGAAGGAGCGCGGGGCCGCCAGGAGCACCTGGCGGGGCGCCCCGGCCACCTCCTGCCAGGCGGAGAAGGCGGCCTGGACGGCCTCCCCGGCGGCGGGGCCTCCGTCGGGCCCCTCGACCTCGACCCCCAGCCCGACGCCGGAAGCGGTGCCGGAGGCCCCCGCTCCTCTCGCGGTGCCCGCCCGCCCATGTGCGCCCTCGGGCCCGGGAGCGTCGAGAACGGTGGCGAGCACGGCACCCGCGCCGCCGCCGGTTCCGGGCAGGGCGACCGGGCCGCGCCGGACGGGCACCCCGGCGCGGGTGAGGGAGCCGGCCAGCAGGTCGGCCGCGGGGCAGGGGACGGGCGGTCCGTCATCGGGGACCAGGACGTCGGCGACCAGCGCCGCCGTGCGCCAGGGGGGACCGGGTGGTCCGTTGTCGCGGAGCGCCGGTTCGGCGCCGCCGGAAGGGGCTGCGGTCATGGCTTGCCTGCCTTTCTTCGGGGAGTGCGTTCCCGGCCCTCTGCGGGGCGGGGCGACCTGGGGCGCACGGCACGGACGGGCGGTCCCCGCGGTCAGCCGTCGCGGTGGGCGGCCAGGCGGGCCAGGGAGGACAGCTCCTCCCGGTGGCGGCCGTACGGCACCGCCGTCCGCAGGGCCTCCAGGGCGTTCTCCAGCAGGGCGTCCGCGCGCTCGACGGCCCAGGTGCGGCCGCCCGCCTCCTCCACGAGGGCCGCCGCGCGCTCCGCCTCCTCGTCCGAGAGCCGCTCCTGCCCGCTCATCAGAGCGTGCAGCTCGTCCCCCGCTCCGGTCCGGGACGCCACCGCCGCCACCACCGGCAGGGTCTTCTTGCGGCTGCGCAGGTCGGAGTGGACCGGTTTGCCGGTCGCCTCCGGGTCGCCCCAGATCCCCAGCAGGTCGTCGGCGATCTGGAAGGACAGACCCAGGTCCGCGCCGAAGTCGCGCATCGCCCCGACGCGGGCCGGCCCCGCGCCCGCCCACAGGGCGCCGAGCGCGGTGCAGCAGGCCAGCAGCGCACCGGTCTTGCCGCGCGCCATCGCCAGGCACTCCTCCAGCCCGACGTCCCCGCGGCGCTCGAAGGACAGGTCGGCCGACTGGCCGCCGATCAGGTCCTGCACCGCGGCGCCCACCATCCGCCCGGCCTCGGCGGCGCGGTGCGCCCCGACCTGCGAGCCGCCCCGCGAGAGCACCTCGAAGGCCAGGGTGAGCAGCGCGTCCCCGGCCAGCACCGCCGGGCCCGCGCCGAAGACGGTCCAGGCCGTGGGCCGGTGCCGCCGGGTGGTGTCGCCGTCCATCACGTCGTCGTGCAGCAGCGAGAAGTTGTGCACCAGCTCCACGGCGACCGCGGCCGGCAGCGCCCGCCGCGCGTCGCCGCCGACCGCCTCGGCGGACAGCAGCACCAGGGCCGGGCGCAGCGCCTTCCCGCCGCCGTCGGCGACGGGGCGGCCGTCCTCGTCGCACCAGCCGAAGTGGTACCCGGCGATCCGGCCCATCGCCGGGGGCAGGCCCTCCACGGCCTCCCGCAGCGCCGGGCCGGCCAGGTCGCGGGAGTCGGTGAGCACGTCGGCGGCGCCGCGGGCGGGGCCGGCGGCGCGCCGCGCCGCCGCATCCGCCGCGGCGGCGGGGTCGAGGGAAGCGGCGGGGGACTCGGTGGCGGATTCTGTGGGGGACATGGAACCTCCCAAACGGGTCGGCGCGGCCGGGCGGACCGGTCGGGACCGGTGAACGGCCGGCGCGGGCGGTGGAGGAGACCACCGGCCGGCGGGCCGGGGCTCTGCATGCGCGTCCGTGGAATCGGTGCGGTCAGGGGTCGTCGGGGGCCTCGGCCCGGGACGTCGCGGCCCGGAGCGTCGTCCGCGCCTCGTCGGCTCCGTCACACGGGTCCTTCACACGGGTTCCTCGCCGGTCTGCTCCTCTCGGTCGTCGGGTGGCCACGGGGGTGCCTCCACCGACCGGGCCACGAACCCCCGTCGACGATCGAGGGGGTGGTCGGTGGACGCCTTTCGGTAGGCGAAGGCGCCGTAGGGGCAGGGCCGCATGCCGGGGAGCGCTCGGATGCCGCCGCCATCGGTCGCCCCCTTCCCGTGCGCGTGCGCCGTCGCCGGACACGGGGAACCTCCGCCCCGTGCGGCGGGTCACCGGCCCAGTTCGACGTCCTCCAGCAGCCCCAGCGCGTCGGGCACCAGCACGGCGACCGAGTGGTAGGCGGTCACCAGGAAGCGGCGGATCGCCTGGTCGCCGATGTCCATGGCGCGCACCGACACCCCCGGCACGTGCTCGTCGGGCAGCCCCGTGCGGTGCAGCCCGATCACCCCCTCGTCCTGCTCGCCGGTGCGCATCACCAGCACCGACGTGGTCCCCGAGCGGCTGATCGGGATCTTGTCGCAGGGCAGCAGCGGCACCCCGCGCCACGTCGTCACCGCCTGCCCCTCCACCCGTGCCGTGCCGGGCATCACCCCGCGCCGGGTGCACTCGCGCCCGAAGGCCGCGATCGCCTTGGGGTGCGCCAGGAAGAACTCCGACTTGCGGCGCCGGCTGAGCAGCTCGTCCAGGTCGTCGGGGCCGGGCGGGCCCGACCGGGTGGACACCGTCTGGCGCGGGTCGGCGTTGTGCAGCAGCCCGAACCCCCGGTCGTTGACCAGGTCGTGCTCGCGCCGCTCCATCAGGGCCGCGACCGTCAGGCGCAGCTGCTCGCCCTGCTGGTCCATCGGCTCGCTGTACAGCTCGGCCACCCGGGTGTGCACCCGCAGCACCGTCTGGGCGATGCCCAGCTCGTACTCGCGGGGCGCGGGGTCGTAGTCGACGAACGTCCCGGGGATCGTCGGCTCCCCGCGGTGCCCGGCCGCCATCGCGACCGCCGCCTCGCCGAGCTTGTTGGTCCGCGGCCGGGGCGCCGACGCGGCCCTGCGCACCACCGCCTCCAGCGCCGGCACCCGGTCACGCAGCGCGGCGAAGTCGGCCGCGGACAGCGCCAGCACCGTGCACGCGGTGGCGGCGGTCAGGGTCGCGTCCCACGGCTCGGCCTGCGAACGGGGCCCGGACAGCGCCGCCGACCCGGCGACCTCCCCCGAGGAGAGCAGCCCCAGCCGCGCCGGGTCGCCGAACTCCCCGGAGCGGGTGCGGCGCACCTTGCCGTGCGCGACGAGCAGCACCCGGTCGGCGGGGCTCCCGGCCTCGGCGATCACCTCGCCGGGCCGGTAGCGCACCGCGGTGAAGGCGTCGGCGACCGCGTTCAGCGCCTCCATTCCCTGCGGGCTCCCCTCGTCGGCGCCGCGCAGCAGGGACAGCTCGCGCAGCCCCGCCGGGAGGGGGCGGTGCTCGGTGCCGACGCGGACGATCGGGACCCGCCCGTCGCCGACGGTATGGGTGAGCCGGCGGTTGACCCGGTAGGCGCCGCCGGGGACGTCCGTCCAGGGCAGCATCCGGGACAGCCAGCGGGGGGTGGTCTCCAGGGTGGCCGGCGGGGTCTTGGTGGTCGTGGAGAGTTTGCGCGCGGCACCGGTGGTCAGGCTCTGCGGGGGCGGGGGGACCCCGTCCGCGGCCGCGCCGGGGCCGTCGTGCGTCTGGGTCATGGTGCGCACCGTTCGTCGAGGGGCGGTCGGTCGAAGAGGGGGTGGGCGGGGCCGGAGACGCGGGCTGCCGCGGGCGGCCGGTCGGCTCTGGTGCGGTCGGTCTCGGTCGGGGGCACGGGGCCGCCGCGCGCGTCGGGCGCGTCGGGGCGGGGCGGACGGGCGGCCGCGGTGCCCGGGCCGCCCGGGCCGCCGAGCAGGCGGCGCAGGGCCGGGCCCCCGGACCCCGGCGCCGCCGGGGCCCGGTAGCGGCCCGTGGCCCGGGACCACTCGTGGTCCCCGGCCAGCCAGAGGCGGAGGTCGTTCATGTACCGCTCTACCCGCGCCGCGGCCCCGCGCCCCAGCTCCAGCTCGGCGCAGAGCGCCGGGACGTCCTGCCGCGCGGCCCGCTCGAACTCCTCCAGACGGGCGTCGGCCGCCGCCGCCACCATCCGCGCGCCCTCCTGTGCGGAGGTCCCGAAGAACCGCTGCGCCACCAGCACGCCGTTGTTGACGTCGCCCTCCTCCTCGATCTCCTTGCGGAAGGAGAGGATGTCGTTGCGCAGCGGCCCCACGTCGGCCCAGGACTCGGTGAGCGCCCGGACCGCGTCGTCGGCCAGGAACTCCTCGGGCAGCGGGTCGCCCCCCTCGCCCTCGGCCGCCAGCCGGGCCAGCCCCAGGGAGAAGGAGGTGCCGGCGGTGCGGCGGCGCATCTCGATGTAGTCGATGGGGTCGGGCACCCGGTGCTGGGCGTCGTTGGCCAGCTCCCACAGCCAGGACTCCGCGAACCCGCCGACCAGGTCGGGGAAGGCATCCCGGGCGGTGGGCCCCAGCAGCGGCGCGGTGCGCCGCCACAGGTCGGCCAGGCCGCGCTGGGCCGGGTCGGCCGGGGCCGGGCCCGCCGCCGGGTCCGGCCCCAGGAACGCCCGCAGCCCCTCCAGGTAGGCCCGCGCCCCCGCCCGGTCCCGGCGCAGCTTGAACTCCTGGACCACCATGTCGTCGAGGTAGAAGCCCCACACGTGCCAGTCGCCGACCAGCTCCAGCTCCTCGGCCCCGGCCCGGGGGTGGGTGAGGGCGGCGAACCGGCCGTAGTCGGCGTCCTCGAAGGCGCCGGGGCCCCACACCGGGGTGGAGAGCATGCCCATCGCGCCCGCCCACTCCCGCACGTGCGCCCGCACCTGCTCCAGCCGGGGGTTGGTCCGGTGCGGGTAGGGCATCGTGAACTCCGGCGCCTCGACGGGTTCGGCCGGGGCGCGCGGCACCGGGCCGTGCGAGGCGGCCAGCGCCCGCGCGCCCAGGGCGGCGGTGGCCCCCGCGCGCACCGCGGCCGTGCCCGTCCCGGAGGGGACCGGCAGGCCGCTCGCGGCGGCGGTCGAGGCCGCCCCCGGGTAGCGCCCGGACTGCAGGTGCCACTCGTCGGTCCCGGAGAACCACTCCTGCAGCCCCTTGACGTACCGCAGCACGCGGGCCTTCTCCTCCTCGTCGAGCGCGTGCTCGGCGAACAGCGCCGGCAGCTCGGCCACCGCGGTGTTCTCGATCAGCCGCATCCGCGACCCGACGACGTCGCGCATCACCTCGGCCGCACGCTGCGGCCCGCAGCCCAGGAAGGTGTCCATCACCAGGACGCCGTTGTCGAGCTCGCCCTCCTCCTCGACCTCGCGCTGGTAGGAGTACACGTCGTTGTGCATCCCGGCGGCGTCGGCGAAGGCGTCGGTGATCACCCGCATCGGCCGGGTGCGGGCGACCCGGGCGGGCAGCTCGGCCCCGATCACCGCCTCCACCAGCCCGGCCGACCACTCGGCCCCGCCGGCGCGGCGCCGCATCTGCAGGTAGTCGATGGGGTTGGCGACCTCGTCCTTGGCGATGGAGACCAGCTCGCGCAGCGACTCGTCGGTGAGGTTGCGGGTGTAGCCCAGGAACCGCTCGCGCCAGTCCCGGGACATCGCCGGTGCGGTGCGCCGCCAGAGGTCGGCCAGGGACCGCTCGACGGGGGCGGCGGTGGCGGGCACCCGGGCCTCCGGGTCGAGCGGCATGAACGCCCGCAGGCCCAGGAGGTAGTCCCGGGCGGCCCGCCGGTCCCGGGTCCGCTTGAACATCTCCAGGAAGTGGTCGTCGAAGTAGAACACCCACACGTACCAGTCGGAGGCCAGCTTCATCAGCCGCTCGTCGCAGTCGGGGTGGGTGTAGGCGGCCAGCAGCGGGAAGTCGTGGGCCTCGTACTTCCTCCGGCTCCACACGGGCGCGCCGTCGGGCCCGGTGTCGTCGAAGATGCCCATCTCCTCGCTCCAGGCTCTGGAGTGCTCCCGCGCGGCCTCCACGTGGGGGTTCAGCCGCGCGGGGTAGAGCGCGTAGAACGGCGGGATGCGGTAGGGGTGCATCAGGCCTGCCCGTGCTCCCGGCCGATCTCGACGTGCTCCAGGATCCCCAGCGCGTCGGGCACCAGCACGGCCGCGGAGTAGTAGGTGCTGACCAGGTAGGAGATGATCGCCTTCTCGTCGATGCCCATGAACCGCACGGACAGCCCGGGCTCGTACTCGTCGGGCAGGCCGGTCTGGTTCAGCCCGATCACGCCCTGGTTCTGCTCGCCGGTGCGCATGAGCATGATCGAGGAGGTGCGGGTGGAGCTGACCGGGATCTTGTTGCACGGGAAGATCGGCACCCCGCGCCAGGCCGGGATCTGGTGCCCGCCGTGGTCGACGGTCTGCGGGTAGAGGCCGCGCTCGGAGCACTCGCGCCCGAAGGCGGCGATCGCCCGCGGGTGGGCCAGGAAGAACGCCGGCTCCTTCCACACCAGCCCGAGCAGCTCGTCCATGTCGTCGGGGGTGGGCGGCCCGGTCCGGGTGGGGATGCGCTGCTCCAGCGCGGCGTTGTGCAGCAGCCCGAAGTCGCGGTTGTTGACCATCTCGCTCTCCTGGCGCTCGCGCAGCGCCTCGATGGTCAGCCGCAGCTGCTCGCCGACCTGGCTCATCGGCTCGTTGTACAGGTCGGCCACCCGGGTGTGGACCCGCAGCACGGTCTGGGCCACGCTCAGCTCGTACTCGCGCGGCGCCAGCTCGTAGTCGACGAAGGTGCCCGGCAGGTCGGGCTCGCCGACGTGGCCGGAGGACATGTCTATGGCGGCCTCGCCGTGCTCGTTGACGGGCGCGTCGAGCCCGGACAGGAAGGCCTCGACGTGCGCGCGCAGGTCCTCGGAGCGGTCGGCGAGCTCCTGGAAGGCCGTCCGGTGCAGGGAGAGCACGGTGGTGGGGGTGACCGCCTTGACGGTGATCTCCCACTGGTCGTCCCCGCCCACCAGCGACAGGTCGCCGAAGTGGTCGCCGTCGACCAGGGTCTCCAGCACCACCGGGTCGCCGAACTCCCCGGCGCCGATCTCGTTGGCCTTGCCGTGCGCCACCAGGTGGACCCGGTCGGCGGCGTCCCCGGCGGTGACGATCGGCTGGCCCGGCTCGTACTCGTGCTGCTCGAAGCGGGCGGCCAGCTCCGCGAGCAGGGCGTCGTCGTCGAACCCGCGCAGCAGGGGGAGCTCGCGCAGCTCCTGGGGGATCACCGAGATCTCGGCGCCGCGGGTGGTGAAGGTGACCCGGCCGTCGCCGACCACGGCGCTGAGCCGGCGGTTCACCCGGTAGGCGCCGCCCGCGGTGCGCACCCAGGGCAGCAGCCGCAGCAGCCAACGGGAGGAGATCTCCTGCATCTGCGGCTGGGACTTGGTGGTCGTCGCCAGGTTGCGCGCCGCGGCCGTACCGAGGCTGCGCTGGGGCTGGGGGGCGCCGTCCTGGGGTCCGGTACCGGTTTCGAGCTGCTCGGTCACAGTGCACCGCCGTTTCTGCAGTCGCGTGGACGTGTCAAAGGGGGGCGCCCGGGACGGTCCGCCCGGACGGCTCCGCGGGGGCGCGGATTCCTCCGGAAGGTCCGTTCGGGCGTACGGGGGTCGAAAGCCCGCTCGGTCGACCGACGTCCTACCCCCGCCTTTCTGGGGACATGCCGGAGCATATTCACGACGGGCGGTGAAATGCGTGCGATCCGGTGTGGTGTGTGTGATTCGGTCCCGGGTGGAGCGATCCGGAGAAGTGCGGTGTACCCCCTTCGGGCTGCGAAGGAACGGGGGAGGTCCGGGTTGCGGCCATGCATCAACCATTTCCGGAAAGAAGTGGTGAGTGCGGGTTTTCGTCCCTGTGGATCCGCCATGTATTCGGCGTACATCCCCGGAGGCGGCGCATCCTCATCCTCTTTGTCTGAGTGAATTGTTTTGAACCGTTGATCGGGTATAGGAGGACACGGCGGGCACAGCCGGAATGCGCGTGCGGGCGCAGAGTGAGGGGAATGTCCGACGGTAGGGTCGGAGTCGGATTCGGCCGGAGGGGGTGCGCGGTGGCGCGGTCGGTGCGGCGGTGGGCGCTGGACGTGCTCGTCTTCCTGTTCGTGTTCGCCTGGGCGCCGCTCATGGTGCTGGTCGCGGCGGCCGAGGAGGTCCCGCGCCAGGTCCCCCCGGCCCTCGTCACCCTCGACCAGCTCGCGTGGCTGGTCTCCCTGGGGGCGGTGTGGCTGCGCCGCCGGTGGCCGGTGGGGGTGGCCGTGGTGCTGGTCGCGCTGAGCACCTTCTCCGAGTTCGCCGGCGGCGCGATGCTGGTGGCCCTGTACGGGGCGGCGCTGCGGCGCCCGCCCCGGACCGCCCTGGCGATCGGCGGCGCGGCGTCGGCCGCGGCCCTGGTCTTCGGGGTGCTGCGCCCCGACCCCGCCCTGCCCTACGCCTTCAACCTGCTGTTCAGCCTGGTGGCCGGCGGCGGGACGTCGTTCGCGGTGCTGGGCTGGGGCATGTACGCCCGGACCCGCCGCAGCCTGGTGGACTCGCTGCGCGAGCGCGCGGTGCGGGCCGAGGGGGAGGCGCGGGCCCAGGCCGAGCGGGTGCGGCTGGCCGAGCGGGAGGCGGTGCTGCTGGCCGACCGGGCGCGGCTGGCCGAGCGCGAGCGCATCACCCGGGAGATGCACGACGTCCTGGGGCACCGCCTGTCCCTGCTGAGCGTGCACGCCGGGGCGCTGGAGTACCGTCGCGACGCCCCGCCCGAGGAGGTCGCCCGCGCGTCCGGGGTGATCCGGGAGAGCGCGCACCGGGCCTTGGAGGACCTGCGCGAGGTGATCGGCATGCTGCGGTCCGACGGCCCGGACGGCGGTGCGGGCGGTGCGGGCGGCGCGCCCGGCCTGGAGGAGGCCGGGCCGGGGGAGTGCCCGCAGCCCGGGCTGGAGGCGGTCGGCGGCCTGGTGGAGGAGTCCCGCCAGGCGGGCATGGACGTGGCCCTGGAGGAGGAGGTCGGCGCCCCCGGTGAGGCGCCGGGGGCGGTGGGGCGCAGCGCCTACCGGATCGTGCAGGAGTGCCTGACCAACGCGCGCAAGCATGCTCCGGGCGCGCGGGTCGCGGTGCGGGTGTCCGGCGGGCCGGGCGCCGGGCTGGAGGTGGAGGTGGTCTCCGGGCCGCCGGGGGAGGCCGGGGGAGGCTCCGCGCCCCCTGCCGGCGCCGGGTCGGGCAGCGGCCTGGTCGGACTGGCCGAGCGGGCGGAGCTGTCCGGGGGGCGCCTGGAGCACGGGCGCCGCGCCGACGGCGGGTTCGGGGTGCGGGCCTGGCTACCCTGGGCGGCATGGTGAGCACCCCGCAGGACACCGGGCAGGGCGGCGACTCCGCCCACGGGCCGCGCACCCGGGTGCTGCTGGCCGACGACGATCCGATGGTCCGCTCCGGGCTGGCGCTGATGCTCGGCGGGGCGCCCGACATCGAGGTGGCCGGCGAGGCCGGGGACGGCGACGAGGCCTGTGCACAGGTCCGGCGGCTGCGCCCGGACGTGGTCCTGATGGACATCCGGATGCCCGGAACCGACGGCCTGGCGGCGACCGAGGCGCTGCGCGCCGCGCCGGACGCGCCCGAGGTGCTCATCCTGACCACGTTCGACACCGACGAGCACGTGCTGCGGGCGCTGCGCGCGGGCGCGGCCGGCTTCCTGCTCAAGGACACCCGCCCCGAGGAGATCGTCGGGGCGCTGCGGCGCCTGCGCGCCGGTGAGCCGGTGCTCTCCCCTGCGGTCGCCCGGCGCCTGATCGCGCACGTGGCCGGCGGCGGGGACGAGGCCCTGCGGCGGCGCGACCGGGCGCGCGGGCGGCTGGCCCTGCTCAGCGACCGGGAGCGCGAGGTGGCCTCGGCGATCGGCCGGGGCGCCTCCAATGCCGAGATCGCCGAAGCGTTGTTCATGAGCCTGCCCACCGTCAAGACCCACGTTTCCCGGATCCTCGCCAAGCTCGATCTGAACAACCGTGTGCAGATCGCGCTGCTCGCCAATGACGCCGAGCAGCCCTCCTGAGGCGACGGCGCTGAATCCGCAGGTGGTCGACCCTTCCGCGGATATCCTGTCCGAAAGTGGACAATTGTGAAAAGTCGGGATGAGGCCGGGGCCTATAAGGTGTCCGAAGGCGGCCACCGCCCCCGTGGCGGCGGAGAGCGGGCCGCTGCCGTTCACCGCCGAAAGGAAGAGAACACAGCAGTGATCCGGGTGATCCTGGCCGAAGACATGCACATGGTCCGGGGAGCGCTGGTGTCCCTCCTCGGCCTTGAGGACGATATCGAGGTGGTGGCGGAACTGGTCTCGGGGGACGAGATCCTCCCGGCCGTTCTGCGGCACCGGCCCGACGTCGCGATCATCGACATCGACCTGCCGGGCAAGGACGGGCTCACCGCCGCGACCGAGATCCGGGACAAGGCGCCCGACACGCGCACCCTCATCCTCACCAGTCTGGGCAAGCCGGGGACGATGCGGCGCGCCCTGGAGGCCAAGGTCGGCGGCTTCCTGCTCAAGGACGCCCCGCCCAAGGAGCTCGCCGACGCCGTGCGCGGGGTGAACTCCGGGCGCCGGGTCGTCGACGGGGAGCTGGCGCTGGCCGCCTTCGAGACCGAGGAGTGCCCGCTGACCCCCCGCGAGCTGGACGTGCTCCGGCTGGCCGCGGACGGGATCGACGTCACCGACATCGCCGGGCGGCTCTTCCTGACCGCCGGGACGGTGCGCAACTACCTGACATCGGCGACCACCAAGCTCAACGCCCGCAACCGGGTGGACGCCATCCGCATCGCCGGGGAGGCCGGCTGGATCTGACCGGTCGGCCGCCGGCCCTCACCCGGCGCCGACGTCGCCGGTGGGGATCTCGGCGATGCCGTCCAGCCGCAGCGCCCGGGCCGAGGTCTCGCCGTCCCCGGTGACCAGGACCGAGGCGGCCAGGCGCATGTCCTGGGCGGCCTGGCGCAGCCGCTCCTGCAGCGCGCCGGTCAGCAGCAGCGCGGTGGCGTAGGGGCTGGCCTCGACCGACCGCGGGATGGCCGGCATCCGGGCCGCGATGGTGATCAGCACCGCCGGGGCCGGACCGCCGCCGCCGGCCACCCGGGCGCAGTCCAGCAGCGCCCGTACGTCCTGCTCGTCGGAGTTGACCAGCCACAGATCGTGCCCCCGCGGGGAGTAGCGGTAGATGCCGCGCTCCACGTCGCGGCTCCGGTTGACGGTGACGTAGAAGTCCAGCGAGCGCTCCGTCCCCAGCACCGCCGGGACCGCGTCCAGCACGCCGGGCGCGCCCTGGTCCAGGGCCCGGGAGAGCAGCGTGCCCAGGTCGACGGCGCGCAGCGGGCGGCCCGGCCCCGGGGGCGCCGAGCCGCCCGCCGGCGCCGCCGCACCGGGGAGGGGGACCCGCCGGGGCGGCGGCCGGTGCCCGCGGGTGGCCCGGGCGGCCGCGGCCAGCGACCGGCCGTCGCGCCCGGGGCGGCGCCGGGAGTGGAACAGCAGGTCGTGCGGGGACCAGGGGGCCAGCCGGGCATCGGTGTCCTCCAGCAGGACCGGGCGGCCCCCCTCGGACCCGCGCCGGCCCCGCACCGCCACGCCGGCGGCGGTGAGGTGGGCGAGCACCTCCCACAGCACCGGGGGCGGCACGTCGTCCAGCGCCTCGGCCAGCTCCTCGGGCCCCACCGGTGCGGCCAGCGCCCCGATCACCCGCAGCGCCTCGGGCCGGTGCAGCACCACGCGGTGCAGCGCCAGCGGGGACTCGGCCAGCATCCGGGTGCCCGAGGTGCGCACCACCGCGTACCGGGACACCCGCACCACCAGCCCCGGCGCGGGCTCGGTCGGCAGCGGCGGGGCGAACCGGGCCCGCGGCGCGACCGGCTCCACGGACAGCACCGGCCCGCCCAGCTTGCCGTCGGACAGCGAGTGGACCACGCACCCGTCCAGCTCGTGCAGCACGCGCCGGAGCTCCCCCCGCTCCCGGTCCCGCTCGGGGCCCTCCGGGGGGAGCACGTTGTCCGGGCAGACCGGGCCCAGCGACATCCGGTCCAGCAGCGTCCGCACGGCGGGTCCGGGTTCGGCGACGCGGACGTCCCCCCACTGCGAGGCGACGGTCAGCGAACCGTCGCCGCCCTGTTCGACCAGGGCGCCGTCGATGAGGGAGAGCAGTCGCTGGGGGTGTGCCCCGCCGCCGTGCTGGAACATCTGCCGTCCAAGGGTCACAGGAATATGGGGACCGGGTTCAGCTCCTCGTACGGCGTCGGCGCGGTGAGCCTGCCCAGCTCCACGGGGACGTCGAAGAGGCGGCCCGGGGCGAACCGGGACCAGAAGCCGCGCAGGCCGGGCACGATGACCTTGGCCACCGGGAGCCCGATGTCCGGCCGGGTCTGGTCGAGCACCAGCGTCTCCAGGCCCGCCGCGGCGAACCGGTCGCGCAGGGTGCGCACGTCGGCGGCGAGGTCGCCGCCGGCGGCCCCGGTGTAGTCGGCGGGCCGCAGCGGGCGCCGCTGCGGGTCGGGCAGCAGGTAGGGGGCGCCGTCGGTGCCGGGCCCGGCGAGCCAGCGGGCCGCGTCGGGGTCGTCCGAGCCCCGGACCCCCTCCGCGCACGGGATCATCTGGCAGGCCTCGGCCACCGCCCGGCGCAGTGCGGTGCGGGCGTCCAGGTGGGCGCCGAAGCCGAACATCACGTTCTGCGGCCCCGGGCCGGTGTTACGGTACACGGCGGCCATCGCGGGCACGCCCAGGTCGGAGGTGACGTCCAGGACCCACAGCCGCCGCCCGGCGCCGGCGAACGCCTCGCGCATCCGGTCCACCCACGGGTCGGCGAAGGCGTCCAGGTCCACGCCCGGCTGCCGGGTGCGGTTGTACCACCACAGCGCCACCGCGTCCCGCTCCACCAGTTCCAGGGCGCCCTGCAGGACCGCGTCCTCCAGGCTGGTCCCGGCCGCGTTGCCGTTGGAGTCGGCCACCACCGGGGCCCAGCCCGGCTCGTGCGGCGCGCCGAAGTAGAGCAGGGCGGTGGGCAGCAGGCGCGTGCGCTCGCCGGTCAGCGACCACACCGGGGTCCAGTCCAGGGGGGAGTGGTCGTCGAACGGGTCGCACACGTGCTGGAAGGGGCCGTGCTCGGCGTTCCAGCGCTCCCGGCCGGGGTACTGCCGGGGGTCGTAGAGCATGCACGCGTCCGGGTGCACGGCCCGGTCGGCCAGCTCGGCGTAGCTGCCGCGGACCACCTCCTCGTCGCCGTGGTAGGCGCCGCTGTGCCGCTCCAGGGCCTCGCACAGCGCGCTGACCCGGGCGTGCAGGTCGGTGGTGCCCTTGCCGCCGTTCTCCGCCCGGGTGACCATGCGCATCTGCTCCAGGTCGGTCCAGGCGGCGGCGATGTTGGGGCCGCTGCGGTAGATGTGCGCCCCGGGCGGCGCGGAGGGGTCGGCGCGCAGCTCCTTGACCAGGCCGGTGACCGGGCTGACCAGGTGGCCGAAGTCCGCCAGCACGTCCTCGGCGGCGCGCGAGCGGTGCCCGGTGGCGCCATCGGCCGTCTTGGGGCGGGGGTGCAGCTCCACGGGGCGCCGTGTCCGGGCGCGCACCATGCCGGGGTCGCCGCAGTAGGCGCACTGCGGGCGGGCGCGCAGCTCGTGGTGGCGGGTCTGCAGAGTGAGGCTGTCCAGGGTCCACACCGCGCGCTGGTTCCCGTCGCGGTGGCCCGCCGTCCACTTGGCCGCCTCCAGGGCGATGATCCCCAGTGCCGCTGAGGAGAGCGCGGGGACGGTGGGCGAGGGGCACGCGACGGGACCGGTCAGGCGCAGGTCGCGCTGGGCGCGCAGCTCCGCCTGGCGGTGGAAGCGCAGCCGGTGGGCGAGGCAGTGCCAGCAGGCGCCGCCCTGGCCCGGGGTGAAGAAGGGGCCGATCCACACCCGGGCCCCGGTGGGGCGGGCGAGCA
Source organism: Nocardiopsis baichengensis YIM 90130 (assembly GCF_000341205.1). Taxonomy (NCBI): domain Bacteria; kingdom Bacillati; phylum Actinomycetota; class Actinomycetes; order Streptosporangiales; family Nocardiopsidaceae; genus Nocardiopsis; species Nocardiopsis halophila. The sequence continues at coordinate 319,641 of NZ_ANAS01000005.1, read as the reverse complement.
GCCAGGGGCGGCCCCGGGCCCGGTGCGCGGCGTCGATCTCGTCCAGGCCGGCGTCCAGGTAGTCGCCGCAGAGCACCACCGACAGGGCGGAGCCGTCGGCCGGTGCGTAGCCGGTGCCGGGGCGGTGCGCGACCGCGTCGGCGGTACGCAGCCCGGTGCCGGCCAGGGCGCGCAGCGCCGCGGTGGCGTCGGCGCCGCCGACGGAGACCGGCTGGACGGGGGCGGCGTCGGTGGCGCGGGCGACCGCGGCCGGCACCAGCCCCGCGGCCTCCCAGTAGGCGGCCTGGGCGGGCGGCTGCGGCGCGGTCGGGGCGACCAGGCCGGCCTCGCGCAGACGGCCGACGATCCGGTCGACGGCGTCGGGGGGCAGGCCTGCGGGCGCGCTCCGCCGGAGCGCGCCGAGGTCGCGGGTGCCGTCCAGGAGCGGGGCGAGCGCCTCGATCCCGGCGCCGCGCAGGGTGGTCACGCCGGTCTCGGAGAACAGGTAGACGCCCTCGCCGGGGACGGTCTCGGCGCGCAGCCCGGCCCGGAAGCCCAGCGGCTCCGGGGCCGCGCCCCGGTCGAGGGGTTCCCGGCTTCCGCGGTCTTCGCGCCGGTCGCTGTCGGGTACGGCCGGGCGCATCTCAGACCGCCCTTTCGGCAGCGGCGGCAGTGGCGGCAGCGGCGGCAGAGGCGGCGCGGTCCAACGGCGTCGGTGTCGTCTCGGCGGTCGGTGCGGGGGTCATCCGGGGGGCCTCCTGCGTCCGGGGCGGAGCGTCCTGGGGTGCGTCGGTAGGGGTCCTTCGTTCAGGTCGAGCGGGCCGACTCATTGTGGCCCTCCTCAAGGCCGCACCTGCAGTGCGTTCGTCATGCAGGTGCATGTGAATTCCTCATGGCGCCGGGCGGAGGCGCGGCCGTCGATTCGGTCTCCGGGGGCGCCCACCGCCGCCGCGGGCAGGTGTCAGGGAGCCGAGCAGGCCGGTCGGCCCGGCGAGGGCCGCCATGAGCGCCGCGCCCATGGAGCCGGCCGTGCCGGGGTGAAGGTGACAAACTCCGGGCCGCCCGGCGGACGGGCGGCCCGGGGTCTGCTGCTCTGGTGGCCGGACCCGCCGCGACCGGTCAGGGCGGGCCCGTTCGGGTCGTGCAGGGCTCCGGGGACCGTGCCGGCCGGTACGGCCCCGGACGAGGTCCGCCCAGCGCAGGACATAGGGGGTTCTGCGCTGGGCGGTTCAGCGGAGGCGCCGGGTACCGGCGTTCACACCGACGCGGAGGCGGGGGCCGGTGCCCGCTCCGGGGCGGGGGCAGGGGTGCGGCGCGGTGCCGGCAGGCCGCAGCGGCAGCCGGTGGCGCCGGCGACGACCTCGGAGGGGAGGGTCCAGCTGTCGAAGACGTCGATCTGCAGCTCGGCCTCGGCGGGGGACTGGGGGGAAAGGGCGGTGGGGGACATTGCCGTCTCCTTTTCGATCCGGTTTGTGGTGATCCGAACAGGAGACATTCTCTACAGAAGGGGCTAGTCGGACATAGTGCGCATCTCACGGCCGGACGCATGGGTTTGTCATGTCGCACCCGTGAACCGCGGCCACCCGCCCCTGAGCAGGGCCTGCGCAGGCCTGCGGGCACGGGCGCGGACGGTGGTCCGCCCGCGCCCGCCCGGCGGTCCTCTCAGCCCGGGGCCCGGTCCCGGGGGACCAGCTCCAGCAGCATGAACCGCGCGGTGTGCCCTTCGCCGTAGGTGGTCGTCCTGCTCCGGAGCTCCTCCACGCGCAGGTCCGCCTCCTCGGCCAGGGCCTCGAGGCGGTCCCGGTCACCGTTGGTGTTGAAGCCCAGGAACAGCCGGCCCCGCTCGGTCAGGCGTTCCCGCCCCTGGGCGAGGTAGGCCCGGTGGGAGGCGTACTCCCGGTCGAAGATCGACCACTCGATGTCGCTGGTGTAGGTGAAGGTCGCCGGGGCGGGGATGGCGCTGGAGTTCCAGAAGACGACGTCGAAGCGCTCGTCGGGGTCGAGGGCGTCGAACATGTCGCTGCGCACGCTGCGGACCCGGTCGGCCACGCCGTGCCGGGCCGCGTTGACCGCGGCGTTGCGGACCGCGGCGGCGCTGATGTCGGCGGCGGTCACCCGGGCGCACCCGCGCAGGGCGGCGTACACCGCGGTCACCCCGGAGCCGCAGCCCATCTCCAGCATCGAGCCGCCCTCGGGCAGGGGCAGCCATTCGGTGTAGGACGCGGTCGAGTGCGAGTGGAACGGGGCGAACACCCCGGGCAGCAGATCCCAGCGGAGCCCGAGGAGGTCGAATTCCTTCGGGCCGTCCGCCTCGCCCTCGGCGCGGTGCCGCTCGGTCTCGGTCAGGCCGATCTGAAGGTCGGCGTTGTCACCCACTGTGGTGTCCTCTCATCCGGAACGGCCACGATCGTGTCCGGTTCCGGCCGCCGGGGCCAGGGGCGGCGTTCCCACTGTGTCACGTATGCGCGACCGGTCGTCGCCGACCGGACGCGCTCCGTGTGCGGCGGGGGAGGTGACAAGCCGGACCCGCGGCGGGGGTCGGCACGGCCGCCGTCTGCCAATCTCGGCGAGGTACTGGAGTCCAGGAGGAAGGACGGTGATCGACATGCCCGACGGCGGTACGGACGTGCTGCCCCCGGAGGCTGTCGGTGAGCGCTACGACGACCTGGGATGGCTGTACGACCTCATTCTCGGCGGAAACCTGCACATCGGCTGGTTCGACGACGAGGCGCCCGGCATCTCGCCCTCGGACCGGATGACCGACGTGCTCATCGGCCGCACCCCCGTCGCGGGCGGGGACGCGGTGCTCGACCTGGGGTGCGGCACCGGGCGCCCGGCGGTGCGCCTGGCCGAGGCCACCGGCTGCTCGGTGACCGGCGTCACCGTCAGCGCCGACCAGGTGCGGTCCGCCCGCGTCCGTGCCGAGGCGGCGGGGCTGGAGGACCGCGTCCGGTTCGAGGTCGCCGACGCCTACGGACTGCCCTTCCCCGACGCCTCCTTCGACGCCGTGTGGGCCGTGGAGACCTTCATGTACCTGGGGGACCGGGAGGCGGCCATGAGCGAGGTGCGCCGGGTGCTCCGGCCCGGCGGGACCCTGGTCCTCGCCGACTATGTGGAGCGGGAGGGCGCGGAGTTCTCCGACGACGAGCGCCGGACCCTCATGGAGGGCTACACCGTGACGTCCTTCCCCCGCTCCGTCGAGTACGCGATGCTGATGGCCGGCGCCGGGCTGCGGATGGAGGAGTGCGTCGACGCCACCTCCCACCTGCGGCGGTTCGACGCGTCCGTGCGGCGGGTGATCTCCGACAACCTGGGCACCGTGGGCCGGCGCGCCGGCGACGGGTTCGCCCGGGAGTTCGCCGTGCTGAACGAGCGGCTCGGCGTCGTGCGGCGACACCACCTGGGCTACCTCGTGTGCCGCGCCCGGGGATGACCGCGCCGTGCCGCGCGCCCGTCCGCCGCGCTCCGGTCCGGGACCTGACAATCGGGGGCCGCGGGCATGGCGGTGCGGGACACGGCACGGCAACCTCCACAGTGGCCGGGTTCTCCGGCGCGTGCCGATTCGGTGCGTTCAGGCTCACCATCCGCAAGGAGAGACGCGATGACCTCCACATCCGGACCGGCAGGGGCCACGGCGGCCGAGTGCCGCATCTGCGGCGGAGCGGTCGAGGAGTTCCTCGACCTGGGCCGCCAGCCGCTGTCCGACGCCTTCCCCGAGCCGGGTGACACGGACGGGGAGTTCTTCTACCGGCTCGCCGTCGGCGCCTGCGGGTCCTGCTCGATGGTCCAGCTGATGGAGGAGGTGCCCCGGGAGCGGATGTTCAACGGGGACTACCCCTACTTCTCCCAGGGGTCGGCGGTGATGCGCGAGCACTTCGCGGCCACCGCCCGGCGCTTCCTGGAGACCGAGGCGACCTCCGCCGACCCCTTCATCGTGGAGATCGGCTCCAACGACGGCATCATGCTCGGCACCGTCCGCGACGCGGGCGTGCGCCACCTGGGCTTCGAGCCCTCGGCGAGCGTGGCGGAGGTGGCCCGAAAGGCCGGCGTCCAGGTCCTCGGGGCGTTCTTCGAGGCGGCCACCGCGCGGTCGGTGCGCGCCGAGCACGGCCCGGCCGACGTCATCTTCGCCGCCAACACCCTGTGCCACATCCCCTACATGGACTCCATCCTCGAAGGGGTGGACGCGCTGCTCGGCCCCGACGGCGTCTTCGTCTTCGAGGACCCCTACCTGGGCGACATCGTCGCCAAGACCTCTTTCGACCAGATCTACGACGAGCACTTCTACCTGTTCTCGGCCTCCTCGGTCCGGGAGATGGCCCGGCGCTACGGGCTGGAGCTGGTCGATGTCGAGCGGCTGCCCGTGCACGGCGGCGAGGTCCGCTACACGCTGGCCCGCGCCGGGGCGCGCACCCCCGCGCCGGCGGTGGCGGCCCTGATCGCCGAGGAGGAGGCGTCCGGCCTCCACGCCCCGCAGACCCTGCGGGCCTTCGCCGACGCGGTCCGGCGCATCCGCGGCGAGCTGTCGGCGCTCCTGGTCCGGCTCAAGGAGGAGGGCAAGACGGTCGCCGCCTACGGCGCCACGGCCAAGAGCGCGACCGTCGCCAACTTCTGCGGGATCGGCCCCGAGCTGGTCTCCCGCGTCTACGACAGCACCCCGGCCAAGCAGGGGCGGCTGACCCCCGGCTCGCACATCCCCGTGGTGCCCGCCGACCGCTTCGCCGACGAGTACCCCGACTACGCGCTCCTGTTCGCCTGGAACCACGCCGAGGAGATCATGGCCAAGGAGTCGGCCTTCCGGGAGGCCGGCGGAACGTGGATCCGCTACGTCCCGAACGTGCACACGGTGTGAGCGTCCCGGGCGCGCCTCGGCGCGCCCGCCGGTGCGACGGCGGAGGGGCGGGGCCCGCGGGCCCCGCCCCTCCGCCGTCGCACCGGCGGACGGCGTCAGTCGGCGGCCAGGCGCTCCAGGTCGCCGACCACCTCGGCGGGCGGGGGCATCGCGGCGATCTCCGCCGCCAGCTTCCCGGCGCTCTCGGCGTAGCCGGGATCGGCCAGCACGGTGCGGCACGCGTCCACGATGTCGTCGGCCGACTGCCGCCCCTTGGGCAGGTCGATCACCGAGCCCATGCGGACCTGGGGCTCCATCTCGCCGACCGAGGGGATCTCCCGGACGATCACCTGCGGTACCCCCGCGGCCATCGCGGTCATGTTGGTGCCGGTGCCGCCGTGGTGGACCACCAGGTCGCAGGTGGGGGTCACGACGTCCAGCGGGATCCAGCCCGCGTGCGGCCCCGAGCCGTCCGGGCCGCGCAGTTCGGCGGCCACCTCGTCGGGCACCGCGACCACCACCTCCACGCCCAGCGCCCCGAGGCGCTCGGCGAGCAGGCGCAGCCCGGCGACCTCGATGGTGTGCAGCGTGCCCGCGCTGCTGACCCGGCTGCCCGAGGTCAGCAGCACCCGCTGCGCGGCGCCCTTGGTGTACATCCACGGCTCCAGCGGCCGGTACTGGTTGCCCGGGATCCACCGGATCGGCCGCCCGGCGGGCGCGTCGGGGCGCCGCAGGCTCGGCGGGGCCACGTCCAGGCGGATGTCGGGCTCGGGGACCGCGTCCGCGCCCAGCTCGGCCAGGGCCGGGCGCAGCACCTCCAGCGCCGCCTCGTCGTAGACCCGCGAGTCCAGCAGGCCCCACGGCTGCTGCACCGTGGGCAGCCCCAGCTCGCGCGCGAGCAGGGCGGCGGAGTAGAAGATGCCGCCGCCCACCACCACGTCGGGCCGCCACTGCTCGGCGAGCCGCAGCAGCGGCTCCCGGGTCTGCAGGGCGAGCTCGGCGTACCAGCGGCCGACGTAGCGCATCTGCTCGGCGGGGTCGTCCGGCTGGTCGGTGGACAGGGCCTGCCGGTCCCGCGGCGAGACCGAGACCGGGGGCAGGGCCGCCATCGCGATCGTCGGCACCACCATCTCCGGTCCGGCCATGATCACCCGGTGGCCGGCGTCCAGGGCGGCTCGGGCCAGCGGGGCCTGGGGGAACACGGCCCCCTTGCTGCCGCCGGTGAGGAACATTGCGCGCATCGGTATCTCCTCGGTCGAAGGGGAGCGGAGGAAGGGAGCGGCCCCCCGACGCAGGGCGCGCCGGCGGCCCACCGGGCACCGGCGCGCGTCCCGCGTACGGCGGGGCGGAGAAAGCGGGGAGAAGGGGCAGAGGGCTCAGAGGGCTCAGAGGGCTCAGAGGGAGGCGAGGACCTCGCGGACGGCGGCGATCACCTTGTCCTGGACGCCGGCGGGCAGCGAGGGGTACATCGGCAGCGAGAAGATCTCCTTGGCCAGTGCCTCGGTCACCGGCAGGTCGCCCTCCCCGTAGCCGAGGTGGGCGAAGCCGGTCATGGTGTGCACCGGCCACGGGTAGCTGATGTTGAGGTTGATGTCGTAGCCCTTGAGGGCCTCGATGATCCGGTCCCGCTCCGGGTGGCGCACCACGTACACGTAGTAGACGTGGTCGTTGCCCGGGGCCGTCGCCGGGAGCCGCAGAGCGGTGTCGCCCAGCCCCTCCTCGTAGCGGCGGGCCACCGCGCGGCGCCCCTCGATGTAGCGGTCGAGCCGGGTGAGCTTGCCCCGCAGGATCTCGGCGTGCACCTCGTCGAGGCGGCTGTTGTGGGCGGGGGTCTCCAGTGTGTAGTAGACGTCCTCCATCCCGTAGAAGCGCAGGCGCCGCAGCCTCTGGTCGGTCTCGGCGCTGCCGGTGACGGTCGCACCGCCGTCGCCGTAGGCGCCCAGCACCTTGGTGGGGTAGAAGGAGAAGGCGGCCGCGTCGCCCATGGTCCCGGCGAGCCGGCCGTGCCGGCGGGCCCCGTGGGCCTGGGCGCAGTCCTCCAGGACCGCCAGGCCGTGCTCGTCGGCCAGGCGCCGCAGCGGCTCCATGTCCACGCACTGCCCGTACAGGTGCACCGGCAGCAGCGCCTTGGTGCGCGGGGTGATCGCCGCGGCGACCTTGCCGGTGTCCATGAGGAAGTCCTCCTCGCGGACGTCCACGAACACCGGCTTCGCGCCGATCTGGTCGATCGCGACCACGGTGGGGGCGGCCGTGTTGGACACGGTGATCACCTCGTCGCCGGGGCCGACCCCCAGCGCCCGCAGGCCGAGCACGATGGCGTTGGTGCCGTTGTCGACCCCGACGCAGTGGGGCAGCCCGTGGTAGCCGGCGAACTCGTTCTCGAAGGAGCGCACGCTCTCCCCCAGGACGAGCTGGCCGGAGGCGAAGACCTTGTCCACCGCGCGGAGGATCTCCTCGCGCTCCTGCTCGTACTCTTCCAGGTAGTTCCAGACCCGTGTGGGCATTCCTTCGCCTTCCTTCCGTGGTGCGTACGCCGCGCGGAGCCGGGCCCGCTCGGGCCGGCCCCGGCGGAGGGGGTGCTGCGGCGGGGGACGGTCCGCTCAGACCGGCTCCGGCGCCTCGGCCCATGGGGAGCTCTGGTCCCCGGTGAGGGCGGAGGCGCGCGAGTCCGGGGCCCCGGGGCCCCGGAAGGGCGGGGAGAGCGCCGCCCCGATGGCGAATTCGGACGGCCGCGTGGCGTCGAAGGACGAGGCGACGCTCATCACGTACCGCCCGTAGCCCGAATTGGACTGCCGCTCACCGAGCCGCAGGCAGCTCTCCGCGTCGATGAAGCCCATCCGCAGGGCGATCTCCTCCAGGCAGGCGACGCTCACCCCCTGGCGCTGTTCGAGGATCTGCACGAACTCCCCGGCCTGCACCAGCGAATCGTGCGTCCCGGTGTCCAGCCAGGCGAAGCCGCGGCCCAGGTCGACCAGTCGGGCGCGCCCCTGGCGCAGGTACGCGAGGTTGACGTCGGTGATCTCGAGTTCGCCGCGGGCCGAGGGCTCCAGGTCCCGGGCGATGTCGACGACCTGGTGGTCGTAGAAGTACAGGCCGGTGATCGCCCGGTTGGACCGGGGGTTGGCGGGTTTCTCCTCCAGGGAGACCAGGCGGCCCTGCTCGTCGGCCTCGCCGACCCCGTACCGCTCGGGGTCGGAGACGGGGTAGCCGAAGAGCGTGCACCCGTCCAGGGTGTGCACGGTGTGCTGGAGGAGCGCCGAGAGGCCGGGCCCGTGGAAGATGTTGTCGCCCAGGACCAGCGCCACCGAGTCCGACCCCACGTGGTCGGCGCCGATGCGGAAGGCGTCGGCCAGTCCGCGCGGCCGGTCCTGCTCGGCGTAGTCCAGCGCCAGCCCCAGGTCCGATCCGTCGCCGAGCAGGCGCCGGAAGCCGGGGAGGTCGTCGGGGGTGGAGATCACCAGGATCTCCCTGATCCCGCTCAGCATCAGCACCGAGAGCGGGTAGTAGATCATCGGCTTGTTGTAGACCGGGAGCAGTTGTTTGGAGACCCCTTTGGTGACGGGGTACAGCCGTGTTCCGCTGCCCCCCGCGAGGATTATCCCTTTCACAAGAACCACCTTCGTGTGACGGCCGGGGCCGACGGTCCGCGGCGGTGCTCCACGCCGCCGGCGGCGCTCCGGCGCCGCGGGCCGGGGGCGGCCGGGGGCGCCTCAGGCGCCCGCCGGCGCCCGGGTCCCGGACATGAGGACGGCGAGGATGTTGGCGGGCCCGTTCTCGGTGGTCAGGTGCCGCTTGCGGACGTTCCAGGTCGCGGCGGCAGTGAGGAACCAGGCGACCTCGCTCACCCATGCCGCGGTCAGGTCGTCGCGGAAGACGCCCTCCTTCTGCCCGCGCTGGATGAGCCCCGTGACGCGGACACCGATCCGGATGAAGGCGTCATCGAGCTCGCCGGGGCCGTGCAGGGTGTTCTCCCCGTACAGGAAGGCCAGGAAGGGGGCGAACCTCCAGGACTCCTCGACCAGCCGGCGCAGTGCCTCGTCCGCCGGTCCCTCGTCGATGCGCGCGGAGTCGAGGGCGGCCTCCATGAGATCGGTCCCCCTCTTGCCCAGCGCGTAGACGAGGGAGAACCGGTCGGGGAAATGGGCGCGCAGTTCCTCGTGCGTGATTCCGATCGCGCGGGCGACTTCGTCGGGGGCGGCCTGGACGTTCTCGGAGATGACGTCGGCGGATGCCTGCAGAATCTGTTCGCGGTCCATGGGAGACGATGATGTCCGGCTCCGGCCAGGGGCTCCAGGGACGGAACACCGCTTGTGTCATGTCCCCGCCGCCGGTCCCCGCCCCTCCAGGGCGGACACGCGCGTGCGGCCCGGCCCCCGGCGGGTGCGCCGGGGGCCGGGCCGCAGTGGCACCGCAGGTCAGTTCCGGGCCGTGATCCCGTCGAGCAGGAGGGCGGCGATGCTCGGCGGACCGTCCTGGGCCTCGATGAACGAATCGGTCACGCACCAGGCCGTGACCGCGAGCAGGGCCCAGAAGGACTCGCTCATCCAGGCGGCGGGCACGTCGGAGCGGAAGACCCCTTCCTGCCGTCCCCGCTCGAACAGGTCCACCGTGGCGGCCTCGATGGCGGCGAAACCGGTGTCCAGCTCCGGATCGCCGTGCAGCTGGTTCTCCCCGTACATGAACGCCCGCAGGGAGGCGCGGTCCCAGGTGGCCTCGACGAGGCGCTGCAGGGCGGCGTCGGCCGGCCCCTCCTCCAGCCGGGCCGCACGGATCCGCTGCTGCACCTCGGAGATCCCGAAGGTGCACACGGCCCTGCGCAGGGAGCGGTCGTCGGGGAAGTGCTCCCGGAGCACCGATGGAGCGACGCCGATGCCCGCGGCGACGTCGTCGGGGGAGGAGTTGACGTTGAAGACGATGTGTTCGGCTACCGTCCGGGTGATTTCCGCGCGTTCCATGGTGTGCATCCTTAAACCGGAACCCGCCCGCCTCCACGGGCGGGCGGCGAGTGTGTCAGTTCGTGTTCTCCGCCCGGGCGGCGCGGTCCTCGTCGCCGACCTTGAGGAAGAGCAGGGTGGCGACGGTGAGGAGCACCGCGACGGCCGCGCTGATGTAGCCCACCGCGGACAGTCCGGAGGCGAACGCCGTCCGTGCGGCCTCCATCAGGGCCGCGGCCGTCTCGGCGGGCAGCCCCTCGGCCGCCGAGGCGGCGCCGGCGAGGCTGTCCGCGGCGGCCGCGGCGGCCTGCTCGGTCAGCCCGTCGGGGACGGTGAAGCCGGACCGGTAGACCGCGGTGCCGACCGCCCCCAGGGTGGCCACGCCCAGGGCCAGGCCCAGCTCCGAGCAGGTCTCGGTGAGCGAGGCGGCCGAACCGCTCTTCTCCTTCGGCGCCGCGGCGATGACCATGGTGGTCACCAGCGTCATCAGCGGGCCGCTGCCCAGCATCACCACGATCGCGGCCGCCATCCCGAACAGGGATCCCGAGTCGGGCTGGACCTGGGAGACCACCAGGTAGCCGGCGGCGCTCACCAGCAGTCCGCCGGCCAGGGTGGGCCGGGGGCCGAAGCGGTTCGCCAGCGCCGGGGTGAGCAGCAGGGAGACCACGCCGGCGACGGCGTGCGGAAGCATCCGCATCCCCGCCTCCAGCGGCGACAGGCCTTGGGCGACCTGCAGGTACTGGGCGATCAGCAGGAGGAACGCGCCCTGGGTGAGGGCACCGACGAGCAGCACCGCCAGGCCGACGCTGAAGGCGCGGAACCGGAACAGCCCCAGGTCCAGGAGCGGCGCCTCCAGCGTCCGCTGGCGCCGCAGGAAGACCCATCCGAAGAACGCCCCCGCGGCCAGGGCGGCCACCGCGGGCAGGCCCCAGCCGTTCTTGGCCGCCTCCTTGAAGGCGAAGACGAACGGCAGGATCGCCAGCAGGGAGAGTGCGACGCTGGGCAGGTCGAAGCGTCCGGGGGACGGCGCCCGGTACTCGGGCAGCACGAACGGGCCCACGGCCAGCAGCAGCGCCATGACGGGCACGGCCATGAGGAAGACCGAGCCCCACCAGAACCACTCCAGCAGGGCGCCCCCGACGAGCGGGCCGATCGCGGTGCCGCCCATGAAGCACGCGGTCCACACGGCGATCGCGAAGGCCCGCTGCTTCTCGTCGTGGAACATGTTGCGGATCAGGGAAAGCGTGGAGGGCATGAGCGTGGCGCCGGCGATGCCCAGCAGCGCGCGCGAGGCGATCAGCAGCTCGGGCGTGGGGGAGTAGGCCGCGATCACCGAGGCCGCGGCGAAGGCCGCGCCCCCGACCATCAGCAGCCGCCGGCGCCCGATGCGGTCGCCGACGGTGCCCATGGTGATGAGGAAGCCGGCGATCAGGAACCCGTAGATGTCCAGGATCCACAGCTGCTGGGTGCTCGTGGTCCCCAGGTCGGCGGACAGGTGCGGCAGCGCCAGGTGGAGCGCGGTCATGTCCAGGGCGAGGATGGTCACGGGAAGGGCGAGGAGCGCGAGCCCGAGCCATTCCCGGGGGCCGGCTCTGAGGGAGGTCGTCGGATCGTTCAGGGCTGACATTTCACCTTCCGTTCGTCGTGCGGTCTGCTGCTGTCATCGGATTTCGGTCGGCCGGCCCCGCGGCGCCCGGACGGCCGAGAGCATTCCGGTCACGAGGCGGCGGCGGGAAGTGACGGCGGTCGTGCAGGCGCCGCGAATTTCCTATCGGTCCTATCGGAGGGTCTCCGTCCGCCGCCGCCGGCCGGGGGCGGCGTATGGGAAATCCATTGGTCGAATGTGAGGATTCCATGTCGGAATCCGTGGCTCCTGTACTCCTCGGTGCCGGCCCAGGGGGCGAACGATCGCGGTGTGAAGCGGGCGCCGCCCGGCAGGGCAGCGGTTCCCCGCGCACATCGTGCTCCGCGGGGGCGGCGCCCGGTAGTGCGGCGGGCACCGATGGGCCTGTGAATTCCTCACGGCCCCCTCGCGCGTCGGGCGCCGGCCGCCCCTCCGGGAACCCCGCGGCTCCGGGGCGTCCCCCCGGTCGGGGCCGCGAATGGGCGGTGGGTCTTCCTCATCCCCCGGTATGAATTATTCACGGTCGGTCCCGGCTGCCCGCCGAGTGAATGCCTCGAAAGGGGTGGATAAGGGGCGCGGGAGGTGACATAGCGGTCTCCGGCGGCTTTCCCGCAGCGGTTTCGGGGTCGAGGGTTGTGGCGAATTCGCGGCCTCAGGAATCGGGTCGCGTCGCTTCCGTGCCCGGCCCCGGCCGGGTACGGAAAAAGGAGGTGTCCAAATGAGGATCCTGGTGACCGGAGGTGCGGGGTTCATCGGTTCGCACTACGTCCGGACGCTGCTCGACGACGGCTACCCGGGCTACGAGGGCGCCGAGGTGACCGTGCTGGACCTGCTCACCTACGCCGGCAACACGGCCAACCTGCCGATGGGCCACCCCCGCCTGACCTTCGTCCGCGGCGACGTGTGCGACGCGGCCCTGCTCGCCGGGCTCGTTCCCGGGCACGACGCCGTGGTCCATTTCGCCGCCGAGAGCCACGTCGACCGCTCGATCACCGGTGCGGGCGCGTTCGCCCGCACCAACGTGCTGGGCACCCAGGCGCTCATGGAGGCCGCGCTGGAGGCGGGCACCCACCGCGTCGTGCTCGTGTCCACCGACGAGGTCTACGGCTCCATCGACGACGGGTCCTGGGACGAGGCCGAGCCGGTCGACCCCAATTCGCCCTACTCCGCCTCCAAGGCCGGCGCCGACATCATGGCCCTGGCCTACCACCGCACCCACGGCCTGGACGTGTCCGTCACCCGGTGCACCAACAACTACGGGCCCTACCAGCACCCGGAGAAGCTCATCCCGCGCTTCATCACCAACCTGATGGAGGGGCACAAGGTGCCCCTGTACGGGGACGGCGGCAACGTGCGCGAGTGGCTGCACGTCGAGGACCACTGCCGCGCCGTCCACCTGGTGCTCACCCGCGGGCGCGCGGGCCGGGTCTACAACGTCGGCGGCGGCGAGGACCGCACCAACCTGGAGATCACCGAGCTGCTGCTGGAACTGTGCGGCGGCGACGAGTCGGCGATCGAGTGGGTCAACGACCGCGCCGGCCACGACCGCCGCTACTCGGTGGACGACACCCGGATCCGCGAGGAGCTCGGCTACGCCCCGCTCGTGCCCTTCGAGCGCGGCCTGGCCCGCACCGTCGCCTGGTACGCCGACAACCCCGCCTGGTGGAAGCCGCTGCGCCGGAGCGGTGCGCGCACCTGAGCCGCCGGCCGATCGAGAGGAGCAGCCGATGAACCCGCGTACGGCGCCGGCACCGGCCGGCGCCCGCCCCGACGCCCGAGGGCTCGGGCCCGCCCTGCAGTGGAGGAAGGACGCCGCCGCCGGCGCGCGGCTGCGGCGCTCGGTGGAGGTGTACTCGGCCCCGCCGCCGCTCACCGGCCCCGCCGACGTCGCCGACTGGGTGGCCGAGCGCCGCGCGGCGGGGGGCTTCCGCGTGGAGCGGGTGCCCTTCGACGCGCTCGACGGCTGGGGCTTCGACCGGCGCACCGGCGACCTGGCCCACCGCAGCGGCCGCTTCTTCACCGTCTCCGGGCTGCACGTGCGGGTGGAGGGCGGTGCGCCCGTCCCCGAGTGGCACCAGCCGATCATCGACCAGAACGAGGTCGGCATCCTGGGCATCCTCGCCCAGGAGATCGACGGCGTGCTGCACATGCTGATGCAGGCCAAGATGGAGCCCGGCAACGCCAACACCGTCCAGCTCTCGCCGACCGTCCAGGCCACCCGCAGCAACTACACCCGCGCGCACGGCGGCCGGGCCGTGCGCTACATCGAGTACTTCACCGAGCCCGGCCGCGCCCGGGTGCTGGCCGACGCGCTGCAGTCCGAGCACGGCTCGTGGTTCTTCCGCAAGAGCAACCGGAACATGATCGTGGAGGTGCCGCCGGGCACGGCCGTGCCCGTGCACGAGGACTTCCGCTGGGTCAGCATGGGCGCGCTCGGCGAGCTGCTGCGCCGCGACGACACGGTCAACATGGACGCCCGCACCGTGCTGGCGTGTGCCCCCGTCGCCGAGGACGAGCCGCAGGCCCTCCACCCCGACCACGAGGTGCTGTCCTGGTTCACCGGTGAGCGCTCCCGGTACCGGGTGCGCGCCGAGACCGTCCCGCTGGCCGGCATCCCCGACTGGGTGCGCGAGCCGGACCGCGTCCGCCACCGGGAGGGGCGGTACTTCGACGTGGTCGGGGTGCGGGTGCGGGCGGGCACCCGCGAGGTCGGCGGCTGGACCCAGCCGCTGATCGAGCCCTGCGGGATGGGCGTCACCGCCTTCCTCACCCGCCGGATCGGCGGGGTGCCGCACGTCCTGGTCAACGCCCGGGTGGAGGGCGGGTTCCTGGACACGGTGGAGCTGGGCCCCACGGTCCAGTGCACCCCGCGCAACCACGCCCACCTGCCCCCGGCGGAGCGCCCCTCCTACCTCGCGGCGGTCCTGGGCGCTCCCCCCGAGCGGATCCGCTACGAGGCCGTCCACTCCGAGGAGGGCGGACGCTTCCTCAACGCCCGGAGCCGCTACATGGTGGTCGACGCCGAGGGGCTGGTGCCGCTGGTGCCGCCGCCCGGGTTCGTCTGGGCCACCCCCGGCCAGCTGAACGCGCTGGTGCGGCACGGGCACTACGTCAACGTCCAGGCGCGCACCCTGCTCGCCTGCATCAACACCGGCGCCGTGCGGCTGTGACACGGCGCCGGCCGGGGCGGGGCGGCGGTCTCCGGCGGGGCCGCCGCCCCGCCGCCTCAGACGGGCACGGCGTCCGGCTGCACCACGCCGGCCAGGGTCCGGGCCAGGATGCCCACGCCGTCCCGGGTCAGCAGCGACTCGGGGTGGAACTGCATCGAGGCGAAGCCGGGCCCGCGCAGGGCGTGCACCTCCCCGGTCCCCGCGTCGCGGGCCGCCTCGACCGGGCCGGGGCAGGCCCCGGCGGGGACGAACTCCGGTTCGGCGCAGCGCGCGGCGAAGGTGTTGTAGAAGCCCACGCGCTCCGGGCGGCCGAACAGGTCGACGGTGTGCTGGGCGCCCTGGTTGGGGGTGTCCCTGCGCACCACCTCCAGCCCCAGCTCCAGGCAGAGCGCCTGGTGGCTCAGGCACACCGCCAGGAACGGCGACCGGGACCCCAGCAGCTCCCGGACGGCCCGGCGCACGGCCGCGATCTTGGGGTGCGCGGTGTCCCGCGGGTCGCCCGGACCGGGGCCCATCACCACCAGGCCGCGCCCCTCCAGCCGGAACGGCTCGTCGTAGCGGCGCACCTCCACGCGCGGGCCCAGGGCGCGCAGCTGGTGGGCGAGCATCGCGGTGAAGGTGTCCTCGGCGTCCACCACCAGCACGTCCAGGCCGGTCAGCTCCGGGACGGCCGCCCGCTCGGCCTGCCCCAGCCAGAACGCGGACACCTGTTCGTTGCGGCGGGCCAGCGCCGAGCGGACCTCGGTGTGCTCGGCCAGCCCGCGCGACCGGTCCGCCTCCAGGGCGGCGAGCATCCCGGCGGCCTTGGCGCGGGTCTCCTGCACTTCGGCCTCGGGGTCGGAGTGGCGCACCAGGGTCGCGCCCACCCGCAGGCGCAGCCCGCCCTCCGGCGAGATCTCCGCGGTGCGGATGAGGATGGCCGAGTCCAGGGCGCGCCCGCCGCCGGCGTCCCGGCCGATCAGCGCCACCGCGCCGCTGTAGTGGCCGCGCCCCTCGGGTTCGTGGCGGGCCACCACCCGGCAGGCGCTCTCCAGGGGGCTGCCGGTGACGGTCGGGGCGAACATGGTCTCGCGCAGGATCTCCCGCGGGTCCCGGGAGCTGGCCCCCTCGATGTGGTACTCGGTGTGCGCGACCCGGGTCATCTCCTTGAGCCGCGGACCGACCACCCGGGGGACCGAGTCGCAGATCCGGGCCATCATCTTGAGCTCCTCGTCCACCACCATGTAGAGCTCGTCGGCCTCCTTGCGGTCGGCGAGGAACGCCTTGACCCCCTCCAGCGCCGGGCCCGAGGACGGGTAGCGGTAGGTGCCGCTGATCGGGTTCATCACCGCGGTGCCCCGGTCCAGGCTGACGTGCCGCTCGGGGGAGGCGCCGACGAACGTCCCGTGCGGGGTGTGCACCACGAAGGTCCAGTACGCGCCGGACTCCTGGCGCAGCAGCCGGCGGAACAGGGTGAGGGCGCTCGCCGCGGAGAACCCGTCGATGGTCGCGGTGAAGGAGCGCTTCAGTACGAAGTTCGCGCCCTCCCCGCTGCCGATCTCCCCGTCGATGATCCGGCGGGCGGTGGCGGCGTAGGAGGCGTCGTCCACGTCGAACCCGCCGTCGGACAGCGCGATCCCGGTGTCGGGGACGCGGTCGCAGAACCCGGACAGCGGCACCCGCCCCTGCTCCCGCACGCGCAGCGCGATCAGCGGGGCGCCGTCGTCGGCGCAGGCGTACCCGCGCTCGCGGATCTGCCGGTAGGGGACCAGGGCGAGCAGCTCGTGCCGCTCCGGGGACGCGTCGGACGCGGCGGATCCGGGGTCGGCGGCGGGCGCGGGGTCGACGGGCAGGTCGGCCAGGGCCTCGGCGGTGGAGGCCGGACCGGCCAGCACCTCCACCGCGTCCGGGCCGGCCGCCGACTCGGGCCGGTGCAGCAGCGCGAAGGCGTCCCGCCGGCCGGCCAGAACCTCCTCCAGTAGGGCGTTTCCGGTGCTCATACCCTCACCTCCTCGCGGGCCGCCGCGTCGGCGGCGCCCTCCAGGGCCTCGACCAGGGTCCCGGTCAGCGCGACCACCCCGCAGCGCTGGGCGGTGTAGTCCAGGGCCAGGCGGTGGAAACCGGGGGAGAAGTCGGCGACCGCGTCGGCGGCCACGAAGGTCCTGATGTCGTTGGTGAACGCGTCCACGGCGGTCATCAGCACACCGACGTGGGCGTAGACCCCGGCGACGATGAGCTGGTCGCGCCCACAGGCGCGCAGCCGCTCTAGCAGGTCGGTGCGGTGGAAGGCGCTGTAGCGCCACTTGGTCAGCGTCCAGTCGGCGGCCGCCGGCGCCAGCTCGGGCACCACCTCGCGGTCCTCGGGGGACACGGTCATCCCCGGTCCCCAGAAGTCCTTGAGCAGGCCGCGCTGGTCGGCGGACATGCCGCCGGGCTGGGCGGTGTAGGCGACGGGCACGCCGAGCGCGGCGCAGGCGCGGCGCAGCCGGGCGCAGTTGCCGACCAGGTCGTCGTGGAGCGCCCCGGTCCCGGCGAAGGGGCGCAGGAAGAAGCGCTGCATGTCGTGCAGGAGCAGGACCGCGCGGTCGGGGTCGGGCGTCCACGCGGCGGTGTTCGCCGGCAGGTCGCCCTCGGCGGGCATGGGGTAGGCGGGGATGGGCGGGATCGCTGGCATGGTCGTCCTCCGGTGGGCCGGGGAGGCCGCGGGCGTCAGGCGCCCAGCGTCGCGCCTCCGTCGACGGTCAGGGTGTGCAGGGTGATGTGCCGGGCCGCGTCGGAGAGCAGGAAGGCGACGGCCCCGGCGATGTCGTCGGGGGCGGCCACGCGTCCGAGCGGGATGCCGAGCCGGTGGTGTTCGAGGTTGCCGCGCAGGGTGGCCTGCCGGTCGGCCTCGCCGCTCCACATGGAGCGCAGCATCGGGGTGTCGGTGGAGCCGGGGGCCACCACGTTGCAGCGCACCCCCTGTGCGGCCAGCTCCAGGCCGAGGCACTTGGTGAAGGCGACCGCGGCGGCCTTGGAGGCCGCGTAGGCGGCCATGCCGGTGCGCGGGGTGGCGGCGGCGTTGGAGGCGACGGTGACGACCGCACCGGACCCCCGGTCGGCCAGGTGCGGCACCGCGGCCTGCGAGACGGCGAACACCCCGGTGGCGTTCACGGCCAGGCTCGTGTGCCAGTCCTCCTCGGACAGGCCGCGGGCCTCGCCGAGCCGGAGCACGCCGGCGGCGTTGACCAGGTGGTCCAGGTGCCCCAGGCGGGCGACGGCGGTCTCCACCGCGGCGCGGGCCTCCGCGGTGCGGGACAGGTCGGCGGGGACGGCGGCGATCGTGCGGCCCTGGTCGGCGAGCTCCTTCTCCAGCTCCTCCAGCGCCGCGGTGTCGCGGTCCACCGCGGCCACGGCCAGGCCCTCCCGGGCCAGGGTCCGCACGACGGCGGCGCCGATGCCGCCGGCCGCGCCCGTCACCAGGGCGGTGCGCTTCGGGTCCGGTCTCACGCCGTCCATGCCGAGGCCACCTCCGCCGCCTGCGCCGGGTTGAGCCGCGGGTCGCAGAAACTGGTGTACTTGCCGGTCACCTCGTGCTCGTGGCCGCTGTCGCGCACGCACTCGGTGACCTGCTCGGGGGTGGCCTCCAGGTGCAGCCCGCCGGCGACGCCGCCGGCGCCGCGCACGGCCTCCTGGAACTCGCCGATCTCGCGGACCATCGCCTCGATGTGCCGCGTCTTGAGCCCGGATCCGGTGGTGACGGTGTTGCCGTGCATCGGGTCGCACAGCCACACCGCGGGGTGGCCGGCCGCGCGCACCGCGGCCGCCAGCTCGCCGAGCCGCTCGGCGGCGGTCCGCGCGCCCATCCGGGCGACCAGGGTGAGCCGCCCGGGCGAGCGGTCGGGGTCGAGCCGGTCGCACAGCTCCACCAGCTCGGCGGGGTCGATGGAGGGGCCGATCTTGCAGGCGACGGGGTTGGCCACGCCGGCCAGGATGGCGGTGTGCGCCCCGTCCAGGCCGCGGGTGCGGTCGCCGATCCAGGGCCAGTGGGTCGAGGTGAGCAGCTGGCGGCCGTCCCCGACGGGGCGGATCTGCGGCAGCTCGTAGTCGAGCAGCAGCGCCTCGTGGGCGGTCCACACGGCGGGGTCCCCCTGGGAGCCCGAGCCGATCCAGCCCAGGTGGCCCATCACCGAGCGGGCCGAGGAGTAGGCGGTGAGCAGGCGGGAGGGGGAGGGCGTCCGCACGGACGGGTCGGGCTCGGGGCCGTTGACCATGTGCCCGCGGTAGGAGGGAAGCTCGACGCCGTCGAGGACCTCGGTCGGGCGGGACCGGGGCTTGGCGGCCTGGCCGGCGATGCGCGCCGCGCGGACGACGGGGCGCCGCGCGGCGATCTGCAGGGACGCCGCCACCAGCTCCACCAGTCCGGACTTGGCGGCGACGTCGGACGCGGTGCACTCGGTGATGTCCTCGGCGCAGTCACCGGCGATCACGGCGAGGGCGCGGCCCTCGGCCACGTCGGCCAGCCGGCGGCGCAGGCGGTCGGTGTCGCTCGCACGCACCAGCGGCGGGCGGGTGCCCAGAGTGCGCCGGACGGTGGGCAGGTACGGGTCATGGGACCAGTCGGGTTGCTGAAGGGCGGTCCGGGAGTCGATTTCGAGCAGGGCGGTGTCGTCCACGACGGACTCCTCAACGGGCCTTGGTGTGATGGAGAGAGCGGGCGTTCCCGGGGCGGGGGAAGGGCCCCCGGCGCCGCCGGTCGCACGGCTGCTTGCGGGGCTCATCATGTGCGGGCCGCGCAAGGGGCGGCCAAAGCCCGTAGGGGACTTCGTCAGGTACGTGACGCACACGACTCCATACGCCCTCTGTGATCGGTGCACCGCAGGGGCATGAAGATCTCATGGGCCGCCCTGCCTGTTCCGGGGGACCGGCCGGCGGATCCGGGAGTCGAGAATTCGCTGGTCATAGCGGCAGAGAGAGGGGAGGCGGGGGAGGCGCCCCACCCGGAGGCAGCGTCGGGGCCGGGCCTCTCGCGGTCCGGGCCGGAGGCGGCGACGGAGCAGCTGGTGCCCCGCTCATGCCTGCTCGCCGGGCGGCGGGCCGCCGGTGGGCGGGGCGGCGGCGACGGAGCAGCCGACGCCCCGCTCACGCGTGCTCGCCGGGTGGCGGGTCACCGGTGGCCGGGGTGGAGGAGCGGCGACGGATCGGCAAGTACCCCCCTCACGGCTGATTGCCGGGTGGCGGGTCCGCGCCCGTCAAGACGGAAGGCGGCGACGAGGGAGCAGGGCGGTTCCCCGGTCCTGTCGGCCGGCTGTCGGGCCCCTCGCGGTCCGGGCCAGAGGCAGCGACGGAGCAGCTGGTACCCCGCTCGCGGCCGCTTGCCGGGTGGCGGGCCGCTGCGGATCCGGGCGGGAGGGCCGTGTCCACCCGGGGCAGAAGGTCGTCTCCGCTGGCGTGGTGGAACTCTCCGGGCCCCGGCCGCCCCCGGGGAGCACTGCCTGCCGCCCGCACCGACACCCCCGTTGATCTCGGGAAAGTCGGGGTAATACCGGCGAGTATTACCCCGACTTTCCCGAGATCAACGCCAAGGAGGGGCGCACCGGGGGTGGGGTACCAGCTGCTCCGTCGCCGCCTGCGGCCGGGACCGCGAGGGGCCCGGCGGCCGACCGGCGAAGCCGGGGAACGGGTACGGCCGGGAGCGCCTTTCGGGCGCTTCCCGGCCGTTTCGGGTTCCTCGGCCTCCCTTCTCCAGGGCGAGCGCGGTCAGGGTGAGAGCATGGCCACCGCGTGCGCGGCGGAGGCCAGGGTGGCGTGGCGGTGCCATCCGGCGTAGGAGCGCCCCGCGTAGTCGCGGAGCCCTACGCGCTCGCCGACGGTGTCCTGGGCGTGGTCGGTCAGGCGGAGCAGTCCGCCATAGGCCGGGACCGCGACCGTACTCTGCGGGTACGGCAGGGCCGACAGCCACATCTCCCGCGGCCAGTAGCGGTCCGCCGGTCCGATCCCCACCAGAACGAGCCCCGCCCCCGCGCGGGACCGGTCCGCCAGGCCGACGCGAACCGCGGCCGCCATGTCCGGCCGCCCCGCATGGGGGCGGCGCGGCGCGCGCGGCCGCGTGTGCGGTCCGCCGCCGGTGCCGCGCACCGGGCGGCGCAGGTCCTGCGCGGCGCGCAGGACCTCCTCGGCCCGCATCACGCGCCCGCGGTGGCCGACCAGTGCCGGCTCGACCACCTGCAGCGGAACGTCGCCGGTGATCCGGGCGACCGGGTGCAGCCCCGCCGCGCGCAGTCGGCGCATCGCCGGCGCGGCGGCGTCCCCCTCCAGGTCGAGCACGACCGGGCGGGGCGGAAGCCCCCATTCGGTGAGCACCTCCAGCCCCGCGTCGACGCCGTCGGCGACGGGGGCGGGGGCGTCCTCGGACGCCGGCAGGTGCAGGTTCCAGTGGACCGGTACGGCGACGTTCTCGGAGGCGGCCCACACGCCCATCGCCATCTGGGCGCTCATCGGGTACTCCTTGCCGCCGTAGCGGCCCACGCCCACCGAGTGGCGGCCGGTCTTGGGGATCAGCAGGGGCCGGACCACCCAGGCGCGCGGGGGCGCCGTGCGGACCAGGTACTCGGCCAGCGCCCGCCGCACCGGCACCCAGTCCCAGGTGGAGCTGCAGATGAAGTGGTGCAGGCTCTGCCCGGTCCCGGTGCCCCCGATCAGGGCCGCCATGTTGCGGATGGACTTGCGCCCCGGCGTGGCCAGCAGGCCGCGCAGGTAGGCGGCGCCCCTGCGCCGCTGGTCCGTGCGGCGCAGGGAGGCGAACAGTTCGTCGGACAGTTCATCGAGGATCTTCTCGGTACCCACCGCGCCGGGCGGGGCGGGGACCGGTCCGGGGAGGCGCGGGGTGTTCCGCGTCTTGACGGCGGGCGCCGAATCGACATCGGCCGACGCCCCGAATCTTTTCACTGCGTGCTTTTCTGCGGTATCGCTCATTCTGCCCCTCCGGAGAGGTCGGTCAGGCGAGAGAACAGCGCCCGGGTTCACGGGGAGCTGATGCGACATTAGAAAACGGGCGGTATCGGGATAAATGGCAGAATGTGTGCAATTAATTGTCAGGGGGGTGGTGCCGTTCTTTCGGGAGGGCGGTGCGGCCCGGAGGGCGCCGCACCGCCCGGCGGGACCCACCGGCGGACGGGGGACGGGCGTTCACGCGCTCTCCCGCGCGTCCGCCCCGCCGCGGCGAGGCGGGCAGCCCCCTTCAGGCCGCCGCGGCGGGTGTGCCGGTGGTGGCCACGGCGCCTGCGGGGTGGTGGTCGGCCCCCCGGTCACCGGGCCGGGCCGTCCCCGGCCGGGGCGGCGCGGGTGAACCAGCCCGCCACCTGCACGCGGGAGGTGCAGTCGAGCTTGCGCATCACCTTGCGCAGGTGGTTGATGGCGGTCCACTCGGCGATGTCCAGGCGCCGGGCGACCTCCCGGTTGGTCAGGCCTTCGGCGACCAGCTCGGCCACCTCCAGCTCGCGCGGGGACAGCCGGTGCCCGGGCCCGGACTCCGCCGCCGAACGCGGCGGCCGCGGCGACGGCTCCGCGGGCGCCAGCGTCGCCGCCACCGCCGAGCGCAGCCCCATCTCGCTGCCCCGGGACCACGCCCGGGTGTGCCGGGAGGGGCCGAGCAGCTCCCGGGCGCGCCCGGAGGCCTCCTCCACGGCCGCGTGCAGCCCCGCCGGGGCGGTGCACCCGGTGGAGGTGCGCATCGCGTCGGCCGCCCCCAGGGCGGCCACCGTCTCCTCCAGCTCGGCGCGGACGTCGGCGCCGCCGCGCCCCGGCGCCGCGTCGGCCCGGCGCACCCGCAGCACCGCCAGCCGCTCCACGGCCACCGCGCAGCCCGCCAGGTCGCCCAGCCGGCGCAGCCGGTCCAGGCAGGCGCGGTGCCGCCGCTCGGTCGAGGCGGTGCCGTCCTCCGCGGCCAGCGCCTCGGCCAGCGAGGACTCGGCGAGCGCCGCCGCGCGCTCGTCGCCCAGCCGCTCGGCCAGCCGCAGCGCCTCCAGGGCGGCCTCGCGGGCCGGTCCGCAGGCGCCGGTCAGCAGCAGGGCGTCGGCCAGCTCCCGGGAGGCGGCGGCGCGCTCGTGGTCGGCGCCGGCCTCGGCCAGCCGGTCGCGGGCCGGGGCCAGCAGCCCCACCGCCCGCTCGGCGTCCCCGCGGTGCAGCGCCAGCGCGCCCCGGCGGCGGTCGTCCGCGGCCTCCCCCGCCGCGTCCCCCAGCGCCCGGTGCAGCGTCCGCGCCCGCGCCAGCCGCCGCTCGGCGTCGGCGTGCTCGCCCAGCCACATGAGCAGCTCACCGAGCACGGCCAGCCCGTCGGCCTCGGTGCGGGGCGGCGCGCCGCGCCCGTCCAGGACCTCCTCCAGCAGTGCGGCGGCCCCCCGCAGGCCGCCGTAGCCGCGCCAGTACAGCCCCAGGGCCGAGGCCAGCCGCACCGCCTCGGCGTCGTCGCCGGAGACCAGCAGGTACCGCATGGCCTCCTCCACGTCCGCCCGCCAGTGCCGTACCCGGGGCGGGCGGTGCCGGTGCTCGCGGGGCGCGGCCGGGCGGCGCAGCGCCCGGGCCATGTCCAGGAAGTGGTCGGCGTGGGCCCGGCGGACCCGGTCCGCCTCCCCCTTCCGGAGCAGGACGTCGGTGACCAGCCGGCGGACCAGCTCCGGCGGCCGGAACAGCGCCACCCCGTCGTCGGCCTCGCGGGTGTGCAGCAGGCCGCGGTCGGCCAGCCGCTCCAGGCCGCGGCGGGCCTCGACGGGCGGCAGGCCCGCGACCGAGGCGGCCGCCTCCACGTCCGCGCCCGCCCGGAAGACCGCGATGCGGGCCAGCAGCTCCCGGTCGCCGTCGGCGAGCCGGGCGAGCGACCACTCCAGCGCCTGGCGCACCCCGCCGTGCCGGGAGAGCGTCTCGCCGCCGCCGTCGCTGAGCACGTCCAGGTCGGTGTCCAGCGCGTCGACCACGCCCTGCGGGGAGTCGAGCCGCATCCGCGCCGCCGCCAGCTCCAGGGCCAGCGGCAGCCCGTCGGTGCGGGCGCACAGGCGCGCCACCGCGCCGGCGTTGCCGCGGTCGAGGACGAACCCGGGGCGCACCGCGCGGGCGCGGCCGAGGAAGAGCCGCACCGCGGGGACCTCGGCCAGCCGGTCCGGGTCGGCGCCGGCGCCGGGGCCGGGGAGGGCGAGCGGGTCCAGCCGGAGCATCTCCTCGCCGTACACCCCCAGCGGCTCGCAGGCGGCGAGCACCACGGCGGCCTCCGGCCGCTCGGCCACCAGCGCCGGGACCAGGGAGCGCAGCTCCGCGAGCGCGTCGTCGCACCCGTCCAGGACCAGCAGGAACCGCCCGCCGCCGGGGGCGGGCAGGGCGGCGCGGACCGCGGCCCGCACGTCGGCCCCGGCCAGGCCGGCCAGGTCCGCCGTGCGGGCGGCCCCGGCGAAGGCGCCGTCGGCCGCGGCCGCGGCCACGAGCCGGCTCTTGCCCACCCCGACCGGGCCGGTGACGGTCAGGACGCGGGTGTGCGGGTCGGCCAGGCGGGCGTGCAGCAGCCGCAGCTCGGCCTCGCGCGCGATGAGCGGTGTGCCGCAGGGCGCGGGCGGGGGAGCGGCCGGCGGGGTCGCGCCGATGCCCGCCGCCTCGTCTCGGAAATCGAGGGCAGTCTTCATGTGCCGTCCTTCGGAACGTCCGTCATCGGTCTTCCGGGCACGCTTCGCCCCGCCGGTCAGACGGGAATCTGTGAAAGGTCTCCGGGGTGGCCCCAATGAATGAGGGGAATTGCTGGCACTTTCCTTTCGATCGTACGGCAAGACTATTTTCTGCCCTGTTCCGGGACAATATGCAGGAATCATCTCCTGCATTGCCCGAATTCATCGCGCCCCCGGTCCGCCGTCACCGGCGCCCCTATGAGGGGGTCATGGGCGGGAGCTGACAAACGCCTGCCACGGCTCCTGCCATGGCAGGCCGGGCAAGGACACAATCCTTTGCCATGCGCTCCGCTTACATCGAGGACCTGGGACCCAGTGAGACCATCCGCAGCGGCGAGCTGCCCGACCCCGAGCCCGGCCCCAGCGACGTGCTGGTGGACGTGGAGTACACCGCCGTCAACCATGTCGACACCTTCGTGCGCTCGGGGGCCTGGCGGACCCCGGTGCCCTTCCCCTTCGTCGTCGGCCGCGACCTGGTCGGCACCGTGGTCCGCGCCGGCCCCGGCGCCCCCTCCTTCACCCCCGGCACCCGGGTGTGGAGCCTGAGCATGGGCTACGCCGGCCGCCAGGGCGCCTGCGCCGAACGGGCCGCGGTCCCGGCCGACCGGCTCTACCCGCTGCCCGAGGGCGCCGACCCCGTCGAGGCCGTCGCCCTGGCCCACCCCGCGGCCACCGCCCACCTGGCCCTGTTCGTCCACGGGCGGCTGCGGCCCGGCGAGACCCTGGTCGTGGTCGGCGCCGGCGGCAACGTGGGAAGCGCGCTGGTGGCCATGGCCGCGCACGCCGGCGCCCGGGTGGTGGCGGTGGCCGGCGCCCGCGACGCCGAGTACTGCCGGGGGCAGGGCGCGCACGAGGTGGTGGACTACCGCGCCCCCGACGCCGCCGAGCGGATCGCCGCCGCCTGTCCGGGCGGCGCCGACCTGTACATCGACGCCGCCGGCCGCAACGACGTGGAGCGGGCGCTGCCGCTGCTCGCCCACCGCGGCCGGATGGTGGTGCTGGCCGGCATGGGCACCCGCCCCACGCTGCCGGCCGGCTCGCTGTACCTGCTCGACCGCACCGTCACCGGCTTCGCCATCTCCCAGGCCACCACCCCCGAGCTGGCCGAGGCCGCGCGGCACGTGGGGCGGCTGGCCCGGGCCGGCGTCCTGCGGCCGCGCCGCTGCCGGGTGCTCCCCCTGGACCAGGCCGCCCGCGCCCACCGCGACCTGGAGGAGGGGCGGGCGCACGGGGTGCGCTACGTGCTCCGGGTGCGCTGAGGCCGCGCCGCCGGGACTTGACCTATCCGCCCGAGCGGCGTGGCCGCGGCGCCCGGGCCGCGGCCAGGATCGCCGCCATGAGCACTTCGATCGTGGACAGCACGCCCCTGTTCGAACTGAACGCCCGGATCCGCATCGAGGCCTCGCCCGAGGAGGTCTACTCCGTCGTCAGCGACCTGCCGCGCAGCGGCGAGTGGAGCCCCGAGTGCCAGGGCGGGGAGTGGATCGGGCCGCCGGCGCAGGTCGGCTCGGTCTTCCGCGGGGAGAACCTGCGCGCCGACGACGTCGTCGGCTGGGCCCCGCTGGTGCGCGGCACCTGGCACACCGAGGCGCGGGTGGTCGCCGCCGAGCCCGGGCGCACCTTCCGCTGGATGATGCTCTCCCACGCCCAAGAGGACCAGGAGAGCGTCTGGGGATTCGACACCGAGCCCGCCGACGGCGGCGCCTGCACGCTGGTCCACCACTTCCGGATGGGCAAGGCCACCGCCGGAATCCACAAGATCGTCGCCGACCTCGACGAAGAGGCGCGCAAGCGGTTCATCGAGGAGTGGACCGCCAAGCTCGCCGGGGACCTCGACGCCACCCTCGCCCGCATCAAGCGCGTGGTCGAGGCCGGCTGAGCCTCCCCGGGGCCACGGTACGCACACGACCTTCAGGACGGACCCATGCTCCTCCAGAGAATCGGCAACAAGGGCATCCGGCTGGGCACCCTGTTCGACCGGGCGGCGGCCCGGCACCCGGCGAGCCCGGTCATCCTCGACCACGACCTGGACATCGCCCCCGAGCGGGGGCGCCGACTCACCCTCACCGAACTCGCCGACGTGGTGGACGACGCCGCCTCCCGGCTGTGGTCCCTGCGGGTGCGGCCCGGCGACCACGTCGTCGTGCACAAGACCGACGGCTTCGACATCTCCCTGCTGGCCTGCGCCACCGCGCGGATCGGCGCGATCCCGGTGATGCTCTCGCCCAAGCTCGACGGCGCCACCGTGGCCGAGCTGCTGCGCCGGGTGAACCGCCCCTACCTGCTCACCGACCGCGCCAAGCTCGACACCGAGCTGCCCGCCGAGGTCTTCGACCTCAGCGAGAAGGTGGTGCTGGCCTCCGGCGAGCACGAGCGGGCCACGGCCCTGGCCGGCCTGGCCGGAGCCCCGCGGGTGCGCCCGGTCACCATGCCCCCCGACCACCCGACCCTGATCACCCACACCTCCGGCACCACCGGCGTGCCCAAGCTGGCCGTGCACACCGGCCGCACCTTCCAGGCGCGCTACCGCCCCCAGGCAACCGTGGTCGGCGCTGCGCTGCGCCGCAGCGAGCCGGTCGCCGTCCACGTCTCGTTCGTGCACTCGCGGATGTACACCGCGATGCCCATCGCGATCCTGCAGGGCCACCCGCTGATCGTCCTGCGCGACGACGAGCCCGAATCGGTCGCCGACACCTTCGCCCAGGTGCCGCCGGGCTTCATCGAGGCCCACCCCAACACCTTCCTGCGCTGGGAGGTGCTGGCCGACGACGAGCGCGCCCCGCTGGCCCGCGTCAAGTACTTCAGCAGCACCTTCGACGCCATCCACCCCCGCACCGTGCAGCGCATGCTGGCGGCCTCGCGGCGCCCCGGTGCGCTGTTCGCCCAGGCCTACGGGCAGAGCGAGGTCGGGCCGATCGCCGCGCGCACCTACTCCCGCGCCAAGGGCGCCGACTTCGACGGGCGCTGCGTGGGCCGCCCCTTCCCCGGCATGACCGGGGTGCGGGTGGTCAGCCGCGACGGCCGCCCGGTGACCAAGTCCAACCCCGGGTTCATCGAGGTCAGCAGCGACGGCCGGATCGTCACCTACCTCGGCGAGCACCACCGCTGGACCAAGCAGGCCGACGGCTCCTGGTGGCGGATGGGCGATCTGGGCTACCGCACCAAGTGGGGCTGCCTGCACCTGCTCGACCGCGAGGTGGACGAGATCCCCGGCATCGAGAGCACGCTGGAGATCGAGGACCGCCTGTTCACCCGGATGCCCGAGCTGGTCGAGGTGGTCATCGTCCCCTCCGAGCAGGGCGAGCCGGTGCCGGTCGTGGCCACCCGCGACGACGTCCCGCTGGACGACGTGGCGTGGAAGAAGGCGGTGCAGGGCCTGCCGCCGCTGGCGCCCCCGGTGCAGTGGCGGCTGGAGGACCTGCCGCAGACCGCCACCACCAAGATCAAGCGCCTGGAGCTGGCCGCGCGGCTGGCACCCGGCGGTGACGGCGCCTGACCCCGGCCGGCGCGGCGGGCCCCGACCCCGTCCGCCGCGCCCCCCTCTCTTCGCGAACGGAGGAACCACGCGATGTCCCACGACACGCGCCGCGGGTTCGAGGTCGCCGTCGTCGGCGCCGGCCCGCGCGGGCTGTCGGTGCTGGAGCGGCTGTGCGCCAACGAGCGGCACGCCCCCTCCGCCCGGTCCGTGACCGTGCACATGGTCGACCCCCACCCGCCGGGCGCCGGCGGGGTGTGGCGCCCGGACCAGTCCCGGCTGCTGCTGATGAACACGGTCGCCTCGCAGATCACCGTCTTCACCGACGACAGCGTCCGCATCGGCGGCCCCGTCGAGCCCGGGCCGAGCCTGTACGAGTGGGCCCGGAAGCCGGCGGAGGCCGGAGGCCCCGCCGACCCCGAGGACCTGCAGGAGGCCCGGCGGCTGGGCCCCGACTCCTACCCGAGCCGCGCCTTCTACGGCCGCTATCTGCACGCCTGCTTCACCCGCATCACCGCGGGCGCCCCCGCCCACGTGCGGGTGCGCGTGCACCGCTCGCGGGCGGTGGCCATGGCCGACGTGCACGGTGTGCCGGGCGGCCCGCAGGGGGTGCGGCTGGCCGACGGCACCCGCCTGAACGCGCTGGACGCGGTCGTCCTGGCCCAGGGGCACGTGCCGTCCCGGCTCACCCCCCAGCAGGCCCGTACCGCCAGCCTGGCCCGGATCCACCACCTCACCTACATCACCCCCACCAACCCCGCCGACGTCGACCTGGACGCGCTTCCGGCCGGCGCGCCCGTGCTGGTGCGCGGCCTGGGGCTGAACTTCTTCGACTACATGGCGCTGCTGACCGAGGGGCGCGGCGGCCGCTACGAGGAACAGGACGGCCGCCTGGTCTACCGGCCCTCCGGGCGCGAGCCCCGGATCTTCGCCTTCTCCCGCCGCGGCGTGCCCTACCAGGCGCGCGGCCGCAACGAGAAGGGCGCCACCGGGCGCTACTTCCCGCGCCTGCTCACCGCCGGCCTGGTCGAGGGCATGCGCGCCCAGGCCCCCGGCGGCCTGCAGTTCTCCACCGACCTGTGGCCGCTGATCGCCCGCGAGGTGGAGAGCGTCTACTACGGCGCGCTGCTGGAGGCCCGGGGCCGCGGCGCGGAGCGGGAGATGCTGGTGGGGCGCTATCTCAAGGCCGAGCCCGAGGAGCTGGACGCGCTCCTGGAGGAGTACCGCATCGCCCCTGAGGACCGGTGGAGCTGGGAGCGGCTCGCCCGGCCCTGCGCCGGACGGGAGTTCGCCGACCGCGACGACTTCCGCGCCTGGCTGCTCGACCACCTGCACCGCGACGTGCGCGAGGCCGAGGCCGGCAACCTGCGCGGCCCCCTCAAGGCCGCCCTGGACGTGCTGCGCGACCTGCGCAACGAGATCCGGCTCGCGGTCGACCACGGCGGCCTGGACGGCCGCTCCCACCGCGACGACCTGGAGGGCTGGTACACCCCGCTCAACGCCTACCTGTCCATCGGCCCGCCCGCCTCCCGCATCCGGGAGCTGGCCGCGCTCGTGGAGGCCGGGGTCGCCGACGTGCTGGGCCCGGGCACCCAGGTG
Source organism: Nocardiopsis baichengensis YIM 90130 (assembly GCF_000341205.1). NCBI lineage: Bacteria > Bacillati > Actinomycetota > Actinomycetes > Streptosporangiales > Nocardiopsidaceae > Nocardiopsis > Nocardiopsis halophila. The sequence goes on along the minus strand of NZ_ANAS01000005.1, from coordinate 290,364 downwards.
CGCTTCGAGACCGCCCCGCCGGCCTTCGCCGCCTCCTCCGAGCAGGTCCCCGGGCCGCCGGTGCGCTCGACGGTGCTGATCGAGGCCCGGCTGCCCGAGCCCGACCTGCGCCGCGCCGACGACCCGCTGATGGAGCACCTGCTGAACAGCGGCCAGGTCGCCCCCTACACCGTCCGCGGCTCCGAGGGCGACCACGCGACCGGGGGGCTGGCCGTCACCGACCGGCCCTACCGGGTCCTCGACGGCCGCGGCCGGGCGCACCCGCGCCGGTTCGCCTACGGGGTGCCCACCGAGTCGGTGCACTGGGTCACCGCCGCCGGCACCCGCCCCGGCGTCGACTCGGTCACCCTCGGCGACTCCGACGCCATCGCCCGCACCGTGCTCGGGCTGCCGCCCGCGGCGCACGTGCCGGCCGAGGTGCGGCCCGAGGCCGCCGACACCGACCTGACGGGGGTGGTGGTGTGAGCACCGCCCCCGCCCCCGGCCTGGACACGGGGCTGCTGTCCCCGGTCCGGGCCGGGACCCCGGTCGAGGCGCTGGTCGGCGACGAGGCGTGGCTGCAGGCGATGCTCGACGCCGAGGCGGCGCTGGCCCGCGCCCAGGCCGGGCTGGGGACGCTGCCCGCCCCGGCCGCCCGGTCCATCACCGCCGCCGCCCGGGACCACGGGCTGGACCTGCGGGCGGTGGCGGTGGCCGCGCGGGAGCACGCCAACCCGGTGGTGACGCTGGTGCGCGCCTTCACCGGGGCGGTCGCCGAGCGCGACCCCGGCGCCGCCGAGTACGTGCACCGCGGCTCCACCAGCCAGGACGTCTTCGACACCGCGGCCATGCTGGTGGCCCGCCGCGCGCTGGAGGAGATGCGCGGCGACCTGCGCGAGGCCGCCGCCGCGCTGGCCCGCCTGGCGCGGCCGCACACCTCCACCCCGATGCCCGGGCGCACCCTGGCGCTCCAGGCGGTGCCGACCACCTTCGGCCTGAAGGCGGCCGGGTGGCGCTCGCTGGTGGTGGACGCGCTGGCCCGGGTGGAGTGGCTGCTGGACGGCGGCCTGCCGGTGTCCGTCGGCGGGGCCGCGGGGACCCTGGCCGGGTACCTCGCCTACGCCGACCAGGACGGCGGCGCCGACGGCACCGGCGGTGCCGGGGACTACGCCGACCGCCTGAACACGGCCTTCGCCGCCGAGACCGGGCTGGCGCCCCAGCGCCTGCCCTGGCACGCGCTGCGCACCCCGGTCGCCGACCTGGCCTCGGTGCTCGGCTTCACCGCCGGGGCGCTGGGCAAGATCGCGGTCGACGTGCTCACCCTCTCGCGCACCGAGATCGGCGAGGTGGCCGAGCCGGGGCCGCCCGGGCGCGGCGCCTCTTCGGCCATGCCGCACAAGCGCAACCCGGTGCTGGCGACGATGGTGCGCAGCGCCGCCCTGCAGGTGCCGGCCATGGCGGGCGCCCTGACCCAGTGCCTGGGCGTGGACGACGAGCGCTCGGGCGGCACCTGGCACGCCGAGTGGCAGCTGCTGCGCGAGTGCCTGCGGGTGACCGGCGGCGCGTGCTTCACCCTGGCCGAGCTGGCCGGGGGGCTGCAGGCGCGTCCCCAGCGGATGGCGGACAACCTCGGGATGATCGCGGGCGCGGTGACCGGCGAACGGCTGGTGGCGGTGCTGGCACCGGCCCTGGGGCGCCCCCGCGCCCGGGACCTGCTCGACCGGTGCTCGGCGGAGTCGGTGCGCACGGGCGCGCCGCTGGCCGGGGTGCTGCACGCCGCCCTCTCCGGTGAGCCGGGGGCGCCGTCGGAGAAGGAGCTGGAGGAGCTGTGCGACCCGGCGGGCTACACGGGCGCCGCCGAGGACCTGGCGGTGCGGGCGCTCGGCGGCGGGCGCGGGTCCTGAGCCTCAGGCGGCCGCGTCCACCCGGCCCGCGCCGTCGGCGTCGAGGGGGCGGCGCTTGGGCAGCTCCACGGTGACCCGGAACCGGCCGTCGGGGTCGACGCCGCAGGTCAGGGTGCCGCCGAGGGCCGCCGCGCGGTCCGCCAGGTTGTCCAGGCCGCCGGAGGAGCCTGAGGCCCCCGGCCGGAGGGCCTCCCCGGAGCGCACCCCGTCGTTGGCGAACGTGGCCGTGACGCGCTCCCCCTCCTCGCGGATGGAGATCTCGCAGTTCTCGGCCTTGCTGTGGCGCAGCAGGTTGGTGGCGCTCTCCCGCAGCACGGTGGCGACCACCGTCCCCACCTGGGTGGGCAGCTCGCCGTGGTCGACCTCCATGCGCACGTTCACGCCGGCGGTGGTCAGGACCGAGCGCACCGACATGCACTCCTCTTCCAGGGACAGGTCCCGGTAGCCGTGAGCGACGGCGCGCACGTCGCTCAGGGCCTGGCGGCCGGTGTCCAGGAGCTCGGAGAGCTCGCCCCGGGCCTGCGCGGGACGGACGGGGATCAGCCGGTGCGCCAGCTCGGCCTTGAGGGTGAGCGCCGAGAGGCTGTAGCCGAGCAGGTCGTGCAGGTCGCGGGCGAACCGGAGCCGCTCGCGGACCACGGCCGCCTCGGCGAGCGCGGTGCGCGCCTCGTGCAGGTCGACCACCATCTTCCGGAACCGGGTCAGGCCGTAGACGATCAGCCCGGTCACCACCACCTGGACGGACATGAACAGCGGCCCGGCGGGGGTGCTCACCGGGAGCGGGTTGTACCAGGCGTGGACCGCGGCCACGCCCGCCACCGTCGCGGCGAAGGCGATCCAGCCGGCACGGGGCCCCAGGACCAGCAGGGCGCTGCCGGCCAGGAACCCCGAGACGCCCATCCAGGCCTCCTGGAAGAGCGGCGGCGGGGCGAAGACCAGGACGGCCTGCGCGGCCAGGGCGGTGCGGGAGGCGGCGCGCCGCTCCGCCCGGCCGTACCAGGCGCACACCAGCAGCTGCAGGACGAGCAGGACGAGGAGCACCGCGAACGCGGCGGCGTGGTGGGCCGGCTCGGTGAACGGGTGGACGTAGGTGATCTGCAGGTTGTTCAGGAAGAACCCGGCCACGGCGGTGAGCGACATGGCCCAGGCGAAGGTCGGGGCCATACCGTCGTGCGGGAAGGAGGAGGGTGCGGCGGAGGAAGGGGCGGTGGTGGGCGCGTCCGGTCCCGTCGTCACGGAATCGTTCCCTCTCGCAGGCGGCGGCCGGTCGGCGCGATCGGCCGACCGGGGGTCCATTTTCCGTCCCATGGGCGCCGAGCGGGAACGCCCGGAATCCGGTTCCCGGATCAAACTAACGCGGAAAGGGTTTCCCGGAGAAGTGGGGGACGTGCGGCGGGCCCCGCCGGGCCCCGCCGCGCCTGCGGTCACTCGTCCGCGCCGCCCGTGTAGGGCTTCTCGGCCCGGGCCCGGCGCAGGGCCCGGGCCCACCAGGTGAGCTGCTCCAGGAACCCCTTCGCCGCGCCGCTGACGGCCTCGGCCTCCGTGGGGCGGCCCTGCTCGTCGAAGCGCTCCCAGAAGTTCTGGAAGCTGATGGTGTTGCGGATGGTGTGGGCGTGGACCTCGTTGAACACGGGGCGGAGCTGCTCCACCGAGTGCAGGCCTCCGCCCATGCCGCCGTAGGACACGAACCCGACCGCCTTGGCGCCCCACTCGTCGAAGTACCAGTCGATGGCGTTCTTCAGCGATGCCGGGTAGCCGCGGTTGTAGACCGGGGTGACCACGATGAACGCGTCCGCCGCGGCCAGCCGGGGCCGCAGGGCCTCCACGGGCTCGGGAACCGGGGCGTTCTCGTCGTCCCCGTTCAGGATGTAGGGCAGGTCGGTGTCGGCCAGGTCGATCATGTCGACGTCGAGGTCTCCGCGCTGTTCGGCCTGCTCGGTGATCCACTTGGCGGGGGTGGGGCAGAACCGGTCCTTGCGGGTGCTCCCGACGATCACGGCGATCCGCAGCCGATCGGTCTCAGCCATCTCGTCCTCTCTGTCTGCGCAACGGTGTGCTGGGACGGTCGCGGCCGGGGCGGCGGGCGCCGCCCGTGGGCGTGCGGAACGTGCGCACGGACCGGACCGGACGCCAGTCTCCGGTCGCGGGCGGTGCGCGGTGTAGTGCGCCGGACACCTCACCGGGTGTGAATCGCTCACATCAGGGGCAGTTCCAGGGCCAGCCGGAAGCGGTCGCCGTCGAGGTACTCGGCGGTGAGCGCCCCGCCGAGGGCGCCCGCGCGGTCGGCGAGGTCGCCCAGCGCCCCCGTGCACCGGGGGCCGTCCGCGTCCCCGTCCCCGGGGGCGGGCGCGCCGTCGTTGACGATCTCGGCGCTGATCCGGTCCCGCGTCTGGACCAGGGAGATCGTGCAGGTCTCGGCCCGGCTGTGGCGGAGCAGGTTGGTGGCGCCCTCGCGGACCAGGGTGGCCACCACGGTGCCGATCCGCGGGGGCAGGCCCCGGTAGTCGGCGCGGAGCCGCAGTTCGACGCCGGCCGCGGTGAGCACCGACCGCACCGACCGGCACTCGTCGTCCAGGGACAGGTCGCGGTACCCGTGGGCGACCGACCGGGCGTCGGACAGCGCCTGCCGCCCGGTCGCCAGGACGTCCTCGACCTCCTGCTGGGCCTGGGCCGGGCGGGTCGGGACCATCCGGTGCGCGAGCTCGGCCTTGAGGATGATCGAGGAGAGGCTGTAGCCGAGCACATCGTGCAGGTCGCGGGCGAAGCGCAGGCGCTCCCGGGTGACCGCGGCGCCGGCCAGGCGCTCCTGGGCCGCGCGCATCCGCTCCATGACCACGCGCAGGTAGGAGAGGCCGTACACGGCCAGGCCGAAGACGGTGGAGCTCGCCACGGCATAGCCCAGGACCGTCGGGTCGGAGGTGTAGGCGGTGTGGATGGCGACGTCGGCGGCGACGACCGCGGCGAAGCAGGACCAGCCGTACAACGGCGGGAGCACGAGGGGGGCGCTGCCCGCGAAGAAGATCGGCATCGAGGTCCACGCCATGTCGAAGTAGGGGATCGGCGCGTAGGCGAGGACGGCCTGCACGGCCAGGGTGGCCCGGGCCGGGCGCAGATGGGCGGGGTCGCCGGCGAAGCGGCACTGCGCCATCTGCAGGGCGAACAGCGCGGCCATGCCGGCGGCGGCCGCGGCGGTGATCCAGGGGGCGTGCCCCTGGTCGAGGACGATGGAGAACGACATCAGGCACATGCCGGTGAAGACGACCGCGGTGATGCCCCAGGCCAGCCGGGGCGCGATCAGGTCACCCGGCCCCGTGTCCACCCCTGCGGCCGCACGGCCGCGTGCCGCCAGCCGGGCAGCGGTGTCGCTCCGCTCCACCGTTCCCCCTCGTCTGATGTCCCCACACGGTGCGGGAACCCGGGGCGAACCCGGCCTCCCTGAGCAAACTAACCGCTCACGGACCGCAAAGTGAACCCTGCAAAGTCCGGCCGGCAATTGAATTCGGCCACACAATCATCGGGGCAGGGAATTTTCGCGATCCGGATCTTCGGTCCGAACATCGGATAACGGAAGAGGGGACGGTATTCGGTCCGGGAATTCCGGGCGGCCCCGCCCTCCTCCGGGGCGGGCGCCGCGGGCCGGAGGAGGGCCCCGACCTGACAGAGCCGGGCCCGGCGGCGCCCCCGGCGCGTGCCGCGGCAGGCACCCTCGTGGCGTCCTCCCCCGAATCCAGGAAGCCCGATACGCATGATGCGCCGCACCTTCATCACCTCCGCCGCGGCCGCGGCCGCGGCGGCCGTACTGCCGGGCACCGCGACGGCCGGTGCGGCCCCCGCCTCCGGGGGCCGCACCGTCACCGCCATCGAGAGCGGCTTCGTCAGAGGCACGCGCGACCAGGGGGTGTCGGTCTTCCGCGGCCTCCCCTACGCGGCGCCTCCGGTGGGCGAGCTGCGTTTCGCCTCGCCCCGGCCGGCCGAGCCCTGGAGGGGGGTCCGGGACGCCACCGCGTTCGGCGCCCCCTCGCTCCAGGGCGACTACCTGCCCGACAGCAGCGAGGACTCGCTGTTCGCCAACGTCTGGACCCCCGGCGTCCGGGGGCGCCGGCCCGTCATCGTCTACATCCACGGCGGCGGCTGGTTCCTGGGCGCCGGCAGCGAGCCCGATTACGACGGGGCCCGGCTGGCCGCCCGCGGCGACGTCGTCGTGGTCAACTTCAACTACCGCCTCGGCGCCCTGGGATGGGGCCTGCACCCGGACCTGGCCGACCCCGAGACCGGCCACAGCGCCGACTGGGGCCTGCAGGACCAGGCGGCGCTCGTGCAGTGGGTGCGCCGCAACGCCCCGTCCTTCGGAGGCGACCCGGACAACATCACGCTGTGCGGCACCTCCGCGGGCGGCTCCAGCACCTGGCAGCTGGCGCTGCTGCCGGAGGTGCGCCGGAGCATCCGCCGGATCGTCCCGATCAGCGCCAAGCACGTCTGGACGCCGGCCAGCTCGATGGACCCCGACGAGTCCGCCGCCGTCTACGCCGCCATCGCCGCCGAGCTGGGCACCACCGTCCGCGGGCTGCGCGAGGTCCCGGCCGACCGCCTCAAGGCCGCCTGGGAGGGCGTCTTCTCCGGGCCGCCCGGCGAGCGCGCCTTCCGCGGCGGCCGCGAGTACCAGGGACCGGTCGTGGACGGGCACTGGATGACCGGCCACGACCACGCGCTGCCCACCCCCGACCTGCCGTCGATGCCGGTCTACGCGCGCACCGAGGGCTCCTTCTTCACCACCGGCCCCGGCTACCCCTACGACGGGCCCATGCCCGGCGACGAGCAGGAACTGCGGGAGAAGGTCCGCGAGGTCCTGCTCAAGGGGGCCGTCGAGGTCGCCGACTCCGACGTCGAGGACTGCCTGGACGCCTACCGCGAGGCCGCCGACGCCGACGGGCTGCCTGCCGACCCGGTCTCGCTGTGGACCGAGATCTGGGGCGACGGCCTCTTCCGGTACCAGATCCTGCGCCTGGCCGAGCGGCACGCGCGCGAGGGCGGCGCGCCCCAGTACCTCATGGAGTTCGCGCACCCGGTCAAGGCGCCCAACAGCGGGACCCCGCACGAGGCGACCTCCAAGTTCCTCTTCGGCACCCACCGGCTGCCGGGCAACTCCGGCGACTACGGGGACGGGCCTCTGGAGCGCACCGTCTCCGACACCTTCATCGACCTGGTCTCCTCCTTCGCGCGGGACGGGTCGCCTTCCAGCCCCGGCGCTCCGGAGTGGCCGGTCTTCGAGCCCGGCTCCGACACCGCCATGATCCTCGGCGGCGAGGACGTGGCCCGGGTCGCGTCCCCGCCCAAGCAGCGCCAGCTGGGCTACTGGGACGAGGCCGGGTGGGTCCCCGTCCCCTGAGGCCCGACCACCGCTCCCCCCTGACCACGAAAGGACGGCACCACCATGTGCGGACTCACCGGCTGGGTGTCCTACGGACGCGACATCGAGCACAGCGCCGACATCCTGGCGGCCATGACCGACACGCTCGTCTGCCGGGGCCCCGACGACGGAGGGCTGTGGTCCTCGCCCCGCGCCGCGCTCGGCCACCGCCGGCTCTCCGTCATCGACCTGGAGGGCGGGCGCCAGCCGATGGGCGTCAGCGGGCAGGGCGCCCACGACGGCCTCCCGGTCATCGCCTACACCGGCGAGGTCTACAACTTTCATGAGCTGCGGGAGGAGCTGGCCGGTATGGGCCACGAGTTCCGCACCTCCAGCGACACCGAGGTGGTGCTGCACGCCTACCTCGCCTGGGGCGAGCACTTCGCCGAGCGCCTCAACGGCATGTACGGCATGGCGATCTGGGACCCGCGGACCGAGGAGCTGCTGCTGGTCCGCGACCGGATGGGGGTCAAGCCCCTGTTCTACTACCCCACCCCCGACGGCGTGCTCTTCGGATCCGAGGCCAAGTCGATCCTCGCCCACCCGGAGGCCGAGGCCGTGGTGGACGCGGAGGGCCTGGCCGAGATCTTCGCGATCATCAACACCCCGGGCCACGCGGTCTTCAAGGGCATGCACGAGGTCGTCCCCGGCACCGTGGTGCGCTTCTCCCGCCAGGGCGTGAGCGAGCGGACCTACTGGCGCCTGGAGGCCCGTGAGCACACCGACGACCTGGACACCACCGTCGCCCGGGTGCGCGAGCTGCTGGAGGACGCGGTCGGCCGCCAGCTCATCGCCGACGTGGAGGTCGGGACGCTGCTCTCCGGCGGGCTGGACTCCAGCGCGCTGACCGCCATGGCCGCCAAGGCCCAGCGCGAGAAGGGGATCGACGAGCCGGTCAAGGCCTTCTCCATCGACTTCGCCGGCAACGACGAGCGGTTCGAGGGCAACGGCATCTGGATGGACCCGGACACGCCCTACGCCGTGGACGTGGCCCGGCACAGCGGGGCCGAGCACATCGTCGTCGAACTCGAAAGCGACGACATGCTCGACCCCGACGTGCGCCGCCGCGTCCTGCGGGCCCAGGACCTGCCGATCTCCACCGGGGACATGGAGCACTCGCTCTACCACCTGTGCAAGGAGCTCAAGCGGCACGTCACCGTCGCGATCTCCGGGGAGACCGCCGACGAGCTCTTCGGCGGCTACAACTGGTTCCACGATGCCGAGGCGGTCGAGGGCGACACCTTCCCCTGGTTCGATGCCTGGCGCCGGCTCGGCGGTCTGCAGACGATGAAGGACATCGGGCTCTGGGACCGGCTCGGGCTGGAGGAGTACACCAAGCGCCGGTACACCGAGGCCCTGGAGGAGGTTCCCCGGCTGGAGGGCGAGGACCCGCGCGAGGCCCGCATGCGCGAGCTCCTCTACCTGAACATCACCCGCTGGGAGAACTTCCTGCTGGACCGCAAGGACCGGATCAGCATGGCGGTCGGCCTGGAGGTCCGGGTGCCCTTCACCGACCACCGGCTGATCGAGTACGTGTACAACACCCCGTGGGACATGAAGAACTTCGACGGCCGGGAGAAGAGCCTGCTGCGGGCGGCCGCGGCGCACGTCCTGCCCGAGTCGGTTCTGGAGCGCAAGAAGAGCCCCTACCCCTCCACCCAGGACGTGGAGTACGCCCGCGGGCTGCGCTCCATGGTGGAGGCCCTGCTGGAGGACGGGGACGCCCCCGTACTGCGCATCGCCTCGGAGGAGGGCATCCGCGCACTGCTCGACCGGCCCGTCGAGGAGTACGCCGCCAAGGGCGGGCTGTGGAGCCCGCGCGCGGTGATGGAGCGGCTCGTCGAGTTCAACGCCTGGGCCGAGGAGTACCGGGTGCGCCTGGAGATCTGAGGGCCCGCGGGGCCGGCGGGCGGGGAACCTGACAGACCCCGGGCGGGCGGTTGGTTCGCGCGGGCGCCGCGGTGCTTCGCTCGGCGGGGGCCGTTCCCGGCCGTGCGCGGGGCGGAGAGGGCGGCCCACGGCCGCACCCCCACTCCGGTACGGCGGTCGGACGCCTCGCGGCGCCGGCTCCTCCGCCCTGGAACCACGTCAGGAGTTGCACCGATGCTGCGAACCACGAGAAGGGCGGAAGGGCCCGCCGCGCCCCGGCCGACGACCGGGGCGCCGCCGCGCGGGCCCGCCCTCGCGCTGCTGCGCCTGGGCCTGCTCGAGTTCCTCATCACCGCCGCGATGTTCTTCTTCGCCGCGTCCGCCGTGCGCTGGGTGTTCGCCACCGATTCGCCGCTGAGCGAACCGCTGGCCGGACCGCCGGCGATGATCCTCTTCGGCCTGATGTTCGGGGCGGCCAACACGGTGGTCATCCATTTCTCGATGACCCGCCGGACCGCCGGGCACATGAACCCCTCGGTCAGCATCGGCCTGTGGCTCATGCGGGTCATCCCCGGCAGGAACGTGGCGCCGATGTGCCTGGCGCAGATGGTCGGGTCCGTGGCCGGCGTGGCCGCCAGCGGGCCCGTGTGGGGCGAGGTGATGCGCAGCGAGAGCGTGCGGTACGCGGTGATCTCTCCGGCCCCGGGCTGGACCACGCCGGCGGTGCTCGCGGTGGAGACCGCCGCCCAGTTCGGATGCATGACGATCGTGGCCGCCCTGCTCCTGCGGCCGCGGCTGAAGTGGCTCATCCCGGTGGCGGTGGGGTCGTGCATCGCCTCCTTCATCATCTTCCTCGGGCCGCTGGCCGGAGGATCGGTCAACCCCGCGCGGCAGTTCGGCCCCGCGGTGATGTCGGGCCAGTACGACCACCTGTCGGCCTACCTGATCGGCCCGATCGCCGGGGCCGTGCTGGCGGCCGTCGTGGCCGCGGTGCTGCGGCCGCCCGCCCGCACGGGCGCGCCGGAGGAAACCGGAGACGAGCAGAGCAGAAGAGGAGACCATGGACCTCAAGGAGCGGACGGCGCCGACTGAGGCGGCCGTCGACGAGTGGGGCGTGGACGCCCTGGACCTGCACGCCTATCTGGAGCGGGTGGGCTATGCGGGGCCGCTGGAACCGAGCGCGCGGACCCTGCGCGCGCTGCACCGCGCCCACATGGGCGCGGTCTGCTTCGAGAACCTGGACATCGCGGTGGGGCGCACGGTCTCCATCGACATCGAGAGCATCCAGCGCAAGCTGGTCCACGGGGGCCGCGGCGGGTACTGCTACGAGACCAACCTGCTGTTCGCGGCGGCGCTGGAGCGCCTGGGCTTCGGCGTGACACGGCTGCTTGCGCGCATCCGTGAAGGCGAGCGCGTCCGGCGCCGGTTCCGGTCGCACACCGTCATGCTGGTCGAGGCGGGCGGCGAGGCCTGGCTGGCCGACCCCGGGTACGGGTACGCGGGCCTCATCGAGCCCCTGCCGTTCCGGTCGGGCGCGGTGGGCGGGGTCGACGGCTGGACCTGGCGGCTCGCCTCGGACGACGGGCACCACGTCCTGCAGGGCCTGATGGGGGGCGACTGGTTCGACCTGTACGCCTTCCGGGTCGAGCCCCAGTACCGGGTGGACTACGAGATGGCGCACTACTGCAGCTCGACCCGGCCGTCGTCGCCGTTCGTGGGCCGGGTCATCGCCCAGCGAGGGGGGTCCGAGGCGCGCCACCGGCTCAAGGACCGGGTGATGGTCACCGAGTACCCCGACGGGAGCAGTACACGGGAGGTCCTGTCCGGCCCCGAGGCGGTGCGCCGGCTGCGGGGCACCTTCGGCACGGCGCTCACCGCCGAGGACGAGCGCCTTCTCCTCGGCCACTACGCGGCACTGCCCCCCGAATGATCCGGTGCCCGGGCGCGGGTCACGCGGCGAGGGGGTACCTGGCACGGGCCTCCTTGAGCGCGCGTGCCCACCAGGTCAGCTCGTCGAGCATCTCCTTGGCGGCGCCCTCGGTGCCCCGGTCGGCGGGGCGGCCGTCGCCGTCGAACCGCTTCCAGAAGTCGCTGATCGCCACGGCGCTGCGCACCGTGTGGGCGTGCACCTCGTTGAACACGGTGCGCAGCTGCTCCACGGCCTGCAGGCCGCCGCCCGCGCCGCCGTAGGAGACGAAGCCGACCGGCTTGCGGCTCCACTCCTCGAAGTACCAGTCGACGGCGTTCTTCAGGGAGGCCGGGTAGCCGCGGTTGTAGACCGGGGTGACCACGATGAAGGCGTCGGCGGCCTCCACCGGAGTCCGGCGCCCGGCGACGCCCCGTCCCTGCGGCGGAGGCCGGGCGCGCCGCCTCAGCCGGCCGGGCGCGGGTCGCGGCCGAAGTAGGCGAGGAGGCGGTCCTGTTCGCTCGCTCCTTCCGGGAGGGGGACCGCCGGGCCGCAGACGCCCTCCATGCGGATCGCCTCCCCCCAGTTCCGGGCGTCGGCGGCGACGCGCCGGACCTCGTCGGCGGGGAGCGCCTCGTCCTGGCCGGTGGCCCGGGCGATGTCCCAGGCGTGCACCAGCAGGTCCGTGCCGAGGAACTCGTCCACCGTCCGCTCCACGCTGGTGCGGCCGAAGTAGCCGTCGTACTCGTGGCCCGCCCGGGCCGGGTCCTCCAGCAGAGCCTGCATGGCGGCGACCGCGTCGGCCCACGCGGCCTTCGGGTCCTCGGCGGCGGTCCGGGGCAGGTCGAGCTTCAGCCCGGCGTAGGCCGGCATGTTCCGGTGGTTGTCCAGCATGTGGTCGAGCACGTCCCGTGCCGTCCACCCCTCGCAGGGGGAGGGTGCGTCCCAGCGCTCGTCGGAGACGGCCTCGACCCGGCGGGTGAACTCTGCTGCCAGCGCGCGGTAGCGCTCGGAGATCTCGCTCATGGGGCCAGTCTGCTGCGCAGGACCGTCAGGCCGCTTGTACGGATCGGACGTCCTCGACGGGCCTCACCCGACGCCCGGCATGTCCCCCACGCCGTCGGTCAGGTGCATGCCGAGCAGCGCGCTCGGCGGCACTCCGGCCAGGGCCCGGGAGTCGCGGTTGAGGTGGGACTGGTCGGTATAGCCGGCCATGGCCGCGAGCACGCCGAGGTCGGTGGTGGCGGCCGGGTGCCGCGCCAGGCGGAGGAAGCGCTGGAGCCGCAGGATCCGGCGGAGCACGGCGGGGCCGTACCCGAACGCCGCCACGCACCGGCGGTGCAGCTGCCGCTCGCTCAGGGCGGTCTCCCGGGCCAGGGCGGCGACGGTGGTCTCCGGTGCCGCGGTGAGCGCCCGGGAGACCACGGCGGCCGTGGAGGCGGAGCGCGACCGCGGCTCCCCGAACGCGCGACGGTCCTCGGCGCGCTCCCGGACCATCCGCTGAAGGAGGGCCAGGCGCTCGTGCCGTCCGGCCGCGCCGTGCAGGCGCTCCAGGAGGATCCGCCGCTCCCGCGTGCCGAGGACGTCCTCCAGGTCCACCCGGAGGTTGAGCGCGCCGGGCGTGTCCAGGCCGAGCACGGAGGCGGCGCGTCCCGGCCGCAGGCGCACGCCGACCGCCTCGGTCCCGTCCGGCAGCGAGAACGACCACCCGGAGGTCTCGGGGCCGCAGACCACGAGGCGCCCGGTGCTCAACCAGAGGACGTCCACACACCCGTCCGGGACCAGCAGGTGCTCCGCGCCCCCGGCCCGCGCGGTCCAGGCGGTGGCCAGCTCCCCGGAGAGGTCGGGGGCCGCGGCCACCGGCGTGTACCAGGACATGCCTCCAAGGTTAGGTGTCCTCCCGGCGCAGCCCGGCCGTGCCGTCGATCCCGCCCTCGCCGCCGAACGACCGGTCGCTCCCCGGTTCCTTCCGTTGGCCGCCGCATCGGTCGGCTACCACGATGTCCTTCTCCCCCGTGCGGCTTGTCGCAGGTCGGTCAGGTCGATGTCCACCATGAACGGGCGGCGCACTTTCAACCGCTCGCGGTGGACGCCCGTCGGCGTGTACGTGCGTGTCGCGCCGACCAGCTCGTAGGTGTGCACGACCACTGCCCGGGCCTCTCCCTCCCCGGGTTCCACACGCCAGTAGAAGGGGATGCCCGAGGCTGCGTACCGTTGTGGCTTCACCGTGCGGTCCCGGTGCAGGGTCTCGTCCTCGGATACCTCCACGACCAGTGGAATCGTCCTCGGGTCGAGCGTGGTGGCGTCCATGTCGACCGCCCCTTCGATGACAACGGCGTCCGTGAGGAAACGGTTGTAGCGGTCGAGGGTCACGGTCATCCCGCCCAGAACCGTCCTGTCCCCGTCGGCGGCCGCCCCCAGGGCCAGATTGAGATCCGCCTTCGTCGCTGCATGCCACACCGTCCCGGAGTGCATCTGGAAGACGAGCGCGCCGTCGATCAGTTCGGTCCACTTGGGGTCGTCGGTCAGGTCGTCGAGATCGTCGGCGATCCACCCCTCTCTGCGCGGCGGCAGCATCCACCGCGGCAGCCCGCCGAGGCGGTCGTCGATCCAGTAGCGCGTGTTCTCACCGCAGGAGGGGCAGGGGAGGCCCTCGGAATCGGTCACGGGGCGAGCCTACGGGGGCACCTGCGAGGGCGGACGGCTTTCGGGGAATCGGGGCATGTGGAAAAGGCGGAGTACGACGAGGGGCACCCCGGTATCCCAGGGGTGCCCCTCGCCACGGTCACGACCGCCGGCCCCTACGCCCCCTACGCCCCCTCGGGGCCGCCGAAGCGGCCGGCCGCCTTGGTGATGGCGGTCTCCACCGCCCCCACCTTGTCGGCGAGCAGGCCCACGGCGCCCACGGCCCGGCCGATCGGGTCGTCGCCGTCCCCGGCCAGCGTCTTGGAGCGGACGTAGGCCTCCTTCACCTCGCGCCAGCGCTCGGACTGCTCGGCGGTCATCGTCCCCCGGATCTCCGCCAGCTTCAGCAGGTTCGCCTCGGCCCCGGAGGTCAGGGTCTGTGCCTCGCCCAGGTAGTGGTCGTCGATCGCGGCCTCCAGCTCCTCCTCGTTCATCGCCGGGACGATCTTCTCCGCCAGCCGGTTCATGTTCCGGTACGACCCCTGCAGCCGGTACGGCGGCTCGGTCCGGGACTCCTCCGCCTGGCCCGCCGAGGCGATGTAGGCCTGGTTGTTGGCCAGCACCACCTCCTGCACCCGCAGCAGCCTCCGCAGCACCGCCAGGATCTGGTCCAGCTCCACCCGGGAGTAGGGGTGGGACAGCCGGTCCGGGCGCACCGAGTCGTCCCCCTGGGCCATCCGCACCAGCAGCTCCACGTCCCCGCGGTCCCGGCCGGACAGCGGCGCGAGCACCGGGTTGGAGGTCAGGGCGTTCTCGATGTAGCTCAGCGCGAAGACGTCCTCCTTGCCGGAGAGCACGTCGCCCAGGTTGTACACGTCGGCCCGGTTGGCCAGCATGTCCGGGATCCGGAACCGCTGCCCCTGCTCGGTGTAGGGGTTGCCCGCCATGCACACCGCGAAGCGCTTGCCCCGCAGGTCGTAGGTGCGGGTGCGGCCCTCCCAGACGCCCTCCATGCGGCGCTGCCCGTCGCACAGCGAGATGAACTTCTGCAGCAGCTCCGGGTCGGTGTGCTGGACGTCGTCCAGGTACAGCAGCACGTTGGAGCCCATCTCCAGCGCGAAGTTGATCTTCTCCACCTCCTGGCGGGAGGTGGCGTCCGGGGCCTCGTCCGGGTCCAGCGAGGTGACGGCGTGCCCCAGGGACGGGCCGTTCACCTTCACGAACACCAGCCCCAGCCGGCTGGCCACGTACTCCATCAGCGTGGTCTTGCCGTACCCCGGCGGGGAGATGAGCAGCAGCAGCCCGCTCTGGTCGGTGCGCCGCCCGTCGCCGGCCGCCCCCAGCTGCTTGGCCAGGTTGTCGCCGATCAGCGGCAGGTAGGACTCGTCCAGCAGCCGGTTGCGCACGAAGGAGCTCATCACCTTGGGGACGTACTCCTCGATCCGCAGCCGCCGCCGCTCCGAGGCGATCAGCGCGTTGCGGCGCCGCTGGTACTCCCGGAACGCCGGCACCCGCTCGGCCCGGAACCGCCGGGTGCGCTCCAGGAACTCGTCCAGCCGCAGCTCCAGGCGCCGCCCCGGGAGCCGCGGGTGGGTGCCCAGCAGCCCCTCCACGGTGGCCGACAGCTCCGCCGAGGAGTCGTGCCGGGGCAGCAGCGACCCGCACAGCTCTGCGGCGACCGCCTCCTCCAGGAAGGCGCCCAGCTCCTCCTGCCGTCCCGACGAGGCCAGGTGGGCCCCGATCCAGGCCGAGGCGAGCTGGCGCCGCTCGGCCGTGCCCTGGAGCGCGGCCAGGTCGGCGGCGTACTCCTCGTAGGAGGCGGACGAGGCGCCGCCGAGCGCGCCGCGGAACGCCTCCAGCAGCGCGTGGGCCCCCGCACTGGTGCCGAACCCGGCCCGGCCGGTGCCCAGCTCCTCGAACAGGTACTCGCCCGCGGCGTCCGCCGTGTCGGCCAGGTCCGCCAGCGCCGCCTCCGCCAGGAAAGCCGCCAGCGCCCCGGACAGCTCCGCGCGCAGCTCCGTGATCGCCGACGAGGACCCGAACCCGAAGGTGGAGCGCGCGCGGGCCAGCGACACCGCCCGGGTGCGCCAGGCCTCCCGCTCGCCCTCGTCGGCCCCGAACGCCCAGAACAGCTGGGCGGCCGCGCGCGCCCGGCCCGGGTAGCGCAGCAGCCCCGCCCCCGCGCGCAGCCGCAGCAGCGCCCGCAGGATCGCCTGGGCGTCGTGGTCGTGCACGCCGCGCTCGTAGCCCTCGTCGTAGCGCTCCTCGGCCGCCTTGCGGACGATGTCGGCCAGCGCCGGGCCGCCGGGGTCGCCCGGCTCCCGCAGCGCCGCCTCGGACAGCTCCTGGAGGGTGTGCGGGCCGGTGCCCTCCTCGGCCTCGGCCAGCAGCGACGCCGCCAGGTGCTCGCCCCGGTAGACCTGCGCGGTCTCACTGGGCAGCAGCTGGTCCCAGAAGTCCCGGGTGTCCTGGAAGCCGGCGTCGCGCACCGGCCGCCGGAAATCGGTGCCGGTGACGGTCACCGCCATCTCGCCCTCGTGCGGCACCAGCGTCAGGTCGATCGGCTGGGTGTTGACCGCGAACCGGTGCCGCCCCAGGCGCAGCGTCTCGCCGCCGCCCTCGAACAGCTCCAGCCGGTCCTGCAGCGACCGCCCCGCCTCCTGGCGGGCCGCCTTGACGCGCCCCTCCAGCTCGTCGGCGCGCACCTGGTCGCCCAGGGCGCGCAGCTCCTCCGAGGTGGAGCGGAGCTTGGCGACCATCGCGTCGGAGGCGAAGTAGGTGTTGACGTCCTCCACCGACTCCATGGACGCCACCCGGCGCCGCACCCCCGACAGGATGCGCTCGGCCGACTCCACCAGCCGGTCGGCCCGCCGCGCGCGCTCGTCCAGCAGCGCCTGCTTGCGCGCCGAGAACGCCTCGTAGACGTCCTCGCGCTTGGCGGCCAGGTCGTCGAGGAACTCGTCGAACTCCGAGAACCGCGACTCCAGGTTCTCCAGCTGGAGCATGAGCCGCCCCAGCTGCTCGTCGCACCGCTCGGGCGTGTCCGCCGCCGCCAGGGCGCCGGTGACCGACTGGCCGAGCAGCGCGAACTCGGCGGAGAACTCGGCGCGCCCCTCGGCCTCCAGCAGCTCCTTGCGCCGGGCGTCCAGGGAGGCGCGCGCCCTGTTCACCCCGGCCAGCACCTCGCCGACCCGCTCCAGGATGGACGTGCGCACCTGGGCGTCGCCCACCTCCAGGGCGCCCACCACCTGGGTGAGCACCTCCAGGCCCTCGGTCTGGGCGGCCAGCCGTCCGGCGACCTCCTCGGCCTCGGACGCGGCGCCGATCGCCTCGGCGTCGGCGGCCAGCCGGTCCACCTCGGTGTGGTACCCGGCGAAGGCGCCCTCGCCCTGGAGGAACTCCACGGTGCGCCGCCCCGCCTCGTCGAGCTCCTCGCCCAGGCGCCCGTCGAGGGCGTCCAGCCGCTCGGTGTCGATGTGGCGCATGTCCCGCAGCGCGGCCACCCGGCCCTGGGCGCGGCGCAGTTCGGCCAGGCGGGACACCCAGGCGTCGGCGGTGTCCCCGGTCTCCCCGCGGGAGCGGCGCACCAGCCCGAGCAGCTCGGTCTCGGCCTCCTGGAGCGCCCCGGCGGCCTGCTCGGTCAGCGCCTGGACGTTCTCGAACTCCTCCAGCACCTGCTCGGCGGTGGTGCGCACCGCCTCCACCGCCCTGCCCGGGGCGCCCAGCTCCTCCTCGCCCAGCCAGTGGTAGTGGTCGCCCAGCCGGCGGCAGGCGGCGATCAGCGCCTCGAAGACCGCCGCCGAGGGCGACATCTCCTCCACCATGCGGGTCACCGACAGGCAGTCGGAGATGCCGCGCACCAGGTCGGGGTTGCCGATCCGCTCCAGCGGGCCGGTGCCCGCGGGCTGGGCCGCCGCGTGCAGGTCGGACACGAACGGCGTGCGCCACACCTGCAGCGGGTGCACCCGCGTGGGCTCGTCCGAGCCGTTGCGGAACACCACCATGGTGCCGTCGTCGAAGAGCGAGTACCCGTGGCAGGAGATCGGGCTGGCGACCTCCTTGCGGATGACGTTGTAGGGCAGCAGCAGGGTGCGGCCCTCCCGCCGGGCGTGGAAGGCGTAGAGCACGTCCTCGCCGTTGGGGGAGCGGACGGCCCGCTCGAACTCCAGCTCCTCGGTGTCGGTGTCGAAGGTCTTGTGCGCACCGGTGGCCAGGTAGTACCCGCCGGGGAAGATGATCCCCTGGTCCTCGGGCAGGCGGCGGCAGGCCTGCCCGATGCCGTCCAGCCGCAGCACCTCCTTGGTGCGGGTGTTGAACACCAGGTAGCGGTGGTCGGCCTCGTTGTAGGGCAGGATCCGCAGCAGGATCAGCGGCCCCACCTCGGCGTAGCGCACCTCGGCGTCGGCCAGGCTCTGCAGCGGCTCGTCCACCGGCTCGCTGTAGATCCCCTCGCCCACCTCGGTGTTGTTCTCCACCTTGATGGTCAGGTCGCCGCCGACGGTCTCGACGAACACCTTGCCGGCGACGGAGATGTGCGGGTGGCGGCCCTGCACGTGGTCGTCGCGGGTGGTCTCGGTCCAGGCGAAGTCGTGCGAGGCGGGGAACACGTGGTCGCGCTCGCCGCGGGCGTCCCGGTAGGCCACCTCGCCCTTGGGCGAGACGTCCCAGCGCAGCACCCGCACGTCGTCGGTGCGCGGCCCGGTGCGGAAGACCGCCAGCAGCCGCCCCTCCACGTGGCGCAGCTGCATCAGGCGGGTCTCCCGGTAGTACCGGTACAGCTCGCCGAAGTCGCGCTCGAAGGCCGGGGCGTCCAGCAGCCCGGGGACCCCGTCCCGGCCGGCCTCGGTGAAGGCCAGGCCCCCGCCCTCCTCGTCGCGCTGCACGGAGTGCAGGCTGAACACGTCGCCCACGCCGGTCTCGGGCTTGAGGCCGATGAAGACGTTGTAGCCGAACAGCATCAGCCCGCCGACCGACACGATGTCCCGCGGCACGCAGTTGTTCTCGGTGCGGATGCGCTCGGTGCCCAGCAGCCGCAGCTCACCGGAGCCGAAGACCTCCAGGCGCCGCCGGTTCAGCTCCTCGGCGCCCTCGGCCAGCTCCCGGGCCTGCTGGGACAGGCGGGCCCGCAGCACCTCGTAGGTGCCCTGGTCCAGTCCGGCGGGGGCCGGCGCGCCCTCCTCGGGCGCGCCGGCGTCGTCGCGGTCCTGTGTCACCGGCTCACCGCTTCACCGGTGCGGCGCCGTTGTCCAGCGCGGCCACGCTCTGCTCGGCCACCCCCATCTCGCGGGCGGTGTCCAGCAGCGAGCGCAGCTTGTCGGAGTCGGGCGCCCCGCCGTCGATGAGCTTCATCAGCAGCGCCGACACCGACAGGTTCTTCACGTCCTCGGTGCCGACCCGGGAGAGCACCCCGGTCAGGTCGGAGGCGAAGTCCCGCTCGCCGCTGAGCCAGTCCCCGGCCAGGGACTGGGCGACGCCGGAGCCGCCGACGAACCCGTCCACGGCCTTGCCCATGCCGACCGCGTTGACCATCCGGTCGAAGAACATGCCGTCGCCGCCGACGATGTTGATGTCGGCCTTCTCCAGGCCGGTGGCCAGCACCGTGGCCTGGGCCTCGGCGACCTGGCGGTGCACGTCGATGCCGGCCAGGCGGACCTCCTTCTCGGCGTCCAGGCGCAGGCGGTACTCCTCGTGCTCGCGGCTGACCTGGTCCAGCGCGGCCATGGCGCCGGCCTTGTCGTTGAGCCCCTCGGCCTCGGCCTTGAGGTTGGCCGAGATGGCCTCGGCCTCGATCGCGGCCTTCTCCCGGGCGACGGCGTTCTCGGCGCGGCCGACCTTCTCCACGGCGGCGGCGTCCTGCTCGCGCACCTGCACCTGGGCCAGGCCCTCGGCCGCGGCCTCGGCCTGCTGCCCCTCGGCGCGCCGGATCCGGGCGCGGGCGTCCAGGTCGGCGGCCTGCTGCCGGGCCTCGGCCAGGGTGAGCTCCTCGGCGGCGCGGTGCTTGGCGGCCTCCTCGGCGGCCTCGGCGGCCTTGATGTCCTTGACCAGGTTCTCCTGGGCCTCGGCCTCGGCCTTGATGACGATCGCCTGGCGCTCGCGCTCGGCCTCCTCGACCGCGCGCAGCTTCTTGACCGACTCCTCCTGCTCGGCCACGGTCCGCTCCACCGCGACCCGCTCCCGGACGACGTCGGCGACCTCGCGCTTCTCGGCCTCGACCTCCTTGTCCTTGGCGATGGTGGTCAGCTCGGTCTCCCGCTCGCGGCCGATGACCTCCAGCATCCGGTCCTTCTCGATGCGCTCGTTCTCCACGGCGATGACGCGCTCGCGGTTCTTCTCGGCGACCGCGATCTCCCGCTGCTGGTTCTCCCGCTGCACGCCGAGCTGCTCCTCGGTGCGGATCTCGGCGCTGCGGGACTTGAGCCGCTCCTCGGCCTGGACGCGCTGGGTCTCGGCCTCCTCGCGGGCCTGGATGGTGGAGATCTCGCGCTCGGCGCGGGCCTTGGCCTCGGCCTCCTGGCGCTCCAGCTCGGCCAGGGTCTCGGCGGTCTCGGTGTCGTTGCGCTTGATCTCCTTGTCGCGCTCGTTCTCCAGCTCGTTGGTGCGCCGGTGCTGGATCGCGGTGCGCTCGGTGATCTTGGTGATGCCCTCGGCGTCCAGGATGTTGTCCCGGTCGTGGGCGGTCAGCGGGGTCTGCTCCAGGTGCGCGATGGCCGCGTCCTCGAGCACGTACCCGTACAGGTCGTTGCCGATGACCTCGATGATGCGGTCGCGGAACTGCTTGCGGTGGGTGTAGAGCTCTTCGAAGTCGAAGTGCTTGCCGACCGTCTTGAGGGCCTCCTCGAACTTGGCGTCGAAGAGGTCCTGCAGGTTGTCCTGGCTGCTGGCGTTCTCCACGCCGATGCTCTTGGCGATCCGCAGGATGTCGGACTTCTCGGGGTTCACCCGGATGAAGAACTTGATGCTGATGTCGGCCCGGATGTTGTCCTGGCAGACCAGGCCGTTGCGCCCGCTGCGCGACAAGGCGATGGACTTCTGGGAGATGTCCATGACCTCGGCCTTGTGGATGACCGGGAGGACCACGGCGCCGGTGAGCGAGACGTCGTCGTGGCGGAACTTGTTGATGATCAGCGCCTCGCCCTGGCGGACCTTCTGGAACATCTTCAGAAGGACCACCGGGACGAGCACGGCGATGAGAAGGAGGACGGCGATGAGGACACCGCCGCCGATGCCGATGGCTTCCATGCCGAGGGGATCTTTCTACGTGCGGTTGCGTCGTGCGGGGCGCCGGTGAGCGGGGACGGGGTCCGGGCACGGTGCGGTGCGCCGGACGGCGCCTGCGGGGCACCCGGCGGGGCCGGGCGTCCGCTGGGTGGTTCGTTCGGTCGTCGTGCGGTACTGCGTGCGGTCCACGGGGAACGCGGCCGTGCGGGCGCGGGGGTGCGCGCGGTTCCGCCCGGTGCGTCCTCAGGCCCTCCGACGCGGTGCGGGGCCGACCGGTTCCCCGTGCGGCCGGACCAGGCCGGGGACCACCGTGAACGCGCAGGTCGTCGGGGACGCGTCGGCGGGAATGCGGAGGGCCGGGAGGGGGTGGACGGCGCGGGCGGTCAGCCCTCGCCGGGGTCCAGGGCCTTGTCGTAGCGCGAGACGCGGTAGAGGCCGCCCTCGGCGTCGTGGTCGAAGATGAGCGCGGTCTCCCCGGACTCCAGGAGCTCGCCGCCGATGGTGCGCACCTGCACCGTCATGCTGGAGCCGTCGTCGAAGACCACCTCGGCCTGGCCGAATCCGTCGTCGACCCGGCCCGTGCGCACCGTGCAGGTGCGCCCCACCAGGTCGCCGCCGGTGCGCACGCGGGCGGTCCCGGGCAGCAGGCGCCGGACGCCCACCGCCACGGCGCTGGTCAGGCCCCAGGCCACCATCACCGCGATGACCAGGACGAGCAGGGAGGCGGCGATCAGCAGCGGTGCGGGCAGTCCCAGGAAGACGATCACGACGTATCCCACCAGTGAGGTGAACCAGGCCAGGGCGATCAGCAGGGACAGGGAGACGGTGGCGGGCAGGCCGCCCAGCCCGGCGGCGGCGAGCACGCCGGCCAGGCCGCCGGGGGCCTCGCCGTCCCCGGCGTCGCCGTCGAGCAGACCGATGTCGAGCACACCCAGCAGCGCGGTCAGCCAGTAGCCGACCACGACCACCAGCGGAATGCTGAAGAGCACCGTCGGGAAGGCGAACGCCGCGTTGAAGAACCCCATGTCCTGCCCGGACGCCCCCTGACGTGGTCGGCCGCATCCGGGCGGTTCCCGGGCGGTGCGCGGCGCCGATCCTATCGGCCGCGGGCCCCGGACAGCGGCGGGGTGGGGTGGTATGTCCGGGTTCGGCCAGGTCGGAAGGGGGTGGCCAGCAGGGCGATGCCGTACGCGGCCAGCAGTCCGCACAGCACCGCGACCCCGGCGCCCGGCAGGCCGCCGGAGTAGGTCTCGCCCATGAACGCCACGCCCACCACCGAGGCCGCCAGCGGGTTGGCCAGCGTGGTCACCCCGAGCGGCGCGCCCAGCTCCGCGCCCTGGTAGGCGGCCTGGGCCAGGAGCAGCCCGGCGGCGGCGACCAGCGCGGTGCCGGCCGCGGCCGGGTGGAACAGCGCCGCGGCGCCGTCGGTCCCGGCGGCGGCGATGGCGGTCTTGGCGGTGGCCGAGGAGACCCCGAAGGCGATCCCGGCGGCGGCCGCCAGCAGGTGGCTGCGCCAGGCCGCGGACGGCACCCGGCCGGCGGCCCAGGCCAGGGCGGCCAGCAGCGCGGCGGTCCCGCCGGCCACCGCGGCCGAGACACCGGGGCCCATCGGCCGGCTCCGCCCGTCGGTCACCGCCACCGCCAGCAGCACCGCCAGCGCCAGCACGGTGAGCAGCGCCCCGCGCCATTCGCGCGGCGCCACCCGCCGCCCGGCCAGCCGCGCCGACCAGGGCAGGCCGAACACCAGCACCAGCACGCCCAGCGGCTGCACCACGGTGAGCGGGGCGAAGGCCAGCGCCCCCACCTGGAAGGCGGCACGGCCCCCGTTGAGCACCGCCGAGCCCCACCACAGGGGGTGGCCGAGCAGGGCGGCCAGCGGGCGGCGCCCGGTCAGCGGCTCGGGGACGGCGACCGCGAGCCGGCGCTGGGCGACCGCGGCGGCCGTGTAGCAGGCACAGGAGAGCACCCCGAGGACGACACCGAACCAGACACCGATCGACATGGGACGAGCCTTTCGGACATTCTTCGCGGCGGCGTCCTCCCAGGGGCGACAACCGGCCTACGCCC
The DNA here is from genome assembly GCF_000341205.1 of Nocardiopsis baichengensis YIM 90130. Lineage (NCBI taxonomy): Bacteria > Bacillati > Actinomycetota > Actinomycetes > Streptosporangiales > Nocardiopsidaceae > Nocardiopsis > Nocardiopsis halophila. The sequence goes on along the minus strand of NZ_ANAS01000005.1, from coordinate 267,389 downwards.
TGTGCCGTACCCGCCGTCGCCCCCGGTCGGCGGAAAGGCTCCGCAAAAGGCCGCTGCGGACCGCGTCCGGGCTCTGCCCGCAGCAGATCTCCGCAGGGCAGAAACCGTGGCCGCCGCGGCCGCCGGCCGCGCACTGTTGAGGCACCGGCGGCGCACGGGCCCGCCGGACGGAACCGAGGAGGAGGACGATGCTCACCAACGAGGCGTCCGAGGCCGCCCCCGCAGGGGGGTTCGGCGACCACGTGCTGACGGGGCTGCTGCACGGCCGGATCGTGGTGCTCGGCGCGGAGATCGACGACGCCGTGGCCAACCGGGTGTGCTCCCAGCTGATGCTGCTGGCCTCCGAGGACCCCAAGCGCGACATCACGCTGCTGATCAACAGCCCGGGGGGCTCGATCAGTGCGGGGCTGGCCGTCCACGACACCATGCGGTTCATCCCCAACGACGTGTCGACGCTGGTCATGGGGTCGGCCTACAGCATGGCGCAGGTGCTGCTGTGCACGGGGACGGCGGGCAAGCGCTACAGCCTGCCCAACGCGCGGATCATGATGCACCAGCCCTCCGGCGGGCTCGGCGGGACGGCCGCCGACATCGCCATCCAGGCCGAGAACCTGGCCCACACCAAGAGGACGGTGCAGCGGCTCATCGCCGAGCACTCAGGGCAGTCGGAGGAGACCATCGCCGAGGACCAGCGGCGGGACCGCTGGTTCACCGCCCAGGAGGCGAAGGAGTACGGCTTCGTGGACCGGGTGGTGCGCAGCGTCGCGGAGATCGGCGGGGAGACCGCCCGCCGGTTCGGGTTCGGAGTGGCCGCTGGGGCCGTGAAGACGGGAGGGGAGTGAGATGGCGCAGGGCTACACGATCCCGACGGTGGTCGAGCGGCGCCCGGACGGCGAGCGCGCCTACGACGTGTTCAGCAGGCTGCTGTCGGAGCGGATCGTCTTCATCGGCACGCCCATCGACGACGGGGTGGCGAACGTGGTGATGGCCCAGCTGCTGCACCTGGACCACGAGAACCCGGACCGGGACATCCAGCTCTACATCAACTCCCCGGGCGGGGCGAACACGGGGCTCACGGCGATCTACGACACCATGCGGTTCGTCCGCGCCGACGTGGCGACGGTGTGCATGGGGCAGGCGGCGTCCGCGGCGGCGGTCCTGCTGGCGGCGGGGGCCCCGGGCAAGCGCGCGGCCCTGCCGCACGCGCGCGTCCTGCTGCACCAGCCGTCGGCCGAGGGCCAGGGGACCGCGGCCGACCTGGAGATCCAGGCGGCGGAGGTCCTGCGGATCCGGGCCCAGGTGGAGGAGATCCTGTCCCGCCACACGGGCCAGACGACCGAGCGCCTGCGCGAGGACACCGACCGCGACAAGATCTTCACGGCGGAGGAGGCGCTGGAGTACGGCCTGATCGACGGGCTGGTGACCGCCAGGGACCCGGCCGCGCGGGCGGCCTGACCGGTGGCCCTCAGGCGGCGAGCATGACCGCCTGGTGTCCGCCCCCGACGCCGGGGCCCTGGGCCGGGACCACCGGGGAGGACGCCAGTTCCATGTGCATGGTGCCGACCAGGTCGACCAGGCGTAGGCCGAGCGCCTGGCGGATCGCGGCGAGGACCTCCGAGGAGGGCTCCTTGCGTCCGCGCTCGATCTCCGAGAGGTAGGGCAGCGACACCTGGGAGGCCTCGGCCACCTCGCGCAGGGTCCGGCCCTGCTCCAGGCGGGTCCGGCGCAGCATGGCGCCGACCAGGTCGCGCATCAGGGGTTCGTCCTCGGGGACGCGTTCGGTCACGGCTGCCTCCCGGCGTCGGCGGACGTCGCTCGGCTTCCGAACATAGTGCGCCCGGCGCGGACCCCGCCACGGCCGTCAGGGCGGTTCCGCGCCGGGCGTAACCCGGGGGCTGCGGACCCGGTACCCGTCCGCAGCCCCCGGGTTACGCCCGGCGCGGGGTCAGGGGAGGCGCCCGGTCTGAGGGAGGTGGGCCGGGCGCCTCCCGGGGCGGGCCGACCCTGTCGACCATGACGGAAATGAAAACCATTTTCAATAGATGTTCCGTGTGACCCGGGCCATTCCCGGGCGGTCCGGGGCCGGGGCGCCGCCCTTCACGTTTCGGCGGTCGGGGCGGTGTCGGATGGCCCCCGGAACGGGGGAGCGGACGTCCGGAACCCGGTGGGCAAAGGGGGCAAGCCTCCATGAACCCGGGCGGTCCGCGACGGATTCGCCCTGAGTCCGGGACTCCCGGCCGCGACCGTGCCTAGGCTGCCTGCGAAGCGGCGCGCCCCGGCTCACGGTCGACGAGAGAGGCCCCCTCAGTGATGGACGCCTTCGAGCTGCCCTCCTTCTACCTCCCGTATCCGGCCCGCATCAATCCGAACCTGGAGGCCGCGCGCGAGCACAACGCCGCGTGGATCCGGCGCGTCGGGCTGCTCGATGCACCGGCCCCCGGCGCCTCCGGCGGGACCGGCCCGGTCTGGAACGAGGCCGCCGTGGCCGCCATGGACGTCCCGCTCCTGGCGGCCTACGCCCACCCCGACTGCGACGCCGCCACCCTCGCGCTCATGGCCGACTGGTACACCTGGGCGTTCTTCCACCGCGACGACGCCCGCGCCCGCTTCCGCACCGCCGGGGACCGTCCCGAGGCCCGCGCCCACGTCGCCCTCCTCGAAGGCGTGATCGACGGCAGAGCGGCGGATCCGCCCGAACAGCCCGGGGAAGCCGACGAGGCCGACACGGACGGTGGCGGCGGGGGGGGGGCGGCGGCCCGCCGCACCCCGCCGTCCGGGCCCTGGCCGACCTGTGGGAGCGGACCGCGCCCGCCCTGCCCGAGGGCCTGTGCGACCGCTTCACCGCCGACCTGCGCGGGGTGGTCGCCGACGCGCTGCGCGAGGCCGACCAGCGCGGACGCACCCCCAACCCGGTCGAGCACCTGCAGGACCGGCGTGCCGGGGGCGGCGGCCTGTTCTGCGCCGACCTGGCCGAGTACGCGGCCGGTGCGGCGCTCGGCGCGGCCGCGCAGGGGCGCGCCGTCCGGGTGCTGCGCGAGGCCTTCGCCGACGCCGTGCACCTGCGCAACGACCTGTTCTCCTACCGCCTGGACGCCGCCGACGGGCGCCGGGACAACGCCGTCCAGGTCTACGGCGGCTTCCTGGGCTGCCCGACGCAGGAGGCCGCGGAGCTCGTCAACGACCTGCTCACCTCGCGGATGGTGCAGTTCGAGGACACCGCCGTGGGCGAGCTGGCCGAGGGGGTGGCCGCGGCCGGCGGCCTTCCCGGCGAGGCGGCGGCCGCGGCCGCGCTGGCCAAGGCACTGCAGGACTGGCAGGCCGGAGGGCACGAGTGGCACGCGGCCACCGCCCGCTACACGGGGGACCCCTCGCCGCGCCCGCCCGCGTCGGCCGGCGGGCCGACCGGACTGGGCACCTCCTCGGCGCGGGTGCCGGCGCTCAACCTCGACTTCTCTCCGGGGCTGCGCCGCCGCGCCCGCAGGCACGGGCACGAGATCTACCCCGAGACCGGGCACCTGCCGCTGCCGGACATCCCGATCCACTACCCGCTGCGGATGAGCCCCCACCTTGATGCCGCCCGCGAGCACTCGCTGGAGTGGGTGCGCTCCATGGGCATGCTGGACGAGGTGCCCGGGGTGGGCGCCGTGGTCTGGAGCGAGGAGAAGTTCACCGGCTACGACCTGGCCCTGTGCGCGGCCGCCATCCACGCCGACTCGTCGCTGGAGAAGCTGGAGGTCTCCACGGACTGGTTGTGCTGGGGTACCTACGGCGACGACTACTACCCGCTGGTGTACGGCGCCCGCCGGGACGTGGCGGCGGGCCGGCTCTCGCACGAGCGGCTGGGCGCCTTCATGCCCCTGGACCTGGGGCTGGTCCCCGAGCCGCTGGACCCGATGGAGCGCGGGCTGGAGGAGCTGTGGCGCCGGTCGGCGGCCCCGCTGCCGATGGCGGCGCGCGAGGCGTTCCGCACGTCGGTGCGGGAGATGACCGCCAGCTGGGTGTGGGAGCTGGACAACCAGGCCGCGAACCGGGTCCCCGACCCGGTGGACTACCTGGAGATGCGGCGGCGCACGTTCGGGTCGGACATGACGATGGGCCTGGCCCGGATGGAGGGCGCGGGGGACGTCCCGCCGGAGGTGTTCGCCACCCGGACGGTGCGCGAACTGGAGACCTCCGCCCAGGACGTGGCGTGCATCCTGAACGACCTGTTCTCCTACCAGAAGGAGATCGAGCGCGAGGGCGAGCTGCACAACATGGTCCTGGTGGTGGAGAACTTCCTCGGCACCGACCGGATCACCGCCCGGGACGCGGTCGCCGACCTGCTGCGGGTGCGCCTGGACCAGTTCGACCGCCTCGACCGCGAGGGCCTGCCGGCGCTGTTCGAGGACCTGGGCCTGGACAACCGGGCCCAGGACGCGCTGCGGCGCTATGCGGACCTGATGAAGGACTGGTTGTCGGGGATCCTGCACTGGCACCGCGAGGTGGTCCGCTACCGCAAACAGGACCTGGCGAGCGAGCCGGCCCCGAGGAGGGCCGCCATGGACCTCGCAGCCAGGGCGGCGACCCGCATCCCCTCCGGCCCCCCGGTCCCGGGCGCGATGCGCTGAAGACGGCAGGCCCCGGGGGCACTGCCTGCCGCCTGCACCGACACCCCCGTTGATCTCGGGGAAGCCGGGGTAATACTCGCCGGTATTACCCCGACTCTCCCGAGATCAACGGCGAGGAGGGGGCGCGCAGCCGGGGCGGGGTCGCCGATCGCGCCGCAGCGGTCGCACCGCTCACGAGGACGCGGCCGAAAGTTTCACCACTCCAGCGGACACGACCCTATCGATTCCCGCACAGGCGCCGACGCCCCGGCGGAACAGGGGCCACGGCCGCCAGAACGCGCCCCGGTCCGCCGGGCACCGACCGTCCGGCGTCCGGCAGATCGGGGTGGGCGGGGCACCCGCTCATCCGCCGCCGCTCATCCCCCTGGGTCGGCAGGGGCCAGGCGCCCGGCAGGCAAGGCCGGGGAACCACACCGCCTCGCCGTCGCCATCGCCTCCTACGCTCGACCGGCGGGGCCCCGGCGGTCGGCCAGTGGCAGCGAGCGGGGCACCTGCTCATCCGTCGCCGCCCGGCCGCCCCGGCCGTCCGCACGCCCGCCCTCGACAGCGCTGCCCGAAGGCCCGCCGTCCTTGCTCGTCGCCGTTCCCAACCTGGACCGCCAGGGGCCCGGCGCCCTCAGGCAGGGCCGGGGAGCCACATCGCCTCGTCGTTGCCGCCCTCTGCTCGAACTGCGGAGACCAGGCGGACGGCAGGCAGAAGCGGGGCACCTGCTCATCCGCCGCCGCTCCGCCACCCGGACCACCCGGGGGTCGACGGTCGACAGGCCAGGCCGGAGAACCGTCCGGCCCTCGTCGCCGCCCCTGCGCGCTCGACCGGCGGGGCCCCGGCGGTCGGCGATCGGCAGTGAGCGGGGCACCTGCTCATCCGTCGCCGCTCCTCCCCACCTGGGCCGACAAGGACCCGGCGGACGGCAGGCAGGCAGAAGCGGCCATCCGGCCACTCCGTCGCCGCCTTCCCCGCTCGACCGGCGCTCGACCGGTGGGGCCCGGCGGCCGGGAAGCGGCAGCAAGCGGGGCACCCGCTCATCCGTCGCCGCCCTGTCCGGTGGCCGCCCTCGCGTCCGATGCCTGGAAGGGCCACTGGAACGGCCGCCTCGCCGTCGCCTGCCTTCAGGCGGTGCGGCGGTCCTCCGATGCCTCGCCTCCGAGGGCCGAGTCGACGACCTCGCCCGACCAGGCCTCCAGGTCGGGCCATTCGGCTTCCGGGCCGAGGTAGGCCTCCATGAAGCCGCGCTGGAAGCACGCGCCCACGATGAGGGCCGCGATCGCCTGCGGTGTCCCCGTGGTCGTGAGGCGGCCCAGGTCCCGTTCCCTGCGCAGGTACTCCTCCGCGAGGCGGTTCACCGCCATGGGGCCCGCGTCGAGTCTGCGCAGGGCCGCCCGTTGGCGGTCCAGCAGCTTCGGGGCGGCGAACAAGGAGGCGAACATGGGCGCCCCCTCCCGGTAGAACGGGACCGCTCCGACCGCGAACGCCCGCAGGTTGTCCCGGACCGTGCCCGTCCCGGCCAGGTCCGGCAGGCCCTGCGCCGTCTCCAGGAACGACGGGAAGAGTTCGTGCAGCGCGGCCACGAACAGCTCGTCCTTGTCGGAGAAGTACTTGTACAGAGCGGCCTCGGAGCAGCGCGCCGCCGCCGCGATCCGCTTGGTCGTCGCGTGCGCCAGGCCGGCCTCCGCCATCACGTCGGCGGCGGCCGCGAGGATCCGCTGCCGTGTCCCCGCGCCGTGTGCACGGCCCTGTGTCCCGGCCATTCCGCAGCCTCCTCCCGTCGAGCGGTCACAGGCTACTGTGCCTCCGGCCGTTCGACGTCCGGTGCGTCGCGCCCGGTCAGCGTGAGGAGCAGGCCTTCTGCCGTGCCGCGCATCTCCTCCGGCCCCTCGCCGTGCGACCAGTCGATGTCGGTGGCCACGACCCGGCGCCCCTGCGCCCGCCGCGCGTCCTGCGCGAAGGGCCCGGCGGTCATGACCGCCTCCAGGGCGGCCGCCAGGTGCTCCTCGGGGAACTCCGCGCCCAGGCCCAGCGGCCGCCGGATGTCCTGGTGGTGGACCACGTGGTCGACCAGGAGCAGGGCCGGGGCCACCCGGAAGGCGAGCATCGCGCGGTCGGTATCGAGCGCCTCCAGCAGCGCCCGCTCGCCCCGACGTCCCCAGGCCGCCGCAGACGCGCGGTTGTAGGCGTCGTGGTCGAAGCGGTGTGCGGCCATGGACAGCAGGAAGCGCGCCATGCCGGTCCGCGCGTTCGCCGCGACGTGGGCGGCAACGTCGCGGACCGTCCATCCCGCGCACAGGGACGGGGCCGACCACTGGCCGGGCTCCAGCCCTTCCAGCGTGGTGCGGATGCGCCGCCGCTCGGCCCGGGCGATGCGCAGCCGGTCGGCGGAGGTGAATCGGGCGGGGGCGGTCGCGGCCATGGGGGCTCCCTGGAGGGTCGGCGCCTGTGGTGGGTAAGTGCTTACTCACCACAGTCTGCGGCCGTCCCTGAAGACGGTCAAGAGGGAGCGTGCACGTCGCCCGGCCGGGGCCGCCGAAGCGGTGCCACCGCCCGCGGGCGCGACCGCCTTTCGCCGGCCGCTTGCGGCCGCTTCCGCCGGCGTCCGGTGCTGCCCGCGGGCGTTGTGTCCCCCCCGACCCGGGCGCATGAGGAAGGCGGCATTCCCGAGGGCACGGCCCTCGCCCGGTCGGTCTCGCTCGGAGTGTCGGAGTGGTCGGGTCGGAGTGGTCGGGGAGGGCGCCTCGCGCCGTGGCCCGTCCGGTGGGCGAAGGGGAAAGGGGCCGGACACGGCGGTGCCCCGGCGGACGGGTCCGCCGGGGCACCGGTGTTCGGGGCGGCCGGGTCAGGCCGCCGCGGTCTCGGCCGTCTTGGTGACGGTCAGCTTGTCCCGTGCGTCGTCCAGGTCGACCGTGACCGTGTCGCCCTCGCGCAGTTCGCCGGAGAGCAGCTCCCGCGCCAGTGGGTCGCCGATCGCGGCCTGCACCAGCCGGCGCAGCGGCCGCGCCCCGTAGGCCGGGTCGTAGCCGGTCAGCGCCAGCCACTCGCGGGCCGCCGGGGTGACCTCCAGCTCCAGCCTCCGGTCGGCCAGCCGCCGGGCGAGCCGCTCCACCTGCAGGTCCACGATCCGGGTCAGCTCCTCCGTGGACAGCGCGTCGAACATGATCACGTCGTCCAGCCGGTTCAGGAACTCGGGCTTGAAGGTGTTCTGCACGACCTGCATCACCTTCTCCTTCTTCGCCCCGTTCTCCAGCTGCGGGTCGACCAGGAACTGCGAGCCCAGGTTGGAGGTGAGGATCAGCAGCGTGTTGCGGAAGTCCACCAGCCGCCCCTGGCCGTCGGTCAGCCGCCCGTCGTCCAGGACCTGGAGCAGCGTGTCGAAGACCTCCAGGTGCGCCTTCTCCACCTCGTCCAGCAGCACCACCGTGTAGGGCCGCCGCCGCACCGCCTCGGTGAGCTGGCCGCCCTCCTCGTAGCCGACGTAACCGGGGGGCGCCCCCACCAGCCGGGAGACCGAGTGCTTCTCGGAGTACTCGCTCATGTCGATGCGCACGATCGCGCGCTCGTCGTCGAAGAGGAACTCCGCCAGCGCCTTGGCCAGCTCGGTCTTGCCCACGCCCGTCGGGCCGAGGAACAGGAAGGAGCCGGTGGGCCGGTCCGGGTCGGAGATGCCCGCACGCGCCCGGCGCACCGCGTCGGAGACCGCCGCCACGGCGTTCTTCTGGCCGATGAGCCGCTGCCCCAGCTCCTCCTCCATGCGCAGCAGCTTGGAGGTCTCGCCCTCCATCAGCCGCCCCACGGGGATGCCGGTCCACGAGGACACCACGTCGGCCACGTCGTCGGCGCCGACCTCCTCCTTGACCATGGTGTCGCCCTCGGGCTCGGCCTCCTCCTCGGCGGAGGTGGCCTCCTCCAGCTGCTTCTCCACCTGCGGGATCTCGCCGTACATCAGCCGCGAGGCCTCGGCGAAGGAGCCCTCGCGCTGTGCCCGCTCGGCCTGGGTGCGCAGGTCGTCCAGGTAGGTCTTGAGGTCGCCGACCCGGTTCAGCCCCGCCTTCTCCTGCTCCCAGCGGGCGTTGAGCCCGTTGAGCTCCTCCTGGCGGTCGGCCAGGTCGGCGCGGAGCCGCTCCAGCCGCTGCACCGAGGCCGGGTCCGACTCCTTGGCCAGCGCCATCTCCTCCATCTTGAGCCGGTCCACGGTGCGCTGCAGCTCGTCGATCTCCACCGGGCGGGAGTCGATCTCCATGCGCAGCCGCGAGGCCGCCTCGTCGATCAGGTCGATGGCCTTGTCCGGCAGGAACCGGGCGGTGATGTAGCGGTCCGACAGCGTCGCCGCCGCCACCAGGGCCGAGTCGGCGATCTGCACCTTGTGGTGGGCCTCGTAGCGGCCCTTGAGCCCGCGCAGGATCGCGATGGTGTCGGCCGCCGACGGCTCGCCCACCAGCACCTGCTGGAAGCGGCGCTCCAGCGCCGGGTCCTTCTCGATCCGCTCGCGGTACTCGTCCAGCGTGGTGGCGCCGACCATGCGCAGCTCACCGCGGGCGAGCATGGGCTTGAGCATGTTGCCGGCGTCCATCGCGCCCTCGGCGGCGCCCGCGCCCACCATGGTGTGCAGCTCGTCGATGAAGGTGATGATCTGGCCGTCGCTCTCCTTGATCTCGGTGAGCACGGCCTTGAGGCGCTCCTCGAACTCGCCGCGGTACTTGGCGCCGGCCACCATCGCCGACAGGTCCAGCGAGATCAGCCGCTTGTCGCGCAGCGACTCGGGCACGTCCCCGGCGACGATGCGCTGGGCCAGTCCCTCGACCACGGCGGTCTTGCCGACACCGGGCTCGCCGATGAGCACCGGGTTGTTCTTGGTGCGCCGGGACAGTACCTGCACCACCCGGCGGATCTCGGTGTCCCGGCCGATGACCGGGTCCAGCGCGCCGGAGCGGGCCTGGGCCGTCAGGTCCACGCCGTACTTCTCCAGCGACTGGTAGGTCTCCTCGGGGTTCTCGGTGGTGACCCGGCCCGGGCCGCGCACCCGGTCGAAGGCCTCCAGCAGCGCGTCGGGCGTGGCCCCGGCGTCGGCGAGCAGCCGGGCGGCCTCCCCGCCGTCGGCGGCCAGCCCCACCAGCAGGTGCTCGGTGGAGACGAACTCGTCCTCCATCTTCTGCGCCCGCTGCGCGGCGGTGTTGAGCGAGACGATGAGCCGGCGCGAGCTCTGCGGCGCGCTGACCGTGCTTCCGCTGGCCTTGGGCACGGACTTCAGCGCCTGGTCGGCGCGGCCGGCCAGCTGGTCGGGGTCGGCGCCGACCTCCTTGAGCAGCGGACGGATGATGCCCTCGCCCTGGTCGAGGAGGGCGGCGAGCAGGTGCACCGGCTCGACCTGCGGCGCGCCGTCGGCCGTGGCACGGCGCATGGCCGTGGAGAGCGCTTCCTGGCTCTTGGTGGTGAGTTTGTAGTTCATGGTGTCGCCGCCCCCTTCGTGCGAATCCCTATGAGGTTGTGCAAATCGGCCGTGCGCCGCCGCCCCGCCGCCCCCCCCGCCGGCGGCGCGCCCGAGCGCCGGGCGTCCGCGAGCCCCGCGTGTCCGGCCGCCCGGTTCCGGTCCCGGTCCCGGTCAGTCCCGGCGCGGGTCCTGCCGGGGGTTCTCCCGCCGCTCGTCCGGCCGCTCGGGGTGGGCCGCGGCCCCGAAGAGGGTCACCCGGGTCCGGCGGACCGGCATGAGCTCGCCGCCCGGTGCGGCCGGCCCCTGCGCCGACGCCCCCCGGCGGGCCACCGCCGAGCGCGCCGCCTCCAGCTCGTTGCGCAGGTGGAAGACGGCCTCGCGGAGCTCGTCCACCTCCCGCTGCAGCTCCAGGATGCGCTTGATCCCGGCGAGGTTGATGCCCTCCTCCTGGGACAGGCGCTGCACCTCGCGCAGCAGCTGGACGTCGCGGGCCGAGTACCGGCGCCCGCGACCGGTGGCCCGGCCCGGGGAGACCAGGCCGAGCCGGTCGTACTGGCGCAGCGTCTGCGGGTGCAGACCGGACAGCTCTGCGGCGACCGAGATGACGTAGACCGGGGCGTCGTCTCCGAGCCCACCGTGGTTCATCATGCTCACGCTCCCTTGGCCTGGGCCTCCAGACCGCTCCGCGGGTCGTGCTCGGAGGTCGCGGCGCGGTACTTCTCCAGCGCCTCGCGGGCCTCGGCGCTGATGTTCTGCGGAACCTGCACCTCGACGGTGACGAGCAGGTCGCCGATGGTGCCGTCGCGGCGGCGCGAGCCCTTGCCGCGCACCCGCAGAGTGCGCCCGCTGGGCGTGCCGGGCGGGATCTTCACCGTGACCGGCACCCCGCCCAGGGTCGGTACCCGCACGTCGGCGCCGAGCACCGCCTCGGGGAAGGTCACCGGGACGGTGATGGTCAGGTTCTCGCCGGTCTTGCCGAACAGGGGGTGCTTGTGCACACGTACCACCACGTAGAGGTCTCCGGCCGGGCCCCCGTGCTCCCCCGGCGCTCCCTTGCCCGCGATCCGGATCCGCTGGCCGTCGGTGACGCCGGCGGGGATGCGCGCCTGAATCGTCCTGCTGCTCTTGCCGCGGCCGCTGCCGCGGCAGGTGGGGCACGGGTCGTCGGTGACCAGGCCCCGGCCCTTGCACTCGCTGCAGGGCTCGGAGAGGGAGAAGCCCCCCAGGTTCGTGCTCTCGTGACCGGTGCCCGAGCACTTGGGGCAGACCCGCGGCGCGGTTCCGGCCTTGGCGCCGCTGCCCTTGCAGGTGGGGCAGGCGGTGTCGGTGCTCAGCGTGAACGACCGGGTCAGGCCCTCGGCCGCCTCGCTGAAGGTCAGCGTGGTCTCGGTCTCGATGTCGGCGCCGCGCCGCGGCGCGGTGGTCGAGCGCCCGCGGCCGCCGAACAGGCCGCCGAACAGGTCGCTGAGCCGGTCGCCTCCGCCGCCGCCGCCCGCACCGCCCGGACCGCCGCCGAACAGGTCGCCGAGGTCGAAGCCGCCCGGACCGGTGCCCCCGCCCGGCCGGTAGGAGCCGCCGAACATGGAGCGGGCGTCGTCGTACTCCTTGCGCCGCTTCTCGTCCGACAGGACGCTGTAGGCCTCGGAGATCTCCTTGAAGCGCTCCTCGGCCTCGTCGTCTCCCGTGTTGGCGTCGGGGTGGTTGGCGCGCGCGAGCTTGCGGTAGGCCTGCTTGATCTCGTCCTGAGTGGCCGTCTTCGAGACTCCTAGGACCTTGTAGTAGTCCTTTTCCAGGTAGTCCTTGGTGCTCATGGACGTATGCCTTCTCCCCGCTCCGCGCTGTCGGTGGTCCGCGCCCCGGGCACCGTCGGGTGCCCGGGGCGCGGGAGGGTCCTACTTCTTCTCTTCGTCGTCCTCGGCCTCCGCGGCGGGGGCCGCCTCCTGGGAGGCCTCCCCCTCGTCCTCGGGGGCCTCGGCGGGGCCGGCCACGACCACCCGGGCCGGGCGCAGCACCCGCTCCCCGATGAGGTACCCGGGTTGGAACACCTCGATCACGGTGGGCGCCTCGACCCCCGGCTGGGGGACCATCGTCAGGGCCTCGTGCACGGTCGGGTCGAACTCGTCGCCCGCCTCCCCGTACTTGGTCAGTCCCAGGCGGACCACCACCGACTCCAGCGCCTCGCCGACCGACTTGAACCCGCCGGTGAGCTCCTCGTGCTCGCGGGCCCGGCCGATGTCGTCGAGGATCGGCAGCAGGTCGCCGACCACCTGGGCCAGCGCCTGCTCCTTGACGGCGGCCCGGTCCCGCTCGACCCGCTTGCGGTAGTTGGCGTACTCGGCCTGCAACCGCTTCAGGTCCTCGGTGAGCTCCAGGACCCGCTGGTCGGCCTGGGGGCCCAGGGCCGCGTCCGCCTCGGCGTCCGCGGCCCCGGCGGCGTCCGCCCCCTCCTCGGGGGCGTCCGCCTCGGCGCCTTCGGGGGTGCGCAGCTCGCCGGTCTCGGGATCCACGCGCCGCTTGTCACGGATCACCGGCCCCTCGCCCTCGTTGCCGTTCTCGTTCTCAGGCAGCGCCATTGGCTGCGCCTCCTTGCCTCGAAGAGTCCGACGCCGCTCAGGCGTTGCCGTCGCGCTTGCCGTTCTCCTCGTCGACGATCTCGGCGTCGACGACGTCGGTGTCCTCCTGCTGCGCGCCGTCGGCGGAGGCGTCGGCGGCGTCGGCGGCACCCTCGGCGCCCCCCTGCTGGCCGTAGATGGCCGAGCCGATCTTCTGGCTGGCCAGCGCGACCTTCTCGCTCGCCGAGCGGATCGCCTCGATGTCGGTGCCCTCCAGGGCCTGCTTCAGCTCGCCGAGCGCGCCCTCGGTCTCGGACTTGACGTCCGCCGGGATCTTGTCCTCGTTGTCCTTGATGACCTTCTCGGTCTGGTAGACGAGGGACTCGGCGTTGTTGCGGACCTCGGCCTCCTCGCGGCGCTTGCGGTCCTCCTCGGCGTACTCCTCGGCCTCGCGGACCATCTTGTCGATGTCCTCCTTGGACATCGCCGAGCCGCCCGAGATGGTGACCGACTGCTCCTTGCCCGTGCCCAGGTCCTTGGCGGTCACGTTGACGATGCCGTTGGCGTCGATGTCGAAGGTGACCTCGATCTGCGGCACGCCGCGCGGCGCCGGCGGAAGGCCGGACAGGTCGAAGACGCCCAGCTTCTTGTTGTACTGGGCGATCTCGCGCTCGCCCTGGTAGACCTGGATCTGCACGGACGGCTGGTTGTCGTCGGCCGTCGTGAAGATCTCCGAGCGCTTGGTCGGGATCGTGGTGTTCTTCTCGATGAGCTTGGTGAAGACGCCGCCCTTGGTCTCGATGCCCAGCGACAGCGGGGTCACGTCCAGCAGCAGGACGTCCTTGACCTCGCCCTTGAGCACACCGGCCTGCAGCGCCGCGCCCACCGCGACGACCTCGTCGGGGTTGACGCCCTTGTTGGGCTCCTTGCCCCCGGTCAGCTCCTTGACCAGCTCCACCACCGCGGGCATCCGGGTCGAGCCGCCGACCATGACCACGTGGTCGATCTTGTCCACGCCGATCCCGGCGTCCTTGATGACCTGGTGGAACGGCGCCTTGGTCCGCTCCAGCAGGTCGCCGGTCAGGCGCTGGAACTCGGCGCGGGTGAGCTTCTCGTCCAGGTGCAGCGGCCCCTCCGCCGAAGCGGTGATGTAGGGCAGGTTGATCGCCGACTCGCTGGAGCTGGACAGCTCGATCTTGGCCTTCTCGGCGGCCTCGCGCAGCCGCTGCAGCGCCATCTTGTCCTTGGACAGGTCCACGCCGTTGGCGTTCTTGAACCGCTCGACCAGCCAGTCCACCACGGCCTGGTCCCAGTCGTCGCCGCCCAGGTGGTTGTCGCCGTTGGTGGCCTTGACCTCGACCACCCCGTCGCCGACCTCCAGCAGGGACACGTCGAAGGTGCCCCCGCCCAGGTCGTAGACCAGGATCGTGGCCTCGTCCTCCTTCTCCAGGTGGTAGGCCAGCGCCGCGGAGGTGGGCTCGTTGATGATGCGCAGGACGTTCAGGCCCGCGATCGTGCCGGCCTCCTTGGTGGCCTGGCGCTGGGAGTCGCTGAAGTAGGCCGGGACGGTGATGACCGCGTCGGTGACCTCCTCGCCCAGGTAGGCCTCGGCGTCGCGCTTGAGCTTCTGCAGCACGAAGGCGCTGATCTGCTGGGGGTTGAAGTCCTTGTCGTCGACCGTGGTCTTCCAGTCGGTGCCGATGTGGCGCTTGACCGAGCGGATGGTCCGGTCGACGTTGGTGACCGCCTGGCGCTTGGCGACCTCGCCGACGAGCACCTCGCCGTTCTTGGCGAAGGCGACGACGGACGGGGTGGTCCGCGCGCCCTCGGCGTTCGCGATCACCGTGGGCTCGCCGCCCTCCAGGACCGAGACGACCGAGTTGGTCGTTCCCAGGTCGATACCGACCGCACGTGCCATGAGTACGTCCTCCGTCAAAGTTGAGTCTTACGGGCGAAAGTTTGCTTCGTCCGGCGTCGGCTGTCAAATCACTTGAGTGCCCTCGACTCAAGTTCGACCGCAATCCGTGCAACGCGGGGGGCGGTGTGCTTGTTCCCGCCTCGGCGATGTTTTGGTGGATCATTGGCGGATCCGGGGGAGGCGCTCGACCCCGGGGGCGGGACGATCGGAGCGGGTCGGTGCCGAGCGCGCCATTACTCGCTAGTAACATCTGTTGGGACCCGGTGTGTGGCGCGCCGGGGTTGTTGACCACGACAGCAGGATTGGGAGGCCGCGGGCGATGCTCTACATCGTTCTGGGGGTCGTGACGACCCTCTTCGCCGTGGTCGGGGTCGCCCTGTTCGCCTTTGGCATCCGCCAAATGGTGCGGACCGTGGGCGTCGGCCGACCGGTGGAGAAGGACCGCAAGGGGCCCTTCGGCAAGCGCCTGACGACCATGCTCATCGAGTCGCTCGGGCACACGCGCATGCTCAAGTGGCGCTGGGTCGGCGTGGCGCACTGGTTCGTCATGGTGTCGTTCCCGCTGCTGGTCTTCACCGTGGCCGAGGCGCACGGGGAGGTCTGGGACCCGCACTTCCACCTGCCGCTGATCCACGACTGGACGATCTACGGCCTGGCCATCGAGGTGATCGCCGGCGTCAGCCTGGTCGCGATCACCGGCCTGGCGGTCTACCGCCAGATCAAGAACCCCAAGCGCCTGGGCCGCGCCTCGCGCTTCGACAACTCCCGCAGCTGGCAGGCGTACTACGTCGAGTCCTACATCTTCCTGCTGCTCGTCAGCATCTTCGTGATCCGCGGCTTCAAGGTGGCCCTCGGCGACTTCCCGTTCCCGGTCTGGGCCACCCCGCTCTCGCACGCCGTGGGCGCGGTGCTGCCGCCGAGCGAGCCGGGCCTGGCCCTGGTGGCCGCGTTCAAGCTGATCATCTCGTGGGTCTTCTTCATGGTGCTGGCCCTGGTCCTGACCATGGGCGTGGGCTGGCACCGCTTCACCGCGCCGGTCAACATCTACTTCAAGCGCAACACCGACGGCTCGCCCGCGCTCGGCGCGGCCAAGCCGATGATGGACAAGACCGGGCAGAAGCCGCTCGACTTCGAGGAGGCCGACCCCGACGAGGACCCGTTCGGCGCCGGCAAGATCGAGGACTTCACCTGGAAGGGCCTGCTCGACTTCACTACCTGCACCGAGTGCGGCCGGTGCCAGTCGCAGTGCCCGGCCTGGAACACCGGCAAGCCGCTCTCGCCCAAGAAGCTGGTCATGGACCTGCGGGAGCACGCCTACGCCAAGGCCCCCTACCTCATGCAGGGCCTGACCCCCGAGGTGCTGGAGGAGAAGGCCAAGGAGGACGCCGCGCACGCCGGCACCGACGTGCTCGCCCTGCTGGAGCGGCCGCTGGTGGGCACCGAGGAGGAGGGCGGGGTCATCCACCCCGACGTCCTGTGGTCCTGCACCAACTGCGGCGCCTGCGTCGAGCAGTGCCCGGTCGACATCGAGCACATCGACCACATCCTCGACATGCGCCGCTACCAGGTGATGATCGAGTCGAGCTTCCCCTCCGAGGCCAACACCCTGCTCAAGAACCTGGAGAACAAGGGCAACCCGTGGGGCATGGCCGAGGACAAGCGCCTCGACTGGGTCTCCGAGCTCGACTTCGAGGTGCCGGTCGTCGAGGACGCCCTTCCCGAGGGCACCGAGTACCTGTTCTGGGTGGGCTGCGCCGGCGCCCTTGAGGACCGCGCCAAGAAGACCACCAAGGCCATCGCCGAGCTGCTGCACACCGCGGGCGTCAAGTTCGCCGTGCTCGGCGGCATGGAGGCCTGCACCGGCGACCCGGCCCGCCGCCTGGGCATGGAGTACGTCTTCCAGATGCTGGCCCAGCAGAACGTGGAGACGCTCAACGAGGTCGGCGCCACCAAGATCGTGGCCAGCTGCCCGCACTGCTTCAACACCCTGGGCAACGAGTACCCGCAGCTCGGCGGCGAGTACGAGGTGGTGCACCACAGCCAGCTGCTGGCCAAGCTGGTGGACGAGGGGCGCCTGACCCCGGTCACGCCGATCGAGGAGAACATCACCTACCACGACCCGTGCTTCCTGGGGCGGCACAACAAGGTCTACACCCCGCCGCGGGACATCATGGCCCAGGTGCCGGGGGTCAAGACCCAGGAGATGCACCGGCACAAGGAGCGCGGCTTCTGCTGCGGCGCCGGCGGTGCCCGCATGTGGATGGAGGAGAAGCTCGGCAAGCGCATCAACACCGAGCGGGTGGACGAGGCGCTGACCACGAACCCCGACACCGTCTCCACCGCGTGCCCCTTCTGCCAGGTGATGCTCGGGGACGCGATCAACGAGAAGAAGTCCCAGGGCGAGGCCAAGGAGTCGCTGGAGGTCGTCGACGTCTCCCAGCTGCTCCTGCGCTCGATCAAGGGCGGGGACTCCGGGCCCGACGGCGGCCAGGCCGAGCCGGAGAAGGAGAACGCCTAGCGGCTCTCAGGGGCGCTCTTGCGGGGGCGGCGCGACCGGGCGGAACGGCCCGGGGGCGCCGCCCCCGCGCTCGTCGCGGCGCGCGGCGCCCGCGGGTGCACGCCCAGGACGCGGTCGAGCTCGTCGGTGCTCAGCGGCCGCTCGGCCCCGGCGGCGGCGATGAGCACGTCGGCGTAGAGCTCGATCTCCTCCAGGGCGTCCCCGTCCTGCAGGCGCGCATCGATGTGGGGCTCCATGCGCGCACCTCCAAGGGGCCGGCAGTGTCCCACAGGCTACGCCCGGGTAGCCTCGCGCCGCATGACCCGGAAGGACCATTCGGCCCCTAGTCACCGGGGACGGTGTCCCCTCCCGGAAGGGGCGCCGAGGGGCCCGTACGGACCCCTCGGCGCCCCCTCCGCACACGCTCACGGGCCCGCGTGCGGCCCCGTTCCGTCCTCGTTCCAGACGACCTCGCGGTGCATCCGCGCGTAGCGCGCGTACTTCTCGGGCGTCTCGGCGAACACCGCGCGGTCCTCCTCGGTGAGCTCGCGGACGACCTTGCCGGGCACCCCCGCCCACAGGGTCCCCGGGGGCACCGTCTTGCCCGGGGGGACCAGGGCGCCGGCGGCCACCAGGGCCCCGGCGCCGACCCGGGCGCCGCCGAGCACGCGTGCGCCGATGCCGATCAGCGCGCCCTGCTCGACCACCGCCCCGTGCACCATCGCCTGGTGCCCGAGGCTGACCCGGTCCTGAAGCACCGCGGGCTCGCCGGGGTCGGAGTGCAGTCCGCACTGGTCCTGCACGTTGCAGCGCTCGCCGATGATGATGTCCTCGGTGTCGGCGCGCACCACCGAGCCGTACCAGACGCTGCTGTGCGCACCGATGCGCACCCGGCCCACGACCACCGCGCCCGGTGCGATCCAGGCCTCCTCGTGCACCGACGGGGCGCCGAAGGGCGCCTTGCCGACCATCGCTCCCGGGGCCGCCGCCTCCGCCATCGTGATCTCCCTCCCAGGCCCGCGCCGCCGGTCGATCGCCGACTCCGGCCCCGCGCGGCGCCGATCGCGAATACCTTAGTAATGCGGCGGGCGGTGAGCACGCAGACCTGTCGGACCCGGCTATTGAGCCGCACTGGTACCGAGGGCTACCGTGGTCGCCTCCCGGTGTTCACCAGGCCACTCTTCGCATACGACGCATACGGCTCGGACCCCCGCCGACGCCCTGCCCCGGCCCTCGATAGGCGAGATGTGAATGTCGCTGATGCGTGATCCGGGCGTAATGGGCAAGATGGGCGATGGGGGCGGGTCACCCTTCCCCGACATGCCGCCAACCCGGTTGATTAGGACATGAACGAGCAGAACTCAGACATCGTGTCGAACCTCCTGCGCGAGGAGGCGTTCCCGAGCGCCCGCAAGGGCTACGACAAGCGCCAGGTCGACGACTTCGTGGTGCGCAACCACAACCACATCCGGGATCTGCAGGAGCGGCTGGCCCGGGCCCACGACGAGCTGGAGCAGCTCCGCCGGGAACTGGCCGAGGCCAAGGAGAAGGCCGCGGTCAAGCCCGAGCACGAGCAGATCAGCGAGCGGATGGCCACCATCCTGCGTATAGCGGAGGAGGAGGCCAAGGAGAAGCGGGCCAAGATCGACGAAGAGGTCGAGGGGATCCGCACCAAGGCCGAGGAGGACGCCGCCAAGGCCCGCAAGGACGCCGACGAGCACGCCGACCGCGTGCTCTCCAGCGCCCGCTCCGAGGCCAACGACCTGGTCTCCACCGCCAAGCAGGAGGCCGAGCAGATCCGCTCGCAGGCCGAGAAGGACGCCGAGCGCAAGGTCGGCGAGGCCGACGCGCGCGCCAAGCGGATCAACGACACCGCCGACCGCCGACTGGCCACCCTGACCGCCACCCACGGCGAGGCGGTGCGCCGCCTGGGCGACATGCACCAGACCCTCGCCGAGCTGCTCCAGGCCGAGAAGAGCGCGGGGCCGCTGGAGCCCGACACCCCTGAGGGGGAGGAGAACGGCGAGGACGGGGCCGAGTCCGCCAAGCCCGAGCCGAAGGCGGGCCAGGCGGCGAAGCCGGAGCAGCCCAAGGCCGAGCAGTCCAAGCCCGAGCAGCACAAGCCCGAGCAGCACAAGCCGGAGCAGCACAAGCCGGGGCAGTCGGCCGCGGCCGAGCCCGCCAAGGGGGAGCAGGGCGACTCCGCCTCCGCGTCCGCCAAGGCCGAGCCCGGCAAGACCGAAGGCAAGGCCCCGGCCGCGCCCCAGGCCGCTCCCCGGCAGGGGACGGGGCCGCAGCAGGGGCAGCAGGGCCAGCAGGCCCGGCCGGCTCAGCAGTCCCAGCAGGGCCAGCAGTCCCAGCAGGGCCAGCAGGCGCCCGACGAGGAGACGGTCAAGATCGACCCCGCCACGGCCCAGCAGGCCGCCCGTCCGCAGTCCCAGCAGCAGGGGCAGCAGGGGCAGCAGGCCGCGCAGCCCCAGCAGCCGCAGGGGCAGCAGGGGCAGCAGGGGCAGCAGGGCCAGCAGCGCCCCGCTGCGCCGCAGCCGACCCCGCAGGGGGCGCGCTACAACGTGCCCGCCCCGCCCGAGGCCGCGGCCCAGCAGGCCGGCCGCCCGGCGCCCGTCGCCGAGCAGGACGACCCCGGCACGACCGCCGTGCACCAGCGTCCCGCCGCGCCGCAGAAGCCGCAGCAGCCGCAGCAGGACGCCGAGCAGAACGAGGGGGTCCGCATCATCAAGCCCTGATCGACGCCGGGTTGGCTCATGTCGGTCCGGGGTCGGGGCTCCACGCCCCGACCCCGGCCTTGTTCGTCCCGGTATGCGGGCCGACGTCGGATGTGTCCACCCCGGTCGGCTACCATGCCTGAGCCATGATGATCCGCACCGCCATTCGGTCCGACCTGGGCGCCATCCTGCGGCTCCTGCGCGAACTCGGCGACGGGCGGCCTGCGCAGGGCGGCACCGTCCGCATGTCCTCGGCCGCCGTGCGCGCGTGGACCCGGATGGAGGGCGACCCCGACCGCTCGGTGCTGGTGGCCGAGCGCCGCGGGCAGATCATCGGAACCCTCGACCTGATGGTGGTCGCGGGCCTGACCCACGACGCCCAGCCCTGGGCGATCGTCGACAACGTGGTGGTGGACGCCGCGTGTCGGCGCGCGGGGGTCGGCCGCGCCCTGATGGACGACGCCCTGGACCGGGCCTCCCGCGCCGGCTGCTACAAGGTGGAACTGCTCTCCCACGACGGGCGGCAGGAGGCGCACGGGTTCTACCGCGCCCTCGGCTTCGACGACTCCGCCCAGGGTTTCCGCCGCTACCTGTAGGGCCTTTCCCCGTCACCTCCCTCCGAGACCGGTCCCCTTCGGTCAGGCTGAGGACACAGGTGGGCGGAGTCGATCGTCCGCACTGCCGAGCGCCACGAGCGGCGCAGGGTCCCCCGGAGGACCGGACATACACCGGTCCCGGAGGGCGTCCGGGGCCGTGTGCTTCTGTGATGGGGGACTAGAGCTGGTCAGACAGGGCGCCGGCCAGGAAGGCCTGCCACTCAGAGGCGGGGAAGGAGAGGTGGTCGGCGTCCCTGTGCTTGGTGTCCCGGACGTTTGCACCGTAGGCGTGCTCCCGGACCTCGACGCAGTTAGAACCGTTTGGGGAGTACGTAGAGGTGTGCCAGGCGAGCTGTTCCATGTTCCCTCCACCGGAACGCAAGACAGTTGCGGTCAGATCTTGTCTGACTTCACGTCCACGAGGAACGCCTGCCACTCGGAGGCCGCGAACGAGAGGTGTCCTGTCGGGGTCTTAGAGTCCCGCACGGCAACGCTCTGAGCTGCTGCGGTTTCGCCGACCTCGACGCAGTTCGCGCTGTTGGCGCTGTAGCTGCTCTTCCGAAAGACCAGCGGGCGCGGGGTGGTCTCGCTCATGGGTGGTCACTCTCTTGGGCCAGTAGCTGATTGATGAAGGCGACCGATTCGGACGCACGCAGAGCTGCAGCCTGGACATGCCCGAAGATGGTGGCATACCGCGTGACGGCTTCATCGCCTTCGCTGATGACATGCCCGGTGGCTGTCTCTGTGTACACGATCGAGGGGTCTATCTCACTTGGAAAGTCCATGATCGCAAAGCTGCCGGTTGTCGCAGCGTGAGGACCAGCCTCGAACGGCAGAACCTGGATGTCGATGTTGTGCCGAGTGGCCATGTTCATCAGGTGTTCCAGCTGGTCGCGCATGACCTCGGGTTCCCGTACCCGTCGACGGAGGGCGGCTTCGTCGATGACGGCGGAGAAGTGCGGAGGTCTGTGGCGGTTGAGGATCTGCTGTCGTTCCATGCGCGCAGCAACGTGTCGTTCGACCACGTCGTCCGGGTGCGCCTGACCTCCGCGGAACACGGCTTCCGTGTAGTCGGCGGTCTGGAGGAGGCCTGGGATCACGAGCCCTTCATAGGCCCTGATCATCGATGCCTCGGTCTCGAAGTCCGGCAGAACGTTGTCGCCGAAGACGTCCTTGTACTCGGACCACCAACCTCGCTCCCTGGCCTGCTTCGCGAGCGCGTGAAGCGCCTCGCGGGCAGCGCCGTCCCTGATCTCGTAGAGGTCGCACAGATGGTCGATGTCGTCCGGCTTGATGAACCTCGTCTTGGCGTCCTCGATCCTGCTCAGCTTGGGCCCCGACCAGCCGAGGGCCTTCGCGGCGTCGCCGAGCTGGGCGTAGCCGGAGGTGAGCCGAGCGCGCCGCATCTCGGCAGCGAGGCGCCGCAGCCGGACGGTCGGGCTATGGAGTGAGCGGCGTGACGGCATGGCCACAGTCTAGAGCGATCAAAAGATCTGTTGATTTCATAATCGAGCTTGAAAATCTGAAGTTTGCACTTCACCATTGAGTCATCTGATGACTACACCGTGAGGTGAATCTCGGTGCAAATATCCTCTGTGTCCGACCCGAGGTGCACGTTGTCTCGTCACCTTCCGCCCGGGGAGGCGGGATGCTGACCGATCGCCACCCCTGCCCGCAGCTGCGCGACGACTACACCGGGCGGGGCTGGTTGTTCTTCCGCAGCGGCCGGGGCACCGAACAACCGCTCATCAACGCCGTCTTCTGCCACCCGCTCCCGTCGCGCTGCGCCGCCGCCCTCGGGATCTCCGAGTACTTCCGCGCCCCGCTCCACCAGGTCCGACCCGAGGTCGACCGGCGCTCGCGCACCATCGAGGCCCACGCGCGCACCTGCACCCGCTGCGCGGACGTCCTGGCCGCCGCCGTCGCCCACGCCGGACTCGCCGTGCGCTGACCCCGCGCCCTGCGCGGTTGAGTGCACGGCCCCTTGCGGGCGCCGTACCGGGAGGGGGCGGCGCCCGCACCACTCCTCTGCACTTCCTCTTCGCACCCGCACTCCCCGTACCTGGAGCACGCCATGGCGACCCTGACCCGAACCCGCAACCTGCCCACCACCCGCGGCCCCCAGGACCCCCGGGGCCTGGACGCCCGGCAGAACGCCGAGCTGGCCCGCCTCATCCGGCGCCTCGCGGCCGTGCGCCCCGAGATCATCGCTGCCCAGCCTCCGCCGCCCGCCTCGCCCGAGCCCGTGCCGGACTCTGTGCCGGAGGCCGTGCCGGAGATGTTCGCGCCGCACCTGACCCGGGACGACTTCCCCGTCCCCAAGCAGGACCGCGACCTGGTCGCCCATCTGCGGGCCCTGTCCCTGGGCCGGATGCGCCCGGGCGACCGTTGGCCCGCCCACGCCGACGACCGCTTCCTGGCCCGGATGCGCCGCCCCCTCCTGCGGCACCGCATCGCCGACTTCGTCCGTGACCGGGTCCGCCCCGTCTGCACCGCCGTGGGGGCCCTGACGCTGGTGTGCGGCCCGGCCCTGATACTCCTGACCGCCCTCGGAACGACCCTGCCGACGCCGTGACCCCGGACCGACCGCGCTCGGGTTCCCCGCCGTCCCGCTCTCAGCCGCGGCCGGAGCGCAGCGGGACCTGCCGGAAGAACAGCACCAGCGCGAACCCGACCACGGCGATCGGCATGCCCAGCAGGAACACCTGGTGCATGGCGGTGCTGAAGGCCTCGATCACCCCGTCCTGCACGGCGGCGGGCAGGGCGTGGATCGCGTCGGGCGACCCCAGCGCCTTCTCCGACAGCTGCGGCGTCTCCGGGGCCGGGAGCCCCTGCGCCTCGGCCTCGGCGGCCGCCTCGGCCGCGTTCCGGGCCATCGTCTCCAGCTCGGAGTGGAGCCGCTCGGTCATCACCGCGCCGAAGACCGCCACCCCGAACGCGCCGCCCAGGTTGCGGAAGAACGACACCGCCGAGGTCGCGGCGGCCATGTCGGCGCGGGGCAGCGCGTTCTGCACGGCCAGGATGAGGATCTGCATGGACAGCCCCAGGCCCAGGCCGATCAGCCCGACCCCGGCGCCGACCAGGACCAGCGACGACCCGACCTCCAGGGTGGACAGCACGCCGAACCCGGCCCCGATCAGCACCGTGCCGGCGACCGGGTAGCGCTTCCACTTGCCCGTGCGGCTGACCAGGAAGCCGGAGGTGACCGAGGCGGCGAGCAGACCCAGCACCATCGGCAGCGTCATCAGGCCCGAGGCGGTGGGGCTCATGCCCTTGACGATCTGCAGGTACTGCGGGAAGTAGATCATCACCCCGAACATCGCCATGCCCACGCACATCGACGCGGCGGCCGAGAGCACGAAGGTGCGGTCGGCGAAGAGCCGCGGGGGCAGGATCGGGTCGGCGGCGCGGCGTTCGGCCACCACCGCCAGCCCGGCGAGCACCAGGGCGCCGGCCGACATCAGGTAGGTGGGCGCGGAGTTCCAGTCGAACTCCTTGCCGCCCAGGCTGAGCACCAGCATGGCCAGGCCGGCGGCGCCGACGATGCACGAGGCGCCCTGCCAGTCGACGCGGGCGCCGCCGCGCGGGCGCCGGGGCAGCCGCAGCAGCCGCTGGATGGTGATGAAGGCGGCCGCGGCGACCGGCACGGTGATGAAGAAGCACCAGCGCCAGCCGAGCGGGCTGTCCACGAGGAACCCGCCGAGCAGCGGGCCGGCGACGGTCGAGACGCCGAAGACGGCGCCCAGGAAGCCGGCGTAGCGGCCGCGCTCGCGGGGCTCGACCACGTCGCCCAGGATGACCTGGGGCAGGGTGGCCAGTCCGCCGGCGCCGATGCCCTGCACGAAGCGGGCGCCGATCAGCCACGACATGTCCTGGGCGAACCCGGCGGCGACCGAGGAGCCGATGAAGATCACCAGCGCCGTCTGGAACAGCAGCTTGCGGCCCCAGATGTCGGAGAGCTTGCCCCACAGCGGGGTGGAGGCGGTCATCGTGAGCAGGGTGGCGCTGGCGACCCAGGAGAGCTTGTCCTGTCCGCCCAGCTCGCCGACGATCGTCGGCAGCGCGGTGCCCACGATCGAGGTGGTGAGCATCGACGTCAGCATCGCGAGCATCAGGCCCGCGAGGATCTCGATCACCTGGCGCCGGGTGTAGCGGGGGCCCGGCGGGTCCACAGGGCGGCCCGCCTCCGACCGGTCGGTGATCGCCTGCTCTGCCAACGCGTTCTCCCCCTCGACGCTCGTCGGTGCGCGCCGGGCACGGGACCCCGCCCGGACACGCCGGGGCCCGCCCCGCACCCGGTCGGCGTGCGCGGGCACGCCGCGGAGCACGCCGCAGAGGCCGCCGTGCGGCGGGCCGGTCGTGGGATGAGGGGAGGGCCGATTCTCCCCTCCGGTATAAGTAAACAGTGTTGACTTGTCAAGCCGGGACGGCAGGGACGCCGGCGCCGCGTGCGACGATGAGGGCGACGGACCGGAGGCAGGACGGGGAGAAGCGCCGATGGAGCGGCCGGAGGAGGGCGGGTGCGCCGGGCGGGCGCGCGACCGGGAGGCCACGCGCCAGCGCATCCTGGACAGCGCGCGCGAGCTGTTCACCAGCGAGGGCTACGCCTCGGTGTCGTCGCGCCGCATCGCCGCACACGCGGGGGTGAACGTCGCCCTGATCAACCGCTACTTCGGGGCCAAGCGCGGCCTGCTGGCCGAGGTCATCGCCGAGGAGGCTGCGTTCCCGGGCATCGTGGAGGGCGACCGGGAGGGGCTGCCCCGGCGGCTCGCCGAGCACCTCGTGTACCGCACCCTGGCCGGCGGCACCCCGCTGGGGCGGGCCCTGGAGCACTCGGCGGGCGACCCGGACCTGAAGTCGGTGCACGAGGAGCGGCTGAAGAACGCGGTGATCGGCCCGCTGGCGGAGGCGATCGGCGGCCCGGAGGCCCGGGCGCGGGCGTCCCTGGTGGCGTCGGTGCTCCTCGGCGTCGGCCTGGTGCGCCGCCTCGAAGGGGCGACCTCCCTCCACGACCTCGAACCGGACGTCCTGGTGGAGCGCCTGACCACGGTGATCGAGGCCTGCCTGGCCGGGGAGCCGTAGGAGGAGATCCGCCACGGGCCTCCGCACATCCAGGGGTGCGGTCAGGGGATGCGATTCAGGGCTCGGGACAGACTCATTTCAGGGGCGGGACGGGGCATTGAGAGTAGGTTCGGATGCCGACAGAATCCGGCCCCCGGCCTCAGCGCGAGGGGCGGCACCCTCGTCGGATGTCCCGGACGGCCCGGCTGCCTCCGGGGCGAAGTCGTCCCGGCCGTTGTCGCGGGTGTTGTGCGCGGCGCGGATCCTCCATTCGCCGTCGCGGCGGACCAGGACGAGCGTGATGATCCCGCTGCGGTCCTCGGCGGGGCGCGCGCCCGGAAGGCGGTGCCCGGGCCATGTCCACAGGGTGTGGACAAGGGCCACGTCCGGGGCGATCTCCCGGACGCTCGCCACCTCCTGGGTGTAGTCCGCCTTCTGCGCGAGGACGGAGGCGGGCACGTCCTTGTGCCCGTCGACGTTCTCGGCCCGCGTGCGCCACCACAGCCCGCGGTGGGTGATGAAGTCGGCGTCCTCGGTGAAGTACGCGCCCCAGGCGTCCATGTCGTGGTCGATCCACAGCCGGGTGTGCGCGGCGACCAGGTCCTCGATCGCGTGCTGCTCGTTCAGGTCCATGGACTCCACCCTGGATCCTGAAGTCCGGTTGAGGTCAATCGGTGCCCTGCCCGCCCCGGTCGTGTCCGCTGGCGTGGTGGAACTCTGCGGGCCCCGGCCGCCCCCCGTTGATCTCGGGAAAGTCGGGGTAATACTCGCCGGTATTACCCCGACTTTCCCGAGATCAACGGCGAGGAGGGGCGGCACGGTCCTCCCGTGAACGGGGCGTGAGGCCCCTGTTGCCCGGTCCGCCGCCGTGCCAATCCCGGATGGCGCGATCCTGGCCAGGATTTTAGGACGACACGCCAGCGCCATAGGAGTGCTCCGAAACCCGGCCCACGGTGTGCTTCCGTTAGGCCGTGCGGCCCCGCCGTTGGGCGCGGGCCGGGACCCGAGCGCACCCGAAGGGGGAGCGGTGATGAGCATGAGGACCCGCATGGTGCGGATAACTACCCTGTGTTACGAGAAGATCACTCATCGAAGTACCGGTGGTCGGCGTCCGGGCACCGCGGCCCGGGCGACGACCCTCTTATCGGCGCTGCTCGTCCTCGGCGCCACCGAGGCGGTGGCCGCCCCGGCCGCGCCCGCCTCGACGGTCGCGCGCACGGCGGTCGGGCACGCGCTCGACCAGGTCGGCAAGCCCTACCGGTACGGCGCCGCCGGACCGAACGCCTTCGACTGCTCCGGGCTCGTCACCTGGGCCTACGGAAAGGCGGGGCGCACCCTCCCCCGCACCACCCACGACCAGTACCGCCGCGGCACCCCGGTGGCACGCGCGAACGCGTCCCGGGGGGACCTGGTCTTCTTCTACTCCGGCCCCTCCCACGTGGGCATCCTGCTGGGGGACGGCCGCATGGTGCATGCGCCCAGCTCCGGAAAGACCGTGCAGGTCGTGCGGCTGGCCGACTACTACCAGGCGCACATCGCCGGCATCCGCAGAGTCGGCTGATCCCGGCCGCCGATAGGATCCGCCCTTCAGCGTTGTGCAGCGCGGCGCCCTCGCCCCGACCCGTGGAAAGCGGCTCCCGCCCGCCGTTAAGGTGTGCCTTCCGTATCGCGGAGACACAGGTGTGCGCAGGCCGGGACAGGAAGGGGCGCGGGTGGGGCGGACGGGCGGTCCCGAGGCCGTGTGCGTCGGGGAGACCATGGCCGTGCTGACCCCGGCCGACGGCGCGCCCGCCGACCGCGGGGGAGACCTCGCGGTCGGCGCGGGCGGCGCCGAGGCCAACGTCGCCTCGGGGCTGGCCGCGCTGGGGCACCGGGCGGCGTGGGCCGGGCGGCTGGGCGACGACCCGTTCGGGCGGATGGTCGCCGCGGAGCTGCGGGCGCGCGGCGTGGACACCGCCGCCGTCGAGGTCGATCCGGCCCGGCCCACCGGGCTGTACCTGAAGGACCCCGACCCGGCCGGGAGCCGGGTGCACTACTACCGGACCGGATCGGCCGCCTCGGCGATGGGCCCGCGGACCCGGCTGCCGGAGGGGGCCCACCTGGTGCACGCCTCCGGCATCACCCCGGCGCTGTCGCCGGGGTGCTCGGCGCTGATGGACCGGCTGCTGGCGCCGGACCGCCCGCACGGCGGCCCGCTGGTCTCCTTCGACGTCAACCACCGCCCGGCGCTGTGGAGCGCCGAGCGGGCGGCGCCGCGCCTGCTGGAGCTGGCGGCCGCGGCCGACGCGGTGTTCGTGGGCGCCGACGAGGCGGCCCGGCTCTGGGGCGCCGGAGGCGCCGAGGAGGTCCGGGCCCTGCTTCCGGGGGTGCCGCTGCTGGTGGTCAAGGACGCTGGCGACGACGCGGTGTGCTTCACGGGCCGCGACCGGGTGCGCGTGCCCGCGCTCAAGACCGAGGTCGTCGAACCGGTGGGCGCGGGGGACGCCTTCGCTGCGGGGTTCCTGTCCGGCCTGCTTCGGGGCCTGCCGGTCCGGGAGCGGCTCCGGCTCGGCCACCTGATGGCCGCGTCCTGCCTGCGCGCGCCCGGCGACACGGCGCCCCCGCCCCCGCCCGGGGTCCGCGACCGCCTCCTGGCGGCGGACGACCAGGCATGGCGCTCGGCCGTGCTCTGAGCCCCCCGCGGGGCCGCGATCGTCACCGGCACGCCGGGTCGGCGGGGGACGGGTCGCCCGGGACCGGCATCGTCAGGGTCGGGGACAGCTCGGCCCGGCCCTTCACGCCGAGTTTGCGGTAGGCGCGGGTGAGGTGCTGCTCCACCGTGCTCACCGTGATGTGCGCCTTCCGGGAGATCTCGCGGTTGGTGTAGCCCAGCGCCGCCAGGGCCGCCACCCGGCGCTCGGTCGGGCTCAGACCGCCCCCGCAGCGCGGTCCGGCCGGGTGCGCCTCCTCGGCGACCGGGCGGTGCAGCACCCCCGCCACCGAGCGGCGGAGCGGCTCGGCCCCGCACCGGTGGGCGAGGCGGTCGGCCTGCTCGGCGAAGGCCTGGGCCCGCTCGGCCTCCCCGAGCGCCGACATGGCCAGGCCGAGGTCGGCCAGCGACCGGCACAGGTCCAGCGCGGCGTCGCCGCCCTGCAGCAGCTCCACCGCCTCCCGCAGCAGCGGCGGGCGCAGCGCCGCCTCCCGGGTCTGCGCGAGCACCACCAGCTCGCGGGCGCGCACCCGCGCCGTGCGGGGCGCGTTCAGGGCGCGCTGCTCCTCCACCAGCGTCTGGGCCCCCTCGCGGTCGCCCAGCGCCGCCAGCGCCTCGGCCGCCCCGTCCCGCCAGGGCACCAGCGCCGGCGTGTCCAGCCCCCAGGACCGCACCCGCTCCCCGCAGGCCCGGAAGTCCTCCAGCGCCGAGCGGGGCCGCCCCGCCGCCAGCGCGAACCGGGCCCGGGCGGCCAGGTAGGAGAGCCCGTACCGGGTCCGCAGCGTCGTCGGCGCCAGCGGGTGGTACAGGCACCGCTCGGCCTCCTCCAGGCGCCCGCGCCAGGTCTGGGCCTCCACCAGCGCGGCGATCGGGACCGCGGCGAAGACCCCCAGCCCGCGCGGCGGCACCGCGTCCATGCAGGCCTGGGCGAGGCGGGCCGCCTCCGGCAGGTCGCCGAGGCGCACCGCGATCCGCGCCCGCAGCGCCCCGAGCACCGCGCTCCACGTCGCCGACCCGCGCCGGTCCGCACGGTGGTGCAGGACGGCGGCGAGCTCCGCGGCCTCGGCCTCACGGCCGGCGTGGACCAGGCAGGACAGGGCGGCCTCGACCCCGGCGGCGTCCTCCCCGCCGAGGCCTTCCGAGCGCAGCAGCGGCGCCACGCCGTCCACCCCCTCGGCCGACCCCGAGCCGAGGAGGCGGGCGAGCACGGCGGCCGCGCCGCCCCCGGCGCCGGGAGCGGCGGTCGGCGGACCCGGCCGCTCCTCCTGCTCCGGGTGGGTGGCCGCGACCCACGGCCCGGCCGCGGCCGGCGCCCGCTCCAGCGCCCGCCGGGCCTGGGCCGCCCGGTCGGTGCGCCCGTGCCAGAGCGCCAGCTCCAGCAGCCACCGCAGGTCCGCGGGGGGCAGCGGGAGGTCCCACGTCGGCAGCGACAGGGCGACCGCCGCCGCGGCCGCCGGGCTGGACCGCCATTCGGCCCGGGCCAGGGCGAGGACGGCACCGGGGTCCTCCCCCTCCCCGCCCCCCTCGACCACCGCCCGCAGGTACCGGGCGGCCAACGGCGGGTCCCCGGCGGCCAGCGCGTGGTCGGCGGCCTCCCGCAGCACCCCGGGCACCCAGTCCGCCCCCGTGTCCGCGCCGGAGAGCAGGGCCTCGGCCACATCCGCCGCGGGCGCGCCCCGGCGGTGCAGCAGCCGGGCGGCCCGGGTGTCCAGGGTGCGCCGCTCCCGCGGGTCCATCTCCTCCCGCACGGCGGCGCGCGCCGCCGGGTGGCGGAGCACGCCGCGCTCGGCCAGGCCCACCCGGCCCAGCCGGTCCAGTGCGCGTTCCGCCGCCGGCACCTCGGCGCCCAGCAGCTCGGCCACGGCGCCCGGCCCCGACCAGCGGCCGAGCGCGGCGGCCGCACGGGCCGCGTCGAGCGGGGCGCGGCCCAGGCGCGGAAGCAGCGCCGCCACGGAGGCGGTGTAGGCGCGCGGCGCGGCGGGCGGTTCGTCGGCCCCGTCCAGGTCCTCCAGCAGGGACTGGACGAGCAGGGGGCTGCCGCCGCTGCACCGGTGCACGTTCCGGGCCGCGTCCGGGCCGATCGGCCGGCCCAGGAGCTGCACGGAGATCCGCGCCACCTCGTCCGCCGAGCACGGGGCCAGCCGGACCCTCCGGCACAGCGGGTGGTGCGCCAGGTCGGCCAGCACCCGGTGGGGGCGGCCGCTGCCCGGGGCGTCGTCGGCCGCCAGCAGGAGCAGCACCCGGCTGCCCCGCAACCGGTGCGCGACGTGTTCGAGCACCTCCAGCGAGTGCGGGTCGGCGTGCTGGGCGTCGTCCACGGCGACCACCAGCGCCCCGCCGGCGGCGCCCGCCGCCAGCGCCTCCCACAGCCGGTGGGCCAGGTCGGGGGCGCCGAGGTCGGCGGGCGGGGCGGCGAGCCCCTGGGCGATCTGGCGCACCGTGCCGAGCGGCACCTGGCGGTCGGCACGCGTGCAGGACGCCGCCGCCAGCGGCAGCCCCCGGTCGGCGACCGCGCCGGCGAAGGCGTTCAGCAGCCGTGTCTTGCCGAACCCCGGCGGCCCCATCACCATGCCGATCCGGCCGGCACCGCCGCCGCACTCCGTCAGCAGTCCGGTGAGGATCCCGAGCTCGGTCTCGCGTGCGGTCGACTCCATCGTCAGCTCCTGTTGCCGCGCGGCGCGGTCCTGCGGGGGAGGGACGGAGGGCGGGCCCTTGACCGTCGCCGCATGCTAACCCGGACCGGGCCGGCCGCCCGGGGCCCGGCGACGCCCCTGGGGACCGACCTGACCTGGGCCCCCGCGGAGGGTTGCGGACCTTTCCCGGCCTGAGCGGCGCACGCCCCCGTGGGCCCCCGCGGGGGGCCTGGCCGGAACAGGCCAGCGGCCCGGGCCCGTGTCCGGCCCGGGCGTGCGCGGTAGGGGGCGGGTCCGCCACCGTCGGCGCCGGATAGGGGAGCACTAGGGGTGTGCCGCGCCCGTCTCCTGGCCTTGCATGGCATGCGGCCGGGCGGCCCGTGCCCGGTACGGGTACCGGAGTTCTGGAGGCGGAATTGCGCAGCGATCGGACCGATACCGCACCCCCTGTCCGTACGGGGCCACCTGCCCGCGCGGGGGTGCCGGAGATGTTCCGGCGGCGGGCCCGGGCGCATCCCGACGCGGTCGCCCTGGTGCACGGGCGGCGGCAGGTGAGCTACCGGGAGCTCGACGCGGCCTCCGACGACCTGGCCGTCCGCCTGGCCGCCGCCGGGGCGGGGCGGGGCGCGGTCGCCATGGTCCGCCTGGAGCGGGGCGTGGACAGCGTGACCGCCTTCCTCGGCGCCCTCAAGGCCGGGGCGGTCTACCTGCCGGTCGAGTACGGCACCCCGGACGCGCGGCTGGAACTGCTCGCCCGGGAGTCCGGCTGCGCGGCCGTCGTGGCGGCCGAGGGCGCGCCCGCGCTCCCCGCCGGGCTCGGACACCTGCCCCGGGTGACCGTGGGCGCCGCCGCCGAGCCGCCGCCCGCAGGGGCCCAGAACCCCGGACCGGCGCCGTGCCCCGGCGACCTCGCGTACCTCGTCTTCACCTCCGGCTCGACCGGGGCCCCCAAGGGCGTGCAGGTCGAGCACGGCTCCCTGGCGCACCTGAGCGGCGCGGCGGCGGCCGAGTACGGCATCACTCCGCAGGACCGGGTGCTGCAGTTCGGCGCGCTGTCCTTCGACACCTCCATCGAGCAGATGGCGGTCGCCCTGGTCTCCGGGGCGGCCCTGGTGCTCCCCGAGACCGCGTGGGCGCCCAGCGAGATGCCCGGCCGCCTGGCCGCGCACGGGGTCACCGTCATGGACCTGACCCCCCTCTACTGGCACCGCGTGCTCGACGCGCTGGAGTCGGGCGCCCCCGTCCCGCCCGGCCTGCGCCTGGCGATCGTCGGCGGGGAGGCCGTCCCCGCCGACGACTGCCTGCGGTCGCTGCGCCTGCTCCCCGGGGTCCGCCTGGTCAACGCCTACGGCCTCACCGAGACCACCATCACGACCTGCGTCAAGACGATCACCCCCGACGACCTGCGCCCCGGCGCCCCGGCCCCGGTCGGCCGGCCGCTGCCCGGCACCGAGGTGCGGGTGCTCGACGCGGACCTGCGCCCGGTGGCCGACGGCCGGACCGGCGAGGTGTGGATCGGCGGGGCGGGCGTCGCGCGCGGGTACGCCGGGCGCCCCGACCTGACCCGGGAGCGGTTCCGGGACGAGCCCGGCGCCGCGCCCGGCGCGCGCCTGTACCGCACCGGCGACCTGGGGCGCATCAACGCCGCCGGGGACCTGGAGATCGCCGGGCGCGCCGACCGGCAGGTGAAGATCCGCGGCTTCCGCGTCGAGCCGGACGAGGTGGAGGCGGCGCTCGGCGGGTGCGCCGCGGTGGGCGCCGGCGCGGTGAACGCGGTCGAGCGCGGCGGCCGCACCGTGCTCGCCGCCTACTACACCCCGGCCGCCGGGGCGCCCGGCGCCGCCGAGGCCGAGGCGGCGCTGCGCGAGGAGCTGGGCCGCGCCCTTCCCGCGCACATGGTGCCCGAGGTGTTCGTCCGGCTCGGCGCGCTGCCGCTGCACCCCAGCGGCAAGGTCGACCGCGCCCGCCTGCCCGTCCCCGAGGCGCCCTCCGACACGGCGCCCTCCGAACCGGCGTCCGCGGACGCGTCGGCGAGCGGGTTCGAGCGCGGGATGGCGCGCCTGTGGGAGCAGGTCCTGGGGGTGCGGGAGGTCGGCCCGGACGCGGACTTCTTCGCACTGGGCGGCGACTCCATCCTCGCCTCGGAGCTGACCGCCAAGGTCCGCGCCGCCTTCTCGGTGCCCATCACCCAGGTGCGCCCGCTCATCCGGGTCCTGCTGCAGGAGCCGGTGCTGCGGTCGTTCGCCGGGGCGGTGCGCGAGGCCCGGGCCGGGCGGCTCGACGGCGGGCGCGGGCTCACCGCCGAGGAGTTCGAGGCCGAGGCCGAGCCCGGGGTGGAGGTCCGGCGCGACCCCGAAGGGCCCGCCCCGCGCCGGAGCGACCCCGGGGAGATCCTCCTCACCGGGGCGACCGGCTTCCTCGGAGCGCACCTGCTGCGCGAGCTGCTGGCCACCACCGGCGCGCGGGTGCACTGCCTGGTGCGGGCCGGGAGCGGGGAGCACGCCCTGGAGCGCATCCGCGCCAACGCGCGCGCCTACTTCCCGGACGACCTGACGGCCCCCGGGGTCGCCGAGCGCATCGTGCCCCTGCCCGGCGACCTGGCCGAGCCGCGGCTCGGCCTGTCCGAGGAGGACTTCGACCGCCTGGCGCGCACCGTCGACGCCGTCCACCACCCGGGCGGGGAGGTCAACTTCGTCTACCCCTACTCCCGGCTGCGCGGGGCCAACGTCGAGGGCACCCGGGAGATCCTGCGGCTGGCGACCCGCTACCGCAACATCCCCGTCCACTACGTGTCCACCATGGCGGTGGTCTCCGGCTACGGCACGGCCGGGGTGCGGCACGTCACCGAGGACACCCCGCTCGCCCACCCCGACCACCTGTCGGTGGGCTATGTGGAGACCAAGTGGGTCGCCGAGCGCATGCTGCAGAAGGCGGCCCGCCAGGGGCTCGCGGTGTCGGTCTTCCGCGCCGCCGACATCTCCGGCGACACCGTCTCGGGGGCCTGGAACACGGCGACGGAGATGTGCGCGGTCAAGAGGTTCATCGTGGACACGGGCAAATGCCCGGTGGCCGAGCTGCCCCTGGACTACACGCCCGCCGACCGGTACGCCGCGGCCCTGGCGCACATCGCCCGCACCGCCCCGCTCCAGGGCGAGGTCTACCACCTGACCAACCCCGGCAAGGCGAACATCTCCCTGCTGGCCGACCGGCTCCGGGCGCACGGCCACCCGGTCGAGGAGGTCCCGTGGGAGGAGTGGATCGAGGAGCTGGTCACGCTCGCCGTCGAGCGGCCCGGCCACCCCATGGCGCCGTTCGTCCCGCTGTTCGTGGACCGCTGCGCGACCGGGGAGATGAGCGTGGCGGAGATGTACCTGGAGACCGCGTTCCCCGTGTTCACCAGGAACAACGTGGACAAGGCGCTCCAGGGCTCGGGGATCTGTGTCCCGCCCGTGGACGCGGACATGCTCGACTCCTACATCCGCCACCTCACCTCCATCGGCTACCTGGGAGGCGCCTGATGTCCCGCTGGAAGGAGCTCGACCTGTCGGAGGCGCCGGCCGAGGGGCCCATCGCCTTCTGCGCCGACATCGGCCCGCAGAGCATCGCCGACGCCCAGCGGGCGGGCCTGTACCCCTTCCCCGCCCCCACCGAGGAGCAGGCCCTGTTCAACGAGGCCTTCTTCGCCGACCGGGTGGAGGCGGGACAGGTGCGCCTGCTCGGTGAGGGGGACCCCTACACGGTGGCGTGGTGCTCGCCGGACCCGCGGGCGATCGTCCTGGTCGACGAGGTCCGGGTGAGCCGCAGCATGCGCCAGGCCCTGCGCAACCGGCTGGCGTGGACCACCACCGCCGACGCCTGCTTCGCGCGGGTGGTGCGGGAGTGCACGGCGGGCCGCGAACCGCGCTGGATCACCGATGAGCTGGCCGCGTCGCTGGAGCGGCTGCACGTCCAGGGGCGGGCGCACAGCGTGGAGGTGTGGGAGGACGGCGAGCTCGTCGGCGGCGTCTTCGGGTCCCGGGTGGGCGGCGTGTTCACCGCCGACTCGATGTTCCACCGCCGCGCCGGGGCGTCCAAGGTCGCCCTGTTCGACCTGGCGGAGCGCTTCGCCGCCGTGGGCGGGTTCGCCATCGACATGCAGCAGGAGGCGGCACTGGGCGGGCTGATCGGCGCCCGCACCGTCTCCCGTGCGCAGTACCTGCGGTTGCTGGAGGAGCGGGCCGCCGACACCGGCCCGCCGCCCGCCGAGGAGCGGCCTGCCCGGAGGCTCGCCGGATGAGAGAGGAGTCCGCGATGGGGGCACAGGACCGGGCGCTGAGCGCCGTCAGCCTGAAGGAGCGCCCCGGGCTGCTCGGCGACGTGCTCGCGATGCCCACCGCATGGCCGGGGTTCGTGCTGCGCTCGCCGGTGCTGGCGATGTCCGGGTGGATCTTCGAGCGCCACCCCGAGTACCAGCTCGCGCTGGTCGACGCCGACGACCGGGTCGTGGCCCGGGCGGAGGCGGTGCCCTTCCCGTGGGACGGCGACCCCGCGTCCCTGCCGGGGACCGGCTGGGACGGGGCGCTCGCGCTGGCGGCGGGGGCGTCGTTCGCGGGGGAGCGGGCGCCCGCGGTGTGCCTGCTGGAGGCCGCGGTGGCCGACGGGATGCGCGGCCGCGGGCTGGCGCGGCGGATGCTGGAGGAGGTGCGCGCGCGGATGCGCGGGCTGGGGCACCGGGACATGGCCGGGCCGCTGCGCCCCACCGGCAAGGAGCCCGGGTCCGGGCGCGATCTGGCCGCCTACGCGGCGCGGGTGCGCGGTGACGGGCTGCCCGAGGACCCGTGGCTCCGGCTGCACGTCCGGTTGGGGGCGCGGGTCGCGGGGGTGTGCCCGGCGTCGATGACCGTCGCGGGCGCCCTGGCCCAGTGGCGGGAGTGGACGGGGCTGCCGTTCACCGCCGACGGCCCGGTGGAGGTCCCCGGCGGCCTGGTCCCGGTGGTCGCCGACACCGCGGCCGACCAGGCGGTGTACGTGGAGCCGAACGTGTGGGTCCACCACCGCCTGTGAGGCGGGTTCACCCCGCGGCGGCGCGGGCGTCGGCGAGGATGCGCTCCCGGTCGGCGGGGGCGGTCCCGTCCGTGCCGTCGAGCCAGCACAGGGCGAGTTCGTCGATCCCGGTCGCCCGGTACTCCTCGACCAGGCGGGGGACGTCCCGGTAGGAGCCGGCGAAGGCGAGCCGCCCCGCCGCGTCCGCGTCCGGCGCCTCCTGCCCGGGGCCGAGCGCGTCGGCCGCGAGCACCCCGGCCACCGGCGGCGGGAGCAGCCCGGCCAGCACCGGGGCCAGGCGTTCGAGGGCCTCCCGCCGATCGGGCCCCACCGAGACCGCGGCCACCGCCCAGACGCGGAACCCGGCGGGGTCGCGCCCGAGCCGCTCCAGGTGGCCGCGGGCGGCGGCGACGGTCGAGCGCAGGTAGCCCCGGGAGGCCCCGGCGCTCAGGGACAGGCCGTCGGCGGCGGTCGCCGCCAGCTCCACCATGCGCGGACGGACCGCGCACAGGTCGACGGGCGGCGCCGGAGCGGCGCCGGCCCGGTCCAGCCGGAACCCGTCGAAGGCCCACCCGCCCGCCGCCCCGCCCTCTTCGTGGCCGCCGTGCACCCGGCGGTCGGACAGGCACGCGCGCAGGTCGCGCAGGAACGCCCGGGCCGCGGTCCGGGGGCGCGCGGCGTCCGCGCCGATCCGCGCCATCAGCTCGGGGACGCCGGTGCCGGCCGCCAGCCGCACCCGGCCGGGGGCCAGCTCCGCCAGTGAGGCCGCCTCCATGGCGGTCACCCCGGGGTGGCGGCTCTGCGGCGCCGGCCCGACCAGCCCCACGTCCACCGCGTCGGTGCGGGACAGCACGGCGGCCGCGGGCACGACCGCGCTCGCGTGCCCCACGTGCTCGGCGCACCACACGCCGTCCAGGCCCACCCGCTCGGCCGCCTCGGCCAGGGCCAGCTCCCCGTGCAGGGGGCCGGTCCCGGGCAGCACCACGCTCAGCCGCACCGGTCAGGCCTTCGTGCAGGAGACGATGCGGGCGTGCGGCCGGCTGAGGTAGGCCTGCCAGTGCTCCGCGCCGTAGCGCTGCACGCCCTCCTCGGACGGGGCCATGTCGCTCCACTCGGGCGCGGTGAACCCGGCCCCGCGCAGGGCGCGGGCGTAGGTCTCCTCCCGCCAGTGGTAGGCCTCCACGCTGAACCCGGAGTCCCCGGCGGAGACGGTCAGCACGAGCGGGGCGCCGTCGCCGCGCCCGTTCCGGCTGCGCAGCCCCAGGCCGTAGGGGCTGTACCAGCCGGGCTCGTCGCTGAAGTCCTCGTTGGCCACGAGCGTGACCAGCCGCCCGGAGGGGGTGAGCGCGTCGGCCAGCCCCCGGCACATCTCGGCGAGATGGCCGAACGTGGCGGCGTAGGGCAGCACGTAGGCGCCGAACACCAGGTCGAAGGTGCCCAGGCCGGCGGTGTCGGAGGCGTCGCGCAGGACGTACTCCGCGCCGATCGGGTCGCGCCGCTCCTGTTCGCGGGCGTGGTCGACCATCCCGGCCGACCGGTCGAGGCCGACGACCCGGCGGGCGCCCCGCCGCTTGAGCAGCCGGGTGTACAGGCCGCTGCCGCATCCCACGTCGAGCACGGAGAGCCCGGTGACGTCCCCGATCACCGGGAGCACGCCCGGCATCTCCAGGTACTGCACGAAGGGCAGCTCCTGCGTCTGGTCGTACTCCTGCCCGAGGGTCGCGAACTGGTCGGTCATCGCCTCTCCTCCGCCTCCGCCCGCGGGGCCGGCGGCCCCGCGCGGTGTTCCGGCGCCGACGCTCGCAGCGCCCGGACGCGTCGTCAACGGCGGCCCGCGGGTAGGGGAGGCGCCCGGAGCGGCAGGGGGCGGCTAGGGGGCCCAGGCGGGGGGCGGCGCGAACGAGGACGGCCCTGACCGGCCCCCGGCGCGGGGGCCACCCCCGCGGACACCCCGCGCCGGGAACGCGGTCCGATGGTGATCCTCGCCCGTGAAGTTAAGAGGCGCATGAGAACGGCGGACGAGAGGAAGGGCCGCCCGGGTTCGGGGCGTCCTCGGTGAGAGTTCCCTGAGAGAACCCCCGCGGTGCGTGTCGCCGCAGGTCCGGGGCGAGTAGCTTCGGTGGGGTGAGTGCAGGAGCAGGCCCCGCGGACGGGGCGCGGGTACTGGTGGTCGAGGACGAGCCCGCGGTGCGGGACGCCGTCGCCGACGCCCTGGAGATCGAGGGCTACCGGGTGCGGCGGGCCACCGACGGCGCCACCGGACTGGAGGCGGTGCGCGCGTGGCCCCCGGACGCGATCGTGCTGGACGTGCTCATGCCGTTCATGGACGGCATCACCATGTGCACCCGGCTGCGCGGGCGCGGCGACCGCACCCCGGTGCTGGTGCTGACCGCCCGCGACGCGGTCAGCGACCGGGTGGAGGGGCTGGACGCGGGCGCCGACGACTACCTGGTCAAGCCCTTCGACCTGGACGAGCTGCTGGCCCGGCTGCGGGCGCTGCTGCGCCGCGCCCGCCCGGAGGGCGGACAGCGCCTGGGCTACGGCGACCTGACCGCCGACCCCGGCGGGGGCCGCGCCCGGCGCGGGGACCGGTCCATCGAGCTCACCCGCACCGAGTTCGCCCTGCTGGAGGTGCTGCTGCGCAACGCGGGCCGCGTGGTGCCGCGACCGGTGATCGCCGACCGGGTGTGGGGCTACGACTTCGGGCCGGGCTCCAACTCCCTCGACGTCTACATCGGCTACCTGCGGCGCAAGCTGGAGGCCGGGGGCGAGCCGCGCCTCGTGCACACCGTGCGGGGCGTGGGCTACGTGCTGGAGGACCGGGCCGGCGACGCGGACGGCGCCGGGCCCGCCGATGGCTGAGCGGGGGTTCTGGCGCCGGTGGCCGCTGCGGGTGCGGCTGGCCGCCGTCACGGCGGGCGCCATGGCCGCGGCGGTCG
Organism: Nocardiopsis baichengensis YIM 90130; assembly: GCF_000341205.1. NCBI lineage: Bacteria > Bacillati > Actinomycetota > Actinomycetes > Streptosporangiales > Nocardiopsidaceae > Nocardiopsis > Nocardiopsis halophila. The sequence goes on along the minus strand of NZ_ANAS01000005.1, from coordinate 228,732 downwards.
TCGCCGGCACCGCGGTGGCCTACGCGATCATCGGCCACCAGCTCCACGCGTCGCTCGACCTGAGCCTCAAGCGCGAGGCGGTCCGGGTCCAGCGGCAGGTCGACGACGCCGAGTGGCTGGGGTCGGGCGAATGCGTCTACCTGACCGCCCCCAGCTGCGTGCAGCTCATCGGAGCCGACGGCACGGTGGAGCCGCCGCAGTCCGACGACACCCCGTGGGTGCCCCGGCGCGCCTTCGACGTGGCGCGCGGGGAGTCCGGGCCGTTCTCCACCGAGTCGGGGATCGGCGACATCCCGGTGCGGGGCTATGTGGCGCCGCTCGGCGAGGGGCGGGCCGTGCAGGTGTCGGTGCGGGCCGACGGCGTCGAGCGCTCGGTGCACGAGGCCGGTGTCCGGCTCGCGGCGGCCGGGGCCGCCGGGGTCGTGCTGGCGGCGGTGCTGGGGTACGCGGTGGCGCGCACGGGGCTGCGCCCGGTGGGGCGGCTGACCCGCGCCGCGGAGACCATCGCCGCCACCCGCGACCCCCGGCACCGGATCGACCTGGCGGGTGGCGACGAGCTGGCGCGGCTGGCGGGGAGCTTCAACACCATGCTCGCCGAACTGGAGGCCTCGGCGGCGGCCCAGCGGCGCCTGGTCGCCGACGCCTCGCACGAGCTGCGCACCCCGCTGACGGGGCTGCGCACCACCGTCGACCTGCTGGCCCGGGACCTGCCGCCGGACCGCCGCGACCAGGCCGTGCGAACGCTGCGGGCGCAGGCGGCGGAGATGACGGGACTGGTCAACGACCTGATCGAACTGGCGCGCGGTGAGCGGGTGGACCGCGCGCCGGAGGCGGTGCGCCTGGACGAGGTGGTGCTGCACTGCGTGCGCGCGCAGCGCCGGGACCGGCCCCGGGCGCGGTTCACCACCGACCTGGAGCCGGTCCTGGTGGAGGCGGTGCCCGACCGCATCACCCGGGCGGTGGCGAACCTGCTGGACAACGCGGCGAAGTTCGCCCCGGAGGGGGAACCGGTGGAGGTCCGCATCCGGGGCGCCGGCGGGGCGGAGCTCACCGTGCGCGACCACGGACCGGGCATCCCGGAGGAGGACCTGCCCTACGTGTTCGACCGCTTCTACCGGGCCCCGTCGGCCCGCAGCCTTCCGGGGTCGGGGCTCGGCCTGGCCATCGTCGCCCAGGTGGCCGAGGCCTCGGGCGCGACGGCGACGGCCGAACGCCCCGAGGGCGGCGGAACCCTGATGCGCCTCACCTTCCCGGAGGCGACACGGCCGGAGGAGGGGGCCGGCCCGCCGACGGAGACCGGTCCGGACACCGCCCCCGCCGCCGACGAATGACCCGCCCGGCCCCGTCGTCATCGCCGTGAACAGCGACCAGTCGCGCCGTGGAAGCCGCTCAAGGTGCGGCGTCCGCCGCCGCGTCCGCCGCCGCGTCCGTCGGCCGTCCGTTGAGCAGGTGGACGACCCCCGCCGGGTTCCTGATCCAGTGGGCCTGCGCATCGGTGTCCTCGAAAGGTTCGACCTCGTCGCAGGTCGGGGTGCCCGCGCCGGCCAGGTGGGCCGCGGCGGCGGGGACGTCGCTCGTCCGCAGTTCGAGCCACAGGTCCGATCGGCTGTAGGCGTCCACACGGTCCAGCCACAGTGTGACCGGGCCGAACTCCACCGAACACGTCCGCGCCACGGACGGCGCCCCTGTCGCAGGGTGGTCGGTGACGGGAAGCCCGAGCGTGTCCCGGTAGAACCGCACGGTGTCCTCGTAGTCGGCTTTGGGGATCTTCATCGCGATGTTGACCCCGCCCGCGAAACGCACGTTGCTCTGGTCGCTCATAGGGCGACGTTAGACGTGGGCGCCGACGGTCCACGGTGAGCCGGTCAGCGAGGGCCTCCGGGCGGCTGGAGCGGAGCGGTCGCGGCCGTGGCGCGTCGCCGTTCCCGGGTGGGACGCGGTCCCTCAGCCCAGGACGATGGCTCCGGCCAGGACCGGGACTCCGAAGGTGACCGGGCCCGTGCCGGTCGCGTCGGCCTTGCCGCCCTGGCAGCTCGTCCCCTTGTAGAGGGCGAAGCGCGTCGTCCGCTCGGTCTCCACCGACACCACGCCGCCCTGTTCGGCGTCGAGCCGGCGGCAGCCGCCGCCCTCCACCTGCTGGCGGTGGCCGGACTCGAACACCACCACCGCGCTGCCCGGTCCGCCCCGCGTTCCGGCCTTCGCGCCGGCGATGGTGGCGGACATGGTGGCGAGGTTCGCGGAGCGGATCGGCACGGCGCATCCTTCGAGGGTCCGAGGGCGGGATCGGGGTCGGGGTCGGTGGTCACTTGCCGTAATTATCGGTCGCAGTGCGTGATTCGCCGGTAGTGGTTCCTGGTGTGTCGTCCGATTCCCCGGAGCGTCGGGAACTTCGCGCGCCCGATTCGCGTCGGAAGGGCGTAACGTCGGAAGGAAACGTGACCCCCGGCGGCGCTGAGAGGAGGGAGCGCGGGCATGGCCTTCATCTACGCCCTGTTCACCGCGCTCCTCCTCGGTCCCGCCGGAGCCGCCTTCGACGTCCCCGGCCTCTCGGGCGGATCGGCCCCCGAGCTCGGAGCGTTCGCGCTGCTGGCCGTCGTCGCCGTCGGTACGGCCCTGGTCTGCGCCGTCGTGCGCGCCCCGGCCGCCTGGGCCCTGAGCGACCGCGGCGAGGCGCACCGCGGCTCCATGCGGCGCCGCTCGGCCGCCGCACCCGTCCCCCCGCAGCGCGACCCCGACGCCGCGGGCAAGCCCCGACCGCGGGCTCCCGGCGCGGCCCCCGCGGCCGCCTGACCGCCGCCCCGTGCGGCGGCCGCGCGGCCGTGTCCGGCGTCCACCTGCCGACCCGCCGCCGAGGGGTTACCCATGTACACGTTCGGACCGATCGCCGCCGCCATCGCGGCGGCCGCCACCGCGGTCTCCGCCATCTCCGCCCTGCTCGCCCCGCTGCTCGGGGCCGCCGCGGCCGCCGCCGCGATCATCATCCTGACCGTCCTCGTCCGCCTGGCGCTGCTGCCGCTCGCCCGCGCCCAGGTCCGCGCCGAGAAGCAGCGGGCCCGCCTGGCCCCGCGCATCCGCGAGCTGCAGCGCAAGCACGGCAAGAACCCGCAGCGCCTGGTCGAGGAGCAGCAGCGGCTCTACGCCGAGGAGGGCACCTCGCCGCTGGCCGGCTGCCTGCCCATGCTCGCCCAGACGCCGGTCTTCCTCGTCCTCTACGGCCTCTTCATCAGCCCGGAGGTGAGCGGCGAGCCCAACCACCTGCTGGAGCGGACGCTGGGCCCGGTTCCGCTGGGCTCCACCCTCGGTGACGCCCTCGCCGCCGGCCCCGCCTCGGTCGCGGTCTTCGCGGTGCTGATCGCCGCGGTCGCCGCGGCCGCGTGGGCGTCCCGCACCTGGCTGACCGCGCCCGCCCTCCAGCAGCAGGGCCAGCACGGCCAGCACGGCCAGCACGGCCAGCACGGCCAGCACGGCGGGGACGGCGCCCCGGCGCTCCCCGGCATGGGGCTGATGACCTACCTGCCGTTCATGACGGTCGCCGTGGCCGGCTTCGTCCCGCTCGCCGCCGGCCTCTACCTCCTGACCAGCACGGCGTGGACGGTGGGCGAGAGGGTCCTGCTCAGGCGCCTGGTCGACGCCTGACCCCGGTGCCGTGGGCGGGGGCGCCGGAGGAGCCCTACATCTCCACGTCCACGCAGGCGAGCCGGTCCCCGGCCTTGCCGGCTTCGCCCTGGCCGGTCCTGGTGTGCTCGGCGTGGACGACCAGCGACTTCATCTCGCCGGAGCGCGGCGTCCAGTCCACGTCGGCCTCGGAGTCGGCGTTGCCGTCGGAGTCGGTGGTGACGTCGAGCCACACCTCGTTGTCGTCGTTGGCGTACTCCGGGTCGGTCGACGGCTGCTCGGGGTCCTCCTGGTCCTGGTAGTGCGGGCCGGAGTCGTCGGGCTGCTCGCCGCAGGCGCCGGTGTGCATGTGGGCGCCGTACTCGCGGTCGGGGGTCAGCCCGGTGAGGCGGAGGGAGAAGCCGGTCCCCCGGTCCTCTTCCGGGGCGACGGTGAGCTCGACGCCGGCCCCGGGCGGGACCGCCTCCTCGTCGTAGGTCACGGCCCTCGCCCCCTCGGAGTAGGGCTCGAACTCGGCCGAGACCTCGGCCGAGGGCCCTCCGGTCGTGTCGGTGCCGCTCTGTTCGGCGCCGGGGGAGGGGGAGGAGGTGTCCCCCTCGCCTCCGCCCCCGTACCCGCCGCCTCCGTCGGCGTCGCCGCCACCGCCGCCGCACCCTGCCGCCAGCAGCGGGACCAGTGCCAGTCCGGCGATCGTTCGGGTCAGATCCACGTCGTCCACCCCCGGGAGAGTTCAAGCCGAATCGCTCTGTCGCTGAAAGTAGCTACCCGGATGCGGCGAGCGACACGCGGGCGGTCCCGTGCGGGGCGGCGGACGTGCCGCCTAGCCGGAAGCCGCCGCAGTGCGGGCCGACGGGGCGGGGAACGGGTGCCGGAAGGTGAAGGCCTCGGGGGTGGGGCCGTCCGCCGTCAGCCGGGCCAGCCGCTCACCGCCCTCGGCCAGTGTCGGCAGCACGCCGGCGGGGACCCACCACAGCACGAGGCCGGGCCGCCCCAGCGGGGTGAACCACTCGCGCCGCCGGCGCATGTAGTCCAGGTGGCCGTCGTCCCGGTAGGTGAAGGCGCGCAGCGATTCCAGGTCCTGCCATACCGAGAGGTTGACGATCACGTCCGGGCCGAACGGCCGGCTGGCGGTGGCGTCGTCGGTGTCCTCGTCGGTGTAGCGCCAGACGAAGCCGGGGGAGGCGTCGGCGAGGGCGTTGATCGGGGCGAGGCCGGCGACGAAGTCCGCCAGCAGGGGGGAGTCGATCGGGGCCTTGAGGGCGGCGATGTTCAGCTGGGCGAGGTGGTGGGAGGTCATGACGGACAGCAGAGCACGCCCCGATTTCTAAGTCAAGAATTATTGTTTTTAGAGATGGCGACGCAGCACCCTCCCTCCGACGGGGCCATCCGGGCGCTGAACCCGCCCCACTCCTCGACCATCCCCCGCACCAGTTCCAGGTTCATCCCGCAGGTCAGCGGAGGAAATTCGGCGGCGAGCGAGCGGAAGGGGCAGTTGCGGAACCGGACCTGGCCGTCCCCGGGCGCCGTGGTCGGCTCGTACCCGCAGGCCGCGATCGCCCCGGCCAGCTCGTCGAGCGTCCGGGGAGCCCCGCCGCCGTTCCCGCCCGCCGCCGCGCGCCGGCGGCCCTCCCCTCGTGCGGCCGCGTACAGCGCCTCCTCGGCCCCCGCGCGCTCGACCGCTTCGGCCAGCAGCCGCGCCGCCGCCTCGTACTCGCGCGGCGGGAGGTGCAGGCTGACCTCCCGGTCGGCGCGGCGGTACACCTTCGCCGGGCGCCCCGCCCCCGGCCCCTGACGCCCGGAGAGCCGCCGCCGCTCCACCTCCAGCAGGCCGGCGCCGGCCAGCCGGTCCAGGTGGAAGGCGGCCAGGGTGCGGGTCAGGTCCAGGGCCTCGGCGGCCTCGGCCCGGCCGGCCTCGCCCCGCTCGCACACGAACCGGTACAGGCGGCGGCGCACCGGGTCGGCCAGCGCCCCCGCCGCGCCGATCGCCTGGTCGCCGGATGCATCATCGGCCGTCTGTCGCGCGCGGCCGTCCGCGGAGTCCTCGGTCACCCCTCCATTGTGCGGCGCACCGCGTCGTCGGCCAGGGCGCGGCCCGCCTCCCCGTAGAGGTGGTGCACCTCGTCGGCGCCGCGCGCGTAGAGCTCGTCGATCTCCTCGGCGTGGGTGACCACCCCCGCCACCACCGGACGGTGGCCGTCGGCGCCCAGGCTCTCCAGCGCGGCGAGGTTGCCCCGCTGGTGGGGCATGGCCAGCACGACGAGGTCGACCTCGTCGGACAGGGTGAGCCGGTCCCAGAAGTCGGAGTCGGTGGCGTCGCCCTCCACGACCCGGTAGCCCGCCGCGCGCAGCCGCTCCACGGTGGCCGGGTCGTGCTCGATACCGACCGCGGCGATCCCGTACGCCTCGTGCAGCCGGTCGTAGGCGCCCCGCCCGACCCGGCCCATTCCCAGCACGACGGCCCGCGCCCCGTCCAGGTCGATGGGCCGGTCGCTCGGCAGCAGGTCCGCGCGCTCCCGCCGGCGCAGCCACGGCGCGACGGCGCGGTAGACCTCCTCCCCGCGCGTGTTCAGCGGGGCCGAGGCCAGGAAGCTCAGCGCCACGGCCAGCGCCAGCGCCACCAGCCAGTCGTCGCTCAGCCACCCCTGCTCCCCCGCCAGCGCGCCCACGATCAGCCCGAACTCCGAGTAGGTGGCCAGCGCGATCCCCGTCAGCAGGGCGGTGCGCCCGCGCAGCCGGAAGCGCAGGAACAGCGCGGCGAACAGCGCCCCCTTGACCGGTACCAGGAGCAGCAGGGCGATCGCCAGGAGCACCGTCTCCCAGGTCGGCATCCCGGTCAGGCCGATGCTCAGGAAGAACCCGACCAGGAACAGCTCCTTCAGCGAGAACAGCGTCTTGGCCAGCGGCGGGGCGTTGGCGGCGGGGGCCAGCAGGACGCCGAGGGCCAGCGCGCCGAGGTCGCCCTTGACGCCCACCAGGTCGAACAGGGCGTAGCCGAGCACGAGCGCGGCCGCCACCCCGAACAGCACCTGCATCTCGCCGTGGCCGATCCGGTCCAGCAGCCGCCGCAGCAGCGGGGCCGCGGGCACCAGCAGCGGCAGCAGCAGCGCCCACGGGGAGGGCAGGCCGCCGCCGGAGGCGGTGAGGAAGACGACCGCGAAGACGTCCTGCATGACCAGCACGCTGATGGCCAGGCGACCGTACAGCGACCCCATCTCGCTGCGCCCCTCCAGTACCTTGACCGCGAACACGGTGCTGGAGAAGGACAGGGCGAACCCGAGCACCAGCAGCCCGGTCCAGTCCGTGCCCTGGAGCAGGGACAGGCCGGTCAGCTTGATCGCTCCGAGGGCGAGCGCGCCCAGCGGCGCCGAGAGCGCCATGTGGGCGGTCGCCGAGCCCCACACCTCGGCCCTGAGCAGGCTGCGCACGTCGAGCTTGAGGCCGATGGTGAACAGCAGCAGCGTCACGCCCAGGTCGGCGACGGCGTCCAGCTCCGGGGTGAGCGTGTAGCCCATCCCGTTGAGCACGAACCCGGCGATGAGGAACCCCGCGAGCGGAGGCAGCCGCACCGCCGTGGCGGCGAGCCCGCCGGCGAATGCGGCGGCGATGAATGCGGGTTCCATGGTCCCCCTCGCTTCCGGGCGTTGCGCGTCCCGGTCGGCGCGCCGGGGGCCTGCGGTCCGGCGGTCCGGCCGATGCCGCGCGGTCTGCGGACGGGCGTCACGAGTGTTAAGAAATCGTATGGAGTCGCATCCGCCGCGTACACAGGCGGGTCCCCCGTGTACCATCCGCCGACCGAAAAGCGCGGCCGCCGGCGCCCGGTGTCCCCTCCGCGGACGCGTACGATCGGTGCCGCCTATGAGAACGATCAGCCGCGGTGGCGAGCACGAACTCGACATCAAGAAGTCCCGGTTCATCTGCGCGATGGCGCGCGTCGGCTCGGAGGACGAGGCGCGCGCCTTCATCGCCGAGCGGCGCAAGGCCCACTGGAGCGCCAACCACAACTGCAGCGCCTACGTCCTCGGCGACGACGGCGGAGTGCAGCGCTCCAGCGACGACGGCGAGCCCTCCGGCACCGCCGGGGTGCCCATGCTGGAGGTGCTGCGCCACCGCGGCGTGACCGACACGGTCGCCGTGGTCACCCGCTACTTCGGCGGCGTCAAGCTCGGGGCGGGCGGGCTGATCCGCGCCTACGGCGGCGCCGTCTCCGCCGCGCTCGACGCGTTCGGGCTGCTGGAGCGCCGCACCCTGCTCGTCGTCGCGGTGGTGGCCGACTACCTGCAGGCCGGGCGGCTGGAGAGCGAGCTGCGCTCCTCCGCCTACACCGTTCGGGAGGTGGAGTACGGGGCCGACGTGCGCATCGACGTCGCCCTGAGCGAGGACGAACTGGAGGGCTTCCGCGCCTGGCTGGCCGAGGCCACGGCGGGCCAGGCCGTCTGTGAGGTGCAGGGCAGCACCGTGGTCGAGGTGCCCCCGGAGCCCGGCGAAGGGTGAGCCCGGCAAAGGGGCGTATCCGGCCGGCGCCCGGCGTTCTAGGATGCGCCTACGGAACGTCGTCCAAGGGAGTGGGCAATGTGCACCACGCGGCGGGCCCAGGGCGCCGTGCTCCTCGCGGGAGTCGTGGCCCTCGCGAGTGCCGCGTGCACGCCTGAGGGGCCGGAGCCGCCCGACCCCTCGCCCAGCCCGCTGCCCACCGCCTTCGGCGGTGAACGGCCGCCCGGGGTCGAGGGGGATCCGGTGCGCCACCTGCACGGGTCCGGTTCCGACGGTCCCGACATCCTCGACGACGACATGGGCGTGCGCATCCAGGGCGTCGGCGGCTCCTTCCTCATCAGCTCCAACAGCGAGGAGCGCCACCTGCTCCAGCGCGCTTCGGACGGCGAGACCCTCTGGCGGGGCGGAGAACGGGTGGCCGGCTTCACCCGCGCGCCCGACGGCGGACCCGCGCTGCGCCTCGCCGGCGCCGAGGGCGACGGCGCGAGCGTGATCGACGACGAGGGCGCGACCGTCTGGGAGGGCGGTGGCCGCGACGTCTACGTGCCCGGCTTCTCGGTGCGCCGCCCTGAGGGGTGGACGCCCGAGGAGCCGTACGGGGAGTTCACGGTGACCGGCCCCGAGGGGGACGGCCCCCGATGGGAGTACGCGTTCGAGGCGCCCCCGGGGGAGCAGGAGGAGGGCGCCGGTCCGCCGGACTCCGACGTCGGACGGCTCGGTGTGCCCGTCGGTGCCGACGACGGGGTCCTGCTCCTCGACGACGGCGCGGGGCTGCTCCAGGCCCGCGACCCCGGCGACCCCGACGAGCCGCTGTGGAGCACCGCCGGGGACGCCTCCGGACTCCTCGGCGACGGTGCCGTCCCGCGCCCGGTCCCGCAGATCATCGGCCACTACCGCCTCCCCGAGCCGGACGGCCTGGACGACCCGGACGCCTCTGAAGACGCTGAGGGCACCGAGGACACCGAGGACACCGAGGACACCGAGGGCACCGAGGGCGGAACCGAGGACGGCGACGGAGACGGGGCCGCCCCTTCGGCCCCTGAGGACACGGAGGGCGCGGACGCTGAGGAGGGCGCCGAGGAGGACACCGTCCCCGCCGTGCTCGTGCGCTGGATGCGCCCTGAGGAGCCCTCCCTGCTGTCCATGCACGACCTGCACACGGGCGAGGTCGCCTGGACCCTCTCCGAGCCCGGCACCAACCCCGCCGATCCCGGCTTCTCCCCGGACCCGGTCGCCGGGACCGTCCACGACTCCGAGACCGGAACCCTCCTGCTTCCCCAGGCCGGAGGTGCGACGCCGGTGATGGCCGTGGACACCGCCACGGGGGAGCGGCTCTGGGAGTTCGAGGGCGAGGAGGAGCGGGCGCTCGCCCCGGCGTTCGCCGCGCAGGGGTTCGTCTACGGTGACGCGCGCGGCGCCGACGACACCGACAGCGCGCAGGTCGTCCTGGAGGCGCGCACCAAGGACGCCGTCGCCGAGGGCATGGACGCCTATGTCGAGGCCGTCAGCGCAGACGGGTACGCGGTGGTCGTGTACGACCGCCAGCGCTTCGTCTTCCCACCCTCCGGCGGGGGCTGACCGCCTGGGCCGGAGCGCGCCCCGCCCGGCCCCCGGATACCGGGGGCGAAGACTGAACGTGCCGCCATCGGGCACGTGGTCTCCGACACTTTCTGCGCACCCCGCTCGGTTCCTCGCAGAACCCCGTTCTATAGCATCTCGGAGTATGGACATGCCGGACAGTCAGACGGGCGGCGACCCGGTCCCGGGCTCCGCGTTCCCCCGCGCTTCCCGCGAGCAGTGGCGGTCGCTCGTGGCCGGGGTGCTGAAGAAGAGCGGTGTCGAGGTGGGCCCCGACGCCTCGGAGCCCGAGGCCCTGCTGGCTTCGGCGACCTATGACGGCATCACCCTCAGCCCGCTCTACACCCCCGAGGACGGCCTCGACTCCGGCTTCCCCGGCCTCTCCCCCTTCACCCGCGGCGGGCGCCCCGACGGCGCGGCGGCCGCCTCCGGGTGGCAGGTCCGCCAGCTGCACGCCGACCCCGACCCCGCGCGCACCCGCCGCGCCGTGCTGGCCGACCTGGAGAACGGGGTCGGCGCACTGTGGCTGCGGGTCGGCGAGGGCGGGCTGCCCCCCTCCGGCCTGCGCGAGGCGCTGACCGACGTGTACCTGGACATGGCCCCGGTCCACCTGGAGCCCGGCGCCGACCACCGCGCCGCCGCCGACGCGCTGCTCCAGGTCTGGGCCGACTCCGGCGCCCCCGGCGGCTCGGCCGTCGGCGGCCTGGGCATCGACCCGCTCGCCGCCCGGATGCGCGGGCAGGACGCCGACCCGGCCGACGCGGCCGCAACCGCCCGGGACCTCGCCGCCCGCCACCCCCGCCTGCTGCTGATGGCCGCCGACGCCACCCCCGTCCACGACGCGGGCGGCTCGGAGGCCCAGGAGCTGGGCACCGCCATGGCGGTCGGCGCCACCTACCTGCGCCTGCTCACCGAGGCCGGCCTCGGCCTGGCCGAGGCGGCCGCCCGCATCGAGTTCCGCCTGGCGGCCTCGGCCGACCAGTTCCTGACCATCGCCAAGCTGCGCGCCGCCCGCGCCATGTGGGCGCGGGTCTGCGAGGCGTGCGGGCTGGGCGAGGAGCACCGGTCGATGCGGCTGCACACGGTGACCTCGGACGCGATGATGACCCGCCGCGACCCGTACGTGAACATGCTCCGCACCACCCTGGCCTGCTTCGGCGCCGGGGTCGGCGGGGCCGACGCGGTCACCGTGCGCCCCTTCGACTCCGCGCTGGGCCTGCCCGACGGCTTCGCCCGGCGCATCGCCCGCAACACCCAGACGCTGCTGGTGGAGGAGGCGCACCTGGCGCAGGTCATCGACCCGGCCGGGGGCGCCTTCTTCGTGGAGCGGCTCACCGCCGACCTGTACGCCCAGGGGTGGGCGTTCTTCCAGGAGCTGGAGGCCGCCGGCGGCCTGCCCCGGGCGCTCGACTCCGGCCTGCTGCGCGACCGGGTCGACGAGGTGTGGGAGCGCCGCCGGGACGCCGTCGCGCACCGCACCGACCCGGTGACCGGGGTCAGCGAGTTCCCGCTGCTCTCCGAGGAGCTGCTGGAGCGCACGCCGGCCCCGGCCCTGTACACCGGGCAGGACTCCCCCTCCCTCCTGCCGGCCCGCCGCTACGCCCAGGACTTCGAGGAGCTGCGCGAGCGCTCGGACGCCCACCGCGACGCCACCGGCGCCCGCCCCGCCGTCTTCCTGGCCACCCTGGGACCGGTCGCCGCGCACACCGCGCGCGCCTCCTTCGCGGCCAACCTGCTGCAGGCCGGGGGGATCGAGGCGCTGGGCGGCGGCACCGCCGGCGGGCCGGCCGAGGCCGCCGAGGCGTTCGCCGCCGCCGGGGCCGAGGTGGCCTGCCTGTGCTCCAGCGACGCGGTCTACGACGAGCACGCCGCCGAGGCGGTGCGCGCCCTGCGCGGCGCGGGCGCGCGCAGCGTGCTGCTGGCGGGAAAGCCGCTCGACGAGTACCGGGCGGCCGGCGCGGACGGCTTCCTGTACACCGGGGCCGACGCCCTGGACCTGCTCAAGGGACTGCACGAGACGCTGGGGGTGGGCCGATGACCACGGGTGCGGGCGGGGGCCGGGAGGCGGTCCCCGACTTCAGCACGGTTCCACCGGGCGCGGTGGGGCCGCCGCCCGGGGCGGGCGGCGCCGCCGGGGCGGAGGCCTGGCGGGCGGCGCTGGCCGAGGCCACCGGCAAGGACCCGGACGCGTTCGTGTGGGAGACCCCCGAGGGCATCGGGGTGCGGCCGCTGTACACCGCCGCCGACACCGAGGGGCTGGACTTCGTGTCCGGCTACCCGGGCATCGCCCCCTACCTCCGGGGCCCCTACCCGACCATGTACGTCAACCAGCCCTGGACGGTGCGCCAGTACGCGGGCTTCTCCACCGCCGAGGAGTCCAACGCCTTCTACCGGCGCAACCTGGCGGCGGGGCAGAAGGGCCTGTCGGTCGCCTTCGACCTGGCCACCCACCGCGGCTACGACTCCGACCACCCGCGGGTCTCCGGGGACGTGGGCATGGCCGGGGTGGCGATCGACTCCATCTACGACATGCGGCAGCTCTTCGACGGCATCCCGCTGGACCGGATGAGCGTGTCGATGACCATGAACGGCGCGGTGCTGCCGGTGATGGCGCTGTACATCGTCGCCGCCGAGGAGCAGGGGGTGGCGCCCGAGAAGCTGGCGGGGACCATCCAGAACGACATCCTCAAAGAGTTCATGGTCCGCAACACCTACATCTACCCGCCGGCGCCGTCGATGCGGATCATCTCCGACATCTTCGCCTACACCTCGAACCGGATGCCCCGGTTCAACTCCATCTCCATCTCCGGCTACCACATGCAGGAGGCGGGGGCCACCGCCGACCTGGAGCTGGCCTACACCCTGGCCGACGGCGTGGAGTACATCCGCGCCGGGCAGGGCGCCGGGCTGGACGTGGACGCGTTCGCGCCCCGGCTGTCCTTCTTCTGGGCCATCGGCATGAACTTCTTCATGGAGGTGGCCAAGCTGCGCGCCGCGCGGCTGCTCTGGGCCGACCTGGTGCACGGCTTCGGCGCGCAGAACCCCAAGTCGCTGTCGCTGCGCACCCACTCCCAGACCTCGGGCTGGTCGCTGACGGCCCAGGACGTGTTCAACAACGTGGTGCGCACCTGCGTGGAGGCGATGGCCGCCACCCAGGGGCACACCCAGTCGCTGCACACCAACGCCCTGGACGAGGCGCTGGCGCTGCCCACCGACTTCTCGGCGCGCATCGCCCGCAACACTCAGCTGGTGCTGCAGCAGGAGTCGGGCACCACCCGCAGCATCGACCCCTGGGGCGGCAGCCACTACGTCGAGCGCCTCACCGCCGAGCTGGCCCAGCGCGCCCGCGCGCACCTCCGGGAGGTGGAGGAGGCCGGGGGCATGGCCGCCGCCATCGACGCGGGGATCCCCAAGATGCGCATCGAGGAGGCGGCCGCCCGCACCCAGGCGCGCATCGACTCGGGCCGCCAGCCCGTCATCGGGGTGAACAAGTACCGGCCGGACACCCCCGACGAGATCGAAGTGCTCAGGGTCGACAACAGCCGGGTGCGGGCCGAGCAGCTGGAGAAGCTGCGGCGGCTGCGCGAGGAGCGGGACGAGGAGGCGACCCGGGCCGCCCTGGAGCGGCTGACCGACGCCGCCGCGAAGGAGCCCGGCGCCGGGACCCTGGAGAACAACCTGCTGGCGGCGGCGGTGGACGCGGCGCGGGCCAAGGCGACCGTGGGGGAGATCTCCGACGCCATGGAACGGGTGTTCGGGCGGCACTCCGGGCAGATCCGCACCATCCAGGGCGTGTACCGACAGGAGGCGTCGTCGGCGAAGGGGGCCGCTGAGGCGATGGATTCCGTCGCGGACAAGGTGGAGCGGTTCGAGGAGCAGGAGGGGCGCCGTCCCCGCATCCTGGTCGCCAAGATGGGCCAGGACGGCCACGACCGCGGGCAGAAGGTGATCGCCACCGCCTTCGCCGACCTGGGCTTCGACGTGGACGTGGGCCCGCTGTTCCAGACCCCCGGGGAGGTGGCGGTCCAGGCGGCCGAGTCCGACGTGCACGTGATCGGGGTGTCGTCGCTGGCGGCGGGGCACCTGACGCTGGTCCCGGCGCTGCGCGAGGCCCTGGCCGGGCAGGGGCGCGAGGACATCATGGTCGTGGTCGGCGGGGTGATCCCCCCGGCCGACCACGACGCGCTGGTCGAGGCCGGCGCCGCCGCGGTCTTCGGCCCCGGAACGGTGATCGCCGAGGCGGCGGCGGGCCTGATCGACCGGCTCTCCGCCGAGCTGGGGCACGCGTGAGCGGGCGGCGCTTCGACGTGGACGCCCTGGCCGAAGGGGTGCTGGCGGGCCACCGCCCCACCCTGGCCCGGGCGGTCACCCTGGTCGAGTCGCGCCGCCCCGACCACGCCGAGCGCGCCCAGGAGCTGCTGGTGCGGCTGCTCCCGCACAGCGGCAAGGCGCACCGGGTGGGCATCACCGGGGTGCCCGGGGTGGGCAAGTCGACCTTCATCGACGCGCTCGGCACCGCGCTGACCGGCCGCGGCCACCGGGTGGCCGTGCTGGCGGTGGACCCCTCCTCCACCCGCAGCGGCGGCAGCATCCTCGGTGACAAGACCCGCATGGCGCGGCTGGCGGTGGACCCCGACGCCTTCGTCCGCCCCTCGCCCACCGCCGGCACGCTGGGCGGGGTGGCCCGCGCCACCCGGGAGACCATGGTGCTCATGGAGGCCGCCGGGTTCGACGTGGTGCTGGTGGAGACCGTGGGCGTGGGCCAGTCGGAGGTGGCGGTGGCCGGGATGGTCGACTGCTTCTGCTTCTTGACCCTGGCCCGCACCGGCGACCAGCTGCAGGGCATCAAGAAGGGCGTGCTGGAGCTGGTCGACGTGGTCGCGGTGAACAAGGCCGACGGCCCGCACGCCGACGACGCCCGCACGGCCGCCCGCGAGCTGGGGCGGGCGCTGCGGATGCTGCGCCCGGTGCACGAGGTGTGGCGCCCCCGGGTGCTCACCTGCAGCGGCCTGACCGGGGAGGGCCTGGACGAGGTGTGGGGGGCGGTGCAGGACCAGCGCCGCGCCCTGGAGGAGTCGGGGGAGTTCGCCGAGCAGCGCAGCCGCCAGCAGGTGGCGTGGATGTGGGCGCAGGTGCGCGAGCGGCTGATGGACCGCCTGGAGCGCGATCCGCGGGTCGCCTCCGAGGTGCCCGGCCTGGAGGAGGCGGTGCGCACCGGGGAGCGGACCGCGACGCAGGCCGCCGACCGCATCCTGGAGGGGTTCCTGCGCGGCGTCGGGGGCGCCCCGGACGCCGGAGGATGACGCAGGCCACAGCGCACACGGGGTTCACCGCGCCGTGTGCGGACGAAAATATCTTCCGAATCGGCATTCCCGTCACGCCGATCGGCTAATACCGTGGGTGGTCAGGGATGCGCGCGCGACCGGCGAGGGGAGCCGGGCGCCCGGCCGGTGCGCCGGGGCGGGCGGCCGCGGCCGAGCCGCGGTCGGGCGGCATGGGGACCCCTCACCATCAGTGGGGCTGGGAGGAGTGAACGTGCACAGGCTTGGGCTCGGCACCCGGGTCGAGAACCACACCGTGATCGTCACGGTGGAGGGCGACCTCGACATCGCGACGGCCGGGGATCTCCAGGGGCATGTCATGGAGGCCGTGGGCGAGCACGGTCCGTGGCTGATCCTGGACCTGAGCGCGTTGGAGTTCATGGACTCCAGCGGGCTCAACGCCGTCATCCACATCTACCGCGCGGTCAAGGAGCGGGGCGGCAGCCTCGCGCTCGCCGCGCCCAACGACCGCGTCACCAAGGTGGTCCGGCTGGTCGGACTGCACCGGCAGGTCCCGGTGCACCGCACCGTGCCGGTGGCGGTCAGCGCCATGAAGGCGCTGGAGGCCAAGCAGGCCGGCTGACCCCCCGAACGAGGCTCTCCCCGTGGACCTCTCCTGGAACCACAACGCGCACTACCACGGCCTGCTGCTGAGCCGTGTGCCGCGGCCGTGCACCCGCGCCCTGGACGTGGGCTGCGGCGACGGCCGGTTCGCGCGGCGGCTGGCGGCGGTGGCCGCACAGGTGGACGCGATCGACCCCGACCCCCGCATGGTCGACGCGGCCCGCGCCCGCACCCCCGAGCGGATGGACGTGCGCTTCACCAAGGCGGCGCTGGGCGAGATCGACCTGGAGCCCGGCGCCTACGGCTTCGTGTCCGCCATCGCCAGCCTGCACCACCTGCCCGCCGCCGAGTTCGGCGACGCGCTGCGCCGTCTGGAGGCGGCGCTGGCGCCCGGCGGGGTGCTCGCCGTGCTGGGGCTGTACCGCGAGGAGACCGCGGACGACCGGGCCGCCTCGGCCGCCGCCCTGCTGCCGCAATGGACGATGGGCGCGTCGCTGGCCGCCGGCCGCGCGCTGACCGGGGTGCCGGACCCGGCCGAGCCGGGGATGCCGGTGGCCGAACCGGAGATGGGATTGCGCCGCATCGCCGCCGAGGCCGGCCGCGTGCTGCCCGGGGTCCGGGTGCGGCGGCTGCTGTTCTGGCGGTACTCGCTCTTCTACACGCGGCCCTGACCCGCCGCCGGCGCCCGGCCGTGCCCCCGCCGCGCCTCGGCCGTCCCACCCGTGCCGCGAGGTAGTGTCGCCGCATGCCCACACCCGACTTCATCCTGGCGCTGCGCAAGCACGTCGGCCACGAGAAGCTGTTCCTCACCGGCGTGACGGGGGTCGTCATCGGCGACGGCGCCACCGGGCCGCGGGACCGGGTGCTGCTGCACCGCCGGGCCGACGACGGGGGGTGGTCGCCGCCGGGCGGCATCCTGGAGCCGGGCGAGCAGCCGGCGGCCGCGCTGGTCCGCGAGGTCGAGGAGGAGACCGGCGTGCGGGTGGTCCCCGAACGCGTGGCCGGCGTGGTCACCGGTGAGCCGTTCACCTACGCCAACGGGGACGTGGTGCAGTTCATCGACATCTCCTTCCGGTGCCGCCCGGTCGGCGGCGCGGCCCGGGTCGACGGCGACGAGTCCCTGGCCGTGGACTGGTTCCCGGTCGACGCCCTGCCGCCCATGCCCGACCGCGTCCTGGACCGCATCCACCGCGCCCATGAGGACGGCGAGGCCTGGTTCGTGTCGGCCGGGTAGGCGGCGACGGGGCCCCGCGCCCGTGGACTCACACCGGGACGACCGCCACCCGCTCTCCGCAGAGCCGCCTCATGTCATCGGGATCAGAGGCGAGAAGGGCGACGGGACCCGGCTGGCGCAGCGCGACCTCTGCGACGGTGGCATCGATCGCGTGTTTGTGGCCGTGGACGCCTGCCTCCTTGAGGAGGCGCGCGGCCGACACCGCCGCCTGCTCGGTCACCGGCTCGATCTTGAGTTGGGACAGGATCCAGTGCATGCGCGCCAGGTTCGTCCGTGCGTGGCTGACTTCGATGATGGTGTTGGCGCCGATCACCAGCGCGCTCTTCGCCGAGCTGAACCTCTGCAACATCGCTACGACCTTGCGGTCGTTCTCCAGCCAGGCCGAGAGCCCCTGGGAGTCCAGTACGACGGTCGCCGGGTTCGTGGTCATGCGGCCCTGTTTCCCGACTCGCCTGTGTCCTGTCGGAACGCGGAATCGATACGCTCCTGAGCTTCGGCCAGCTCCTCCTCAGTGAACTCACCGAACTCCTCTTGATGGAGCCGCAGTTCCTCTTCAAGGCGATGATGTCGGATCTGTTGAGCGATGGCCTCTGCCGCATAGGCCGAGACGTTGTCGGTCAACTCCTTCAGCGCTTCGACCTGCTCCTTCGGGACCGTCACGGTGATGCGTGTGGTGTCGGCCATGCTCTCATCATACTCAAGTAAGCGGCTCGTGTCCGGAGAACGGCGGATCGCCGGTCGAGCGGCCGCCACCCGGCCGCGCATGACCGCCCAGTGCAGGACCGCGCCGAGTGCGGCGCCCAGGATCCAGGCGAAGCCGGAGAGGAACTCCAGGGCGGGCAGCCACACCGCCGCGATCGAGAAGACCGACGCGGCCGCGAACACCGCCATGGCGCGCAGGTTCCACCCGCGCGTGTAGTGGTAGGGGCCGTCCGGTGCGGAGGAGTACAGGGCCTGCACGTCCAGGCGCTGCCGGCGCAGCAGGTAGTAGTCGGCGACGATGATCCCGAACAGCGGCGCCAGCACCGCCCCCAGCGTGTCCACGAACGCCGCGATGCCGATGCCCTCGATGAACGCCACCCACAGGCCGCCGACCACGAAGCCCACCGCCGCGGTGACCAGGCCGCCGGTGAAGGCGGTGATGCGCGAAGGCGCCAGGTTGGCCAGCGCGTACACCGGCGGGATGAAGTTGGCGACCAGGTTGATCCCCACCGTCGCGACGAAGAAGGTCAGCGCCGCCACCACGGTGAGCGCGGTGTTGTCCACCTGCTCGACGATGTCGGAGGGGTTGGTCAGGGCCTCGCCGTACAGCACCCCGGTGCCGGCGGTGATCATCAGCGCCAGGAAGGAGAACACGGCCAGGCTCACCGGCAGCCCCAGCAGGTTGCCGAGCTTCATGGGCCGCTCCGAACGGACGAAGCGGGCGAAGTCGCCGTAGTTGACGACCACCGCCGCGAAGTAGGCCACCATCGTGCCCACGACCGCGAAGAAGGCGCTCACGCCGCCGGCCTGCTCGGAGCCGCCCTGCGAGCCGGAGAAGACGGTGCCGATCTCGGCGAGCAGTCCGCCTCCGGCACGCCACCAGATCACCGCCATCAGGGCGATCATCACCGCGTAGACCGCCGGGCCCGCCCAGTTCAGGAACGTGCCGATCCACCGCATGCCGCCCACGAACAGGGCGAGCTGGAACACCGCCACGATGGCGTAGGACAGCCACCCCACCGCCGACATCCCCAGGAACGTCGCGTCCGGGCCGGGCCCGAACAGCGCGGTGATCATCAGCGCCACCGCCGTCGAGGCGAAGTAGGTCTGCGCGCCGTACCAGAACACCGCGGTGACCGCCCGCAGCATCGTCGGGAACTGGGTGCCGTAGACCCCCAGGGAGGCGCGGGCCACCACCGCGTAGGGGATGCCGTGCCGGACGCTGGGGCGGCCGACCAGGTTGCACAGCACCATGATGATGACGCCGGCGAGCATGATGCCCGCGAACACGGCCCACCCGTTCAGGCCGTAGGAGACGAAGAGGGTGGCGGCGAGCGTGTAGCCGAACAGGCTCTGGATGTCGTTCGACCACACGTTGAAGATCTCGAAGGTGCCCCAGGTGCGCTTCTTCTGCGGGAGCGGGGCGATGTCGTCGTTGTACAGCGCCGGGTCGGCGCCCGGGACGGACGCGGGCGCGGCGGCCGCCTGGTCGGTGGCGGGGGCCGGCGCCGCTGTCGTGGGGTCGGTCATGGCGGGTCCTCGGAATCGGCGGGTGGGGATGCGGCGGAGCGCCTCAGATGTCGGAGCGGGCCCGGTCCTGGGGGAGGTCGGCGACGGACGGGCGGGAGAAGGCGTCGGTCGCCGGGTCGTAGACCCAGCTCGCCCCGACGCTGGTGGCCAGGTAGTCGTCCGGGCGCTCGGCGCCGATCTCGGCCTGCGGGTGGCGCGGCAGGATCCACGCCTTCATCAGCACGAGGTAGGCGGCGAAGGCGACCGGGAAGCCGATGACGTAGGCGTAGTCGGGCTGCCAGAGCGCGATCGCTGAGGCGGAGGACCAGGCGATCAGCGCCGCCGGGTTGAACCCGCGGGCGTACCGGTACTGCCCGTCGGGGCGGTACAGGTCGGGCACGTTCACCCGGCGGCGGCGCAGCACGTAGTAGTCGGCGATCATGATCCCGGCGATGGCCGCGATGAACCCGCCGTAGTAGCTCAGGAAGGTGAACAGGTTGTCCAGCAGCAGCCAGGGCATCACCGCGGTGCCGACGGCGCCCGCCAGCACCACGCCCATCCGGTAGGACAGCCGGGGCGCGGCCGCGTTGACGAAGTTCAGCGCCGCCGGGACCACGTTGGCGGCGGTGTTGGTGGACCACTGGGCGAGCAGCACCATCACCAGGAGCACCCCGAGCACGGCCCCCGTGCTCTGCTCGCGGATGACGTCGATGGGGTTCCAGTTCCCGGTGACGATGAAGGAGACCGCGCCGATGAAGGCGATCCAGGTCTGCATCGCCGGCAGCACCGCGAACTGGGCCACGATGACGTTGCGGTTGCGCCGGAGGAAGCCGCGGTGCCCGGACGGGGCGGCCACGAACCGGGTGATGTTGGGGATGTCCACCGCCAGCGGCGCCCACACCACCATGTTCACCAGGAACAGGGCGAGCAGGGTGGTGTCGCCGTCGCCGGCGAAGGTCCAGATGTTGCGCCCCTCCAGCTCGGCGACGCCGTCCAGGGTGAGGTACATCCACAGCGAGATGGCCAGGATGCACGGGGCCGCCAGGGAGGCCAGGCGCTCCACGGCCTTGATGCCCAGCGCCACGTTGACCACCTGCACGGCCAGGAACACCGCGTACCACACCGGCCAGGAGCTGAACCCGGTCCAGTACTCGACCAGCCCGTTGACCGCCAGGGCGCCCAGGTAGGTCTGGATGCCGAACCAGCACGCGGCGACCAGGCCGCGGGAGACCGACGGGAAGTGGGTGCCGACGGTGCCGAAGGGGGCGCGCAGGTAGACGGCGAAGGAGAGCCCGTGCTCGGTGCCGATGTCGGCGGTGAGCGTCATGACCACCGCCAGCGCCAGGGTGGCGGTGAAGACCACCGCCATCACCTGTGCGAGCGGGACGCCGCCCTCCACGCCGTTGGCGCCGTACTGGAAGGTCACGATGACCACCGCCAGCCCGACCCAGATCCAGGCGAACCCCCACACCGAGATGGGGCGCTGGGTCAGCCAGGTGGGCAGGATGGACTCTTCGAGCAGGTGGTTGACGGGGCGGTGGCCGCCGCGTGCCGGGGCGCCGCGGGCGCGGCTGCCAGGGGCCGGCGCTTCCATGGGGGATCCTCGCAATCTCCGGGCGGGCCGGGGCTCTGTCTCATGCGTGCGGGGCGGGGGCGCCGTCCAGGGCGGCGCTCAGCGGCCAGTGGGTGATCTCCTTCGGCAGGGGCGGCGCATAGGCGCCCCTGCGGCCGGTGGACAGGCCCAGCCCGACCAGGGACTCGGCCAGGGCGACCCCGGCGGCCACGCCGTCGACCACCGGGACCCCGGCGGCCTCGCGCACCGCCTCGGCGAGCCCGGCCATTCCGGCGCAGCCGAGCACGATGCTGTCCGCGCCGTCCTCCTCGACGGCGCGCTCGGCCTGGGCGGCGATCGCGCGCAGCGCGGCGCCGTGGTCGCGCTCCAGCTCCAGCACGGGCAGGCCGCTGGCCCGCACCGAGGCGCACCGGGTGTCCAGCCCGGCCAGGCGGAGCCGGGCGCGGATCTGCGGGACCGTGCGCCGCAGGCTGGTGACCACCGCGTACTCCCCGCCCACCAGGCAGGCGAGCTGGGCGGCGGCCTCGGTGATGTCGACGACCGGGACCGGGCACAGTTCCTGCAGGCCCTCCCGGCCGTGCTCGCCGAACCCGGCCTGCACCACCGCGTCGTAGGGCCCCTCGTAGGAGGCGACCCGGTCCATCACCGCCACCGCCGACAGGTAGCTCTCGAAGTTCCCCTCGACCGATTCGGGGCCGAAGCGGGGGGTCAGCGCAACGATCTCGGTCCCCGGGCGGGCGGCGGACCGGGCCTCGTCGGCCAGCGCGCGGGTCACGCGGTCGGAGGTGTTGACGTTGACCAGCAGGATGCGCATGGGGTCCTTTTCGTCCGGGGCGTGGCGGCCGGTACGGGGCGGACGGGCGGGACGTGTGATGCCCGCCACGTGATGTGAAGCTATTACTTCACGAGCCATAAAGCAATGGCTTCACGCGGGCGACATCTATACTTAACAGCGCCATGGACGACTCCCCGGAAGCCCCCAACGCCGCCACGGCCCTCGCCCGCGCGGGATTCGACGAGCAGCGCTTCGGTGAACGGATCCGCGAGCTGCGCACCGGCCGGGGCCTGTCCCTGCGGGAGCTGGCCGGGCGGCTCGGCATCAGCGCCAGCGCCCTCTCCCAGATCGAGCGCGGCAAGATGCGCCCGTCGGTCACCCGGCTGTACCAGATCCTCACCGAGCTCGACGCGCCCATGTCCTCGGCCTTCGGCGAGGAGCCGGCGGACGCCGACAGCGGCGGCGACGGGGGCGCCGACGGGGGCGATACCGCCGCGCCCGGCTTCCCGCAGTTCCCCGAGGACCCCGGAGGCGCCGGCGCACCCGACGGGGTGCAGCTCGTCCGCCGGGACGAGGCCGCCACCCTGGAGCTGGACCACGGGGTGCGCTACCGCCGGCTGTCCCCCGCGGGCGTACGCGGACTGAACTATTTCGAGTCGGTGTACCCGCCCGGGGCGTTCTCCAGCCAGAACGCCGAGTACGTGCGCCACCGCGGCCAGGAGATCGGCAACGTGGTCAGCGGCGTGCTCACCGTGGACGTGGGCTTCGAGACGCACGAGCTGCACCCGGGCGACTCGATCATGTACCCCTCCACCACGCCGCACCGGATCTCCAACCAGGGCGCCGAGACCGCCGTGGCGATCTGGCTCAACCTCGGCTGAGGCCCCGCCGCGCGCACACGAAGAAGGGCGGTGCCCGCGCGCAGGGAGGGGAGGGGCGCGCGGACACCGCCCTGGGCGGAAGGACCGGAGGGGACGGGCCTTCCGCGGTCGCCCTAGAGGGCGAAGTCCAGGACCCGGCCGGCGATCGTGTACATCACCAGCATGATCAGGGCCAGGGCGATGATGTTGAGGACGGCGCCCCCGCGCATCATCTGGCGGATGCCCACGTGGCCCGAGCCGAACACGATCGCGTTGGGCGGGGTGGCCACCGGCAGCATGAAGGCCAGCGACGCGGCCAGCACCGCGGGCACGACCAGCGTCATCACGTCGGTGCCCACGCCGGCCGCCACACCGGCCATGACCGGGACGAAGGTCGCCGCGGTGGCGGTGTTGCTGGTCAGCTCGGTCAGCAGCAGCACCACGCCGGCCACGAGGAGCACCAGCACCCACACCGGCACCGGGATGCCGCCGACCTGCTCGCCGATCCAGCCGCTCAGCCCGTTCCCGTCGAACTGCCCGGCCAGGCTCAGGCCGCCGCCGAACAGCAGCAGGATGCCCCAGGGCAGCTGCGCCGCGGTCTCCCAGTCGAGCAGCCGGGAGCCGTCGCCCCTGCCGGCGGGCAGGAGGAACAGCAGCACGGCCACGGTCATCGCGATCCCGGCGTCGCTGATGTTCGCCAGCCACGGCGCCGCCCCGCCCACGGGCGAGTCGGCCAGCAGCGGCACGCCCACCCAGGAGGCGGCGGCGAGCACGAACATGCCCAGCACCAGCTTCTCCTGGAGCGACATGGGGCCCATCGCGCGCAGCTCGTCGCGGATCAGCTCCCGACCGCCGTCGAGCTCCTTGATCTGCGGGGGGAAGACCAGGCGGGTCAGCACCAGCCAGGCCGCCACGAGGAAGACCGCGGCCAGCGGCAGGCCGACCATCATCCACTCGGCGAAGCCGACGTGGATGTCGTGGCTCTCGGCCAGGTAGCCGACCATGAACGCGTTGGGCGGGGTGCCGATGACGGTGGCCACCGAGCCGATGGAGGCCGCGTAGGCGATGCCCAGCATCAGCGCGGTCGCGAAGTTCGGGTCGGTGCGCCCGCCGCGCAGCTGGGCCACCATGCCGATCACGGCGACGCCGATCGGCAGCATCATGATGGTGGTGGAGGTGTTGCTGACCCACATCGTGATGAACCCGGTGGCCAGCATGAACCCGGCGATCAGCATGACCGGGCTGCTGCCCACGGCGGCGACGATGCTCAGGGCGATCCGCCGGTGCAGGTTCCACTTCTGCATGGCCAGGGCCAGCATGAAGCCGCCCATGAACAGGAAGATGATGTCGCTGGCATAGGGGGCGGCGACGTCGCCGATGTCCGCGCCGACCAGGACCGGGAACAGCACCAGCGGGACCAGTGCGGTCGCCGGCAGCGGGATGGCCTCGGTGGCCCACCAGACGGCCATCAGCCCGGCGATCCCGGCGGTCATCCGGCCCTCGACCGGCAGCGAGTCCGGCAACGCGAGGATGAGCAGGCCCATCACGGCCGGTCCGACGAGCAGGCCGACGGCCTTGCTCGTGAACGAGCCGTTCGGGGCCGGTCCGTCGGCCGCGGGGGCCTCGGCGGCGGGGGTGTCGGAGCCCTGGGCGCTCGACATGGTGTGCAGCCTCCTCAGGAGGTGGGGCGGGGTGGTGCGGGTGCGGGGTTTCCGCGGAATCGCCCCGTTGTCTCCGCGGTCACGGGGTGAGCCTGGTCACTGTGGTCCGGCCCACGCAAACATCGCGGCAAAACTTGGGATTTCTCTGACATTCGCCGGACCGTCCGTACCCGCGGTCCCACCTGCGGTGCGCCGTGTCTATCCTGCTCGCGTGGGAGACGAACGGAGGGCGCGGCCGCCCGGGCGGCGCGCGGTGCTGCGCGGGGCCCTGGGCGCGGCCGCCGCGGGAGCGCTGGCGTCGGCGGCCCCCGGCTGCTCCGCTCCGGCCCCCGCGCCCTATCCGCGCCTGGTGCTGGCGACCGGCCCGCCGGGCGCGGTCTACCGGGAGATCGGCGCGGCCCTGGCCGAGGAGCTGCGTGCGGCCCTGCCCGACACCGAGGTCGAGGTGCGCGGGACGCGGGCCTCCACCGACAACATGCGGCTGCTCGACGAGGGCGCGGTGCAGACCGCCATGGTCAGCCTGGACTCGGTCCCCGGCGGCGCCGGGGGGACGGCCGCGCTGTGCCGCCTGTACGACAGCTACCTGCACCTGGTGGTCCCGGCGGGCTCCGGCGTCGAGGAGCTCGCCGACCTGGAGGGCCGCCGGGTGTCCTTCGGCGCCGCCGACTCGGGGACCGAGTACACGGTGCGGCGGCTCAGCGCGCTGACCGGGGTGCGCATGGACGGGATCCTGCTGAACCAGGCCGAGTCGGCCCGGCTCATGGAGGACGGGGAGATCGAGGCGATGTTCTCCCTCACCGGCATCCCCACCCCGGCGATCACCGGGCTGGCGGGCCGGATGCGGCTGCGCGCGGTGGACCTGGGCGGGGCCGCCGACCTGCTGGCGGGCGACGAGCCCGGGGTGTACCTGCCGGCGACGCTGCCGGCCAGCGGGTACGAGGGCGTGGCGGCCACCCCGACGCTGACCGTGCCCAACATCCTGCTGGCCCGCACCGACCTGCCCGACGACGTCGCGGCCGCGGTCACCGCCACGGTCTTCACCCGCTCGGCCGAACTGGCCGCCCGCCGCCCGGAGGCGGCCCAGATCAACATCCGCACCGGCATCGCCACCGGCGAGGTCCCCCTCCACCCGGGCGCCCGGAGATGGTTCCGCGAACAGAAGCTGTAGCAGGCCCCGCCGGCCCGCAGGCGGACCTACCGCCGCCGTTCCTCCTGCTGCGGGGAGGCCGGCGCCTCGGGGAGGCGGACCTCCACGTCCAGGCCGAAGCCGCCGTCGGGTCGGGGAAGGCCCGGCAGCAGGCGCAGGCTCCCGCCGGACGACTCGACCAGGTCGGCGCAGATCGCCAGACCGAGTCCGGTGCCCTCCACGTTCTGGTGGCGCGGCCCCCGCCAGAAGCGCTGCAGGGCCTTGGCGCGCTCGTCCGCGTCCAGCCCGCTCCCGTCGTCGGCGACGTGCAGCACCACCGCCCCGTCCGCGGCCGACGCGCTCAGCCGGATCCTGCCGCCCCCCGACAGCCGGATCGCGTTGCTCATCAGCTCGTCCAGGACGCTGCCCAGCCCGCCCGGGGGCGCCAGCGCGCGCAGCCCCTCGGGCACGCGCGTCTCCAGCTCCATGTCCTGCACCTCGGCCAGGGCCCGCCACCGCGCCAGCCGGGTGGCCAGCACCTCGTCCAGCTCCACCGGCTCCGAGGCGCGGAAGCTCTCCATCCGGGTGGCGGCCGTCAGCGAGTTGAGCAGCCGGTGCATCGCCTTGGCCTCCTCGACCGCGTCGGCCTGCGCCTGGCGCGCCTGCTCGCCCTGCAGCAGCGGCTCCAGGTTCTCCACCGCCAGCCGCAGGCTCGCCAGCGGATTGCGCAGCTGGTGGGAGGCGTCCGAGACGAACGCCCGCTGCCGGTGCAGGGCCCGCTCCACCGTGTCCACCATGGCGTTGAAGGACGAGGCCAGCCGGCGCAGCTCCGGCGGCCCGCCCGCCTGGTCGGCCCGGGCCGACAGGTCGCCTTCGGCGATCGCCGCGGTCGCCTCGTCCAGCCGGCGCACCGGACGCAGCACCCACCGCGACAGCGGCCAGGCCACCGCCGACAGCCCCACGAGCGGCGCCATGGACAGCGCCGCCATCATCGCCCACGAGCGCAGGATCCGCGCGCGCAGCTCCCCGGTGGGCGCGGAGAGCACCACCGCCCCCTCCACGCCGCTGTCCCGGCCGATCGGCTCGGCGATCACCAGGTCCTCGTCGGACCAGGGCCACACCGCCGTCGGCGGCGCGGGGCGGAACCCGCCCAGCGCGCGCTGGGCCTCCGGCCGCCCCTGCGCGGTCCGGGCCGCCTCCGGGGAGGAGGCCAGCACGGAGGCACCGGAGGGGTCGACCACCGCGACCCGGGCGCCGTAGAGCTCCCCGTACCGCTCCAGCTCCCCGCGCAGCCCCGCGGTGCGGCCGGTGCGCAGGGCGGTCGCCCCCAGGGAGGCGAACCGGCCGGCGTCGTTGAGCCGGTCCACGTACATCTCCTGGGTCTGGCGCTGGGCGGTGACGGCGCCCAGCGGGACCGCCAGCGAGGCGGTGAGCAGGAAGGCGATCGGGACCAGGAGGGCCAGCAGGCGGCGCAGCACGGCGCGGCCCGCTCAGCCGTCCTCGCCGGCGGGGGCCAGCCGGTAGCCGACCCCGCGCACGGTGCGGATCAGCACCGCCCCGGCGAGCTTGCCCCGCAGCGAGGCGATGTGGGTGTCCAGGGTGCGCGAGGACGACTCCCAGGAGGTCCCCCACACCTGGTCGAGGATGGCGTCCCGGCCGACCACCGCGGGCGCCCGCGCCGCCAGCAGCGCGAGCACGTCGAACTCCTTGCGGGTGAGGGTGAGCGGCGCGCCGTCCAGGGCGGCGCGGCGCAGCCCCGGGTCGACGTCGAGCGGCCCCACCGCCAGCGGGGAGTCGGGCGCCGCGGCGGCCCGCTCGGCCCGGGTCCGGCGCAGCACCGCCTCCACCCGGGCCAGCAGCTCGGCGATGCCGAAGGGCTTGACCACGTAGTCGTCGGCCCCGGCGCGCAGCCCGCGCACCCGCTCGCGCTCCTCGGCGCGGGCGGTGACGGCGATGATCGCGGTCCCGGGGCGCTCGCGCAGCCGCCGCAGCACGTCGATGCCGTCGGCGTCGGGCAGCCCCAGGTCGAGCAGGACGACGTCGGCGGGGCCGGCCTCCACCGCCCGCTGGGCCGTCGCCGCCCGCTCGACCTCGTACCGGGCGTTGCGCAGCGCCGTCACCAGCCCGCGCGCGACCCGGTCGTCGTCTTCGACCACGAGTATGCGCATCGCCGACAATCGTAGAGCCGTTCCCGGGGAACGGCCCGGGTCAGCTCCAGTGGCGGCGCATCGTCCAGTCCTCTGTGGTGCGGTCGACCGAGATGTCGGCGATGCTGGGCTCGCCCCGGTCGGACTCGGCGGCCACGCGCACCAGGTCGACCGCGCCCTCCCAGTGGCCGATGACCCGCTGGACCCGGTAGAGGCGCCCCCTCCAGGCGAAGAGGGAGGGGCGGCCGGCAGCGGTCGTTCGGACGTCGATCCGTTCGTTGAAGAGACTCACCCGGGAAGCGTATCGAACAGGTGTTCGCATTCCCAGCGCTCCGCGCCGGTGCCCACCCTAGGACGGACGCCGCACCGTATGCGGCCCGCCGCGCACCGCCGGGGCGGCCGAGGGGGCACAGCCGCTGCTCGGCAGGGCATGAGCGGATCGGGAACGATCGCCTGCCGGGCGTGTCGCGGGGAGCGGCCCGCCCGGGGGTCACGCGTGGTCGGGCTCGTACCCGCGGAGCTCGGCGGCGAGTTCGTCGAGGAACGCGTCGACCTGCGCCGGGTCGTAGCCCGGTCGCGCCCGGGTTGTGGAGAAGCGCACCCGCTCCACGTCGGCGGCGGTCAGCAGCGCCCGGTCGGGACGCCCGTTGATCAGGGCCGAGAGGGTGACCTCGGCGCTGTCCAGGAACGCGTCGACCTCGTCCTCGTTGTAGCCGGTGGTCAGGCGCGTGGTGGCGAACCTCTTGTTCCGCACGTGCTCGGGGGACATCGCCCCCTGCGGCGCCCCGGGCGACGGCCCGGCCCCGTTCGCGCCCCCGGAGGCGGGCGCCGCCGGTTCGGCGTGGGCGCGGGGCGGCTCCGGGGGAGGCGCGGGCGCGCCCCGGTCCACCGGGGCGGACGCCCCGGGCCGGGGCCGGTCGCCGGGGCGGGCCAGCCCGTGGCCGCGCAGCTCCGCGGCGACCTGGTCGAGGAAGTCGTCGACCTCGTCCTCCTTGTAGCCGGCCGTCAGCCGGGTGCCGCGGAAGACCGAGTCCTCCACCTCGGCGGCGGTGATCACCGGCTCCTCGGCGCGGCCGCGCGCGATCGCGGCGAAGGCTTCCTCCACCCGGTCCAGGAGCGCGTCGACGTCGTCCTCGTTGTATCCGGGGCGCAGGCGCACCAGGGTGAACCGCTTGTTCCTGATCTCGGCGGGTGTCAGAGGCATGTACCCATTGTGCCGACCCATCGGTCGGTACGCCTGCTCCGCCCCCGGGGACATGGGCGCGGAGCGGCTGCTCAGCGGCCCTGCAGGCGGTTCGCGGCCTGTTCCAGGTACGCGGTCACCTGGGTGCGGTCGAAGCCGCGCAGGACCACGTCGAACTCCGTGGCGCGAAGCTCCTCGGCGGTCAGGGAGGCGTCGCCGGCCAGGTAGCGGCCGACGAGCACGGCCACCTGGCCGCGGTCGAAGCCGCGCATCACGACGTCGAACTCGGGCGGCTCCGCCGCGCCGTCGGGGGACGCGGGGGGTCCGTGGGCGGCGGTGCCGCCTTCCCGGAGGTCGACGGCCTGTTCCAGATAGGCGGCCACCTGGGTGCGGTCGTAGCCGCGCAGGACCACGTCGAACTCCGTGGCGCGAAGCTCCTCGGCGGTCAGGGCGGGGTCGTCGGCCAGGACGCGGTCGACCAGCGCGCTGACCTGGCCCCGGTGGAAGCCGCGGAGGACGGTGTCGAAGACGGGGCGCCGGGGGCCGAAGTGCTCGGAGAGGCGGGCGGGAAGATCGGACATGGGGCGATCATGCCGTAGGGCGGTTCGGCGGGGGAGGGCCGGGCCGGTCCCGGTCAGCCCCGGCCGGCGTCCCCGGAGGTGAGGAAGGCGGCGACCGCCCCGGCCGCCACTACCGCGGCCTCCTCCCGCCACTGCGGGTCCTCCAGCAGCTCGGCGTCCTCGGCGTTGCGCATGTTGCCCGCCTCCAGGAACACCTTGGGCACCGTCGACAGGTTCAGGCCGCCCAGGTCGGTGCGCTCGTCCAGGCCGTCCTCGCCCAGGTAGTCGGAGGCCGGCAGGCCGGCGTCCTCGGCGAAGGCGTCGCGCAGCTCCTCGGCCAGCCGCCGGGACGGGGCGACGATCCCCTCGGTGAAGCCCTCCACCTCGCCGGGCGCGATCACGTGGAATCCGCGCCCGGACTCCGACCCGCCGTCGGCGTGCACCGACACCGCCGCGTCGGCGCCGGCCTCGTTGCCGATCGCGGCCCGCTCGTCGATGCAGGGCCCGACGCCCTCGTCGTCCTCGCGCGTGAGCACCACCTCGGCCCCGCGCTCCTCCAGCTCCTCGCGCATGTGCAGGGAGAAGTCGAGGTTGAAGGCGTGCTCGGGGTAGCCGTCCGCGCTCTCGGCGCCGACGGTGTCGCACTCCTTCTCCCCGGGGCCGGCCGGGACGGACGCGCCGATCTCCTCCGAGGCGCCGGCGTTGCCGCCGTTGTGGCCGGGGTCGATCACCACGGTGAACCCGCTGAGCGGACCGCCGTCGCCGTCCTCGGCACCGTCGTCGCCGTCCGCCCGCCCGTCCTGTGCGTCGGGCGTCCCGGCGCCGGACCCGTCCTCCTCCGAAGCGCCGGGGCGCACCCCGGCCTGCGGGTGGGGCTCGGCGCCGTCCGCGGCCGAGGTGCACCCGGCGATCGGGACGAGCAGCGCTGCGGCGAGGGCGGCGGGGCCGAGGGGGCGCATGTGGGGCATTGGGCCAAGGTAACGGGTCCGGGGAACACCACGCGCCCCCGTCGCGTCATATCGTGAGTAGGGGGTGCGACGCCCCTGACCGGAGAACGACCGAGGGGGTCGGATGCGCAAGTCCAACCGCGCCGCTGCGGGTGCCGCCGCCTGGCAGGTGGTCCACGAGGGGATCGAGCCCGGAAAGCCGACGCTGTGGGCGCGCGCCACGGCGGTGCCCCGCATGCTGGGCGGCCGGATCACCGGCCGCTACACCCAGATGCCCGCCTCCCGGGTGCTGCTGTTCCTCGCGGCGCTCGTCTACGTGCTCAGCCCCGTCGACCTCGTCCCCGAGCTGTTCATCCCGCTCTTCGGGCTGGCCGACGACGCCGTCGTGGCGGTGTGGCTGGCCTCGGGCCTGATGGGTGAGACGGAGCGCTTCCTGGAGTGGGAGCGCAGCCAGGGGCGCGAGTACGTCCAGGGGAGGGTCGTGGACTGAGCGTCCCGCCTCCCCCTCCCCGACACAGTGCGGCCCCCGCCCAGGTCACGGGCGGGGGCCGCACTGTGTCGGGGGCGGGGCCCACCCCTGCGGGGCGACGCCGCGCACCAGGAGCGTACGGTTGTCAGTTGCAAATCGTTCGCAACTAGTGGGGAAAAATGTTCCGTTCGCGATCCCTGGCCGCCGCCGGGGCCTGCCTCGCGCTCATCGCCGCCGGGTGCTCGGCGCAGGGCGGCGCCGACGACGGCGACACGCTCACCTACGCCCTGGGCGACGAGCCCGACCAGTTCAACCCGGCCCTGGTCTCCGAGCACCTGGACCCGGTCACCGAGATGGTCTTCCGCGGGCTCACCGCGCACGACGCCGACAACGAGGTCGTGCCGGCCCTGGCCGAGAGCTGGGACGTCGCCGACGACGAGCGGACCTACACCTTCTCCCTGCGCGAGGGGGTCACCTGGCACGACGGCGAGCCCTTCACCGCCGACGACGTGGTCTTCACCGTCGAGGGCGTGCGCGACGGCGACCTGCCCACGAGCAACAAGTTCGCCAACGTCGAGGAGGTCGAGGCCGAGGACGGGCACACCGTGGTGATGCGGCTCAGCGAGCCCACCCCGGCGCTGCTGGACACCCTCTCCAACGGCATCCTGCCCGAGCACCTGCTGGCCGACAGCGGCGTCGACGACCCCGGCTTCGGGGAGAACCCGGTGGGGACCGGCCCCTTCCGCCTGGACGAGTGGAAGCACGGCGAGTACGCCACCCTGTCGGCCTTCGGTGACTACTACGGCGGCGCGCCCGGGCTGGACGGCGTCACCGTCTCCTACGTGCCCGACGCCGCCGCGCGCCTGATCAGCCTGCAGAACGGCGAGGTCGACGCGGCCTACCTGGAGCCCAGCCAGGCCGACGGCTTCGACGTCGAGGGCTACCGGACCGAGCGGTTCCCCACCGCCGACTACCGGGGGATCCTGTTCAACATGACCGATGAGCGGTTCGCCGACCCCGAGCCGCGCACGGCCATGAACTACGCCGTGGACCGCGACGCGGTCATCGACAGCGTGCTGCACGGCTACGGCTCCCCGGCCTCCGGCCCGCTCGACAAGAGCCCCTTCGGCACCGACGCCGCCGACTACTCCTTCGACCCCGACCGGGTGAAGGAGATCATGGAGGACGACGGCTACGAGCTCAACGGGGACGGCGTCTGGGAGAAGGACGGCGAGCCCTACGCCTTCGAGCTGACCACGTTCGCCGAGGACGGCGTGCGCTCGGCCATGATCGAGGTCGTGGCCACCCAGCTGCGCGAGCAGGGCTTCGACGTGACCGCCGAGCCCAAGCCGCGCGACGCGGTCGACTGGGCCGGGCTGGAGGCCTTCCTCATCGGCTGGGGCACCCCCTACGACCCGGACACCTCGCTGTTCGGCCCCTTCCACTCCAGCGAGGCGCTGGACGACGGCGGCTCCAACTACGGCGGCTACGCCGACGAGGACGTCGACGCGGCCCTGGAGGACGGGCGCAGCACCAACGACAGGGACGAGCGCGCGAAGGCCTACGCCGACTTCCAGGAGGCGATCGCCGAGAACCCGCCGTACGTGTTCGTGTCCTACCTGGACGCCGTGAACGCGGTTCCGGAGAACCTGGAGGGGCCCAAGGAGAGGGCGCTGGCCCACCACGGCTACGGGTTCTTCTGGAACGCGGAGGACTGGAGCTATTCCTCCTGACCCCGGTGCCGGCCGCTGAGGGTCCGCCACCACTGATGTAGAGAAGCCCGCTCCGCGCGCCGGCCGTCACCCGCCCCTCCGGTGACGACCGGCGGCGCGGCCAGGAGAGACGAGGAGACCGCCGTCACCGGATTCGCGCTCCGCAGGGCGGGAGCGGCACTGGCCGTGCTCGCCGCCCTGTCGGTCTTCTGCTTCCTCATGCTCGACCTGGCCCCCGGCGACCCCGCGCGGTCGGTGCTGGAGGCGCGGTCGGGCGGACGCCCGGTGCCCGACGCCGAGGTGGCGGCCCTGCGCGCGTCCATGGGCCTGGACGCCCCGCTGCCGGTCCGCTACGCCGACTGGCTGGGCGGGGTGCTCACCGGCGACCTCGGATCCTCGTACATGAACGGGCGCCCGGTCGCCGACCAGGTGGCCGACGCCCTGCCGTGGACCCTGCTGCTGGCGGCGGTCGCGACGGTGTTCAGCCTGGTCGGCGCGGTGGCCCTGGGCCTGGTCGCCGGTCTGGCCCGCTCGGCGGCGCTGCGCCGGGGCATCGGCCTGGCCGTGTTCGCCCTGGGCGGCCTGCCCGGCTTCGTCGCCGCGCTGCTCCTGCTCTTCGCCGGGTCGGTCTGGCTGGGGTGGTTCCCTTCGGGGGGCATCGGACGGCCGGGACAGCCCCTGGACGCCGCCACGGTCGCCTCCTCGGTGGTGCTCCCGGCACTCGCGCTGACGCTCGGCCACCACTTCGGCGTCTACGTGCGCCTGGTGGAGAGCGGCGTGCGCCGGGTCCGCTCGTCCCCGCACGTGACGGCGGCGCACGCGCGCGGCCTCACCCCTGGGACGGTGCGGGTCCGCCACGTCCTCAAGCCGGGACTGGTCCCCTTCGCCGCGCGCTTCGGCGTCGGCGTCGCCCAGCTCCTGGCGGGGGCGTACGCGGTGGAGGTCGTGTTCGCCTGGCCCGGGATGGGACGCCTGGCGCTGGAGGCGGCTCAGACGCAGGACTACCCGGTGCTGCTGGCGGTGGTGCTCGTGACCGGGGCGATCGTCGTGGCCGCCAACCTGGCCGCCGACATCGCCGCCGCCCGCCTCGACCCCCGGGTCCGGCTCCTGAGGGAGGCATAGATGCACGATGAATCGGCCTTGCGCACCCCTCCGGCGCCGCGCCCGGCCACCCCGGCGGCGCTGCTCGCCCCCAGGATCCGGGGGCGCGCCGGGCTCGCCGCCGGGCTGGCGGTGCTGGCCCTGATGGTCCTGGCGGCGGCGCTCGCGCCGGTGCTCTCCGGCCACGACCCGATCGCCACCGACACTTCGGCCACCGGGCTGCCGCCGGGCAGCCCCGGCCACCCCCTGGGCACCGACCGGCTCGGCCGGGACCTGCTCGCCCGGATGCTGCACGGCGCCCGCTACTCGCTCCTGGTCGGCGCGGCCGCCAGCCTGCTCACCGTCGCCGCCGGAACCGCGGTCGGCGCCGCCGCCGCGCTCGGCCCCCGGTGGCTGGACACGCTGGTCACCCGCACCGCCGACGCGCTCCTGGCGCTGCCGATGATCCTGGTCGCCCTCACCCTGGCCGCCGTGGCCGGCCCGTCCCCGGCCACCGTGGTGCTGGCGATCGCCGCCACCGGCTGGATGCCCGTCGCCCTGATCGCCCGCGCCGAGGTCCGCGCCCTGCGCGAGCGCCCGTTCGTGCGCGCCGCCCGGTCCCTGGGCCACTCGCGCACCCGGATCCTCCTGCGGCACCTGGTGCCCAACGCTCTGCCGCCGATCGCCGCGATCGCCGCCTTCGAGGTCGGCCACGCCATCCTGACCGAGTCCACCCTGAGCTTCCTCGGGCTCGGCATCCCGCCGAACATTCCCAGCTGGGGCACCATGCTCACCGACGCGCGCGCCCTGCTGCTGACCGGCCAGTGGTACACGGTGGCGCTCCCGGCCGGGGCGATCGTGGCCACCATCATCGCGGTCAATGCCGTCTCCACCGGTCTGGAGCGGCCGGGGGCCGGAGAGGGGAGGACATGGTGAGCACCGCGGGAACCGTCCTGGAGATCGCCGGACTGCGGGTCCGGGTGGGCGGCCGGTCCGTGGTCGAGGGCCTCGACCTGGAGCTGCGCGCGGGCGAGGCGACCGCCCTGGTGGGGCGGAGCGGCAGCGGCAAGAGCCTGACCGCGCGTGCTCTGGCCGGCCTGCTGCCGGAGGGCGCCGAGCGCTCGGGCACGGCCCGGTTCACCGGGGCCGACGGCGCCGTCGTCGACCTGATGGCCCTGCCGCCGGCCCGGATGCGCGCCCTGCGCGGCCCGGGCATCGGCTACGCCTTCCAGGAGGCGCAGGCCAGCCTCAACCCGACCGCGGCCGTCGGCGCGCACCTGGCCGAGACCCTCAAGGCGCACGGGGTGCCCCGGGCCGAGCGCCGGGAGCGGGGGACCGACGCCCTGCGCGCGGTCGGCCTGGAGGACCCCGAGGGCCTGTGGCGGGCCTACCCCTTCGAGCTCTCCGGCGGTCAGGCCCAGCGGGTGGCGCTCGCCCTGGCCTGCGTCCTCGGTCCGCGGCTGCTGGTGGCCGACGAGGTCACCTCGGCCCTCGACCCCGTCACCCAGGCCGGCGTGCTCGACATGCTGCGCGCCCGCACCGCGGAGGGCGGCTCCCTGCTGCTGATCACCCACGACCTGGCGGTGGCCGCGCGCTGGGCCGACCGGGTCGCGGTCCTCGACGGCGGACGCATCGCCGAGTCCGGCCCCGCCGCCGAGGTGCTGCGCTCCCCCCCGCCACCCCTTCACCCGGGAGCTGGTCCGGGCCGCGGCGCCCGCCGTCGCCACGCCCTCCCCGGCGCGCGGAGGCGCCCGGTGAGCGCCGCGATCGAACTGGCAGGGGTCTCACGCCGCCTCGGCGGCCGCCGGCGCCGCGTGGAGGCGCTGAGCGGCGTGGACCTCGCGGTGGGCGAGGGGGAGGCGGTGGCCGTCGTCGGGCCCAGCGGGTCGGGCAAGTCGACCCTGGTGGGGGTGGCCGCGCTGCTCGACCGCCCGCAGAGCGGCCGGGTCGGTGCCTTCGGCGCGTCCGACGTGTGGGCGCTGCCCGAGCGGGAGCGGCGGGCGCTGCGCCGCCGCATCGGCTGGATCCCGCAGGACGCGCTGAGCTCCTTCGACCCCCGCCACACGGCGGGCCGGGCGGTGGCCGACGCGCTGCCGGCGGGGACGCGGCGCCGCGAGGCGGCGGACCGCGTGGCCGGCCTGCTGGAGCGGGTGGGGCTGGACCCGGCGATGGCCGGGCGGCGGCCCACCGAGCTGTCGGGCGGCGAGCGCCAGCGGGTGGCGGTGGCGCGTGCCCTGGCGGTGCGGCCCTCGGTGCTGCTGGCCGACGAGCCCACCAGCGGCCTGGACGTGCTCGCCCAGGAGCGCGTGCTGGACCTGCTGGCCGCCGAGTCCCGGGGGAGGACCCTGGTCATGGTCACCCACGACCTGCGGGTGGCCCGGCGCATGGCCGGTCGGCTCCTGGTCCTGGACGGCGGTCGCTCGGTGGCCGACGTCCCCGCCGCCACGGCCCCGGCCGAGGCCGAGCGGACCGCCCCGGTCCTCGCCCGCATGATCGAGGCGACCCCTTAGCCCTGCTCCACGGGTCCGCCCCCGCTCCACGCCCTGACCGGGCCCCTCCGCCCTTCGGCAACGCGGAAGCGGGCCGCCTTAGTGGCGGCCCGCCTTGCGCCTACCGGGAGGGCGGGTGGGCCCTCCCGGGGATCGGCTGCTCCCCCCGGATGCGGCACGAACCGGGGAGATCACTCCGAGCGCTGGCTGGGGATCCCTGCCAGAAGCGCCCGCACTTCCGTCTCGCGGTATCGGCGGTGGCCGCCCAGGGTCCGAATCGAGGTCAGCTTGCCGGCCTTGGCCCAGCGCGTGACGGTCTTGGGGTCCACGCGGAACATGGTCGCGACCTCGGCAGGGGTCAACAGGGGCTCCGCCTCGGGCGTGCGAGTTGACATGTGTACGGCCTCTCCTCCTGGATCTGTGTGCCGATCCTGAGCCTTAATCCTGGCACTTGGCCCGGATGTCCAATATTGCCCTCTAGGTCTATATTGGCATCACCCGAGGTGATTGCACAGCCACTTAACGCGACTTGGTCTGATGGGAGGTCCCAAAGCCGCCCAAGTGCTGCGTCACGCTGAGTGATTCTAGCGACACGTTTAGTGGCATGTGGCGTATTCGGTCAAAACTTCGTTCTCCGGCCCTGTTTTTCTCGATCCGGCAGACCGAAAGTGCTACGGCGGACCGGGCGCTAACCCCTCCGCGTCGGCGGGCTGCGCGGGATGTCCGCAGGTCGCGGCCGCGAGGGCGGTTCGGACCGGAGGCGGGTCCGGCGACCGCCGTATAGGTCTACTCCCATCGACCTCTCCCTCGCGGCATGCCCGGATCGTCGGCGTGGCACGGATTCCCGGTTACCGAGAGTGCGCTCGGTGACCGATTGGACACAGTCTATGTGGTTGTCTATCGACTGGTATGCCCAATTTCGTCAACGATGATGCCGGGATGCGTGCCTCGTCCCGGCTTCACCCGTCCTGACGTGCGAAGAAATTAGTGGCGCTGCGTGAGAAACCTGGTACACCAGGTTGTCGCCGGGCGTGGCGCGGGGTGCCGGACGTGAGGGAATCTCATGTCGGACCGCGCCGGAACCGGACCGGGACCGTGCCGACACGTGACCCTGTATTGGTCCTCCGCATGCCCGCGGCCGGTAGCGGGGGCGGTGTCAGTTGGCGTGCTCCAGCGCCTGGACGGCCTTCCAGCGCCCGGTCACCCGCTGGTACATCGCCACCGCCAGCTCCTCCTGCCCGGTGTCCAGCCCGCGCACGGCGGCGTCGATCTCGGCCACCGACTCGTCCTCGCGCAGCGCCTCGTCGTCCAGCAGGTACGCCAGCCCGCCGTAGTCCAGCTCCAGCAGCGCGGACGGGTGCGCCACCGCCGCCAGCCAGTCCTCCAGCCGCTCGGCCCCGGCCAGCGGGGCGCTGTCGCCCACGTGCTCCTGCAGGACGCCCACCACGCGCTCCAGCCGTTCGCGGGCCTGCGCCACCTCGGTCACGTACAGCAGCACCCGCGGCGGCGCGGCCACCGAGTCCGCCCCGCGCTCCAGCATCAGGCAGCGCTCCTCGGGGGCGAAGGGGGCGAACCACGGCAGCGGCACCGTCCAGGTGCTGGTCAGGATCCGGGTGCGCAGCGGTTCACCGCGCTCGCGCCAGCGGCGGAACGCCTCGTCGGCCCGCTCGCACGCCTCGTCGGGCAGGTAGGCCGGGCGCAGCCGGGCCGGGGTCTCCTCGCGGAACTCGCGCAGCCCCAGCCAGGAGCGCAGCCGCGTCTGCCACGGGCAGACATAGGTGCGCCCGCCCATCCGCCGCACGTAGGCGTCGCCGCTCTCGGCCGCCGGAGCGGGCTCGGGCGGCGACGCGACCAGGCGCCGCAGGCTGTCCCGGTGCTCAGCGGCCAGCGCCTCGACCCGGCGCGGCCGCTCCGCGGATTCGGCGTACTCCTTCCAGTACGCGCGCTCTGCGCTGGGAAACGCCTCCAAGGGCTGGTATACGCGGAGATAGGCGGTGTAGGGGAGCACGATCGCATCCTGGCACACAACCCGGCGCGGGGGCACCCGTCCCCCGGGCGGGCCGTGTGCGGTATCGCGCCCGTTAGGCGTGGGCGGCGTAGGCAGGTCGGTTGTAAACCGGGTACGGTTGTATCCGTACGTAAGCTGGCGCCAGTCGTCAGTGCGCTGACGGTCGTCAGCCCGGCATTGCGGTTTTGCTAGTGATCTGGGGTTTCGCCAAACCCAATCGTTGAGGGGGTCGAGCCAATGGGGCGCGGCCGAGCAAAGGCCAAGCAGCAGAAGGTCGCTCGGAGGCTGAAGTACAGCACCGGCGGGACCGACCTCGATCGGCTGCGGGCGGAGCTGGGTGTCGCTGAGGATGAGAACGGGGCGCCGTCGGATTCGGCGGGGGGCCCGGATCATGACCCTTACGACGACCTGGTCGAGCGCTACGCGGACCTAGCGGAGCAGTACGCCTCGCCCGACGGTCCCTCGGATGAGGAACCCGACCGCTCGGGGGACGTCCGCTAGCACCCCGCCCGAACGGGCGTCCGGACGAGCAGACAGGCATAGCCGGGCCGAACCACTCCGGTGGGTCGTTCCGGCCATGCCTGTCTGCGGAAGCGCAGGAGGGGCGCTCCCCGAGGGGAGCGCCCCTCACGCGTGCCCCCGGTAGGAGCCGAGCATGCGCACCCGGCCCGAGCCCTCGACCACGGTGCCGGCGCGCCAGGCGGGAACGCCCCGCTCGGCCAGCACCCGCAGCGCCTCGTCGGCGTCGCCGCCCTCGACCAGCGCGACCATGCCCACGCCCATGTTGAAGGCGGACTCCATGTCCGCGCGCTCCACCCCGCCCTGCTCGGCGATCAGGCCGAACACCGGCTGCGGGGCCCAGGTCGACCGGTCCACCTCGGCGTCGGCGCCGGCCGGCAGCGAGCGCTCCAGGTTGGCGGCCAGCCCGCCCCCGGTGATGTGGGAGAAGGCGTGCACCTGCACCCGCTCGGCCAGCTCCAGGCAGTCCTTGGCGTAGATCCGGGTGGGCTCCAGCAGCTCCTCGCCCAGGGTGCGCCCGAACGCGGGCACCTGCGCGCGCAGGTCCAGCCCGGCGCCCTCGACCACCCGGCGGATCAGCGAGTAGCCGTTGGAGTGCGGTCCGGACGAGGCCATCGCGATCACCGCGTCGCCGGGGCGCACCCGGTCCGGGCCCAGGACGCCGTCGGCCTCGACCACGCCGGTCGCGGCGCCGGCCAGGTCGTACTCGCCCGGGCCCATCGCCCCGGGGTGCTCGGCGGTCTCCCCGCCGATCAGCGCGCACCCGGCGCGGGCGCAGCCCTCGGCGATGCCGCCGACGATCTCGGCGACCCGCTCGGGGACCACCTTGCCCACCGCGATGTAGTCGGTCATGTACAGCGGCTCGGCCCCGGCGACCACCAGGTCGTCGACGACCATGGCGACCAGGTCCCGGCCGATGGTGCCGTGCACGTCCAGCTCCTGGGCGAGCATCACCTTGGTGCCCACGCCGTCGGTGGAGGTGGCCAGGACCGGGGACCGGTACTTGGACACGTCCAGCCGGAACAGCCCGGCGAAGCCGCTGGCGTCGGTCACCTGCTCGGGCCGGGCGGTGCGGGCCACGTGCCGCTTCATCAGGTCGACGGCGCGCTCGCCGGCGGCGATGTCGACGCCGGCGGCGGCGTAGGCCGACGGGGAGCCGGCGGGGTCAGCACCCTGTGCCACGCGAAATACCTCTCAAGCTCGTCAACGGGGGCGGTGCGCGCCGGGCCCGCGGGGCGCGGGCCGGGCGGGGCCGCTCAGGCCGGCGAGCCCGCCTTGGGCGCGCCGCAGGCCTTCTCCAGCAGGTACTTGCCGCGGGAGGCCTCGTCCACCTCGATCGGGTAGACCCCGTCGAAGCAGGCGCGGCAGAGCCGGTCCTTGGCCACGTCGGTGGCGGCGACCAGCTCGTCCAGGCCGATGAAGCCCAGGGAGTCGGCGCCGATCGAGGCGCGGATCTCCTCGGTGCTCAGGTTGCCCGCGATCAGCTCGGCCTTGCTGGCGAAGTCCACGCCGTAGTAGCAGGGCCACATCACCGGGGGGCTGGAGATGCGCACGTGCACCTCGGCGGCGCCGGCCTCGCGCAGCATCCGCACCAGCGCGCGCTGGGTGTTGCCGCGCACGATGGAGTCGTCCACCACGACCAGGCGCTTGCCCTCGATGACGTCGCGCAGGGGGTTGAGCTTGAGGCGGATGCCCAGCTCCCGCAGGGTCTGGCTGGGCTGGATGAAGGTGCGCCCGACGTAGGAGTTCTTCACCAGGCCCTGGGCGAAGGGGATGCCGCTGCCGCGGGCGTAGCCGACGGCGGCCGGGGTGCCCGACTCGGGCACCGGGATCACCAGGTCGGCGTCGGCGGGGTGCTCGTCGGCGAGCCGGCGCCCCACCTCCACGCGGGTGGAGTTGACGTTGCGCCCGGCGATGGTGGTGTCGGGGCGGGCCAGGTACACGTACTCGAACAGGCAGCCCTTGGGCTCGGCGGCGGCGAAGCGCATGGAGCGCACGCCCCGCTCGTCGATGGTGAGCATCTCGCCCGGCTCGATCTCGCGCACGAACGTGGCGCCGACGATGTCCAGCGCCGCGGTCTCGCTGGCCACGGCCCAGCCGCCGCCCAGGCGCCCCAGTACGAAGGGCCGGATGCCCTGCGGGTCGCGGGCGGCGTAGAGGGTGTCCTCGTCCATGAAGACGAGGGAGAAGGCGCCCTGCACCTTGGGCAGCAGGTCGAGTGCCGCCTCCTCGGTGGTGCGCCCGCCGTTCTGGGCGAGCAGGTTGGTGAGCACCTCGGTGTCGGTCGTGGCGCCGAGCCGGTCCCCGGGCAGCATCGCCGCCAGCTCGGGGGTGTTGATCAGGTTGCCGTTGTGCCCCAGGGCCAGTCCGCCCTCGCGCGCCGTGTAGAAGGTCGGCTGGGCGTTCTCCCACACGGGGGAGCCGGTGGTGGAGTACCGGCAGTGCCCGATCGCGAGGTGGCCTTTAAGGGACTCCAGGGTCGCCTCGTTGAAGACCTGGGAGACCAGGCCCATGTCCTTGTAGACGACGATGCGCTCGCCGTCGCTCAGGGCGATGCCCGCG
Organism: Nocardiopsis baichengensis YIM 90130; assembly: GCF_000341205.1. Lineage (NCBI taxonomy): Bacteria > Bacillati > Actinomycetota > Actinomycetes > Streptosporangiales > Nocardiopsidaceae > Nocardiopsis > Nocardiopsis halophila. The sequence continues at coordinate 188,047 of NZ_ANAS01000005.1, read as the reverse complement.
GACTCCTGACCGCGGTGCTGGAGTGCGTAGAGGCCGAAATAGGTGAGCTTGCTGACTTCTTCGCCGGGTGCCCAGACACCGAACACACCGCATTCGTCCTGTGCGGGGCGCTCGACGGGGTCGAGGTCCATGCTGAGCCGGCCGTCGGGATGCGACACGCTTTCAGCTTAGTGCCTGCCTGGGCCCGGTGTGCCACCCGGGGCCCGATCACCGTCCCCCAGCGGCAGGAACGGCCCCAGGTCGGCGCGTTCGCCGCTGGCCGCGACCGCGTGGCCGTCCACGGCCGCGTCCCAGGACCGGCGGCCCGCGGCCAGCTCCAGCCAGGTGCGCGGATCGGTCTCGACCACCCCCGGCGGCGTTCCGCGGGTGTGCCGGGGCCCCTCGACGGCCTGCACCGCGCCGTAGGGCGGGACCCGGACCTCCAGGCTGTGCCCGGGGGCCCGGGCGGACAGCTCGTCCAGGGTGCCGCGGACCGCGGCGCGCACGGCGGCCCGCTCCGGGGCCGCGCCCCGGTCGTAGGCCTCCAGCACCGCCGCCACGCAGGCGTCGAGCAGCGCGGCGGGGCGGTCGGGTCCGTCGTAGGGCGCGAGGTCCAGGGCGGCGCGCTGGGCGCCGAGGGCCTCGCGCAGGGCGGCCAGGCGGCGCTGGGCGGCGGTCGGGCGGGAGGGCATGGGGGAAGGGTATTCCGCCGGGCCCGGGTGGTTGCCCTGGGCGGGGGCGTGCCGCGAAACTGTCCAGTGGCCGAACTCGTCGCGTCGCCTCGGTGAACGCCGGGCGCACCGCCGGTGGAGAGGGGGTGCCGGGACGTGTGTGCTCCGGTGTTCCCGTGTGATCCGTTGTGATCCGTGTCCCGTTCGCGAACCTCTGCCCGGGCGGCGGCCGCGGGGCGGCCCACCGCCTCCCCCGGCCGGGGACGAAGCGGGGCGGTTAGGATGATCGCGCATCCGGGACCGGGTCACCCGGCATGCGTCCGACGACCGTGCCCGCGCCGATAGTGCGACCTATATGTCCGAATAGTCCCCGTACCATCCACACGGACGACCCACCGCACTTCGGGAGTTGGATGTGCGCCTGCGCCTGACACCGCGTGATGACAGCTACTACGAGATGTTCGCGGACTCCGCGAACAACCTGGTCATCGGGGCGCGGCTGCTGGCCGAGCTGATCGGCGACGGTGGCGACCGCGACGCGATCGGCGAGAAGATGCGCGCCTGCGAGCACGCCGGCGATGAGCGGACCCACGCCATCATGCGGCGGCTCAACGGCCGCTCCGCCACCCCCTTCGACCGCGAGGACATCTACAAGCTCGCGTCGTCCCTGGACGACGTGATGGACGCGATGGACGCGGCGGTGGACCTCATCGGCCTCTACCGGCTGGAGCGGCTGCCCAAGGGCATCATCGACCAGGTCGAGGTGCTGGAGCGGGCGGCGGAGCTGACCGCCGAGGCGATGCCGCGGCTGCGCACGATGAAGGACCTGGCGCGGTACTGGATCGAGATCAACCAGCTGGAGAACCAGGCGGACCAGATCTACCGCCGGCTGCTGGCCCACCTGTTCAACGGCGGCTACGACGCGCTCACGGTGATGAAGCTCAAGGACGTGGTGGAGGAGCTGGAGGCGGCCGCCGACGCCTTCGAGCACGTGGCCAACACGGTGGAGACCATCGCGGTCAAGAAGTCCTAGCGGCGGCGCCCCGCGAGGGGAGGGCGGCCCGCGCCGCGCGGACGCTCCCACAGGTCCACGCGCGGCGCGGGCCGCGAGTCCCGCCGTACGGCCCGCACTCCGTGCGGCGGGACGGGACCGCCCTGGCGCCGTCCCCGCGGCCCCGGGGAGAGGGGCGCGGGTCGTCCGGTGGCGGCGCCCGGCGGTCCGTTCGGTCTCGCGCTAGCCGACCTGCGGCGGGCGCGAGACGGTGAGCGGCGCGGGGGTGTCGCCTTCGTGGAAGACGCGCACCCGGTCGCACCGGAAGTCCATGGTCACGGCCGAGCCCTCGGGCACGACGACGGTGGTCACCGCGGGGTTCTCCCGCTCGACCGTCGCGACGGCCTCGTGGACGTCGGCGCCCTCCAGCTCGGGCCAGGCCTGCTTGCCCGTGCACAGGGTCGTCGGGTGGGTGCCGGCGCCTTCGGCGGCCGCGGCCCCGGCGGTGGCCGGGAAGAGCGCGGCGACGACGGTCGCGCAGGCGAGGATGGAACCCGCGAGGGTAACGCGGTTCATTGGTGTTCCCTTCCAACTTGTGATTGCGAAGGACACTTCAGAATGTAGCAACGAATGGCCGGACATGCATTACGGGGCGATTACGCGACAGGTATCCGGGGCGGGTCGGCGGAAATTGGGGAACGTTCCAGGTGGCGGGCGTGCGGACCGTCATTGTCTACCGTATGGCATTGGATAGTTGAAGGTCGCACTAAATTAAGAATCCGTCGCGCTCCGTATACATGCTGGTCGTCGTGGGTGCAGGCGATGGCGGCCTGTCCGCTTCGGTGCGAGGGGGTACGGGTGTGTCCTTCTTCACACCGGGGGTCTCCGGTGTTCCGAGTCGGAGTTTCCCGGTCCTGTGAACTGCGGATGTTTTCCCGTCGGATGCTCCGGGAATGTATCCGGGCTTTATTTCTCGACGATAACGCGGATCCGCGTGCAGGTCCGCGCGCGGGATCCCGCCGTTTCCGGGAAGAGAAAAGGGCGGCGGGGTGTCCCCCGCCGCCCCGGCGCCCGTGCGCCCGGCCGTCAGCCGAAGCGGCCGGTGATGTAGTTCTCGGTCTCCTGCTCGTCCGGCTTGGTGAAGATCTTGTTGGTCTCGCCCATCTCGATCAGCCGGCCGGGCTTGCCGGTCCCCGCCAGGTTGAAGAAGGCCGTCCGGTCGCTCACCCGCGCCGCCTGCTGCATGTTGTGGGTGACGATGACGATCGTGTACTCCTCCTTCAGCTTGTGGATGAGGTCCTCGATCGCCAGCGTGGAGATGGGGTCCAGGGCCGAGCAGGGCTCGTCCATGAGCAGGACGCTGGGCTCCACCGCGGTGGCCCGGGCGATGCACAGCCGCTGCTGCTGGCCGCCGGACAGGCCCGCGCCGGGCTTGTTCAGCCGGTCCTTGACCTCCTCCCAGAGGTTGGCCCCGCGCAGGGACCGCTCCACCAGGTCGTCGGCCTTGGCCTTGCTCATGCGCTTGTTGTTGAGCTTGGCGCCGGCGATGACGTTGTCGTAGATGGACATCGTCGGGAAGGGGTTGGCCTTCTGGAAGACCATGCCGACCTCGCGCCGGACCTCGACCGGGTCCACGTCGGGGCCGTAGATGTCCATGTCGTCCAGCATCACCTTGCCGTCCACGCGGGCGCCGGGGGTCACCTCGTGCATGCGGTTGAGGGTGCGCAGGAACGTCGACTTGCCGCAGCCCGACGACCCGATGAAGGCCGTCACCGACCGGGGCTCGATGGTCATGGAGACGTCCTCGACGGCGAGGAAGTCGCCGTAGTAGACGTGCAGGCCGGAGACGTCGATTCGTTTGGCCACTGGTTGTCCTCAGGTGTCTCTAGCGGGTGTCCGTGGTTGGTCGAGCCGGTCAGCGGCCGAGTTTGGGGGCGAAGAGGCGGGAGACCAGGCGCGCGGTCAGGAAGAGCAGCATGACGATGACGATCAGGGTCAGCGCGGCGGCCCAGGCGCGCTCCATGTTGACCGCGCCCCCCATGCGGACCTGCGAGTAGATGAAGACCGGAAGGCTCATCATCTGCCCGTTGAACAGGTTCCAGTTGATCGCCACCGCCGAGGAGCCGGCGGTCAGCACCAGAGGCGCCGTCTCCCCGATAACGCGGGCCAGGGCGAGCATGATTCCCGTGGTCAGACCGGCCACGGCGGTGGGCAGGACCACCTTCACGATGGTCAGCCACTTGGGCACGCCCAGGGCGTAGGAGGCCTCCCGCAGCTCCTGGGGGACCAGCCGGAGCATCTCCTCACTGGATCGCACCACCACCGGGATCATCAGCACGGCCAGGGAGACGGCGCCGGCCGCCCCGTTGGTGTTGCCCGGGCCGAACAGCATCATCCACAGGGCCACGACGAACAGCCCGGCCACGATGGAGGGGATGCCGGTCATGACGTCGACGAAGAACGTGATCGCCTTGGCCAGCCGCCCGCGTCCGTACTCCACCAGGTAGACGGCGGTGAACAGGCCGATCGGGATGGAGATCACCGCGGCCATGCCGGTGATGGCGATGGTGCCGACGATGGCGTGGTAGACGCCGCCGGCGTCCATGCTCGGCGTCACGCCGTTCATCGAGACGGTCAGGAAGTAGCCGTCCAGCCGCGTGATGCCTTCCAGGAAGACCGTGGTCAGCAGCGACAGCAGCGGCAGCATGGCCGCGGCGAAGCAGAGGTAGACCACCGCGGTGACGAAGCGGTCCTTGGCCTTGCGGGGGTTCTCCACGGCGGCCGAGGCGCCGACGACGACCACCGTGTACAGCACGGCGGTGGCCAGGCCGGCGGTCACCAGGTGGAAGGAGCCCAGCGCCTGCAGGGCGGCGGAGGAGACCACGGCGGCGCCGGCGAGCACCGCCGCGGGCGCGTAGCGCGGCAGCGACCCGGTGCGCATGGAGCGCTGGGTCTGCGGCCCCTCACCGGCCGAGCCGGTGGACTTCGGTCGGGTCGTGGTGGTCATTTAGGAGAACTCCTTGCGCCGCGCGACGACGAACCGTGCGCCCATGTTGACGACCAGGGTGATGGCGAACAGCACCAGGCCGGCGGCGATCAGCGCGGAGACGCCGTACCCGGTGGCCTCGGGGTACTGCAGCGCGATGTGCGCCGCGATGGTCTGGTTGCCGCTCTGCAGCAGGAACGGCGAGATGACCAGCGAGGGGGACAGGATCATGGCCACCGCCATGGTCTCCCCGAGTGCGCGGCCCAGGCCGAGCATGGCGCCGCCGATGACGCCGGGGCGGCCGAAGGGGAGCACCGCCATGCGGATCATCTCCCAGCGGGTGGCGCCCATCGCCAGCGCGGCCTCCTGGTGGCCCTGCGGGACCTGCTTGAACACGTCGCGGGACATCGCGGTGATGATCGGCAGGATCATCACCGCCAGCACGATGCCGGCGCTGAGCATGGTGCGCCCGGTGGTCGAGACCGGGCCCGCGAACAGCGGGATCCAGCCCAGGTAGTCGGTGAGCAGCTCGTAGAAGCCCTGCATCTCGAAGACGAGGAACCCGATGCCCCACAGGCCGTAGACGACGCTGGGGATGGCGGCCAGCAGGTCGACGATGTAGCCGAGCACGGCGGCGATCCGGCGGGGCGCGTAGTAGACGATGAACAGCGCGATCCCGATCGAGATCGGGGTGGCGATCACCAGCGCGATCGCGGCGGCCAGCACGGTGCCGAAGGCGAGCGCCGCCACACCGAAGGCCGGGTTCTCGCGGACGTTGGCGTGCCAGTCCGTGGCCGTGAAGAAGTTCGCGGTGTTGGCCGAGAGCGAATCGAAGGACTGGATGAGCAGGAAGGCCGCCACGCCGGCCAGGATCGCCAGGATCAGGATCCCCGATCCGCGTGCGGTGTTGGCGAAGACGGCGTCGCCGACGCGGCGCTTCGCCCGGATCTGGGGGGGCGCCGTCGCTGACGGGTCCGTGGTGGTCATGTGAGACTCCGGTCGAAAAGGGTCACGGTTCGCGGCCGGGCGAACAGGGGTTGTGCTCGGTACATGCCATGACAGGGCCGTCTACATTCTGCGGTGCCGGTCGGGGAGGTTCGACCACATCCCGGCGCGGCGCGGCGCACACCCGGCAGGGCCGGGCCGGGTGCGCACGCACGCCAAGGGCGGGGACGGCGCCGCTGCGGCGCCCTCCCCACCCTGAGGCGGTCCTGCTCCGCGGGATCAGGACTCCGCGGAGATCGCGTCGATGGTCTCCTGGAGGCTCTCCCGGGTCCCCTCGGTCAGCGGGGCCGAGCCGGCCTCCTCGGCGACGGCCTCCTGGCCCTCCTCGCTGACCACGTAGGACAGGTAGCTCTTCACCAGGTCGGCCTCGCTCTGCTCCGGGTAGACCATGCAGGCGACCTCGTAGGAGACCAGGACGATCGGGTAGGCGCTGGTGTCGTCGGTGGTGTAGTCCAGCTCGATCGCGTGGTCGTTGTCGGAGTTGCTCTCGCGCTGCGGCGAGGCCTCGACGATCGCCGCGGCCGACTCGGGGGTGTACTCGACGAAGTCGTCACCGACGCCGACGGCCGCGGTGCCCAGCTCGCCGACGTGGGAGGCGTCGACGTAGCCGATGGTGCCCTGGCCGCCCTCGACGGCCGAGACCACGCCGGAGGAGCCCTGGGCGGCCTCGACCGGCTCGATCGGCCAGTCGCCGCTGATGTCGTGGGTCCAGGTGTCGCCGGCGGCCTCGGAGAGGTAGGCGACGAAGTTCTCGGTGGTGCCGGACTCGTCCGAGCGGTTCACCGGGACGATGTCGGTGTCGGGGAGCTCGACGTCCGGGTTGTCCTCGGCGATCGCGTCGTCGTTCCAGGTGGTGATGTCCTGGTTGAAGATGCCGGCGATGGTGTCGGGGGAGAGGTTGACCGAGTCGACGCCCTCCAGGTTGAAGACCACCGCGATGGGGGAGATGTAGGCCGGGAGGTTGACCACCTCGGCGCCGTTGCAGCGCTCGACGGCCTGCTCGGTCTCGGTCTCGTCCAGCGCGGCGTCGGAGCCGGCGAAGGAGACCGCGCCGTCGATGAACTGCGAGCGGCCCGCGCCGGAGCCGACCGAGTCGTACTGGACCGTGGTCCCGGAGCAGGCCCCCTCGTACCCGGCCTTCCAGGTGGCCATCGCGTTCTCCTGGGAGCTCGCGCCGGCGCCGGAGAGGGTACCGCCGCCGTCCACGCACTCGGCGGAGGCGCCGGACACGGCGCCGTTCTCCTCGGGGTCGACGGCCTGGTCGCTGCCGCAGGCGGCCAGGGCCATCGTGCCGGCCAGTGCGATGCCGGTGTAGCCCGCGAACCGGCGGTACTTGAAGAGCTTCACAGCCCCGGTGTCCTTCCTCTGGACGTCCGAACCAAGTTCTGTTCACGAGTCCGCGGCGGTTTGTCCGGTATAACCCTCAAAGCTCCGCTGACCTCGTTAAATGCGACGTTAGGGAGGCGAGGTGACCAGCGCTCCCAGTGAGGGTGAACGCACGGTGAACGCGGGGACGAGTCTGTCGGAAGGCCAGTGGGAAAGAGCGTGGACGTGAGGTTAACCGCGGCGCGCCCCCCTTGTGCGCGCCGCGGTGACCAGTCAGGCGATGCGCTCAGTCGTTCGGTGCGTACATCACGTCGCCGTCCCAGGCGGTGAATCCGAGCGACTCGTAGAGCCGCACCGCGGGCCGGTTGTCCTCCTCGACGTAGAGCAGCACCCAGGGCAGGCCGCGGTCGCGCAGGTACCGCACCCCGGCCAGGGTGAGCAGCCGGCCCAGGCCGGTCCCCTGCCAGGACGGGTCCACCCCGACCACGTACACCTCGCCCACCGGCTCGCCGTCGGTCAGGCCCGCGCCGTCGGCGTGCACCTTGGTCCAGTGGAAGCCGGCGATCCGGCCGTCGCCGACCCCGCCGCCCTCGCCCTTCCGCTCCTCGGCGACGAAGAACCCCTCGGCGTCGAACCAGGGCTCGGCCTGGCGCTGGCGCAGGTCCTCCAGGGCCAGCCCGCCCTGTTCGGGGTGGTCGGCGAAGGCCGCGGCGTTGGTGCGCAGCCAGGCCTGTTCGTCGCCGCCGGGCCGGAACGCCCGCACCCGCACCCCCTCGGCCACCGCCGTCGAGGGCGCCGGCTCGGGCAGGTCCACCGGGGCGCCGTCCGCGCCGCGCAGCGCCAGGCGCATCTTCAGCAGCCCGCGCGCCCGCCGCCAGCCCAGCGCCTCGGCCAGTCCCTGGGCGGCGGGCAGCCGCCCGTGCGCCCACACCCGCACACCGGCGGCCCCGGCGTCGGCGCGCAGCGACCGCGCCAGCGCGGTGCCGTGCCCGCGGCGCCGCCGCCCCGGCGCCACCACCAGCTCGGCCGAGTCGGGCTCGCCGCCGGACTTCTCGGCGAAGGCGAACCCCGCCAGGTCGCCCTCGTCCTCCAGCAGGTGGAAGCGGGCGGCGCCGTCGGGGGAGCCGTGGCGCACCCGGAGCACCGTCTGCTCGGAGAGCGCCTCGGCGCCGTCCAGGGTGCGGGCCTCCTCGGCCAGCGCGAGGACGCGCTCGGCGTCCTCCTCGTCGAGGGAGCGAACGATGCGGACCTCGTCCATCGGCCTGCCTTTCAGATGTACGGCCGGGTATACGGCTCTCGGGGCGTTCCAGCGGCTCTCAGCCGCGTGACAGCACTCGCTGCAGCTCCGGGAAGGCACGGGTGTATTCCTCCAGGAGCGTGCGGGCCGTGCCCACCGAGTCCACCAGAGGGTGGGTCGCGAACGCCCTCAGGGCCGTACTCCGGGAGCCGCTGCGCACCGCCTCGATCACGTCCCGCTCGACCGCCTTGACCGCGTGGACCAGCCCCTCCTGGTGGCCGCTCAGAGGCGCGGCCGCCACCGGGTGGGCGCCCGACCCGTCGACCACGCAGGGAAGCTCGGCCACCGCATCGGGGTCGAGCCCGGGGAGCGCGCCGCGGGCGCGGGTGTTGACGATCAGGCGGGTCGGGGCGTCACGGGCGGCGGCCCGCATGACCGCCAGAGCGACCTCCTCATAGCCCCCGCCGTCGAGATCCTCGCTCTCGCGCTCGAACCCGCCGGAGGCGCGGCGGTTGTCGGCCATATAGGTGCGCTCCCGCTCCAGGCGGGTCCGCTCCCACAGCCGGTACGCCTCCGCCGGGTGTTCCCGCGCCTCGGCGTAGAACCGCTCCTGCTGCTCGACCAGCTGCTCGCCCCGGGTGCGCGGGCTCTCCAGCGCCGCCTGCAGCGCCTCCCGCGCGAAGTAGTAGTAGTGCAGGTACTCGTTGGGCAGGGCGCCGACCGCGCGGATCCACTCCGCGCCGAACAGCCGCCCCTCCTCGAAGGACTCCAGGGCGCGGTCGTCGGCCAGCAGCTCCGGCAGCCGGTCGCGGCCGCCCGACCACAGGCCCCGCACCCACCCCAGGTGGTTGAGTCCGGCGTAGTCGATGTGCACGTCCGCCGGGTCCAGGCCCAGCGCGCGGGCGGCGCGCCGGCCCAGCCCCACAGGGGAGTCGCAGATTCCCACGACCCGGTCGCCCAGCACCCCGGCCATCGCCTCGGTCACCAGCCCGGCGGGGTTGGTGAAGTTCACCACCCACGCGTCCGGGGCGTGCTCGGCGATGTCCTGTGCGGCCGCGAGCGCTTCGGGAAGGGTGCGCAGCCCATAGGAGATCCCGCCGGCGCCGACCGTCTCCTGGCCCAGAACTCCGGCGTCGAGGGCGATGCGCTCGTCGAGGACGCGTCCCTGCATTCCGCCGACGCGGACGGCGGAGAAGACCATGCCGGCGCCGTCGAGCGCGTCGGCGCGGTCGGTGGAGGCGTGCACGGGGAGCTCGGCGCCGGACCGCTCGCGCTGGGCCGCCAGAACGGCCGCCACCGCCTCTAAGCGCCCGGCGTCGGTGTCGTGCAGCGCCACCTCGGTGACGACCGGGTCGCCCTTCAGAGCGTCGGCCAGCAGGGCGCGGTAGACGAGGGGGACGCGGAACCCTCCCCCTCCCAGGATCGTCAGACGCACCCCGCCAGCGTATCGGCGGGCCCCGGACCCCGTACCCGGTTCGGTGCCCACGCGCGACACCGGGGCGCCGAGTGCATAACCTGCTGGCACACACTCCGCATCCGGGCCGATGGGAGGCGCCGCACATGGAGGAGCAGAGCCGCGCGCTCGAATCCCTGCCGCTCGTGGGCGAGCGGAGGGACGTGCTGGCCGGGGAGCGGGGGCCCGAGGGTGAGGGGCCCGCGATCGACCTCGCGCTGAGCGGGACGGTGTTCTTCGACATCGTCCTGACGGGGCTGACCGCGCCGCCCGCCCCCGGGACCGAGGTCGGCGCGCAGGGGATGGGGTCGTGCCCCGGAGGCGTGGCCAACCTGGCGGTCGCCGCCTCGCGGCTGGGGCTGCGCACGGCCGTGGCGGCCGCCTTCGGGGAGGACGTCTACGGCGACTTCGCCTGGGAGACGCTGGAGCGCCAGGAGGAGGTGGACCTGAGCGCCTCCAAGCGCTTCCCCGACTGGCACTCGCCGTTCACGGTCTCGCTGGCCTGGAAGGGCGACCGCGGCATGGTCACCCACGAGCACCCGCCACCCGAGCCGGTCGAGCGCCTGGCCGAGGCGCTGCCCCAGGCCCGCGCCGCCTTCGTCGGGCTGCGGCCCGGCGGGCCCGTCCCGGAGTGGGCGGCGCGCCAGGCCGCGGGCGGGGCCCGGATCTTCGCCGACGTGGGCTGGGACGACAGCCAGACCTGGTGCCCCTCGGTGCTGGAGCAGCTCGACGACTGCTACGCGTTCATGCCCAACGCCATCGAGGCCATGTCCTATACCCGCACCGGCAGCCCCGGCTCGGCGCTGTCGGCGCTGGCCGACCGGGTTCCGGTGGCGGTGGTGACCGACGGCCCGCGCGGGGCGCTGGCGGTGGACCAGACCACCGGCGAGACGGCCGAGGCCGAGGGCGTGGTGCTGGAGGGGGTGGACACCACCGGCGCGGGCGACGTGTTCGGCGCCGCCTTCATCGTCGGCACCCTGGCCGGGTGGCCGCTGGAGCGGCGGCTGCGCTTCGCCAACCTGTGCGCGGCGCTGTCGGTGCAGCACACCGGCGGGTCGCTGTCCGCGCCGGGCTGGGCCGATGTGGCGGCCTGGTGGGGCGGGGTGCGCGGCGGGCCCGCGGGCGAGGGGTACGGGTTCCTGTCGGACCTGGTCCCCATGGAGTGGATGCCCACGGACCACCGCCGCGCCAGCGCCACGATCGGCCTGCGCGCCTGAGGAGGCGCGCAGGCCGACCGGGGGCCGCCCCTCAGGACGAGGAGGGCTCCTCCTCCTCGGCGGCGGCGGAGGAGATCTCCAGCTGGAAGTCGCCGTCGTGCTCCTGGGCGCCGGCCACGACCGCGGCCGTGACGACCTCCTCGGCCTTGGCCGACCGCAGCACCACCGGGTCGCGCCGCAGGTCGCGGACCAGGGCCACGCACAGCAGCAGCAGGATCACCGCGAACGGCGCCGAGACGATGATGGTGAGCGTCTGCAGCCCCGACAGCGCGTCGCTTCCGCCGGCCAGCAGCATCACCGCGGCCACGCCGCCGATCATCAGGCCCCAGAACACGGTGATCGGGCGCTTGGGCTCGATCGCGCCGCGCTGGGACATCGTGCCCATGATGATGGACGCCGAGTCGGCGCCGGTGATGAAGAAGATGCCGATCAGCACCATGACCACCAGCGCGACCGCGCCGAAGGCCGGGAACTCCCGTAGCAGGGCGAACAGCTGGGCCTCGGTGCCGCCGGCGCCGGCCAGGTCGGTGCCGTGCATCTGCAGGTACAGCGCGTTGCCGCCCATGATGGCGAACCAGACCAGGCTCAGGGCGCTGGGCACCAGGATGACGCCGCCCACGAACTCGCGGATGGTGCGGCCGCGGCTGATCCGGGCGATGAACATGCCCACGAACGGCGACCAGGAGATCCACCAGGCCCAGTAGAAGACCGTCCAGCCGGACAGCCACTCCTCGGCGCCCTGGGCGGTGTCGGCGGTGCGGCCGGCGTTGGCGAAGAAGTCCTCGAAGTAGGCGGCGATCGAGGTCGGGACCAGGTTGAACACGAACACCGTGGCCCCGGTGACCAGCAGGAAGAGCAGGACCCCCATGGCCAGGACCAGGTTGGTGTTGGACAGCCACTGGATGCCCTTGGCCACGCCGGAGGTCGCCGAGACCACGAAGCACAGCAGCAGCACGCCGATGATGCCGATCAGGATCGGGTTGGTGGGCGCGTCGATCCAGCCGATCTGGCGCAGGCCCTCGGCGATCTGCAGGGCGCCCAGGCCCAGCGAGGCGGCGGTGCCGAACAGGGTGGCGAAGAGCGCGAAGACGTCGATGAGCCGCCCGACGGCGCCGTTGGCGTGGCGCTCGCCGATCAGCGGGGTGAACGCGGCGCTGATCAGCTGCCCGCGGCCGCGGCGGAAGGTGCCGTAGGCGATGGCCAGGCCCACCACCGCGTAGGTGGCCCACGGGTGCAGGGTCCAGTGGAACAGGGTGGTGGACATCGCGTGGCCGACGGCGGCGCCGCCGCCCCCGCCCTCGGTCCCGGGCGGCGGGGTCAGGAAGTGCCCGAGCGGCTCGGCGGAGCCGTAGAACACCAGCCCGATGCCCATGCCGGCGCCGAACATCATGGAGATCCAGGAGATCGTGCGGAACTCCGGCTCCTCGTCGTCGCGGCCGAGGCGGATGTTGCCGTAGCGGCTGAAGGCCAGCCACAGCGCGAACACCACGAACACCGACGCGGCGAGGACGAAGCCCCAGCCGCCGTTGTGGATGAGGAACTCCAGCGCGCTTCCCGACAGGGAGCTGAGCGAGTCCTGGTTGACCACTCCCCAGACGAGGAAGGCCACCGACAGCACCGCGGCCACGCCGAACACGATCCGGTCCGTCTTGGGCTTCAGGTCCGCCTGGGAGCGCTCGGGCGGCTCCCAGAGCAGGTCCTCGGTGCTGATCTCCCCTGTGGAGGGGCCGTTGCCGTTGTCAATCGCCACAGTTCATTCCGACGCCCCCGTGTACAGGCGCGCCTCCTCCTCACTCTGACGGCTTCAGGGCAGGCGAACGGGCACCGCCTTCGGGGGAGGGGGGCGGTGCTGACGCCGTGTGCCGCCGCCGTCCGCGGGGGTCCCGCGGGGCGCCGGCGGTGGACACCCGTACCAGGTTAGGAGGTGAAAGGTAAATAAACGTCGCTAGGTGTCGTTTGTTACTGATCAGACAATTCTCGGGGGCGTCCCGGTGTCCCGGCCTCGGGCCGCCCCGACCGCCGCCCCGTGCCGTGGCCCTTGGTCAGCAGGCCTCCGGCCAGGTGCCGTCGATGCGGCGCCCGTGGCCCGGGCGGGTGCGGTCCAGCCACTCCTGGAGGCCGCGCGCGTGCTCCAGCGCCCAGCCCACCTGCTGCTCGTGCAGCTCGGGCAGGGCGAGCGCGGCGACCCCGGGACGCCGCGCCCCGATCTCCCGGGCCAGGGCCAGGCACGCGGCGGCGTCGCCCTCGGCGGTGTGCGCCCCGTTGAGCTCGACCCCGTAGAAGGCGCACAGGTCGCCGAGGGTGCGGCGCCCCTTGCGGTAGGGGTCGGCGCCGCGGTCGATCACCAGCGGGTCGATGATCGGGCCGACCCGGCCGGCCAGGCGCTCGGCCAGGGAGGGCAGGCCCAGGCGGCGCAGTTCGGTGGAGAGGATCCCCAGGTCGAAGGGGGCGTTGAAGACGGCCAGCCCCCGCCCGGCGGCGAGGTGGCCGGTGAGCGCGTCGGCGATCTCGGGCAGTACCTGCTCGGCGGGCCGGCCCTCGGCGCGGGCGCGCTCGGTGGTGATGCCGTGCACCTGCACCGCCTCCGGCGGGATCTCGCGTGGGCCGGGGTCGACCAGCCAGGTGCGGGCGGTCCCGTCGGGGGCGACCAGCGCCGCCGAGACCAGGAACGCGGTCCGCGGGTCGGGCGAGGAGGTCTCGCAGTCGTATCCGGCGAGGTCGCCGGAGTGCCAGCCCGGGTGGTCGCCGCGCGGCGGGGCCGTGGGCCGGGGTGCGTGCTCGGAGCAGTACACGCGCCAGCGGCCGTCCTCCTTGACCGCCTCGCCCTCCCGGGCGGAGACGGAGGCCCCGCAGGAGGTGCAGGTCCCCGCGTAGTTGTTGCGCATGGTGGGCCTCACTTTCCCCGTGAACGCAGGAAGCGTATCGCCGGGGTACGACGGTTCGTGCAGGTTCGTGCGGGAACGGCGGCCGCTCCCGGGGCGGCCGGGTCGCGGCCCCGGCCGCGGGCCGCCGGAGCCCCCGGGGACATGGAGGCCCGTGGGGCCGGGTACGCACAAGTAAGCCGAGGGGCTAATCGGGAGGACGAGATGAGCATGGAAGAAGCGCAGCGCCAGCTCGAAGCCGCGATCCACGATTCGCGCGTGGCGTTCGACTGCATCGCCCTCGAAGACCTGGAGCGTGCCCACACCAACGCCATCACGTCACGGGCCGCCGTCGACGCCGCAGAATACGCCATCCGCGTCGAACTCGAACGCCGGGCGGCGGAGAAGAACGGCCGGGAACAGGAACAGGACCAGGGCCAGAGCTAGCGCCGACCGGCACCGGAACCAGGCCTCGCCCCGCTCTCCGCCCTGGTCATGGCGGAGGGCGGGGCGGAGGCGGCGGGTCGGCCTCTTCCGGCGGTGCTGCCGGGCGACAGGCGTGCAGGCGGTCACCGGAAGGGGCGGCGACGGAGCAGTCGGCGCCCCGCTCACGCGTGCTCGCCGGGTGGCGGGCCACCGGTGGCCGGGGTGGAGGAGCGGCGACGGATCGGCAAGTACCCCGCTCGTGGCCGCTTCCCGGCCGCCGGGTCGCTGTTGGTCGGGGCAGAGGGCCCGGCGGCCGAGCGGGGCGGCCGGGAAACCACCCGGCCCCGTCGTCGCCGCCCTCCCACCTCGACTGGCGGCGGCCCGCCGCCCGGCAAGCATGCATGAGTGGGGGGCCAGCTGCTCCGTCGCTGCTCAGCGCCGGACCATCCGCACGCCCCGTCACTCGACAGCGCAACCTGAAAGACCGCGTCCCTCGTCGCCGCCCTTGGCTCGGGTCACCGGGAACTCGGCGGGCGGCCGGGGGAGTGCCCGGCTTCGTCGGCACCGCATCCACCCCCGACCGGCGGCGGCCCGCCACCCGGCAAGCAGGCATGGGCGGGGTACCCGCCGTTCCGTCGTTGCCGCCTTCTTCGTCTTCCTCGCTCGCCGCTTCTCCGACGGCTCTCCCCTGCGCATCACCAGAGCAACGCACGACCCATCGAACATGTGTTCGCACCTGCCGGGTATGCTGGAGGTATGTCCGACCAGCAGCTTCCCGCGGATTGGCCGGCGAGTGTGCACCCGCCCGGCGCCGAGTCGTTCGGGCAGACCGCCGTGGTGTGGCTGTTCGACCAGGTGCCCGCCGACTACCGGTTGCACGGGGTCTTGCGGCGGCACCCCGTCGCCCTGTCACGGCTGGCGCGGATCCACGTCGAGTCCTGCCTCGAAGGCGCGCGGCGCGGCTACCGAACGGCCCGTGTCGAACTGCGCGACCACCTGCAACCGCACGCCCTGGACCAGGTCATGAACGCCTACTTCGAGGAGGGCAAGCGCACGGCCGCGCTGTTGCGCCAGGTCGAGGCCGTGGACGCAGCGCTGCGTGCGCAGGCCTCCTCAGGCGGGGACGGCGGGAACGTGAGCAGTGGCGACGACGGGGAGGTCAGCCGCTGACCCGCACCACGACGGCCTCGTCCGGACCGGTGTTGACCAGCCACCGCCCGCCGCCGGAGCCCAGGGCCAGGGTACGGCCGACGGGAACCTCGCGCAGGGCGCGCATCCGCCCGTCCGGCGAGGTGGAGACCAGGTGGGCACGCCCCGCGACCAGGCGCAGCACAGTGCCCGCGGCCTCCGGGGAGCCCTCCTCGGGCCCGGGGAGCGCGGCGAAGCCGTTCGGGTCCAGGGTCAGCGCGCTCACCTTCATCCGCCCGGCGGCGTGGCGCCGGGCCGGGCGCGGTGCCGGCTGCCACCGCCCGCGGCGCCGCGGCCACAGGGAAGGGCGGGACAGCGCCGCCGCGGCCGCCGAGGCGGCGGTGGCCAGGCGGCCCGGCGTGGCGGTCGGACGGGAGGACGCCAGGTGCGGATAGGCGGAGCGGCGCCCCGCGTCGACGATGTCGCCGATGCCGTCCGGGCGGACGGCATCGGAGCGTCGGCGGTCGGTGGCGGAACGCGTCGATTCGGGTACGGCGAGTGCGGAAGCGGTGGAGTTCGACACCGGAGTCGGATCCTCGGTCGTGCGAAGACGTGCGGAGAGGCGCTGCGGAGCAGCGGCGCGGGCTGCGGACGGCAGCCGGGAGACGCGGCGCTCGGCGAAGGAGCGGCGTTCAGCTCGCGAAAAAGGGTGCGCTCAGCGACACGAGGAGCGCGTACACGGCGACGGACACACGACGGCGGCCGCACGGCGGGAGGCCTCACGGGCCTGGCGGGCCATGACCGGTCGGGTCGCCTGGGTACGCGGATGCATGCGCACAAGGAGACCAACCTGCGGGAACGCTGTCAAGCGATCCGGCGGATCCGGCGTGTCGCGTGCGTCACGGGGATTTCGGCCGAATCCATTGCGGTGCCGGGGGGTCCGGTGGTGGCATGAGAGGCCCCGCGAGGCGGTACGTGCGAGGGGGCAGACGCGAGGCGACCGAAAGGTGCGGTGTCCGTTGGCGGACGGATCGTTGGCCCGCCTCCTGGTCCGGGCGGCGATCACGGCCGCGGCCGGGGTCATGGGCGCGGGGTTCCTGGGGTGGCGGGCCGGGCTGCTCGTGGCCGGCCTCACCGCGCTCAGCTACCTGATCACCGCGGCCGCCGCGCCGCTGCTCGGCCCGGCCTGGGCCCGCGGCCGGGTGCTGCGCGGCCTGCGGCGCCGCGGCTACCGCCTGGTGGCCGACCCCGTCGGGCGGGTGCTGGCGGCCGGGACCGGAGGGGTCTACCTGCTCGAGGCGCGGCACCGCCGCAACGCGGTGGCGCGCGGCGGCGGGGCGTGGACGATCGGCGGGCGCCCGGCCGAACGGGTGGTGGAGCGGCACGCCGCGGCCGCGGCCCGGGCCGCCCGTGACCTGGGCGCGCCGGAGGTGGTGCCGGTGCTGCTGGTCTCGGGGCGGCTGCCGGAGCCGGTGATGCGCGCCGGCGGTGCGGTGCTGGCGCGTCCGCGCGCGGCGCTGCGCTTCATCATCGAGCGGGAGGCCCTGGAGTACGGGCAGGAACAGGAACCGGAGGGGAGGGAGGACTCGGCGGGCGCGCACGGCGCGGAAGAGGTCGGCGCCGATGCCGTCGCCGCCGAGGCACGGCGATTGTGGCGTCCGGTGCACGCGGTGCGGAGGCGGGACCGTCCGGAGGGTGCGGGAAAGTAGCGGAAATCAGGCCTTCGTGGCGTTTTTCGTCGAAAGTCTCCTCAATAGGGCGCCCGGACCGTACATTCAGGTCACATGATGGACCGGGACCTTGCCCTCGCCCTGAGATCCAGACGACCGTGCGCCTCCCGCGCCTACGCCCGGCTCTTCGATGCCTACGGAGAGGAGCTGTACCGGGCCTGCCGGGGCCTGCTGCGCGACCACGACTCCGCCCAGGCGGCCCTGCGTGACACCTTCATCGTCGCCGGGGCCCACGTCCACCGCCTCGCCGACGCCGGGCGGCTGCGCGAATGGCTGCTGGCCGTCGCGCTGGCCGAGTGCGAGCACCACCGGCGGCCGGGCGCGCCCCAGACCCCGCCGTACCCGGGGGACCCGCCCGAGGACCCGCCGCCGGGCCTGCGCCTGCGGGTGCTCAGCGGTGTCCTGGGGCCGGGCCTGGACGGGCACCGCGCCCACGTGGCCGACCGTGCCGACGCCTTCGACGACGACGGGTTCCCCGTGCCGCCCTCCCGGCGCAGGCGCCGACGGGCGCGCGCCGTTCTTCCGGGCCTGACCGTGGCCGTGTGCGCGGTTCTGCTGATGGTGCTGGCGGTCTACGTCGTCGCCCGCACCGAGCCCGAGCGCGTTCCCACCTGGATGGGGGTGCCCTCGATGGCGCTCCCCCGGTGACGCCGCCCTTCCGACCCCCGACCCGACTCCGCCCGGTGACCCCGCGCTCCGCCCCCGCGGCGGCCGCCCCGGGTCACCGGGGCCGGTCCGTCCGCGACCCGGCCCACCGCGCCCCGACGGCCCCGGAAAAGCGGCAGGGCCCGTGCGCTCGGCGCATGGGCCCCTCGACGGGTTCCTCGGGCGGTCCGCTCAGGAAGCCTCGTCTTCGAGCTCGATGTGCGAGCGGTCCCCGTGGGCGCCCTTCTCCTCGGCGCGCGTCACCGAGGAGACGACCTCCTGCTCGGCCTCGTGGCGCCCGACCCACGTCGCGCCCTCGACCGACTTGCCCGGCTCCAGGTCCTTGTAGACCGTGAAGAAGTGCTCGATCTCCAGGCGCTCGTACTCGTTGACGTGGTGAATGTCACGGATGTGCTCCATGCGCGGGTCCGTGGCCGGCACGCACAGCAGCTTGTCGTCGCCCCCGGCCTCGTCGCGCATCCGGAACATGCCGACCACGCGGCAGCGGATCAGGCAGCCGGGGAAGGTCGGCTGCTTCAGCAGGACCAGGGCGTCCAGCGGGTCGCCGTCATCGCCCAGCGTCCCCTCGATGAAACCGTAGTCGGCGGGGTAACTCGTAGAGGTGAACAGCATGCGGTCGAGACGGATTCGACCCGTCTCGTGATCCATCTCATACTTGTTGCGCTCACCCTTGGGGATCTCGATGGTGACGTCGAATTTCATGCTGTTCTCGGCTTCCCTTACGACTAGTGTCGCTTGTCTGTAGCGGCGGTCATACGGCGGCGGTGCCAGGAGGAAGGCAGGTGTGCGGGGTGCGGACGGTGCGGTCCAGAGTGCTCCTGGCCATGGCCATGCTCAACATATTCGTGCTGGTGGCGGGCTTCGCCGCGGCGGATCTGATCGCGTCGCGCCCCCTGCCCGCGGTGCCCTATCCTGTCGCGCACGCACAGCAGGAGACGGCCGCCCACCTGCCCGGCGCCGACGCGGTCGACCCCGGCCGCCTGGCGGACCACCTCGATGATCCCATGTCCGACTCGGGGGTGGGTGAGGGACTCTCCGCTTATGTCGCGGACGCCGCCAGTGCGCAGGAGCTCTACGACCGGGACGGCGACCGCGGCGCGGTCCCCGCCTCCACCACCAAGATCGCCACCGCGCTCACCGTGCTGGATTCGCCCGGCCCCGACGCGCGCATCGCCACCGAGGCGGTCCTGGACGGCGAGCGGCTGGTGCTGGTCGGCGGGGGCGACCCGACGCTGACCACGGACGCCGACCCCGGAGCCTACCCGCGCCCGGCCACCCTCGCGCTCCTGGCCGAGCGCACCGCGCGTGCCCTGGAGGACCAGGGCGTCGACGCGGTCGACCTGGGCTACGACGACTCCCTCTACCCCGGCTCGGCCACCGGTCCCGGCTGGAAGGACAACTACGTCTGGGAGGGCAGCGTCGCCCCGGTGCACGCGCTGATGATCGACGGCGGCCGCGAGGACGCCGGCGAGAAGTACGGCGACCGGGTCGACGACCCGCCGCGGACGGCCGCCGAGGCCTTCGCCGACCGGCTGCGCGACGAGGGCGTCGAGGTGCGCGGGGGGCCGGACCCGGCCACCGCCCCCGACGGCGCCGACCCCGCGGCCTCGGTCTCCTCCCCGCCCGTCTCGGCGCTGGTGGAGCAGATGCTGCTGCAGAGCGAGAACAACATCGCCGAGGCGCTGGCCCGCCAGGTGGCCCTCGCCGAAGGGGAGGACGCCTCGTTCGAGGGCGGTGCCCGCGCCATGACCGCGGTGCTGGAGCGCCTCGGCGTCGACGGGGTGCGGCTCTCCGACGCCAGCGGCCTGTCGGTGGACAACCGCATCTCGCCGCACGCCCTGGTGGAGATGCTGCTGGCCGCCGCCGACCCCGACCGGCCCGACCTGGGCTTCACCCTCAGCGGCCTGCCGACCGGCAACTTCAGCGGCACCCTCGCGGGTCGCTACGGCCCGTCGAGCCGGTCCGAGCAGGGGGCGGGCGTGGTGCGCGCCAAGACCGGCACGCTGAGCGGGGTGAGCACCCTGGCGGGGACGATCTACGACGCGGACGGCCGACTGCTCGTGTTCGCCTTCATGGCGGACGGGGACTCGGCCTTGGCGTCGAACCTGGACCTCCTGGCGTCGACCGTCGCCACCTGCGGGTGCTCCTGACGCGCACCCCGTGCCCGTGCGCCCCTGAGGTGCCCTCCCGTCCCTCCGCGCCCCGCCCTTCCCCCCTCTCCCCGTAGAGGGCCTGAGGGGACGACCCTGAGGAAACCCGGAAAATCGGCGCGCACCCCCTTGGCCCGGGCCCCCGCGGGTACGGTGAGGGCGTGACTGTGATCGACTGGGACGTAGCCGTCAACACCGGGATCCGCCTCGTGCGCCCCGGCCCCCAGGTGGACATCGCCGACGCGCGCCAGGCCGTCTCCCAGCTCCGGGAGCTGTCCGAGGAGGCCCGCGGACACGTGCGCGAGTTCACCGGCATGGACCCCCTGGAACCGGCCGGACCGGCGGTCATCGTCGACCGCCCGGGATGGATCCGGGCCAACGTCGAAGGGTTCCGCAGCGTGCTGGAACCCATGCTGGAGCGGGTCGGCGCCGAGCGCCTGGCCTCCGGAGCCGGCACGGCCGGCGCCCTGAGCACCGCCGTGGGCTCCCGGGTCACCGGGGCCCAGCTCGGCGCCGTGCTCGCCTACCTGGCCGGGCGGGTGCTGGGCCAGTACGAGCTCTTCCTGCCGCCCGACCCGGACGGCAACGCGCCCGCGGGCCGGCTGACCCTGGTGGCGCCCAACATCGTCCAGGCCGAGCGGGAGCTGGACGTGGACCCGCGCGACTTCCGGCTGTGGGTCTGCCTGCATGAGGAGACCCACCGCATGCAGTTCAGCTCCACCCCCTGGCTGCGCGGGTACGTCCAGGAGCAGATGCAGGACCTGCTGCTGTCCTCGGACATGGACGCGGCCGCCTTCCTCGACCGCCTGCGCGCCGCCGCCGAGGCGGTGGCCGAGGTCGTCCGGGGCGGTGAGGGCAGTCTCATCCAGGCCTTCCAGAACGAGGCCCAGGGCGAGGTGATGGACCGCATCACCGCGGTCATGACGCTGGCCGAGGGCCACGGCGACTACGTGATGGACGCGGTCGGGCCCGAGGTGGTGCCCTCCGTGGCCGAGATCCGCCGCCGCTTCCAGCGCCGCCGCGAGGGCGCCAACCGCATCGACCGCGTCATCCGCCAGCTGCTCGGCCTCGACCTGAAGATGAAGCAGTACGAGGAGGGCGCGGTCTTCGTGCGCAAGGTCGTCGCCCAGGTCGGCATGGAGGAGTTCAACAAGGTGTGGCGGTCGCCCGAGACGCTGCCCACCATGGCCGAGATCCGCGACCCCGAGTCCTGGATCGCGCGTGTCGCCGAGCCGGGCGCCCCGGCGCGGGAGGAGTGAGCGGGCCGCCCCCCGCGGTCGCCGAGGCCCGCCGCGCGGTCCGCCGCGCCCTGGCCGGGCTGGAGGAGGGTGCGCTCGTCCTCGTGGCCTGCAGCGGCGGGGCGGACTCCCTGGCGCTGGCCGGGGCCGCGGCGTTCGCCGTGCCGCGCATGGGTCTGCGTGCCGGAGGGGTGACCGTCGACCACGGGCTTCAGGACGGTTCCGGTGCGCGGGCCGATACGGTCGCCGCCGCCATGCGCGGCCTGGGCCTGGACCCCGTGGAGGTCGCCGCGGTCCGGGTGGGGCGCTCCGGCGGCCCCGAGGGTGCCGCGCGGGACGCGCGTTATACGGCTCTGGACGCCGCCGCCGACCGCACGGGCGCGGCGGCCGTCCTGCTCGGCCATACGGCGGACGACCAGGCGGAGACCGTGCTCCTCGGGCTGGCCCGGGGGTCGGGCGCACGCTCCCTGTCCGGCATGGCCCCGCGTTCCGGCCGCTATGCGCGCCCGTTCCTGGGCATGGAGCGCGCGCGGGTGCGCCAGGCGTGCGCCGCCATGGGGCTGGAGCACTGGGAGGATCCGCACAACGCCGATCCGGCCTTCGCCCGCGCGCGCGTCCGCCACGCCGCGCTGCCGGCGCTGGAGAAGGAGATCGGCCCCGGCATCGCGCCGGCGCTCGCCCGCACCGCCGACCTGCTCCGCGACGACGCCGACGCGCTGGACGACTGGGCCGCCGACGCCGCGCGCGCGGCCGACCTGGGCGGCGGCCGCCTGGACGTGCGTGCCCTGGAGCGCCTGCCGCGCGCGGTGCGCACGCGGGTGCTGCGGCGCGCCGCCCTGGCGGCGGGCAGCCCGGCCGGCGCGCTGACCGCGCGGCACGTGGCCGAGGTCGACCGCCTGGTCTCCGACTGGCGCGGTCAGGCCCGTGTCGACCTGCCCGGGGGCCTCAGCGCCCGGCGCGGGGGCGGCGCCTTGGAGTTCGGATGACTTCACCCGTTTATCCTGGTTGCGTTCCGAAGGACCGCGATCCGAGCAGCGAGGACGTACGAGCGTGGACGCCAAGGACATGGGTGACGCCCTGGAGAAGGTGCTGGTCACCGAAGAGGAGATCAAGGCGCGGCTGAAGGGGCTGGCGTCCGAGATCGACGCCGACTACGCCGGCAAGGACCTGCTGCTCGTCGGGGTGCTGAAGGGCGCCGTGATGGTCATGGCCGACCTGGCGCGTGAGCTCTCGCACGAGGCGGAGATGGACTGGATGGCGGTCTCCTCCTACGGGGCCGGGACCACCTCCTCGGGGGTGGTCCGCATCCTGATGGACCTCGACGTCGACATCTCCGGGCGCAACGTCCTCATCGTCGAGGACGTCATCGACTCGGGGCTGACGCTGTCGTGGCTGGTGGGCAACCTGCGCTCGCGCGGGCCGGCCTCGGTGGAGGTGTGCACCATGGTCCGCAAGCCGCTCGCCTTCGACGTCGACCTGGACGTCAAGTACATCGGGTTCGACCTGCCGAACGAGTTCATCGTCGGCTACGGGCTCGACTATGCCGAGAAGTACCGCAACCTGCCCTTCATCGGCACGCTCGCCCCGCACGTCTACGAAGGCTAGCGGGGTGCGGGCCGGGGGCCCGGGAACATCTCGGGGAGCGCAGGCGTTGCGCTCATGACGGCGCGTCGCAGCCGTGCGGTGGATCACGGGCGGGGTGTACCGTCGATCATCCCGGCATAGATATTGGGAATTACGTGTCCGATAGGTCCCGTTTCCGGCCCGGTGCCCTTACGCCGTGTCGGGGCAGAGGCCGCCTGGTCAGGAGGGACGGACCCAGCGGGGTTCCGTATAGATGAATCTCAAGCGTTTGTACCGCGGGCCGTGGCTGTACATTCTGGCCATCGGCGTCATACTCTTCGCCGTCTTCAACTTCACCGGCCTGGGCGGCGGCTCCGGTCCGGAGAAGAAGGACACCTCGACGGTGCTGCAGCTCATCGAGAGCGGCGACATCGACAACGCCAAGCTCGTCGACAAAGAGCAGCGGGTCGAGATCACCACCGACGACGGCAAGGTCTACGAGGCCTACTGGGTCGGCGACCAGGGGCGGCAGATCGCCGACCGGTTCGCCGAGCTGGAACAGGAGGGCAGCCTCGACTCCTACGACGTCGAGGTGCCCCAGGAGAGCATCTGGACCGGGCTGCTCTTCAGCTTCCTGCCGCTGGTCATCATCATCGCCATCTTCCTGTTCATCATGAACCAGATGCAGGGCGGCGGCTCGCGGGTGATGAACTTCGGCAAGTCCAAGGCCAAGCTGATCAGCAAGGACACGCCCAAGAGCACCTTCGTCGACGTCGCCGGGGCGGACGAGGCGATCGAGGAGCTGCAGGAGATCAAGGAGTTCCTGCAGACCCCCGCCAAGTTCCAGTCGATGGGCGCCAAGATCCCCAAGGGCGTGCTGCTCTTCGGCCCGCCCGGCACCGGTAAGACCCTGCTGGCCCGCGCCGTGGCCGGCGAGGCCGGGGTGCCGTTCTACTCCATCTCCGGCTCCGACTTCGTCGAGATGTTCGTCGGCGTCGGCGCCTCCCGGGTGCGCGACCTGTTCGAGCAGGCCAAGGCGAACGCCCCGGCGATCATCTTCGTCGACGAGATCGACGCCGTGGGCCGCCACCGCGGCGCCGGCATGGGCGGCGGCCACGACGAGCGGGAGCAGACCCTCAACCAGATGCTGGTGGAGATGGACGGCTTCGACGTCAAGACCGGCGTCATCCTCATCGCCGCCACCAACCGCCCGGACATCCTCGACCCGGCGCTGCTGCGCCCGGGCCGCTTCGACCGGCAGATCGTCGTGGACCGGCCGGACATGGAGGGCCGCAAGGGCATCCTCAAGGTGCACGCCAAGGGCAAGCCCATGGCCGACGACGTCGACATGGACGTGGTCGCCCGCCGCACCCCCGGGATGACCGGTGCCGACCTGCAGAACGTGGTCAACGAGGGCGCCCTGCTCTCGGCCCGCGCCGGCAGGGACACCATCGACATGGCCACCCTGGAGGAGGCCATCGACCGCGTCATGGCCGGCCCCGAGCGCAAGACCCGGGTGATGAGCGACGCGGAGAAGAAGGTCATCGCCTACCACGAGGGCGGCCACGCCCTGGTGGGCCACGCGCTGCCCAACGCCGACCCGGTGCACAAGATCACCATCCTGCCGCGCGGCCGCGCGCTGGGCTACACCATGTCCCTGCCGACCGAGGACAAGTTCCTCACCTCGCGCTCGGAGATGATGGACCAGCTGGCCATGATGCTCGGCGGGCGCGCCGCCGAGGAGCTCGTGTTCCACGAGCCCACCACCGGCGCCGCCAACGACATCGACAAGGCCACCTCGCTGGCGCGCAACATGGTCACCGAGTACGGGATGAGCGAGCGGCTGGGCGCCCGCAAGTTCGGCTCCGGCAACACCGAGCCGTTCCTGGGCCGCGAGATGTCGCACGCCCGCGAGTACTCCGAGGAGATCGCCTCCCTCATCGACGAGGAGGTGCGCCGCCTCATCGAGTCCGCGCACGACGAGGCCTTCGAGGTGCTCGACGAGTACCGCGACGTCCTGGACGACCTGGTGCTGCACCTGCTCGACAAGGAGACCCTCTCCAAGGAGGAGGTCCTGCGGATCTTCGCCCCGGTGAACAAGCGCCCCTCGCGCGGGTCGTTCACCGGCTACGGCAAGCGCCAGCCGTCGGGCCGCCCGCCGGTCAAGACCTCCAAGGAGCTGGCCCTGCTCGGCCCCAAGGACGTCGAGGACCTGGTGTCCGGCAACGGCCAGGTCGGCTACACCGGCGGTGAAGCGCACGGCGACGGGCACGGCGCCGACCGCGGGGACGCGCACGACGGCTCGGGCGAGGCCCCGGCCGACGGCGGTGAGCAGAGAGGGGACCGGGAGTGACCCTGCCCCAGGAGGCCGCCGGGCCGGAAGCGGGACCCGAGGCGGGCATCGACCAGGCGAGGATCGAGAAGGCCGTCCGGGAGATCCTGCTCGCCATCGGCGAGGACCCCGACCGGGACGGGCTGCAGGAGACCCCGTCCCGGGTCGCCCGCGCCTACGCCGAGCAGTTCTCCGGGCTGCACCAGCGGCCCGGGGACGTGCTCACCACCGTGTTCGAGGCCCAGCACGAGGAGATGGTGCTGGTCAAGGACATCGAGCTGTACTCGACGTGCGAGCACCACCTGGTCCCCTTCTACGGCAGCGCCCACGTGGGCTACATCCCCAACTCCAAGGGGCAGATCACCGGGCTGTCCAAGCTGGCCCGGCTGGTCGACGTGTACGCGCGCCGGCCCCAGGTGCAGGAGCGGCTCACCACCCAGGTGGCCGACGCGGTGATGGAGTACCTGGACCCGCGCGGGGTGATCGTCGTGATCGAGGCCGAGCACCTGTGCATGACCATGCGCGGCGTGCGCAAGCCCGGGGCGAAGACCGTCACCTCCGCGGTGCGCGGCGACTTCCGGAACCGCGATCGCACACGGGCCGAGGCGATGAGTCTGATCCTGGGCCACCGCTGAGCCAGCTTCTCGTAGGGTGAGGGCATGGCGTCGACGCGATGTGAGCTCCCGGGGCTGCCCCGGCGGGAGCGCTGCCTGGTGATGGGGGTCGTCAACGTGACCCCCGACTCCTTCTCCGACGGCGGGCGGTGGTTCGACCACGGCCGCGCCGTCGAGCACGGCCTGCGGCTGGCCGAGGAGGGGGCCGACATCGTCGACGTCGGCGGCGAGTCCACCCGCCCGGGGGCCCCGCGGGTCTCGCTGGAGGAGGAGCTGCGGCGGGTCGTGCCCGTCGTGCGGGAACTCGCCCGGCAGGGGGTGGCGGTCAGCGTCGACACCATGCGCGCGCAGGTCGCCGACCACACCGTGCAGGCGGGCGCCCGGCTGGTCAACGACGTCAGCGGGGGCCTGGCCGACCCGTCCATGGCCCGGCTGGTCGCCAAGACGGGCGTGGCCTACGTCCTGATGCACTGGCGCGGCCACAGCCACGACATGCAGCGGCGCGCGGTCTACACCGACGTCGTCACCGAGGTCCACCAGGAACTGCGGACCCGCATGGAGGCGATGGCCGACGAGGGCGTGGACCCCGCGCAGCTCGTGCTCGACCCGGGGCTGGGCTTCGCCAAGAAGCCCGAACAGGCCCACAACTGGCAGCTCCTCGCGCACCTCGACCGCTTCGACGATCTGGGACGCCCATTGCTGATCGCCGGCTCACGCAAACGCTTCCTCGGCAGGCTCCTGTCCGACGCCGACGGCAACGACCGCCCGTTCTCCGAGTCCGACGACGCCACCCTGGCCCTGACCGTGCTCTCGGCCGCAGCCGGAGCCTGGTGCGTGCGCGTGCACGACGTGCGGCCCAGCGCCGACGCCGTGCGGGTGCAGGCCGCCTGGCGCACCGGCGGCGCCCTCCTGGACGACCAGGGCCGCGGCGAGCCGGTCGGCCGCGGCGGGAGCGGCCGGTGAGGTCCCGCCAGGAGGTCATGGAGCGCGTGGCCGAGGCCAACGCGCAGTTCTACGGCGCCATCGAGAACGGCGACATCGACGCCATGCACCGGGTCTGGGCCGAGGAGGACGAGGCCCCCGACCTGGTGTGCGTCAACCCGGGGTGGCCGCTGCTGCGCGGCCGCGCGGAGATCCTCCGCGCCTGGGCGCTGATCATGGCCAACGTTCCCTACATCCAGTACGTGCTCACCGACACCCACATCGGGGTCAGCGGCGACGTGGCCATGGTGACGTGCGAGGAGAACGTGCTCACCGCCGAGGACGGCAGCCCCGGGTTCGTCGCGGGCGGCCAGGTGGTGACCACCAACATGTTCGTGCACACCGCCCAGGGGTGGCGGCTGTGGTCGCACCACGCCTCGCCGGTGATGCCGGACGAGGAGGAGGAAGGCGAGCAGGGAGGCGCACCCGCCGAATGAGCCCGGACCTGAGCATGGACATCAAGGGCGACCGGATCGCCCTGCGGGGGCTGCGGGCCTACGGCTACCACGGGGTGTTCCCCGAGGAGCGCAGGCAGGGCCAGTACTTCGTGGTGGACGCGGTGCTCGACGTGGACGTGAGCACCGCGGCGGCCACCGACGACGTCGCCGACACCGTGCACTACGGGGAGCTCGCCTCGCGCCTGGTGGAGGTGGTCGCCGGTGAGCCGGTGAACCTGCTGGAGGCGCTGGCCGAGCGGCTGGCCCGGGTGTGCCTGGAGGAGGGGCCGGTGCGGCGTGCGCAGATCACCGTGCACAAGCCGTCGGCCCCCATCCCGCACGAGTTCGAGGACGTCTCGGTGACCGTGGTCAGGGGGCGGCCGTGACCGCGGAGCGCCCGGCGGTGCTGGCCCTGGGCTCCAACATGGGCGACCGCATGGCGACCCTCCAGGGGGCCGTGGACGCGCTGCTGGGGCCGCAGGCCGCGCCGGGGCTGTCGCCGGTCGCCGTCTCGCCGGTGTACGAGACGGCGCCGGTCGGAGGCCCGGAACAGGGGGCCTACCTGAACGCGGTTCTCGTCGCCGCGTGCACGCTGGCCCCGCGCGAGCTGCTGGCCCGCACCCAGGAGGTGGAGAAGCGCTTCCACCGGGTGCGGGAGGTGCGGTGGGGGCCGCGCACCCTGGACGTGGACATCATCGCGCTGGGGGAGGAGGTCTCCGGCGATCCGGAGCTGACCCTGCCGCATCCGCGGGCCCACGAGCGCGCCTTCGTACTGCGCCCGTGGCTCGACGCCGATCCCGGAGCGGTGCTGCCGGGGCACGGCCCGGTGGCGGACCTGCTGGCGGCCGTGGCCGGCCAGGAGGCGGACCGCCGGGGGGACCTGCACCTGGCCCTGCCGGGACGGGAGGGCTGAGGGGTGTCCCGCGACGACCAGGACTGGGACGGCGACGAGCCGTCGCGGCCCGGCCGCCCCGGCCGGGGGGCCGGCGGCCCGGACGAGGAGGGGCGCCTGCACCCGATCGGGTGGCGGGTGCCGCTCGCCGTGGCCGTGGCCTCGGCCCTGGTCGGCTATGCGCTGGTGAACGCCTTCTACAGCACGCTTCCGCCTCTGCCGTGGACGGCGGTGCCGACCCTGCTGCTGCTGGCGGTGGGCGAGGCGATCACGGGCCACCACACGCGCCGTCGGATCCGCCGCGAGCCGGGGACCGAACCCATCGAGGCCCTGAGCGCCGCACGGCTGGTGGCCCTGGCCAAGGCGAGCGCGCTGTTCGCATCGGTGGCCGTCGGGGCGTTCGGCGGCGCGGCGGTGTACCTGGCGGGCCGCCTGAACGCCCCGCTGCCTACGGAGGACTTCTACACGTCCCTGGCCACGATGGGCGCGGGCGTCGTCCTCTTCGCGGCGGCGGTCTTCCTGGAGTGGTCCTGCAGGGTCCCCGACGACGACACGGAGGGCGAACCGGGAGCGGCGTAAGGCGGCAGGGCCTGTTTCCGGTCCGCCGTCCCTGGCCGTCGGCCCCTTCCACGCCCCCGTTCACGGCGCGACGTGTCCAAGGCCGCCGTGCCTGTGGGCTCCGGAGCGGCCCTCCGGTGCTCAGTCCTCCCGCGCCCGGGGACGAGCGCATGGTCCGCCCTGAGCGTGGCTCCCGCCGTCGGCCCCGTCTGACGGGGTGATCTGTCCACAGGGTGTGGACATCTCCGGGCGTTCCGCAGACCGTGCCCGGACGGACGCATATGGGGACGGAACGCGTGCGCATGGGAACGCGGGGCGTGCGGCGACACGATGAACGCATGACTCAACGAACGGTTCTCGTCATCGGTGGCACCGGCACCGTCGGCAAGCGCGTCGCCTCCCGGCTCCGGGACCGGGGGGTTCCCGTGCGGACGGCGTCGCGCAGGGGCGACGTGCACTTCGACTGGGAGGACCCTGCGACCTGGGGCCCCGCGCTCGACGGAGTCGGCTCCGTGTACATCACCCCGCTCGACGCGCCTCCCCCGCGAACGCCGGCGCTGGTGGAACGGGCCGTGGCCGCCGGGGTGCGCCGCCTGGTGCTGCTGTCGGCGCGCGGCGTGGACGTGCCCGGACACTACGGCCCCGACACGGTCATCTCCAGGGTCCACCTGGAGGGGGAGCGGGCGGTCCGGGAGTCGGGGGTCGCCTGGACCGTGCTGCGGCCCTCCTGGTTCGCGCAGAACTTCAGCGAGGGGGCGTTCCGCGACGGGGTGCTGTCGGGGGAGCTGTCGCTTCCGGTCGGGGAGGGCCGTTCGGCCTTCATCGACGTGGACGACATCGCCGACGTCGCGGTCGCCGCCCTGACCGGGGAGGGGCACGACGGCCGGGTCTACGAGCTGTCCGGCCCGCGCGCGCTGACCGTCGCCGAGGCGCTGGGGGAGATCTCCCGTGCGGCCGGCCGGCCGGTGCGCCACCGGGACGGAGGCGAGGAGGAGTTCATCGGCCGCATGGCGCAGTGGGGCCTCTCCGCCGAGGAAGCGCGCATGTGGGTGAACGCCCTGACCCCGATCCGCACCGGCCGGGACGCCGTGATCGCCGACGGGGTGGAGCGCGCGCTGGGGCGCAGGCCCCGGGACTTCGCGGACTTCGCCGACACGGCGGCCGCGGCGGGCGCTTGGAAGGACTGACCTTCGGCCGCCCGACGGCTGTTCGCCTGCCGACACAGCGCGCCCGGTCTGCGGAAGACCGGGCGCGTGCTCGCCCGGGGTGGAGGCGAGGCCGGAGCCGCGTCATCCGGCAGGGGTGACCGTCTCCTCCGGCTCCTCTACGGGGGAACGGCGGTATGCGGTGGGGCTCACCCCTTGGACGCGCTTGAAGGCGGCACTGAAGCCGAACGCGTCCGCGTACCCCACCCGGCGCGCCACCGCCGCCACCGTCATCTCCGGGCGGCGCAGCAGGTCCGCCGCCAGGGTCATCCTCCAGCCCGTCAGGTACGCCACCGGCCCCTCGCCGACCACGTCGGTGAAGCGCTTGGCGAACGTCGACCGCGACGTGCCCCCGCGCGCCGCCAGCGACGCCGTCGTCCACGCATGCGCCGGGTCCCCGTGCATCGCCCTCAGGGCCGGCCCCACGACCTCGTCGCCCAGCGCGCGGTACCACCGGGGCGGCGCCGCCTCCGGAAGGTCGAACCAGTCCCGCAGCGTGCACACCAGCAGCCAGTCCAGCAGCCGGTCCAGCACGATCTGTCGCCCCGGCCTGCCGCACACCAGCTGCGTCTCCAGGTAGCCCCGCAGGGCTGCGCACTCCTCGTTCTCGTCCGGCACGACCAGAACCGCCGGAAGCGCCTGCAACAACCGGCGCGGAACCTGCT
The DNA here is from genome assembly GCF_000341205.1 of Nocardiopsis baichengensis YIM 90130. Lineage (NCBI taxonomy): Bacteria > Bacillati > Actinomycetota > Actinomycetes > Streptosporangiales > Nocardiopsidaceae > Nocardiopsis > Nocardiopsis halophila. Next base: position 157,736 of record NZ_ANAS01000005.1, on the reverse strand, counting down.
CCCGAACGTCATAGGCCGCGGCGAGGACCACCGTCTGCGCGTCGAGGCCGTCCTCCGCGCCGGGGCCCGCTTCGCCGTCCCCGAGGCAGTACACGTCCCGCCGCACGGCGGATCGGTCGGCGTTCGGATCGTCGGTGAGCGTGAACGGCTCCGGCCCTTGGACGACCGCCGCCTCACCCTCTGAGACCCTGCGCGCCTCCCCCTCATGCGGCACGATCCACGCGGACCCGCGCATCGGGATGCACAGGGTCAGGAAGGCACCGTCGGTACGGCGCCTTCCCGACCTGAAGCGAAGCGACCACGGCGGCCTCAGCGCCGAGCGCCCGAACACCGCGCCCTGCCCGTGCACGCCCCGCAGGAGATCGTCGAACACGTCCATGGCGCAACCCTACGGCGGGGCTGGTTCGTGGTCCCCGGGGCCTCGGACACGAGGACCAGGCCCACAGGCAGCCGTCGTCTGCCCGTGGCCGAACTGGAAGAGTCCGGGCTGAACGGCCACCGGACGCCGGAGTTCGCGGAGCGTGCCCCGGCCCCTGCCGGTGTCCAGGCGCGAGGGCGCATGGCCTAACGCTGGCGTCGCGCCCGCAGGACGGTGTCCCGGGTGTGGTGGGCGCCCTCGGGGACGGAGGGGCGCGGCCGGACCTCGTCGGTCAGGACGGTCCACTCACCGTCGGGCATCGCCTTCAGCACCTCGGCGACGTCGGCGGGCCAGTAGTAGTCGGTCGGGTCGACCTCGCGCCACTGCTGCGGCCCCAGGTCCTCGATGTGGTGCCCGACGTACAGCAGCGTGCCGCCGGGTGCCACCGCGGCCAGCAGGGCCTTGAGCGCGGCGTGCCCCTCCTCCTTGGGGAGCGGGAAGTACTGGGCCGACACCAGGTCGAACGGGCCGGGAGGCGGCGGCTCGGCGGTCAGGTCCGCTCTGGTCCAGGCGATCCGGTCGCCGAGGCCCTCAGCTGCGCCGTCCGCACCTGCCGCCTCGGCGGCGCGGTCCAGGGCCACCTGGGAGATGTCGACGGCGGTGACGTGCCACCCGCGTTCGGCCAGCCACACCGCGTCGGCGCCCTCGCCGCATCCGAGGTCGAGCGCCCGCCCCGGGGCGAGGCCCTCCACCTCCGCGATGAGCACCCCGTTGGGGTTGCCGCTGAAGAGCCTGTCCTCGCTGCTGTACCTGTCGTCCCAGGCCTGTGCGTCCATGGCCCGCCTTCCCCGTGTGCTTCGTCCACCGACGGCCGTCGGCCACCGTGTTCCGAATGTGCCGTCGAAGGCGGTAGAACGGCAAAGTTCGTTGCCGGACCGGCAAATCCCAAGGCAGCGCCTGGAGGATCGCCCGCAGGACCACCCGCAAGGCCGGCAGGGCGGGCCACGTCCCCCGCGTGCCTTGCCCCGCCTCAGATCGCGATGAGTCTCCGCGCCTCCCCGTCCTCCAGGGACGCGCGGGGGCCCGCGTGCACCACGCGCCCGGCGTCGATCACCGCCACCTCGTCGGCCAGGCGCAGAGCCACGTCCATGTACTGCTCCACCAGCAGCACCGCCACCCCGCGATCGGCGACCTTGCGGATCACCCCCTCGATCTCGGCCACGATCGACGGCTGGATGCCCTCGGTCGGCTCGTCGAGCACCAGCACCTTCGGGTCGGTCACCAGCGCGCGGGTGATGGCCAGCTGCTGGGCCTGGCCCCCGGACAGGAGGCCCGCACGCCGGTCGAGCAGGGGCCGCAGGCGGGGGAAGAGCTCCAGCGCCTCCTCCACTGCCTCGGGTCCCGCCCGTCCTGCGGCCTCGCGCGCTACGGCGATGTTCTCGGCGACGCTCAAAGGGGCGAACGTCCCGTGCCCCTGAGGGGCGTATCCGATGCCCGCCCGGACCCTGCGGTGCGGGCGGGACCGCGTGACGTCCCCGCCGTCCAGGGCGATGCGCCCCGACATGGCCGGAAGCAGGCCCGCGACCGTGTTCAGCAGCGTCGTCTTGCCGACCCCGTTGCGCCCCATCACACAGGTGACCGCCCCGCGCTCGGCGTGCACCGAGACGTCGAACAGCACCTGGGAGCGTCCGTAGCCGGCGCAGACCTCCTCGACCTCAAGCATCGGCGGTCTCCTTGACGTCCGCGGCTCCCCGTACCCCGGTGTGCTGCTCCCCGTCCCGCTCTGCGGCGGACCGGCCCAGGTACACCTCGGCCACCCGCTCGTCGGCCCGTACCTCCTCCAGGGTCCCCTCGGTCAGCACCCGGCCCTCGTGCAGCACGGTCACCGTGCGGGCGTGCCGCCGCAGGAACTCCATGTCGTGCTCGACCACCAGCACCGTGGTGTCCTGAGCGATCTCCCCGAGCAGCTCCCCGGTGCGCTCGCGCTCGGCGGCGCTCATCCCGGCCACCGGCTCGTCGAGGAGCAGCAGCCGGGGCCGCTGCGCCAGCAGCATGGCGATCTCCAGCCACTGGCGCCGCCCGTGCGACAGCTCCCCGGCCCTGCGGTCGGCCAGGTCGGCCATGCCGACCCGTTCCAGGGCCTCGGGCACCGCCGACCGGTCGCGCCGCCGGAGCAGCCGGTGCGGGGCCAGCCGGAACGAGGCGGCCAGGTCGACGTTGTCGGCCACGGTGAGCGCGTCGAACACGGCGGCGGTCTGGAAGGTGCGGCCGATGCCCGCCCGCACCGCCTTGTGCTCGGCCAGGACCGTCACGTCCGCCCCGCCGAAGCGCACGGTGCCCGCCGTGGGACGGGTCCGGCCGGTGACGACGTCGATCAGGGTGGTCTTGCCGGCCCCGTTGGGGCCGATGAGGAATCGCAGCTCCTTCTCCTCCACGGCCAGGTCGACCCCGTCGAGGGCGGTGAAGGAGCCGAAGGAGACGGTGAGTCCGGACACGGTGAGTAGCGCGGTCATCGGTTTCTCCTCACGAGGGGCACGAGGGATTCGGCGAGCCCGGCCAGGCCGCGCGGCGCCAGGGCGATCACCGCGACGAACAGCGCGCCCTGGAGGTAGAGCCAGCCTCCGGCGAAGCTCTCCGAGAACGCGGTCTCCGCGGCGCCGAGGGCGATGGCGCCGATCGCGGCGCCGGTCAGGGAGTGGCGGCCGCCCAGGGCCGCCATGAGCACCAGCTGGATGGAGGGGATCACCCCGACGAGCGCGGGGGTGATGATGCCCGTCGCGGGCACGAACAGCGCACCCGCGATCCCGGCGGCGACCGCCGACAGGGCGTAGGCGGAGGTCTTGACCCAGATGGGGTCGTAGCCGAGGAAGCGGACGCGCTCCTCCGAGTCGCGGACCGCGATCAGCAGCGCCCCGTACCGGGAGTCCATCACCCGCGCGTAGGCCGCCCACACCGCCAGCAGGAAGCCGGCCACCACGAAGTAGAGGCCGGTCCGGGCGGCCCCGGTGGTCAGGTCGGCCCCGGCGAGGGTCGGCAGGTCGGTCAGGCCCGAAGAGCCGCCGGTGAGGTGCTGCTGGCCGATGAGCAGGATCGCGAAGGCGGCCGCCAGCGCCTGGTTGAGGATGGCGAAGTAGGCGCCCCGGACGCGGCGCCGGAACACCGCCCACCCGAGCAGCGCGGCGATGGCGCCGGGCAGGAGGGCCACGACGACCAGGGTGGCTGCGAGGCTCTGGAACGGCACCCACAGGGCGGGGAGGGAATCGATCCCGTTCCACACCATGAACTCGGGGAGGGAGCCCTCCGGTGTGTCGGCCAGGGTCATGTGCGCGGCCATCGCATAGGCGCCCAGGCCGAAGAAGACCCCGTGTCCCAGGGTGAGCATCCCTCCCCGCCCCCAGGCCACGGCGATGCCGACGGCGACGATGGCGTAGCAGAGGTAGCGGGTCAGCAGGCCGAGCCGGAACTCGCTCAGCAGCAGCGGCATCACGGCCAGGGCCACGGCGGCGGCGATGCCGATCGCCAGTGTGGGCGGGACGCCCCCGAGGCTCCGAGCGCGCGCGGCGGGCGCGGAAGGGTCGGCGGGGCCGGTCGGCTCGTGCGGGGGCGCCTGTGCCCCGGTCGGTCCGGTCGGGTGCGCGGCGGTCATGCCAGTGCCCTCGTTCTGACGGAGAACAGGCCCTGCGGCCGGGCCTGAAGGAACGCGATGATCGCGGCGAAGACGACCACCTTGGCCAGACTGGCGTCGGTCCACAGCTCGCTGTAGGCGTTGAGCGCGCCGAGCCCGAACGCCGCGACGACCGCTCCGCGCAGGCTGCCCAGCCCGCCGACCACGACCACCAGGAACGCGTCGACGATGTAGGAGGTGCCGATCGACGGGCCGATCGGGCCGATGAGCGCCAGCGCGACCCCGGCCACCCCGGCCAGGCCGGACCCGACCGCGAAGGTCGCCGCGTCCACCCGGCCCACCGGGATGCCCGAGACCGCGGCCAGGTCGCGGTCGTGCAGCACGGCGCGCATGTACCGTCCCGAGCGCGAGCGCCCGATGTACAGGGCGATCGCGACGACCGCCAGCGCCGCCAGGGCGATGATGAACAGCCGCGAGTGGTGCAGCCACACGCCGAGCACCCGGGTGCCGCCGGCCAGCCAGGCCGGTGCGGTCACGTCCACGTTGGGCGCGCCGAACACGTCCCGGGCCAGCTGCTGGAGCACCAGGCTCACCCCGAAGGTGAGCAGCAGGGTGTCCAGGGGCCGCCCGTAGAAGTGCCGGATGAGCCCGCGCTCCAGGGCCAGGCCCATCAGCGCGGTGAGGGCGAAGGCGGCCGGCAGAGCCAGGAGCACGGCGCCGCCGCCGAGCCCGGCCCAGGCCTGCAGGGCGAACGCGGTGTAGGCGCCCACCATCAGGAACTCTCCGTGCGCCATGTTGATCACGCCCATCTGCCCGAACGTGAAGTTCAGGCCGAGGGCGGCCAGCAGCAGGACCGCGCCGACGGCCGCGGCGATCGGTAGCTGCGCGAGTAGGGCGTCCATGCGTCCCTTCTTCCAGGGGGCCAGGGAAAGGCGGGGGCCGTCAGGGGCGGATCGGCGCCGCCCAGTCGTATCCGGCCAGGTAGGGGTCGGGGGTGATGGGGCCGCCCGAGTTCCACACCTCGGTGATGGCGCCGTCGCGGCCGATCCGGCCCACGCGCGCGGTCTTGGACAGGTGCTGGGACTCGGCGTCGAAGGTGATCGGCCCCTCAGGGGCGTCGAGGGTCAGGCCGGCCGCTGCGGCGCGCACCTCGTCGGTGCCGAACCCCCCGGCCGCCTCCGCGGCGGCCGCCCACATGTGCACGCCGTTGTACGCGGACTGCATCGGGTCCGAGGTGACGCGTCGCGCCCCGTACTCGTCCCTGAAGGCCCGCACGAAGTCCTGGTTCCGGGAGGTGTCGGTGGTCTGGAAGTAGTTCCATGCCACGAGGTGGCCGTCCAGGACCTGCGGACCGATGCCGCCGACCTCCTCCTCGGCGACGCTGACGCTGAGCACCGGCATGTCGTCGGCGGTGATGCCGCTGGAGCGCAGCTGTTTGAAGAAGGCGACGTTGGAGTCGCCGTTGAGGGTGTTGAACACCGCGTCGGGGCGCGCGCGGGAGATCTTGGCCGTGATGGTGGTGTACTCGGTGTGCCCGAGCGGTGTGTAGTCGGTCCCGGTGATCTCGATGCCGTGCGCCTGGGCGTAGGCGGTGATGACGCGGTTGGCGGTGCGCGGGAAGACGTAGTCGCTGCCCACCAGGTGGATCCGCGTGTGCCCTTGGTCGCGCAGGTAGTCGAGGGCGGGGACGATCTGCTGGTTGGTGGTGGCGCCGGTGTAGACGATGTTGGGGGAGGACTCCATGCCCTCGTACTGCACCGGGTAGAACAGCAGCCCGTCCTCGGCCTCGAACACCGGGAGCATCGCCTTGCGGGACGCCGAGGTCCACCCGCCGAACACCGCGGCGACGCGGTCGCGCATCAGCAGCTTGCGGGCCTTGTCGGCGAAGGTGACCTCGTCGGAGGCGCCGTCCTCCACGACCGGGGTGATCCGCCGCCCGAGGACCCCGCCGGCGGCGTTGATCCGCTCCACGGCCAGCAGGACCGCGTCGCGCACGGTGACCTCGCTGATGGCCATGGTTCCGGAGAGCGAGTGGAGCATGCCCACCCGCACCGTGCGGTCCGTGGCCGTGGGCCCCGCGGGGGCGCATCCGCCCGCCAGCGCCGTCCCGGCCCCGGCCAGGGCGGCCGCCAGGAACGTTCGTCTTCGCACCGTTCTCCTTCCCTCTTCCGGTCCGTCGCCCCCTGCTCCGGGGAGTGTGGACGCGGGCTGTTTCCCGGGAAGGGCGCCTCCGTTACGCGCCGGTTTCCACCGGAACGGGCCCGGGGAAGGGCGCGGAAACAGGTCGGGCCCGCGCTCGGAAGCGCGGGCCCGAGGGGACTGCGGGGGCAGGGCGGTCTGTGGGGTCCTGTCGGTCAGGGCCTGGAAGGTACGGCGTGTTCAAGAGCGGACCGCGGGGCGGCTGAGAGCCCGGTCCCCGGCGCGCCGGGCGGGCTGTGCGCCGCGGGCTATGCGGCGATGACCGCCGTGTTGCCGGCCTTGTCGTGCAGCGCCTGCTCGCGCGGGTCGAACAGGATCCACAGGCAGCTGATCCAGCCCAGCAGGAAGTAGATCAGCGCCCGCAGGAAGGACTTGCCCTTCTGGGGGTTGCCGAGCGTCTGCAGGTCGATGACGCGGAGCCTCATGGCGCGCTTGCCGATGGTGGCGCCGCGCTTGGACTCGGCCAGCGCCTTGTAGATGAACGGCGTGAAGAACATCTGGGCGTATCCGACGAGCATCCCGATGATGCCCAGAGCGATGAGGATGCCGGACGGGTCCCCGCCGTTGGCCTCCGCGGAGGCGCCCATGGCGATCATGGGGAGAATGCCGATCACGAACATGATCGCCATCGCGACGAGCCCCACGACGAGACCGTCGATGATGGCCGCGGCGATGCGCTTGCCCTTGTCGGCGGCGACGGTCCCGGGCGGCAGCGTCTCCTGCCCGGGGTACACGTACCCCTGCTGGTAGTAGCCGCCCTGCTGGTACTGGTTCTGGTCGTAGCCCTGGTAGCCGTACCCCTGCTGGCCATAGCCCTGCTGTCCGTACCCGGGCTGCTGCGGGTACTGCTGGCCCGGGTAGGGCTGCTGCCCATAGGGGGGTTGCGGCTGCTGGGGAGAAGGTTCCATGAGCAGGGTCGCTCTCTTCTTGAGGAGTCATGGGATGGAGGTCCTGCCATTGTCGCATTTGGGCCTTACGGTCCCCACGCGTCTGTGACAGGCTCACCGTGCTCTTTTCCGACACCGGGCCCGGAGGGCGCTCCCCCCCATGCCTTTCACGCGTATCGGTCTGAGGACCCTACTCGTCACCTCCGTCACCGCCTCCCTCACCGCCGCCCTCCTGATCCCGCCCGCGACCGCCGAGGCCCGAGGCGCCCCGGTCGAGAGCGGTGCCGCGGGGACGGCCGAGGCGTCGACCGCCGACTGGATGGCCGGGCTGCCCGACGGCGCCTCGCTCGCCTCCCTGTCGGTTCCCGGCACGCACGACACGGGGGCCTGGACCGGGACGGTGTGGAGCCGCACCCAGGACATGGAGCTGAGCCGGCAACTGGAGTCGGGGGTGCGCGCGCTCGACGTCCGGACGCGGCACTACCGCGACGCCTTCCCCATCCACCACGGCGCCGAGTACCTGCACCTCAACTTCACCGACGTGGTGACCGACACGGCGGCGTTCCTGAGCGAGCATCCGACCGAGACGGTGCTCATGCGCCTGAAGAAGGAGCACACCGAGGAGGAGAACACCCGCACCTACGAAGAGACCCTCGACCACTACATCGAGTCGGACCCGGAAACGGCCCCGCTCCTGGCCGATCACCTGTGGCGCCCCTCAGGCGGCGAGCGCGTTCCGGACCTGGGGGAGGTGCGCGGCAAGATCGTCATCCTGCAGGACTTCGACGCCGGCAAGGGGTACGGGATCCGCTGGGGCGGCGCATCCACCGACATCCAGGACGACTACCGGGTGCCGACGCTCTTCGACATCCCGGACAAGTGGGAGAAGGCGCGGAGCCACTTCGAGAGGACCGCCGACGGGGCCCCGGAGACGCTGTACATCAACCACCTCAGCGGGTCGGGCGCGCCGTGGGCCAACCCGCGGGAGGTGGCGACCGGCGGCCCGGGCTTCCGCGGCGTGAACGACCACGCGCGGCCCTACCTGAGCCGGAGCGCGGCCGAGGGGACGCTTCCGCGCACGGGGGTGGTGATGGCGGACTTCCCCGACCAGGAGCTCATCGGCGCGGTCATCGGCCACAACCGGACGGCGGCGGCACAGCGGTCGTGACCGCCTGAATCGGGGCGCTCTCCCGCCGGTAGACTTCCTCCGCCATACGGCCCCCGCCCCCTTCGAGAGGTCACCCGTGGACTCGTCCCGCGAGCAGCTCGTCGCCAGCATCTCCGCAGTGGTGGAGGCGACGCCCTCCGATCCCGTCCTGCGCCTGCACTTGGCCGAGCTCCTCCTCGACGGGGGCGACACGGCGGCGGCGATCCCGCACATCGCCACCGCGCTCCAGCAGGACCCGGCCTCGGAGAAGGCGAAGGCGCTGATGGGCAGGGCACTGGGCACCCCGGCCGCGCCCGCGGCGCCGACCGCACCGGAACCCGCCCCGGAACCCGCCCCCATCCCGGAACCGCTCGCCGAGGTGGGGCCCGAGCCGGCGGGCGGCCACGGCTTCGGGTTCTCCGAGGGCGGCGGCACGGCGACCCTCGTGCGCGACGACGGAGCCGACGGAGCCGACGGAGACGACGGAGCCGGCAAGGCGCGCGGCACGGGGGCGGCGCGACCGGGGGCGTGGGACCCGGAGGTCCCCGACCCCTTGGACGACGACGACTTTCCGACCGAGCGCGAGAAGATCACCCTCGCCGACGTGGCCGGGATGGAGAAGGTCAAGGAGCGGATCAACGCGGCCTTCCTGATGCCGATGCGCAATGAGGAGCTGCGCAAGGCGTTCTCCAAGAGCCTGCGGGGCGGCCTCCTGCTCTACGGGCCCCCGGGGTGCGGGAAGACCTACATCGCCCGCGCCATCGCCGGCGAGATGGGGGCGCGCTTCCTCTACGTGTCGGTCGCCGACATCCTCGACGGCAAGAGCTCGCGCAACGTCCAGGCGCTCTTCCGCCAGGCGCGGCAGTACAGCCCCTGCGTGGTGTTCATGGACGAGCTCGACGCCATGGGCGGGCGGCGCGGCAACATGGCGTCCTGGCTGCGCCCGGTCGTCACCCAGCTGCTGACGGAACTGGACTCGGTGGAGGACGACAACGAGGGCGTCTTCTTCCTGGCCGCCACCAACCACCCGTGGGACATCGACAGTGCCCTCAAGCGTCCCGGCCGCCTGGACCGCATGCTCTTCGTGCCCCCGCCGGACGCCGAAGCGCGCGCGTCGATCGTCGGGATGGAGCTGAAGGAGCGGCCTTCCTCGGACATCGACGCCCGGAAGATCGCCAAGCACATGGACGGGTTCTCCGGCGCGGACATCAGCCACCTGGTGGAGAGCGCGGCCGAGCGCGCGCTGCTGGAGTCGGCCCGCGCGGGCAGGGTGCGGCCGATCGTCATGGACGACTTCCGCGCCGTGCTCGGCGAGCTGCGCCCGTCCACAGGTCCGTGGATGGAGACCGCGCGGAACATGGTCGAGTTCGGGTCGGCGGACGGTGCCTACGACGAGCTCGCCGCGTACATCCGCAGCAACCGTTCGCGCAGGTGACCGCGGCCGATGTCCGTCACCGACCCGGGAACCGGCCTCGGCGAACTGCTGCGCCGGGCCGATATGCGCCTGGACATGGGCAAGCCCGAGGAGGCGCTGAAGCTCACCGAGCGGGGCTTGGCCTCCCATCCTGAATCGGACGCCCTCTGGACGCTCAGGGCGTGGGCCCAGGCGAACCTGGGCGCCCACCAGGAGGCCATCGAATCCGCCCAGAGGGCGATCGCCCTGAACGGGGACAACCAGGAGGCTTACGTCCGCCTGGGGTTCTCGATCAGGGACGCAGGGAGGGCCTTCGAGGCCTATGCGGCGGGGGCGGCCGTCCTCAGGATCGACCCCGATTCCGTGCGCGGGCACATCATCGTCGCCTCCTCCCTCGCGGACTGCTGGCGCAAACGCTTCCCGAACTCCGGCCACTTTCCCGCGCAGGCCCGTGCCGCGCTCCAGCGTGCGGTCGAGCTGGCCCCGGAGGACCCCTGGGTGCAGGTGCAGTGCGGCGTCCTCCTGCGATGGCTGGGGGACGACGCGTCCGCGGTCCCCCACTTCCGCGAAGCGCTCCGGCTGAACCCGGACCGGACCCAGGCCCTGCGCAACCTCGCCGAGATCGACCTCAAACGCCACCGGAGGATCCGGGCCCTCCGCTCCCTGCGGGCCGTCCTCGCCTTGGAGCCCGGGGACTCCCGGGTGGTCCGCTTCGCCTACGTCCTCTGCCGCAAGACCACCCGCGCCGTGGTGGCGGCCTCGGTGGTGATCGCCGCCATGTCGGCGGTGATGGCGCTGATCGCCTTCGATCCGTCGTCGGGGGAGTCCGACTCCTCCGCGCTCTTCTGGACGCGGACCGTGGTCGCGGGGATCGCCACGGCGCTGACCGCGGGGGCCTTCGTCTACCTGGGGCGGATCCCCGTGGAGTTCCGGAGGTCCCTCCTCCGGCGCCGGGCGGGCGTGCCGTGGGCGGCGGCCTTCGCGCTGGTGCCGGTGTCCGCGTCGGCGATCGGGTGGACGCCGCCGTCCTGGTCCGGCGTGCCGCTGCTGGTGTTCATCGGGGCGCTGGCGTGCGAGATCGTCCTGGCGCGCACCGTGGACGGGGACGCGTTCTCCGAAGGCGGGGCCGAGCCCGTGCCCGGCTGGGGCCGGCCGGACCAGGCCCCGCTCCCGGCGCCGCCGGTCCGGCGCCTCTGGGCGCTGGTGCTCGACGGGACCATGGTCGCCCTGGCGTGCCTGCTGGTCTACCTGGCGCTGGCGACCTGCCTGGTGATCGCGGTGCAGCTGACCCCGATCCCGCAGGGGCCTGCCGCGCTGTACACCGGTTCGACCCTCGTCGTCCTCGGGGTCCTGGCGACGCCGGTCGGCTACTTCTGGCTGCCGACGGCCCGTACGGGGCAGACCGTCGGCAAGTGGGCTGCGGGGATCCGGGTCGTGGATCCGGAGACGGCGGAGCCGCCGACGAGGAGGGCGGCGGCGGTCCGGACGGGGCTGGCGCTCGGCTTCGGGGCCGTCCTGGGCCTCGGGCTCGCGGTCGATGCGGCGTTCCTGCTCAAGGACAGGCCCTACTTCCGGTCGCTCAAGGACCAGATGGCCGGGACCTGGGTGGTGCGGGCATAGTCCGCGGCGCCTCCCCGGCCTAGGAGTGGTACCAGGGGCCCCAGCGGCCTTCGTAGAAGGCCCGGCCGTTCCCGCTCACGGCGAGCACGATGATGAGGACCGCCACCCCGAACCCGACGAGGCTGAGGGTGATCAGGTTGAAGAAGGCCGAGATCGAGTAGAGGACCACGATGGTCCACATGATGCCCTTGCCGGGGCGCCCCGCTCTGACGCCCAACCAGGTCATGAGCCCGCCGATCGTCACGATCACCAGCCCGAAGCCCAACACGAGCCCGCGCGCGGACCCCTCCATGTCGAGGTCGGCGGCGACGTCCGGCGAGAGCAGGGCCCCGGTCGCCATGCCGGTGAGGATCAGGCCGATCAGATAGGCGAATCCCGCGCTGATGAACACGAACACCCGGATCGCCGTCACCGCCCCGGGGCGCTTCTTCATCGGCGGATGGCCGTACGAGGACGCGTAGGGGTTTCCGGGAGGCGCGTATCCGGGGCCGTACTGGACGCCGGGAGGCAGCCCGTACCCAGGGGGAGGGGGAGGGGCGTACCCGGGCGGCGGCGGGGGCGCGTGTCCGCTGCCGGGGTGGAGCGGCTCATAGCCGCCGCCGGGCGGCTGGTGCGGGGGAGGGGGCTGCACGTGCTCGTCCCTTTCTGGCAGTACTTCCGGCAATGGCGGATCTGGAACGTGGCCGGTCCGAATCTATCTGTGGTCGCCGACTCCGCGGCCGTGGGGCGGCCTCGCGACCGGATGCGGCCGACCGGCGACCACTCGCGCCCCGAAGGTGGTCTCCCCCTCGTCGTTGAGATGGAGCGTCGGTGACATCCCCCGGTACCCCCAGACGGCGTCCGGTAGGGAGACCTGGGCGAGCGTCTGGAAGGCGTAGGCGGCCTTCTGGGAGGTGCAGCCGGCGGTCGTCTCCACGGGGGTTCCGGTGGGGACGGTCAACGGGATCCCCGCGTCCGCCGACCATCCGTCGGGGCAGTCGGTGAAGCCGTCGCCGGCGTTGTGGCGCTCAAGGCGGGCCTTGAGTTCGATCGCGCCGTCGCCGCCGTTCTCCAGGCGGACGAAGTGTTCGAGGTGCGTGTCGGCGTCGCGGATGCAGGTCCACCAGTCCACGCGGCCGATCGTCCGGGGGGAGCTGCACGCGGTGATGGAGGCGTCGACCTCGCCGGCCGCGGCGGTGGTGTTCTCCATGGCGTCCGGGGGAAGTTCGGCGGAGGGCTCGCCTTCGTCGGCCTGATCCGGGGAGGCCTCGGGGGACGCGACCGCGGACGCGTCGGTGCCGGCCGACGGGTCGGGCGTGGGTGCGGGCGGTGACGGCGTGGGCGACGGTTCGGCCTCCCCGGAGGGCCCGGCGGGACCGGCGTCGGCCGTGGTTCCTTCGCCCGACCAGTGCAGTCGAGGGGCGAGCCGGACGGCGGTGAGGGCGGCGGCCGTGCTCGCGGTGAGGAGGGCCAGCCCGATCACGATCGCGGTGACCAGGCGTCTGCGCGGTGTCCGCCGGGCCTTGGGCGGCGCTAAGTAGACGTCGCCGTAGATGTCGCCCGCCTGAATGAGGTTGCCGTCGTTGTGCGAGCCGTGGTTCTGCTGCTTCCGGGGCGCGGGACGGTCTTCAGGGGGATGGGCGGCACGGTCGTCGTCCATGGGAGGTCCCGAGAAGTGGTGAGGGGAAACCGAGAGGCTCGGGATAATACAGGGAGTAGGTGTTCGGTAACGGAAAATGGGCGACTCGTCTCCCGCATAGGACGGTGACCTGCGGGTTCGTTGCTACAGGGGGGTGGAGGCGCGCGGATCGTCAGTGCCTTAGGCCTGGTGTCGGACACCCCTGAGACGCAGAAGCCCCGGCGGTGGGACCCGTCGGGGCGAGGCTCTGCGAGGCGTCATGCTTCCTGGAAGCCGTTAGAGCCGATCATGTTTGATGCCTTCGAGGAAGGCGTGCCACTCGGCGACAGCGAACATGAGGTGGCCGGCCTCTCGGTGCTTGCTGTCGCGGACCGCGCTCGCTTGAGGGAGGTCGGCGACCTCGACGCAGTTCTGGCCGTGTGAGCTGCTGTAGCTGCTCTTCTTGAAGACGAGATCGTTGGATGTGGGCAGCGGAGGCATGGTTAGGAACCCTCGCGCTTCAACGCGTCCACTCGAGGCGGACGATCTTCTCCAAGCAGACCCCATCAGAGCTGGTCGCGTCTGGTTCCTGCTAGGAAGGCGTGCCACTCTGCACTCATGAAGGAGAGATGACCCTGGTCGGGGTGCTTACTGTCTCGGACGGCCGTGGTCGCTGGCGCGGTAGCCACTTCGACGCATGCTTCGGCGTTGCCGCTGTAACTGGACTTGCGGAAGTGCAGTGTCTCCACGGGTACCACTTGGGACTCTCTAGGTCTGGACGGTCTCTTCCATCAGCTTCTGGATGAACTCGATCGAAGGGTCGGGGCGCAGCGCAGCCCCCAGCAGGTGACCGTATACCTCGGTGTATCTGTCCAGTTGGTGCGCTTCTTCGACGATAAGTCTAGTTCCTACACCCTCAGTAAAGGCGAGAGCCGGGTCCAGGGGATCCTCGAACTCCAGGATGATGAACGAACCGAGCACAGCAGCATGAGCGCCCGCGCTGAACGGCAGCACGCGAATGTCGATGTTGGGGCGTGGTGCGAGGTTGAGAAGGTGCTGTAGCTGTTCGGACATGACGTCGGGCCCGCCGACGAGGCGCCGAAGCGCACCTTCATCGATCACTGCGTCTACCTTCGCGGGGTGGACGCCTTCGATTATTCGCTGTCGTTCGAGCCGGGCCTGCACATGCCGCTGGATCACCTCAGGGGCGTGTGCTGCCCCACCACGGAAGATCGCTTCGATGTAGCGCGGCGTCTGGAAGAGGCCAGGGACTACCTGTGCTTCGAAGCACCTGATGGTTGACGCCTCTGCCTCGAAATCGGGCAGTGCGCCGGGGCTGAAGACATCGCGATAATCGGCCCACCAGCCGCGTTGCTTGGCGTCGCGTGCAAGCTGGAGGAGACCGTCGCGCAGTGAGCCGTCGTGCACGGAGTACAAGTCCATCAGCTGTTCAAGGTCGTCCAGTCTGACGCCCTGATCAGCCTTCTCGATCCGTGTGAGCTTGCTGTGTTGCCACCCCAGCTCCTTCGCGGCAGCTTGGCCGGTCATGTTCGCCTGTTCGCGGAGTCGTCGCAGCTCGGCCGCGAGTCGCCGCTTGCGCACGGTGGGGCTTGGAGTCGGGAGGCGTGGCATGTCCCGATGGTAGCGCTGGCCTACAGCTCAACTTGAAAGAATTTGCTGTCAACGCTCCACAAAATCGCAGTTTGCGATTACTGTGTGAGGTCAACGGTAACCTTCTGGTCGCTTCGGCGGCCCATACGAGGGAGTCGTCCCATGTCCGTCATCTACCGTGCTCTCGTTGCGCTCTTTGCGCTGATCGGCCGTCGGGGAAAGCCCTGCCAGGTCGCGCGACTGGAAGCGGCCGTCGCCCAGGCCCGGCGCTACACCCCGCCCCCGCGTGTGCCGACGCCCCTGGCCCCGGTGCACCGGCCCCCGGCACGCGCGCCCGCGCCCCTACACCGCCCCGCTCGCCGTCCCGGACTACGCCCGGTTCTGCGAGGCCGCCGTGCGCCACCGCGCCCTGTGGCGCCTGACCTACGAGCCCGCCGACCGCGCCCCCTACCAGGCCCACCACCGTGCCGAAGAGGACACCACCCTGGCCGCCACCGACATCGAGGCCCTGGATTTCGCCCTGAGCGAGTTCACCCCGCCCGGCCACGCCCGCGCCTACCTGCGCCCGCGCGCCACCGGCCCCAAGGCCACGCCCAACCGCGCCACCGCTGCCACCGCTGTGACCGGCGCTCGGGCTGTGGGCGCGGTGAACGGTCCGGCCCTGCCCTCCGGCAGGCCCCGCCCGCCCGGCGACCTGCTCGCCCCGAAGCCCGCCCTGCCCACCGGCCCCGCCGGACTTTCGGGAGGGCCGCGATGACCGCCCGCCCGTCCGGCTCCGGCCCCGAGCCCGCCCCCGGATCCGACCCTGCTCCCGATTCCGGCGGGCACCGAAGCCTGTCCCGGCTCAGCCCGGACCAGATCCGCATCGAGGAGAACGGCGACCGGATCACCCTCACGCTCTCCCCGACCACCGAGATCGTGCTCGACCGCAGCGCGCCGGACCGCGACGTCCAGCACGACTACGTCCAGCACCTGGCCTGTGCGGCCCGCATCGCCCGGACCCTCATGCGCCGAGCGAGCCCGTGACCCCGCCCGACCCCGACAGACACCTGCAGACCCCACCCGCCACAGCCCAGAGCGGGGCCCTCCCCGAAGGAGGGCCCCGCGGGCGGTCGCCGGGACTTCAGTCCCCCTTCACCGAAGGCCCATGCGTCGGTCGTGCGCCCCGCCGAACATGTGCCCCATGTACCCACGCCTCCTCGCGGCCGCGACCGCCTTCGTGTCGGCGGCGGCCCTCTCCGTCCCCGCCGCGGCCCACGCCGCTCCTGCCTCCCACCGCCATCTCGACCTCCAGGCCCACCGCGGCGGCCTGGGGCTCGTCGTGGAGAGCACCCTGCCCGCCTTCGAGAACGCCCTTCGGCTCGGCGTGACCACGCTGGAGCTCGACGTGCAGATCACCAAGGACGGGGAGGCGGTCGTCACGCACGACCGGCAGATCAGCGCCGCCAAGTGCCTGGACACCGGACCCGCCTACCCGGACGATCCCCTCTACCCGTACGTCGGGCGCTACATCAAGGACCTGACCCTGGAGCAGGTGAGGACGCTCGACTGCGGCTCCCAGACGCTCCCGCGGTTCCCGGACCAGCGCGCTGTTCCGGGCGCACGGATGCCGCTGCTGAGCGAGGTCTTCGACCTCGTGCACCGCTACCGGGCCTACAAGGTCAAGCTCAACGTCGAGACCAAGGTCGAGGCGGGCGCCCCGGAGGAGACCGCACCCCGGGAGGAGTTCGTCCAGGTGGTCGCCTCCGAGGTGCGGTCGGCCCGCATGCTCCGCCAGGTGACGATCCAGAGCTTCGACTGGGGCGCGCTGATGCGCATGCACGAGGTCGAGCCGCGCCTGCCGCTCGTTGCGCTCACCAACCATGACTTCCTTGAGACGGGGGAGCCGGGGGCCTCCCCGTGGCTGGGCGGGATCGACATCGACGACTTCGGCGGGGACCCCGTCGCCGCCGTCGACTCCTTCGGCGCGGACGCCTTCTCCCCGGTGCACGGGTTCCCGCAGGACGGGACGGTGGACGACCCGGACTACGAGCCCTACGTGACCGAGGAGATGGTGGAGCGGGCGCATGGGCGCGGCATCGAGGTGATCCCGTGGACCGTGGACGACGAGGCGACCATGCACAAGCTCATCGACGACGGCGTGGACGGGCTGATCACCGACTACCCGGACCGGCTGCGGGAGGTCATGGCGGACCGGGGCTTCAAGCTGCCGAAGCGGTATCCGGGACCGCGGCCCTGGCCCCGCCCGTGACCCCGGCGGCCTCGGCGCGGTCCATGCGCGCCGAGACGGCGGCGAGCACGAGCGCGCTCGCCGGCAGCAGGGCGCCGGCCCAGTTGGGGGACGTGTAGCCGAACCCCAGGTCGATGACGAATCCGCCGAGCCAGGCGCCGATGGCGTTGCCCAGGTTGAAGAAGCCGATGTTGACGGCGGAGGCCAGGGTCGGGGCGCCTGAGGCCTTGTCCATGACGCGCTTCTGCAGGGGCGGCACGGTTGCGAAGCCGAAGACGCCGATCAGGAACACGAATACGACCGAGGCCGCCATGCTGTGCGCGCCCCAGGTGAACCCGAAGAGGGTGAGGCTCAGCGCGGTGAGCGATGTGAACAGCAGCGGCATCAGGGCCTTGTCCGCCAGACGGCCGCCGACGGTGTTGCCGACCACCATTCCGACGCCGAACGCGATCAGGACCCAGGTGACGCTGGAGGGTCTGAAGCCCGCCACCTCGGTGAGCATGGGGGCGATGTAAGTGATCGACACGAACACGCCCCCGAAGCCCAGGACGGTCATCGCCATGGCGAGCACGACCTGCGGGCTGCGCAGGGCGGCGATCTCGGGCATCAGTCGGGCGCCCTGAGGGCGCGGGATCCGGGGGATCAGGGCGAGCACGCCCGCGAGGCCGACGACGCCGAGCAGGGCGATGGCGCCGAAGGTGGCCCGCCAGCCCAGGTGCTGGCCGAGGAACGTCCCGGAGGGCACGCCGACCACGTTGGCCAGGGTGAGGCCGGTGAACATGAACGCGATCGCGGCGGCTTTCCGCTGCGGGGCGACCAGGTCGGCGGCGACCACGGCGCCGATGCCGAAGAACGCGCCGTGGGTGAGCGAGGCGACGACGCGGCCGGCCAGGAGCAGGCCGAACGCGGGGGCCAGGGCGGTGAGCAGGTTGCCCACCACGAACAGGACCATCAGGGCGGCGAGCATCGGCTTGCGGCCGAAGCGCGTCCCCAGGGCGGTGGTGACGGGGGCGCCGAGGAAGACGCCGGTGGCGTAGACGGTCGCCATGTGGCCGGCGGTGGAGACGGAGACCCCGAACTCGGCGGCGATCCCGGGCAGGAGGCCGGTGACCACGAACTCGGTGGTCCCGATCCCGAAGGCGCCGATGGCGAGCGCCCAGAGGGCGAGCGGCATGGCCGCCGTCCCTCCGGTGCGAGGGCGGTGTGGAGAAGGCATGCGCCGACATTAGATGCACGCGCGGACTACTTGCAAGCGCGGGCTATATGATCACGCGCATTATATGCTTACGCCTCTTCTGTCCCCACGCGGTCAGTTGCAGCCGGAGCTACCCTGGGGGCGGGCAGTGAGCGCGCAGGAGGCAGGCGATGGGCACCGACGCCGTGGAAGAGGCCCCGAGGAGCGGCGGGGCGGGACTCGCGCAGGGGTGGTGCGCGCTGTCGCTCCTGCACGGGACCATCGAGACGCATGTCGAGAAGGCCCTCCAGGCCGGCCACGGGCTGAGCGTGCGCGAGTTCTCGGTCATGGCGGCGCTGAGCGACCGGAGCGGGTCGAAGATGCGGATGAACGAGGTGTCGGAGGCGGTCGTGCTGAGCCAGAGCGCGACGACCCGCCTCGTCAATCGCTTGGAGGACCGAGGACTACTGGAACGGGTGATCTGCCCGAACGACAGGCGCGGGATCTACACGGCGATCACCGACAAGGGACGGTCGCTCCTGGCCGAGGCCAGGCCGACCAACGAATCGGCCCTTGAAGAGGTCTTGGACGCGGCCGAGAAGAATCCCGAGCTGGCGCCTCTTGTGCACGCCCTGCGCACGCACCGCACCGGAATCTGACAGGAGGCCGAGGGGCGCATCTCCCGGGGGAGCGGACTGAGAGAGGATCATCCCCCATGAGAAGAGTGACGCGACTCCTCACCCCTGAGGACGCCCCGGCCCTGGCCGAGTGCCTGACGGAGAACCGAGAGTTCATGCGGCCGTGGGACGCCCTCAGGGACGATCGCTACTTCACACCCGAGGGGCAGCGCGAACAGATCGAGGAGGCCCTGAGGGCCTACACGTCGGGGGCCGGGGCCCCGTTCGCGATCCTGGCCGACGACGGGTCGGTGGTCGGCCGGATCAACATCAACGGCATCATCCGCGGGGCGTTCCAGTCCGCGGCCATCGGCTACTGGGTCTCCAAGAGCCACAACGGCAGGGGGCTGGCGACGGCCGCGGTCGCCGAGGTCAAGCGGTACGCCTTCGGCCCCTTGGACCTGCACCGCCTCCAGGCCGAGACCCTGCTGCACAACACCGGCTCCCAGCGCGTACTGCGGCGCAACGGATTCACCCCGTTCGGGGTCGCACCGCACTACCTGAAGATCGCCGGCGAATGGCAGGACCACGTCCTCTTCCAGGCGCTCAACCCGGAGGCGGTGTAGAGGCCGGGTTATCAGTGCCGGCCGGAGTAGAAGGACTTGTTGGCGCCGGCTCCGGCGATCATGGCGATGGAGACCATGAGCGGGAAGAGGGCCGGCTGATTCCCGGTATCGGCGGCCAGGTTCGACAGGAAGCTGAGGACCCCGACGAGAGCGGTCAGACTGTAGGTCAGGATGATGGCCCACATCACCCACAGCTTAGGGGTCGCCGCCTTCGCGCCGAGGAAGAACTGCCAGGTGCTCATTACGGCGAAGACGATGGCGAGCACCCCGAAGAGGACCAGGAACCCCTCCTCATCAGGATCGGCGACGAAGAACCCTGTGACCACCAGTCCCGTGAAGATCAGGGTGAAGAGGGTCGAGAAGCCCGCAAAGATGAAGATGAAGACCCTGAGCGCGGTCACAGAGCCCGGCCTGGCCTTCGTATAGGGCTGGACATAGGGCCCGTACGGATACGCCCCGGGCGGGGGAGCCTGATAGCCGGCACCGTAAGGAGGCGCCGGAGCGGCCTGGGCGGCCTGGGGATGTCCCCCGGGGTTCTGGTAGGGCCCGGGAGAAGGATGCCCAGGCGGCCCGTGAGGCGGTCCCGCCTGCGGTTGCACAGGAGGATGCGCTCCCTGCTGCCACCTCTGCTGCCCACCCGAGGGAGCCTGGCCAGGAGGATAGGGATTCATGGTGTCCTAACAATGATGGGGGTCGGATGACCGACGCACGAACTTACCGTCATCACCCCGTCACTCGCACAGCCGCCTGATCGGGTCCAGGTGAAGAGGCCACTTCCGGCCGGACGACATGCGTCCCCGAGCGCCGGGACGGGGCGCAAGACGCCCAGGAAAAATCACTTTCCATCCATGGAATACGCCGGTAGCGTGTTCCACGTCCTCCCGGTGTGAAGGCGACGGATACTTCTGGTGTGAAATCACGCGGGCTCGCCATGGCCTGTCAACTCGCTTCTCAGCGGGGAAGACCGTCGTCGGCAGTGATCTCGGCAGGAGCGGATGCAGAGGGGTGCGCCCGGTGCGCAGACAGCGGTTACTTCGACTGAAAATCGAGTGGTCGCAGGTTCGAGTCCTGTCACCGGCACCGCCGGTGTAGCTCAATTGGTAGAGCGCTTTTGTGCCCGCCGTCGACCTTGATCTCGGGTGCACCCTTCTGGTTCGAGACTCCTCCCGGTACAGAAGGAGTCCCCGACCATGGCCACGTTCAATCGGCCCGAAAGTCGCCCCTCCGGCCGTGGCCCCGTCACCTCCGATCAGGCCCCGTCCGGGCGCACCCATGAGGGCGCCCCCGGATACGCGCGTGACGCCCGGTCCGAGCTGTTCCTGCTGGCCGTGACCAACATGGTCGGCGAGAACACCTTCTACGAAGCGGCCGGCGGCCGCGACGCGCGCTTCCGCGGCCTGGTCCATCAGGTCGCCGTCGAGGACCCCCAGTGGCTGACCGGCATGGTCCGGTGGCTGCGCAAGGAGGGGAACATGCGCTCGGCCGCGCTCGTGGCCGCTCTGGAGGGGGCCAAGGCGCGCGTGGACGCGGGCGCCCACGGCCACTCCCGCCAGATGGTCGACGCGGCCCTGATGCGCGCCGACGAGCCCGGAGAGGCACTGGCCTATTGGACGTCCCACTTCGGGCGCGCCATCCCCAAGCCCGTCAAGCGCGGCATCGCCGACGCGGTTCCCCGCGTGTACAACGAGCGGACCCTGCTGAAGTACGACACCGACAGCCGCGGCTTCCGCTTCGGCGACGTGCTGGAGCTCGTACACCCGCCCCCGGCGCTCGGTGCGCCCTGGATGGGAGAGCTGTTCAAGTACGCCATCGACCGGCGCCACCGTCCGGATGCTCCGATCCCCGAGCGTCTGGACGTCCTGGTCCGCAATGCCGAGCTGCGGGACCGGGCCGGTGCCGACCCGATGGCGCTGATGGACGCCGAGGAGCTGCGCAAGGCCGGAATGACGTGGGAGACGGCGCTGTCGCTGGCCGGTGACAGGGTCGACAAGGCCCGGCTGTGGGAGGCGCTCATTCCCTCCATGGTGTACATGGCGCTGCTGCGCAACCTCCGCAACTTCGACCGGGCCGGAGTGAGCGACGCGGTCGCCGAGCAGGTCGCCGACACGCTCGCCGACCCCGTTCGGGTGAAGCGCTCCCGCCAGCTGCCCATGCGGTTCCTGTCCGCATTCCGGGCCGCCCCGTCCCTGCGATGGGGCCAGGCCCTGGAGAAGGCGCTGCAGGCCTCACTGGCCAACGTGCCCCGGCTGGAGGGGAGCACCCTCGTCCTCGTGGACCGGTCCGTCTCGATGCGGGCTCCCCTGTCCGCCCGGTCCGACCTGAACCGCGCGGACGCCGCGGCGGTGTTCGGCGCGGCGCTGGCGATGCGGTGCGCGGACGCCGACCTGGTGGAGTTCGGCACCGGGTCCCGGCAGGTGCGCCTGGAGCCCGGTGCGGCGCTGCTGCGTGTCACGGAGCGGTTCGGCGACATGGGCGGCACCGACACCGCCGCTGCGGTGCGGTCGCACTTCCGCGGCCACGACCGGGTCGTCATCGTCACCGACGAGCAGGCGTGGGGCGGGTACCGGGGAGAAGAGCCGACCCGGCAGGTGCCGGAGTCCGTCCCGGTGTACACCTGGAACCTCGCCGGCTACGAGCACGGCCACGGTCCTTCGGGTGAGGGCAACCGGCACGTCTTCGGGGGGCTCAGCGACGCGGCCTTCAGGATGATCCCCCTGATCGAGGCGGGCCGGACCGCGAATTGGCCGTGGGAGAGCCGCTGATCCTCGCGGGAGCAGTGAAGGCCGCCCCGTCTTTCGGGGCGGCCGATGCCCCCTCCGCAAATCGAGAGTGGTGACATCGCATGCGACGGGTGTACTCGGCCCGCCTCAGCCCCTTCTCTGCGTGACCTTCCGGAAGGTGCGCACCGCGCTTCGGGCGAGGCGGTTGGACGGGAGTTCGGCCAGGGCGGTCAGCTGCTCCTCATATCCCCCTGCCAAGCCCGCCGGGCCGCGACTCGGGGACGGGACGGCGTTCTCCTGAGCGGGTGGTTCGGTCGCCCGTTCCTTGGGCTCCTTCTTGGCCTTGGCCTTGGACTTCTTCGGCTTCGGTTCGGCCTCCCGCCTTGCCTTCCGCTCCCGCTTCTCCTTCTTCTTTCGGTCGGCCTTCTCATCGTCGGCGGGGGGCTGGGGGCCGCTCGGGCCTTCGAGGAAAGCGCGCGCGGCATCCGAGCCGGCGACGACCGTTGGGCGCGCGGGAGCCGGATCCGTCGTGCGTCCAGGCAGGCCTCCGGCGGCACTCGGTGGCGGTGCAGACGGTCGGCCGTGCCCCTGTGGTGGGCGGAGCGGCTGCTGAGGCGGGGCCTCCTGGGGCCGCGCCTCCGGCCTTCTCGGCGGCTGCGTGCCCGCGGGCCCGGGCGGCCCAGGTGGTCGCTGCTGAGGACGCTGAGGTCCGGACGGGTTCCCGTTCTGGGGCGGTCCGGGGTTCCCCGGCGGAGGAGTGTTCGTCATCGTGCGGCCCTCTTCAGCGCCTCAAGGGCGATCCGGGTCGCCGCCGCATGTGTGGACGCGGACAGGCGGCGGGGCTCCAGACCGTCCGTGTGGGCGAGGTGTCTGTCGTAGCCGACGCGCACGACCTCGGCCCCGCTTTTGCGCAGCACCTCGGCGGCGCCCTCGTGGTCGAAGCGCGGATCCTCGTCGGGGGACTGCTCCACCAGGACCACGACGATCCGCTTCGGCAGGGACGCGTCCCCCTGAGTCGTCATCCAATCGAACCCCCGGCCGATGTCGGCGGCGCCCTGGGCCGTGGCCGGGGCCACGAGCACATGCGCGTGGGCGCTCGCCTGGGCGGCCCGGTTGAACCCGTCGAAGACGTCGGCACCGCGGTCGATGAGCGTGACCCCGAAGTAGCGCGTGATGGGAAGGAGGGTCTCCTGGAAGGCGCCGGCGTCGAGCGAGGTCGCCTCAGGGCCGCTGTGCACGGCCGGAAGCATCCACAGCCGGTCCCGCACATGGGCCAGGTGCGGCGCCAGCTCCTCGAAGGAGGAGGCGGAGACACGCTTCCGGGCGACCTCACCGAGCGACGACGACGGCGTCACGCCCAGCCTGCGCGCCAGGGAGTTCGACCCGGGCGTGATGTCCAGCGTCAGCACCCGGTCGTGGCGGTAGTGCGCGAAGACCGACGCGAGCAGCGCCGTCACCGTGGCCTCGTCCGCGCCCGCGCGCGGGCGGGTGACCACGATCCTCCGGCCCGTGGTGATGGCCCGCTGCAGGGCCTCGCCGGTCTCAAGGAAGCCGCGTGTGTGGTCCGAAGGGAGGAACGGCAGCGCCAGCCCCCGGCCGATGCGGCGGAGCAGCGGGTCGCCATGGCGGCCCGGCCGGGTGACGGGCCGGCGATCCGAGTCGGACCGGGCGTCGGTTCGGGTGTTCACGGCTGCCTCCTTCCTCGAACCTCGCTCAGAACGTGGCCAGCAGGCGTTCATAGGTGCCGAGCGCCCCGATGGCGACCGGGACGCAGACGACCACGGCCACCGCTTCGAGGCGGCCGGCGTTGCGGCGGAGCATGGCGCGCGTGTGCTCGGCGGGCTCGGCGGCCAGCACGACGACCGGGATGACCAGGGCGGCCAGGAGCAGCGCCAGCCCCGGCAGCGGCGCCCACGGTACGGCCGCGGTCAGTGCGGCGGCGAGGGCGATCACGGCCGCGACGGCGGCCGCGAGCAGCGGCGCCTTCTCCGTGACGAGGGGGAACATCCGTGAGCGGCTGGCGAGGACGACCGCCAGCAGGGCGGCGAGCACCATGGTCCAGGGGGACGGGGCGGTCGACAGGCCGTAGCCGGCCGCCCCGGCGCTCACGCCGACCGCGGCGACCGTGACGACCATGCTCCGGTGGGCCCCGGCCAGCGTCGTCCGGACGTCCTCGCGGGCGACCTCCTCGCCTCCGGCGCGGCGGTCGTCGAGCACCGTCAGGCCGGAGAAGGCGAGGGCGGCGCGGAGCACGACGTTCACGGCGACGACACACGCGACCGCCGCCAGGGCGGACGCCTCGGCGAAGTCCAGACCGAACGCGAAGCAGGCGATCCACAGCAGGGACAGGCCCAGTGCGGCGGTGCCGCCGACGATCCCTCCGCGCCCGAGACGCGACGTGAGCCCCAGCAGCAGCAGGGCCAGCGAGGCGACGACGGCGGGGAGCGCCCACCCGGCCCATCCGGGGAGGCCGAAGTGGTTCGCTCCGGCCCACGACGCGAGCATGCCCAGCGGGGCGCCGCCCAGCGTCAAGGCCGTGCCCAGGGACTCCTTCCATGCAGGGCCCAGAATCGCCCCCGCCCCGAGCAGCAGCCCGGCCATGACGGCGGCCGCTGCGACGGCGGCACCATCGGGAAGCGCGCTCTGGAAGAGGAGCCCCGTGCCGCTGAAGAGGGCGACGACCGCGACCGTCGCCGTCCACCTCGCGGCCGTCGGCGACCAATAGGAAGGGTGCTCTTCTAGGGCGCTCCCCACCGCCTCGGGGACTTCATGGACGATCGGGGCGGGCACCGGGTCGTCGGACCGGATGAGGCGCAGGACGGCGCCGTCGGAGATACCGCGTTCCGCCAGTGAAGTCCCGCCTTCGAGGAGGTCACCGCCGACCGTGCTGAGGTGCCGGGGCAGGGCGGGGCCGTCGGGGGCGTCGCCCAGCATGCGCAGGACGTCCGGCATGAGCGCGCCGATCGGCTCGTCGGCCGGCAGGACGGCGTCGACCCTGCGGCGCTCGCCCACGAGCGTCACGCGGCTCCACGTGGTCATCGCGGTCCTTCTCCACTGTCGTCATCGGTCGGGCGGGGGCGGACGGCGTCAGTCCGGCACGTCTTCGGCCTCGACGCGCTCCAAGTAGCCGTTGCGGAGGAGCCAGCGGATGCTCGGCAGCTCGGGGGGTTCGGTGAAGCCGCCGGGGTCGATCCGGAAGCGGAGCCCGCCGCCGGGGCCGTCCTCCGAGCGCGGAGAGTGCGACGCTGAGACCTGGAACGGGTAGGTGACACGGTATCGGTGGTAGGCCTCGGAACCTTCGGCGGCCCGGACGAACTCCGGCAGTCCGCGCTCCTCGAACGCAAGGCCGTCGGGGAACAGGAGCGATCCGCTCTCGTGCCCGTAGGCGTCGACGAGCTGTCCCCGCTCCAAGGTGACCTTCGCCGACTCCCCTCCGCCGGACAGGCTCTCTTCAGCGGAGGTGAGCAGCTGGTCGTCGAGCTCTCGAGCCTCCTGCCGCTCCTGCCCTGAGAGGGGCCGCGGGGCGGAGTCGAGGATCACCAGCTCTTGGAAGAGCCAGCGCGCGGCCTCGTCCTCGGAGGTGAACTCCAGGCCGGTGCGGCCCTGCTCGTATTCGACGATTCCTGCGGAGATGTATCCCTCCTCTTCTTGGGTGAAGAGGAAGTAGGAGTCGACCTCGCCGGGGTCGGGGCGTTCGTCGCCCGGCAGGACGTACATGTCCGGGGGGACGCCGGCGTCGTCCAGCTCGGTGCGGAGCATGTCGAAGGAGACCTCGCTGCCGACCCAGTCGGCGGGGAAGGGGGCGGATCCGACCGCGGGGGGACCGGCCTCGGCCTGGGCCTGTTCCTCCTCCTGCGACTCCAGGTGGCTCTGCAGGTAGGACCAGCCGACCGAACCGGCGCAGCCGACGGCGGTCAGGACCAGGCCGGCGACCAGCTTGGTGATGTGCTCGTCGAGGCGGCGCCTGCTGCGGTGCGGGCCGAAGACGACGGCCTCCCGGAGCCGCTTGCGGCGCACCGCGATGGACTCCAGGAGTTGGCTGTCGTAGTCGCGCGCCACGAGGGGAGTTCCTTCTGTTCTTCTCTACGAGCAGGACGGCCTCCCGCACCGTAGCGGAAGGCCGTGACAGAGACGATCCGGAGGGGACGAGCGCGGGCCCCGCCCCTGCGGCGCCTGAGGACGGACGCCGTAGGGGCCTTAGATGGACTGGACGGCGGAGTTCGCGCGGCTGAGGGCGTTCTGCGCGGTGCCGTCGTTCTCTTCCAGGGTGGTGCGCACGAGCCGGATGATCTCGCGGACCTCGTTGGCGGCGTTGTGCCACTTGAGCTCTTTGGCGCTGTACTCGTCGGAGACACCGGTGGCCTCGAAGTCGGCCATCGCGTTGGAGACGTCGGTGTCGCGGTCGCCGATGATCTGCTCGAGACGGCTCATCACGGCGTGGATGTTGCCCTGCGCCTCGGCGGAGGCGCCCATGTCGTAGCTGTTGCGTCCGTTACCGCTCATGCGGTGGTGCTCCTAAGCCGGGGTCGGGGCCGCTGATCGTGTTCGGGGCCGGGGGCGCCTACTTGAACTTGGCGGCGTCGAAGTTGGCCGTGGACATGTTCCGTCCGGCGTCGTCGGCCATGGTCTGCGACCCGGTGCGGAACGCACTGTCCATCCCGCGCTGGCCCTCGTTAATGGAGCCGAGCCCGGCGTTCAGGTCCGCGGTGATCTGCTCCGAGCGGGCCTTGAAGGAGTCGAAGGCGGCCTTGCCGGCACCGTTGAACTTCCCGGCCAGCGGCTCGGCAGCGGAGATCAGCTGCTGGATCAGCCCGCTGAGCTCGTCACCGGAGGTGGAGGTCCGGCTGGCCAGCGTGGTCAGCGTCTGATCGCCGACGTCCCAACGTGACATCTGTTCGCTCGCTCCCCAGTTCGTCTCTATCGCACCTGACGGGACCAACCGGCTTGGACGCACCGAGTGCCCCACCGGTTGCAGACGGTTTCGGACATCCCTCATCGCGTAGGGGAGCCCTCACCTTTCGTGGTCAAGCATAGGCATAATGCGCCCCACGGGACAGTCGGGAGCATCCGCCGCGTCCAGGCGGCAACGGGGAGTACTGGGATGAAGTTTGAGCTGGTGGAGCCGGACGACGACCACGTTCAGGCGACCTCTCCCGCTTCTCTTGAGCCAGAGGAGCGACCTGCAGGGGACGACCGAGCGGGAACCCCCCAGGCGGCGCCCCCTCCTGACACACAGGAACAGGCCATGCGCAGCATAAACGCCACGCTGAGCACACTCAGGTCGTCACTGGCGCAGCTCGATGCCCGGGTGGTGCAGTACCAGGCGGAGATGGCCGAAACCGGTCGGACAGGTCGCGAACAACCGCCGAACGGTTTCCGTGCGAACCGGTTCAGTCGGCCGCGAACAGACCAGCGCCGAGACAGCGTGGCCAGTGGAACGGAGGAAGAACGATGAGCGGATGGGACATCGACTCCGCCGGAGTCGGCGAAATACTCGGGAAAATCGGGACGATCCTCGGAGACGGCACGGGTGACGGGCTTGCCGGATCAACGAACGGCGGGTTCAGCTCCCTCGGTGAAGCCACGACTGCCGCCGGCAGCGGGATCGTGGAGGTCGCTCTCAGCGAGTATTTTCAGCACTTCAGTAGCCAGAGCCAGCTGATGTTCTCGAAGACGGTAAGTGCGTCCGTCGGATGCAGCCAAGCCGTGCAGGCGTACTTGAACGGTGACATCGAGATGGCCGAACGCGCTCAGGGACGAGTCTCTGGAGTCGGTGACATCGGGCTCGAGGAACACTAGAAGGAGCAAGATGGAAGCCCCTCCGACTTCGGGCACCTCGGGTTCGGGCACGACGAGCATGCAGCTCCTCAACCCCGATCCTGGAGCGTTGATCGTCCCTGAAGCGATCCCGCTGCCTGGAACGGCTCCCCAACTTCTTTACGACTCGGCCTCAGGTGTACGGAAGAACGGCGAGGAGATCGGCGAAAACGGTCAGGACATCCGGACTGTGTGGCAGGCTCTGGGAGGGGTTTACTCGGCTCCGGAAGTCGACCTCCTTCTGCGGGCGGTCGATCCGGTGGCCAATTTGGGAGACGAGATTGCTGGAAAGATGGTCGCCGTGGCCGGCGCCTTGCAAGATTTCGCGGTCTCAGCGTCCCACCTCAAGGCGCAACTCGTCGATCTCCGTAAACGGGCCCGCAGATTCGTGGAATTGGTTGACGATGACTGGAAGAGTGACAGCGCTGCTGTTGAGATCAACATTCAGTTGAAGTCATTTTCGAACTCCAGGATCATCGCATTTCAAGAGGCTGAGCGTGAGTGTGCGAACAAGATCACCTCTCTCTTCGGTGGTACGGAGTTCGTTCCGAGCGGCTCACCGAAAAAGCAGGGAGAGGTGGAGTATGGAACTACCGCCGAAGCATACAATGCAAAAATTGAGGAAATGGGTGCCGATATTGTAAACCCGACCCTGAGGTTCGTGGACGGCGTCGGGAGGATGCTTTCCGACAACGTCACAGTCAATTTCTGGTGGGATATGGGCGCGGTTGCTATGACCGCGTCCGGATACTACCACCCCGAGAACGGTTGGACGATTGATCCATTCGAAAGATCAGCGAACAGCGCAGTGTTCTTCGCGGACCTCGGACAGTCGACTGTAAAAGGTACTGCGAACCTTTTCGGTGTCGACTTCGTCGACGGAACGCTCATGCCTAAGGGAATGAGTGCCGAAGTTGCCAAGGAAGCGTGGGCGGGGCACCTTCATGACTTCTTTCCCTACACAATGGTCGATGAAGACCCGGGATACGCCTATGGAACCTTGGCCTTCAATTTGGCGACCATCGGCATCGGCGGTGTCGTTGGGAAGGGGCTTAAGGGGCTGAAATCAGCAGCGGGGGTCGATCAGCATCAGGATGGCGGTAACAACGGTCAAGATGATCCCGGTACGGCAAAAGACTCTGAAAAGCGTGGGCTTTTTCCTGGAGATAAGCGTCTTACGCAGAAGCAGTATCAACAGCAATTCAAAGACCTGTCGACTGGTGAATCTCTAAACAACGCCACTCCCCAAGATATGGCGAAGGCCGCAGTTCCGAGTGGTGCGACTTCTCAGATCAATGATGCCGCGGCCCTAGCTAAGGGTGGTAACCCAAACGGCGGCGACACCTATTCGGATGCCGGTGCCAAGGAGCCTGCGAAGGCGGGGGCAAGTTCCAGTAGCTCCAATACAGATGGAAGTGGGAGCAGCACTGAAGGTGGATCGGGCGGTGGGAGCGCTTCGGCCGCCAATAGTACCGGTAACGCCCAAGGCAATAATAGCATCTGGGGTGGTTCAGGATTAAGCGGCGACGATACCAAGATCTTTGGGGAAGATCCGGCAAATCTCCCAGGGAGGATTGCCCCCGACGGTACTCGCTATTTTGATGACAATAGGTCCGGACACGAGTACGGCGAGAGTCTCTTGGGCGACCCCAAGAAAAACCCGAATGCATATGACAACTTGCCGGCCAACCAGAAGAACGCAGCTTACCACTACACGGTCCAATCGTGGTTGAATCCCCTTGCGCGAACAGGAGATTGGAATAGAGCGAAAAATCTTATCGACGCATGGAAGGGACATTACGAGGGATGGCAAGTATATGAAATGAATGGCGGTAAGACGCCGACCTTGGACGATATCAAGGGTGCAAATAAACGAACAGACTTGACTTCTAAACAGAGGGATTTGGTTAATGAAATTCTGAGGTCGCCAAACCCGCGAGAAGCCTTGGAAGGTATTAAGAATTCAGCGGGGCCGCTCCGTAGAATGACGGAATCGTTCGGCGGGGTATTTCCTACGAATGCAGAGTTGGAGGGTAAGGTCAGGGGAAGAGTTGAAGAGATGAATGCCGCCACCCAACGTCCTCTTCCGGAACAGGTTCAAGTAGTTAGAGGAGTGGGGGACGTCCATTTCATGGAAGGTTACGACGGCCTGGACGTGCGTTCGATTCGCAATACGGTGCAGACAGAAACTGGATTCATGTCGACAGCTTTGGGGAAGACGCCTCCACCCATTGACAATAAGGATCATCCCATTAGAATGTATATTACGGTTCCTCGCGATGGTGGAGGGTTGTGGATGGGAAGTAAAAGTGCATACCCTTCCCAGCGAGAGTTGATATTGCCTCGGGGAACGCAGTATTTTATCAGGAATGTATGGGACGGTATGGACGGGTATACTTATATCGACGCCGTCGTTCGGAGTAAGGTTGACCTGCCATTCTAGATCTAATTTCTCTCGTTCATTGTAAGGTGTAAATTGTGTCTACATATCCCACAAGATGTCACGGTCCGATTGTATTCAACACGGTGACTCGGAATGGACGTGCCATTGGTTACATCTGGTCTGCAATCAATGAGAACGCACTGAATTATTGGAATTTGGTGGATGTATTGGAAATCGACGAAAGCGTAGATGTATCGGAGGGGTGGAACGATAGGATCGAGGAGTGTTATGCGCGGGGCATGCCAGCCCTTGAGGCGTTCGACCATCTGAGCAGGCTCCCGGCTGATTCGATGCTTGGAGGTGTCGAACCGACCAGTGAACGCGGCGAACGTGCCAGTCTCGAAGAGTTCCATCTGGAGGTGACAGGACGGAGACTTCCAGAGCAACGACGTGTTCCTGTGGGGTACTTTGAGGACGGAACTCCACTGGACCGTGCATATGGTTGGGGCGATCTATCTCCGTTCACGCTGAGCACGAAGACTTATAATGCAGCGGGGTCACACCCAGTTCATTACCTGCCTGTCGAGATGAACGAAAACGTAATCGGGTACCTTTGGGCTTCGGATGCCGATTGGGCTGCCGGTTTTGTCTGGGTAAGCCGTTGGAGTGAATTTGGGTTTCCGGCAGCAGGGTTGTGGGATGAATGGCTCGTCGACTGCTACTCAGCAGGGATGGGGCCCCTGGATGCAATGAGAGCGGCCCGAAATGCTCCGTTTGAAGCGAAGAGGGGAAGAGTCGTGCCCGGGAGTGAGGAGAAGACGGTGGGGGCGTTTCATGAATTGAGGAAACTCGCCGCCCGAGGTAATGGATAGAAGAACGGCGGAGGGGTATAACGGCTATTTCTGCTCGAGGGCAGCGTCCTCGGTCCGCTTTCATCGTGCCGATCTGGGTTGATGGTTGAGCGTCTGTTCCGGTTAGTAATTAACAGAGGGGGGTCAGCCCCTGTCCATTTCTTGGAGTGAAAGTAAGGTCTGGGCGCGCGGTCCCGGCGTAGCAGTTTATGCTATCGATTCCGTAATTCGCCTTGATCTCCAGGAGCTTGGGGGTGACGATTTTTACTAAAGGGTGGTTTTCCTGTTTGGCGCTCACAATAAAAGCGAGCTTTTTGCGTGAGTTTGCCCTGGATTTCTTTTGTTGGGCGATCCCGATAAGCAATGCCATTGGCGATGAAGAATTGAAGAGGACCGGCGCTCGCAGATTTAGTATGCGTTCGCGGGAATCCTCGTGTTTTTTCCAGTGGAGTCCCATGGGTTCCGTTGGCCCCCAGGAGGCTGGCGGGAGGCCCGTGAGGGTGCCGGTCAGAAATGCTACTACTTCGTCCAGTTCTGGATCCTTGGCAGTGCCGGCGTCGGAAGAGAAGACCAGTTCTACCTGGACCTGGGGATATCCTCGCGGTTCTGGTCTCAGGAAGCCTTCGGCGGGGGTAAGATAGCTGCCTTCTAGGACGTCCGGAACGTAGCCTGAGGAGTCCAGCCACTTGAGTGCGTGGCTTCTGATGCCGTCGTAGACACCGTGCTCGCGGTCGTCGACGACCCATGTGAAAAGCGGGTTCGTCAGTGCATAGCGGAGAGGGAACGTAACCCTGGACGTCGGGGGCGTCACCAGTTGGAATTCGAGGTTCTTCGCAATGCATTCGTGCATGGCGTCGGCGATCCACTGTGTGTAGGGCACGACCTGACGACTTTGGTGCATGACCACGGCCTTGCCTGTGATCAGGTCAAGCGCAGGGCTGGTGTCCATGAGATCGGAGACGGTGGGGGCCATCGGGGGTCAGAGCTCCTCGTTCGAGTCTGCGGACGTCCAGACCGCGCCGCCGAGTCTCCAGGCCAGTGACTCGGCGAATCGGTTCGCGTGCGGGGGGCCCACCTCCGGGTCTGCGTGGGCCTCGATCCACCAGCATGGAGAGGTCAGCCCCTCGGTCAGATTCGGCCCGAGGAGGCGGTCGATTTCACTGAGAACCTCGATCAATCGAGGCGGCTCGATCGTGAGCAGGACCTTCTCGTCTTCTGGTGACAAGAGTTGCATGATGCGGCCACCACTTCTCGGCTGGATCAATAGGTCCTTGCCGGTGTCGACCATCGCATCCGCAATGAGCCGCTGATCGGGCTCCTTGGTCACGAGCGCGACGACGTCGTAACTCATAGATTCTCCAGGGGAAGCCGGGGTGGGGAATGTTTTCGGGGTTCTACGAGCGCAGCGCCGTCTGCATCAACTGCGGGGACTTCCCCCGCCGGATCCATTTGCCTCGGCCTGCGGGCTGGGCCTGGGCGTAGATCCTCGGGAAGATCTGGCCCTCGCCCCTGTCGCCGGACATCAGCAGCGCGCTGGTGCCGATCTCGCGCATGGACTGGATCAGCGGGTCGTACATCCCCCTGGCCGCGCCTGCGACCCTGCGGGCCACGACGAAGTGGAGGCCGATGTCCCTGCCGTTGGAGACGAACGGGACGAACGGTGCCAGCGGCTTCTGGCCGGCGGTGGTGAGGAGGTCGTAGTCGTCCACCAGGACGATGATCCTCGGGCCCTTAGGGCCGGACTCCGCGTCCAGGTCGGCGTCGTCGGGCAGGCGCTCCTCCAGCTCCTTGGCGACCCCGCCGGCGAGCCCCGCGCACACGCGGGCGTTGCTCGCGTAGCCGCCCATGTAGGGCTCCGGCACCACGTTCTTGAGGGTGCGCCTCGGGTCCATCACCGCGAAGACCAGTTCCTCGGACGTGAAGCGCTCCGTGAGGCCCTCGGCGATGAGGCGCAGCAGGTTCGTCTTCCCGCACTCTCCGTCGCCCAGCACCAGCAGGTTCTGGTCGTCGTTGAACAGGTCCAGTCCGACGGGTGCCAAGTGCTTCTCGTCCAGGCCGATGGGGACCGTGCTCGGGAACTGCGACGCGGAGGGAAGCTCCGTCGTGTGGAGCAGTGAGGGGAGCACGCGCACCTGCGGGGCCGCCGACCCGGTCCACGCCCCCGCGACCTCGCGGGCCGTCTTCTCGACCGCCTCGCCGAGGTCGGAGGCGTCCGTCCGGCCGTCGATCCTCGGCAGCGCCACCTGCCCGAACAGCTTGCCGTCGGTCAGCGCCCGCCCCGGGGTGTCCGCCGGGAACGTCTCCGCCAGCTTCCGGTCGACCGTGGAATCCGTCGGGTCGTTCAGCCTCAGCTCGACCCGCTGGCCGAACGTCGACTGCACCGCCATCCGCACGTCGTTCCACCGCAGCACCGCCGCGACGATGTGGACGCCGTACCCGCCCCCGCGCTGCAGGAGCTCGGTCACCTGCTCGTCCAGCTCCTCGAAGTCCTTGCGGATCGTCCCGAACCCGTCGACGACCAGCACGACGTCCGCGACGGGGATCTCGGGCACCTCGCCCCGGGCGTGCATGCGGCGGAACCGCTCCACCGAGTCGATCCCGCGCTCCCGGAACACCTCGGCCCGGTGCTCCATCATGCCCCGCACCTCTTCCACGGTGCGCCGCACGCGCTCACGGTCGAGGCGGCCCGCCACCCCGCCCACGTGGGGTAGCTCGGACAGGGCTTGGAGCCCGCCCCCGACCAGGTCGAGGCAGTACACCGCCGCCTGCGCGGGCGTATGGGTGAGCGCCAGGGACGTCACCAGTGTGCGCAGCAGGGTCGTCTTGCCCGTCTGGGGCCCGCCGATGACGGCGACGTGCCCGCCGGCGGCCGTGAGGTCCAGGCTCCATTCCCCCTGCCATTGCTTGGACGGGTCGTCCAGGAGGCCGATGGGGGGCTGCATCTGCTCGCGCGCGCCGGGGAGCTTGAGCCCCTCAGGGCCGGGTGCGGGAGCGCCTGAGAGCGCGTCCAGCGGAGTCGCGGCGGGGAGCGGGGGAAGCCACACGCCGCGCACCGGTGAGCCGTGGCGCGAAAGCTGGCCGACCATGACGTCGAGCAGCGAAGGTCCGGTCGAGCGCTCCGGCATGACCGGGCCGTCCTCCCCGGGCTCGGGCCCGGTGGAGGTCTCGGCATTGTAGGCGCCGAAGGGCTTGACGGTCGGTTTCGTCTCCGTGTCCTCCCTGGCCGAGGCGAGCGTGCCCTTGAAGGGGCCGGACACGTAGCCCGCCTTGAAGCGCTGGTAGACGGTCGTGTCCACCTTCAGGTAGCCGAAGCCCGGGAGCGCGGGCAGGTGGAACGCGTCCGGAGTGTCGAGGACCGTGCGGCTCTCCTCCTCGGAGAACGTGCGCAGCCCCAGGCGGTAGGAGAGGTAGGTGTCCAGGCCCCGCAGCTTTCCGCCTTCGATGCGCTGGCTGGAGAGCAGCAGGTGCACGCCGATGCTCCGGCCGATCCGCCCGATGGAAAGGAACAGCTCGATGAAGTCCGGGCGCGCGGTCAGCAGCTCGCCGAACTCGTCGATGATGACGAACAGGTGCGGCAGCGGCGGCAGCGACGGGTCCTTCGAGCGCAGGAACGCGTAGTCGCCGATCCCCGCCACGTTCCCCGCGTCCTTCAGCACCTGCTGGCGCCGCTGCACCTCGCCGGACAGGCTCGCGTACGCGCGCTCGATCAGCGCGGTGTCGTCCTCCAGGTTGGTCATGATGCCGGCGACGTGCGGCAGCTCCTCGAAGGGCGCGAACGTCGCCCCGCCCTTGTAGTCGACCAGCACCATGGACAGGTCGTCCGGCGAGTGCGTGGACGCCAGCGCCAGGACGAGCGTGCGCAGCAGCTCGCTCTTGCCGGAACCGGTCGCCCCGACGCAGAGCCCGTGCGGCCCCATGCCCAGCTGCGCCGCCTCCTTGAGGTCGAGCACCAGCGGCTGCCCCATGCCGTCGAAGCCGATCGGCACCCGCAGGAAGGCGCGCTCGCTCCGGGACGCCCACAGCCTGGGGATGTCCATCGCGCCCGGATCGGGAACGCCCAGCGCGCCGGTGAAGTCGACGGACCCGGCGTCCGCTTCGGCCTCCTCGGCGGCCTCGGCCGACAGGCGCAGCGGCGTCAGCATCCGGATCAGGCCGCCGAGGAGGTCGGGGGTGACGTCGTCGGCGGTGCCGGCGGCGGCCGTCGGGTCGTCCGGGCGCAGGTCCGCGACGGTGGCCTCGCGGCCGTCGACGGTGATCCGCAGGGACACGTCCCCCGGCTCGTCCACCTGCCGCTCGACCAGGTGCAGCACGGTGGCGCCGAGCGCCGCCGGGGCGATCGCGTCGTCGGGGCGCGCCAGGTCGCGGGCGACCCCGCCGTGGGTGTCGTGCACGACGAGCAGCCGCCGCATGGCCGCGTAGGCCTCCTTGCGCCCCATGCCGCGCCGGATCTCCCCGGCGAGGTCGGTGCGCGACCGGAGCTCGTCGGCGAGCAGGGCACCGAGCCCCGACGGGTCCTGGGCGATGAGCCGGGTGTCGCCCTCGGAGGCGTGCGGGAGCCACTTGAGCCACTCCCAGTCGTCGGCCCGGTCGGCGGAATAGGCGGCGGCGAGGGCGAGGTCCTCAGGGGCGTGGAAGACGCACACCTGGGCGAGCAGGGCGCGGACGACCCGCAGGCAGTCCTCGCGTTCACCGATGATGCTGACGTTGCCCGCCCGGTCGAGCGGGACCGACAGGGGCATGTCCGGTGCGCTCTCGAAGCGCCGGATGACCGCCGAGGCCTCGGAGGCCATGAACGGGTCGGTGGGCGTCAGGGCGCTGCCCCGGTCGGCCAGCCGGAGGGGACGGGCGGGCACCTCGCCGGATCCCAGGCGCACGCGGAGGAAGTCGCGGTCCCTGCGCCGCCGCTCCCACAAGCGCGCGGGGTCGCGGACGATGTCGTAGAGGGCCTCGGGCGGGGGTGCGAGGAGCCGGGCCTTGGCGCGTGCGTCGCGCTCGGCGGCGCTCAGCTCGTCCCGCAGCTCCTCCAGGTATTCGAGGTACAGCTCGCGCTGGTGCCGCCGCTGGCGCCCGGCCTGGCCCCGGCGGGAGAAGAACATGCCCAGGGCCGCGAGGAGGGCCACCACGAGGATCACGGCGCCGAAGACGATGAACGCCGGGTTGCGCATCACCATCATGATGGTCAGCGACGCCATCATGCCGACCATCGGCAGGATGGTCATCAGCGGGCTCTGCTGGGCATTGCCGTCGGGCAGCGTCGGGGGCGCCTCGACCTCGCGCGGCTCCTCGGGAGCGGGCGGGTGCACGGTCCTGGCCGGGCGGTGCACGATGCGGGTCGTCACCGGCGCTCCTCTCGAAACGGGCTGACCGCTTTTGTCCTACCGCGGTGTGAACATCCCTTGACGCAGCGGATCCTACGGGACACAGTCCCCATGCCTTGTAGAGAGAGGAAGCCATGTCCGCTTGGGAACTCGGTCCGGAAGGAGAGCGTGAGCTCCTTGTGGAGACCGCTCGGGAGCTCGTCGAGGGTGCCCCTGAGGGGGCCGCGTCCGTCCGGCTGGTGTGCGGCGGTCTGGGGTATGCCGAGGAGGTCCGGGCGTACGCCGAGATGGAGGACGGGGAGCGCCTGACGGTGAAGGTGCCGCCGCTCGCCCAGTTGAACCTGCAGAAGCTCCGGCGCGGCATGTACCGGGAGGGGCGGGGGACATGGTTCTCGCTCGACCTCACGGTCTCCGACGGGAGGTTCGACGTCTCCTTCGACCACGAGCTAGAGCCGCCCTACTTCGAGTCGCCGCCTGCGCGGGAGCTGATCGCTGCGGAGGAGCGGCGCTTCCCGCGTGACGCCGAATGGACCCCTGGGTGGTTCCTCCCGTGAAGGCGGCCCCCGGGCAGCGTGCCGCGCGCGCTCAGGTCGACAGGCTCCTGGCGATCGACTGGAGCGTCCGGCCGGAGTCGGCCACGTCCAGGGTCGGCCTGATGCGCGAGTACCTGAGGCGTGCGGCCCTGTGGCGGAGGGCCCTCCAGGCGGGCCGCTGGCCGTTCCTGGACGCGGCGGGGATCGCCGCCCCAGGTGGTGAAGACCTGCCTGTGGTCGGTGACCTTCGAGGCCGCTCTCGGCTCCGGCGCTCCGCTCCCTGATCTGCCCCACCTGTTCGCGCCGCTCACCGCGATGTACGAGTGCGGTGGGGCGTTCTCCCTGGACCCGACCGGGATGATCGATCTCGGGGGTGCGGCGATCCGGAAGGGGACGCTCCTCGACCACCTCGGTACCGAGCCGGTGGTGGTCGTCGGTCCGGCCGGACCGGGCGAAGGCTCGTAGGAAAGAGAGCGGCGATCCCACCGCCCCCGAGGAGGCACCGCCCGGCCCGACCGAGGACCTCAGCCGAGCCGCGAGTCGTCGACGGCGGCCTTGTGCTCGGGTGGGAGCAGGCCGTACCAGTGGTCGGCCTCGTCCGCCTCGCCTCGCTGGCGGAGGGTCAGGACCAGGTGGCGCATGGCCTCCCAGTCGGCGTGCTTGGCGGCGTTACGCAGCAAGGGAAGTGCTTCGTCCGGCTTGTCCTGCTTCAGTAGGGCGATCCCGAGGCCCGCCTCCGCATTGGAGAGGCCCGCCTCACGGGCGCGGTTCAACCAGTGCTCCGCCTCGAGGAACCGGCCCTCGTCCGAGAGGTGCCGACCGAGGACCAGCGCCGCGCGCTTGCGGCCCTTGCCCCAGGACCATTCCAACCAGTTCTCGGCCATGTCCCCCTCGCCGAGGGCGATCAGCGCCTCGCCGAGCGCCACGCCCGCCCGGGGCCACCCCTGCTTGACCGCCTTCTCCAGCCACGGCTTCGCCTCCTGGAAGAGCCCCTTGCGGACCAGGGCCTCCCCGTAGGCCGACATCCCCCGGTCGTATCCGCCCTCGGCGGAGACGCGGAAGTAGTGCTCGGCCTGTTCGGGCAGGCCCAGCTTGTCTTCGAGCACCAGTCCGAGGTTGTAGGCCGCCGTGGGGGTGCCGGCGTCGGCGGCGGGCCGCAGCCAGTCGTGCGCCTCCCGGTAGCGCTTGAGCTTGACCAGGATCATCCCCGCGTTGGTGTTGCCCTCCGGGTTGCCCGACCGCGCCGCGCGCTGGGCCCAGTCGAGGGCCTCCTCCAGGTGCCCGAGGTCCACTTTGAGTGCGCTCAGGTACACCATCGCCGTGGTGTCGCCCGCCTGCGCCGCCGGGAAGTACCACTGCTCGGCCTCTTCGAGCCGCTCCAGCTTGTCGAGGGCGGTGCCGGCCATGCGCATCGCTTCGAGGTCGCCCGAGGTGGACGCCTCCTGGAACCAGGGCAGGGCCTCCTCGAAGCGCCTCTGCCCGTACAGGGACTTGCCCAGGAAGAACGAGAAGTTCCGATCAGGGGCGCCGAGCTCCTTCGCCCGGCGGAGGAACCCCTCGCCCTCTTCGAAGCGCTTGAGGCGGTTCAGGCACTCGCCCGTATAGCCCATCGCCTCCGAGTCGCCCGATGCCGCCGCCTCCTGGAGCCAGGGCAGCGCCTCCTCGTAGCGGTTCTGGTTCATGAGGACCTTGCCGAGGTTGGTCCTGTAGAGCGTTCGGTCGGGGTCGAGTTCCACCGCCTTGCGGATGTAGGGCTCGGCCTCTGCAGGGCGGCCTTCGCGGAAGATCCGTACGGCCTCGGAGTAGCTCTGGGCGGCCGAGGCGGAGTCGGGGGTGGGGGGAGAGCTGCGGTCCATTGCGCCAGTCTGCCGGAAAGTGGCGAAAACGGTTTCCTTCGTGGTTTCGGTCCAGGTCAGGGACGGATTCGGTGCCCTCGCGGGGTGAGGGGCGTCCCGCCAGGGGGTATCGCCTGACCGGGGGAGTGGGTACAAGGGGGTCCTATGCGCGACGGCGACTGGGTGGCCGAGACCGGAGCCGACATCCGGGGAGTACTGAAGGTGATGGTCGACGCCGGGTGGCTGCCCGGCGGCGCGGCGGTGGTCGGTACGGGGAGCATGTGGGAGTTCGTCGCCGTCGGCGGCGTCACCGAGGGCGGGGACGATGTGCAGGCCGCCCCGGATGTCCTCTACGACGTCGCCAGCCTGACCAAGATCATGGCCACCTGGCCGCTGGTGGGGACCGCGGTCGCGGAGGGGATCCTGTCACTGGACACGCCCCTGGGGCGCTATGTGTCCGGCGGCCCCTACGCCGGAGGGGAGGTCACCGCACGGCAGGTCCTGACGCACACGTCCCGGCTGAACCCGGTCGCGTGGCTGGAGTGCTACGTCGGCACCGACAGGGACCTCGTGGAGTCGATCCTGGCCGAGCCCTTGGAGGAGGAGGGATACCGCTATATCGACCGCGGGTTCATCCTGCTGGGTCTGATCCTGGAACGGCTCCTGGACACCCCGCTGGACCTGGCCCTGTCCACCTACTGGAGCGCGGCCGGCATGACCGCCACGACCTACGGCCCGCTGCCGCGCTCACCGGCCGTGGCGCCCACCGAGTGCCGGATCCCCGGCACGGCGCCGGTCTGGGGCGTGGTGCACGACGAGGCCGCCGCGCTGATGGGCGGCGTCGCCGGGCACGCCGGGGTCTTCAGCACCGCGATCGACCTGGGCGCCTTCGCCCGCGAGCTGCTGCGCAGCGCCTCGGGGGAGGAGGGGGCGCTGCTCCCGCCGCACTACGTGCGGCAGAGCTGGCGGCCCGCCGTGCGGGTCGCCGACGGCGTCGCCCGGGGCCTGGGCTGGCTCGTGGGCGACGACGGGGTGGTCTACCACCACGGGTTCACCGGCACTAGCATGTTCCTGCAGCCCGACACCGGCCGCTACGTGGGGCTGCTGACCAACGCGGTGCACTTCGGCCGGCGCCGGACCGGCCTGGACGACCTCCGCGCCGCGGTCCGCGCCTGCTTCGGGGAGTGAGGGAATGGGCGGAGTCGGGTCCGTCATCGGTGCGCTCTTCATGGTCCTGTTCCCGCTCTTCTTCGCCGTCCTGGGCGCCTGGCTGCTCTCCGACGTCCTGCGGGTGCGGCGCACGGGCGTGCGCGTCCCGGGCGTCGTCGGCGGGCGGCGGACCCTGGTGCACCTGCGCGCGGGCGAGCACAGCCTCAGCGCCACGAGCAGCAGCGCGGCGCGCTTCTCCTTCCGCACCCTGGACGGCCGCGACGTCGAGGCGGTGCAGAGGATCCGCGTCACCACCAACCTCATGCGCACCGGGCGGCAGGTCACCGTCGCCTACGACCCGGACCGGCCCGAGCGGGCCGAGATCATCGAGGCCTGGTCCCAGGTCCTCGGCGCCCTGCTGTTCCTGGGGGTGGGGACGGTGCTGCTGCTGGGCGCCCTCCTGCTCGGCCTGCCGGCCTACCTGGGATAGCCCGGCCTCAGGGGAGCAGGGACTCCAACAGGTCGGCGATGCCGCCGGGCCCGTCGACCACCAGGTCCGCCTGCTCGGCCAGGGCGGTCTGCTCCGCGGAGCCGCTGCACACCGCGACGCCGGCGACGCCCCGGCCGCGCAGACTGCGCACGGCCGCGAACGCGGGCAGGTCGCCCAGGTCGTCCCCGGCGAACAGCAGCGCCCCGGGCCGCCTCTCCTCGACCAGGGCGGTCAGCGCCGCCCCCTTGTCCATGCCCGGGGGCCGCAGCTCGATCACCATGCGCCCCGGCTCCACCGCCAGCCCCGCGCGTTCGGCCAGCAGGCGCAGCGGTTCGCGCAGCGCCTCCAGGGCCGCGTCGGGCCGGGCCGCGCGGCGGGTGTGCACCGCGAGGGCCTTGCCCTTGTCCTCGACGTGCACCCCCTCGGCGAGCGGGCCCAGCTCCGCGAGCAGCGCCGGGACCCCGGCGCGCGCCTCGTCCAGGCCGCGCACCTCGCCGGGCGAGGTGAGCCGCCCGCCCTCCCAGCGCTCCAGGCCGTAGTGGCCGAGCACCACGGCGCCGGGCAGGGCGTCCAGGCCGCCGTACTCCACGGCGGTGGCCGCGGGCCGCCCGGTGACCACGGCGACGCCGCCCGCGCGCGGGGCCAGGGCGCGCAGCGCGGCGAGGGCGCGCGGATGCGGCCGCGCGTCGCGGGGGTCGGGCACGATCGGGGCCAGGGTCCCGTCGAAGTCGAAGGCGAGCAGTGCCGCCGAGGGACGTTCGGCGATCGCGCTCAGCGCGGCCGCGCCGTCGGCGGTGCACGGGCCGGGGAACGGCCTCACAGGTGGATGCCGAGGCGGCGGGCGGTGCGCTGGCGGCGCCGGTCGGCGCGCAGGCGGCGCACCCGCTTGACCGTCATGGGGTCGAAGGCGAGCGCCTCGGGGCGGTCCACCAGGCCGTTGAGCAGCTGGTAATAGCGGGTGGGGGAGAAGCCGAACTCGTCGCGGATCGCCTGCTCCTTGGAGCCTTCGAGCTTCCACCACTGGCTCTCGAAGGCGAGGATGCGCCGGTCGCGCTCGGCGAGGCCCGGCGCGCCGTCGGTTGAGGGGTCGGGTTGTTCCCGGATTTCTGGCATTGCACGTCTCCTCTTCGGGATCGGCGCGAAACATCGTAGCGACTCGTCCCGGGGCCGACGCAGGGGACCGCGCAGGTTCGGCCCGTGGGGTAAGCAGCCCCTTACCGGGTGGCCGCCGCGTTCGCATACACGTGCGAAGCTGGCAGAATTGCCCGTGCACGCGGCCCTGACCAGCGCTTCGGCGGTACAGCGCCGCGCAGGCCTCACAACCGGAAACGTCACGGGGGGACACTCCATGCGCACCAGCCACGCCGGCTCCGGACTGTGCGCGCTGCTGCTGGCCGCCGGCGCGGTGGCCGCGCCGTCCGCGCCGCCCGCGTGGGGCGACGCGCTCATCGACCAGTGGGGGCTGGAGGCCGTGGGCGCCCGCGACGCCTGGCCGGCGGTCCAGGACGAGGACGGGGGCGGCCGGGGCGGCGGCGCCACGGTCGCCGTGGTCGGCACCGGCGTCGACGCCGACAACCCGAACCTGGGCGACGGGGTGACCGAGGGCACCGACTTCTCCGGCGCCGACGGCGGGGCCGAGGGGGCGTCCACCGCGATCGCCGGTGTGGCCGCGGCGACCGGCTACGGCGTCGAGCACACCGCCCGGTTCCAGGGCGTGGCGCCCGACGCGCGGGTGCTCTCGGTGCGGGTGGCGCCCGAGGGCGGCGCGGCCGGGGACGGCGACGCCCTGGAGAGCGGCATCCGGTACGCGGCCGACGAGGGCGCGCAGGTGGTCGCCGTCGCCGACGGTGTCGCCGGGGGCCAGGACATGGAAGGCGTCGCCGAGGCGGTCGCCTATGCCGCGCATGAGGGCACGCTGGTGCTGCTCCCGGCGGGCGACCCTGCGGCCGAGGCGGCTTCGGCCTCCGATGGCGCGCTCACCGTCGGCCCGGTGGGCCGCGACCTCTCCCCGTCCCAGGCCTCCCCGTCCCAGGACGCCGGGGCGATCGACGTGTACGCCCCGGGTGAGGACGTGGAGGCCCCCGCCCCCGGCGGCGGTTACGAGCAGGCCTCCGGCTCCGGTATCGCGGCCGGGTTCGCCGCGGGCACCGCCGCGCTGGTCCGCGCGGAGCACCCGCAGCTCCTGCCGGACCAGGCGGCCGAGGCGCTGACCGGCTCCGCGCAGGGCGGCGTGGTGAACGCGCCGGCCGCCCTGGAGCAGGCAGAGGGCGCCGCCGAGGACATCCCGCTGTACAACGAGGACCTGGTCGCCGAGGACGACGGCCTCCCGATCCCCGCCTGGACGCTGTGGGCGGCCGGGGGTGCGCTGGTGCTGGCGCTGCTGGTCGTCCTCGTG
This sequence comes from Nocardiopsis baichengensis YIM 90130, assembly GCF_000341205.1. Lineage (NCBI taxonomy): Bacteria > Bacillati > Actinomycetota > Actinomycetes > Streptosporangiales > Nocardiopsidaceae > Nocardiopsis > Nocardiopsis halophila. The sequence continues at coordinate 115,140 of NZ_ANAS01000005.1, read as the reverse complement.
CTGGTGATGCGCCGCAACGCCAAGAACCCTTACGGGCTGCCCGAGCGCGAACCGGAGGACCGGCCCGGCCGCGAGGGTGCCGCCCGCCCGTCGGGCCGCCGCCGCAAGGGTTCCGGCCGTCGCCGTAAGTAGCGGGGCGGGTCGGCCCGGGTGTCCTGAAGAGAGACCGGGTTGACGTGCGCGGCGCAGGTCATGAGACTCCCCCCATGTCCCCCACCAGTGAATCCCCCGGACGGCTGCCTGTGCGCGGTGAGGCGCGGGGCAGCCACTTCGACCGTTCGGAAGAGCGCGTGGTCCTGACCGAGTACGACCCCAAGTGGCCGTACCTGTTCCAGCGCGAGGCCGAGCGGGTCCGCGAGACCCTGGGCGATGCCGTCTTGGCCGTCGAGCACGTCGGTTCCACCGCCGTGCCCGGCCTGGCGGCCAAACCCTGTGTCGACGTGCTGCTGCTGGTAGGCGACCCCGCCGAGGAGGACGCCTACCGCCCCGCGCTGGAGAAGGCGGGCTACACCCTGCACTTCGCCGAGCCGGACTTCCACGACCACCGGGTCTTCAAGGGCCCCGGCGTCACCATGAACCTGCACGTCTTCGCCGACGGCGCGGAACCGCGGCGCATGCTGGCCCTGCGCGACCGGCTCCGCGCCGACGCAGGGGACCGCGGCCTCTACGAGCGCACCAAGCGCGAGCTCGCCGAGCGGTTCCGGGACAGCGTCCAGGACTACTCCGAGGCCAAGACCGGGGTGATCGAGGAGATCCTCAGCCGAGCGCCCGGAGCTGGTCGCTGAACCAGCGCGCGGGCGGCAGCGCGGACGCCCGCTCCACCAGGCGGGAGCAGCGCGCGCTGCGCTCCTCGGCCGGCATCGCCAGGGCCCGGTGCATCGCCTCGGCCGTCTCGCTCACGTCGTAGGGGTTGACCGTCAGGGCGTCGTCGGCCAGCTCGTCGGCGGCGCCCGCCTCGGACGACAGCACCAGCGCGCAGCCGTCCCGGGACAGCACCGGCCCCTCCTTGGCCACCAGGTTCATCCCGTCGCGGATCGGGTTGACCACCAGGACGTCGGCCATGGAGAAGGCCGCCAGCGAGCGCGGGAAGTCGTCCTGAACCTCCAGCACCAGCGGCGTCCAGTCGGCGGTGCCGAACTCGTCGGCGATCTCCTTGGCCAGCATCCGGACCTGCTCGGTGTACTCGCGGTACTCGGGCACGTCGGTCCGGCTGGGGTAGGCGAACGCCAGGTGCGTCACCCGCCCGTGCCACTCCGGGCGGGTGCGCAGCAGCTCCCGGTAGGCCTCCAGGCCGCGCACGATGTTCTTGGACAGCTCGGTGCGGTCGACCCGGACGATGAGGCGGCGGTCGCCGACCCGCTCGCGCAGCGCCTCGGCGCGCTCGGCCACGTCCGGCTCGGCCGCGCGGCGCTGCAGTCCTTCGGCGTCGGCGCCCAGGGCGTGCACGCCCACCGAGATGATCCGGCCGCCGTACTCGATGGTGCGCCGTCCCCGGTCGACCTCGGCCCGCAGGAACTCGGCGCAGCAGCGCAGGAAGGCGTCGGCCCAGCGCGGGCTGAGGAAGCCGAGGTGGTCGGCGCCCAGCATCCCCTCCAGCAGTTCGCGGCGCACCCCGGTGGGCAGCATGCGGAAGTACTCGGGCGGCGCCCAGGGCGTGTGGGAGAAGTGCGCGATGCGCAGGTCGGGGCGGCGCCCCCGGAGCATCCGGGGCAGCAGGGCCAGGTGGTAGTCCTGCACGGCGACGCGCGCTCCGTCCGCCGCGCCGGTCAGCAGCGCCTCGGCGAAGGCCGCGTTGTAGGACCGGTAGTCCTCCCAGCGCTCCTGGAACCCGGCGTCGAAGGCGGGCTTCGACGGCGTCTCGTAGAGCATGTGCTGGACGAACCACAGGGTGGAGTTCGCGATGCCGGTGTAGGCGTTGTCGAAGACGTCCTGGGGGATGTCGATCATCTTGACCCGGAGGCCGCCCAGGTCGGTGGTGCGGTCGATACGGCCGTCGGGGGCCTGCGATGCGGCCGTGCGGTCGGCGCCGGAGAGCGCGGCGCACACCCACAGGGTGTCGCCCTGCTCGGCCGCGGCGCTCAGACCGGAGACCAGCCCTCCGCCCCCGCGCCGGTGCGAGAGCGCTCCGGCATCGTCGACCGAGTAGGACACCGGTCCTCTGTTGGACGCGACGAGGATCTGTGCCTTGTCCACCTGAACGTTCACCTCTCGGGAAAGCCGGTTCGGGGTGTTGTAGGTCTCGCCGTGCGCGCAGGAGCGCAAACCCGCTGCAGGCCTCGGGAGGCCGACAGGGGTGTGGCGTGCGCCATGAGTGTTATCCGGGTCACCATGGATGGAAAACCGGGCGGAAGGTCCGTTACAGTCATGAGCGGATTCCCAACCGAATCCGTCGACAACAGTGTGACCACAACCGAATATCGCTCATCCAGAGGGGTGGAGGGACCGGCCCTGCGAAGCCCCGGCAACCATCCCGGCTCAATGCGCTCGTGAAAACCGCGAGGCGGCCGGGGCAGGTGCCAACTCCGGCCTGGGGCCAGATCGGTCGCCAGGAAAGATGAGAGGAGATGCCTCGCGATGGCGATCAGCGCCCCGGAAGCCGCGACCGCCGGCACCGCCGCCCGCCCCTTCGGCCCCGCAGCCGCCCTGTCCTGCCGTGAGTGCGGCGAGCGCTACGAGCTCGGCCCCCGCTTCGCCTGTGAGTTCTGTTTCGGCCCCCTCGAGGTCGCCTACGACTTCGGCGAGGTCACCCGCGAGGGGATCGCGGCCGGCCCGAACAACGTCTGGCGCTACGCCCCCCTGCTGCCCGTCCCCGCGCGCGTGGCCGAGCTGCCCAACATGAACCCCGGCCTGACGCCGCTGGTGCGCGCCGACCGCCTCGCCTCCGAGCTGGGGATGGAGGCGCTGCACGTCAAGGACGACTCAGGCAACCCCACGCACTCCTTCAAGGACCGCGTTGTGGCCATGGCCGTCGAGGCCGCCCGCAACTTCGGCTTCACCACCCTGTCCTGCTCCTCCACCGGCAACCTGGCCGGGGCCGTGGGCGCGGCCGCCGCGCGCGCCGGCTTCGAGTCCTGCGTGTTCATCCCGGCCGGCCTGGAGGAGGGCAAGGTCGTCATGGCCGCGGTCTACGGCGGCCGCCTGGTGGCCCTCGACGGCACCTACGACGACGTGAACCGCTTCTGCTCGGAGCTGATCGGCGACCCGGTCGGCGAGGGCTGGGGCTTCGTCAACGTCAACCTGAGGCCCTACTACGCCGAGGGCTCCAAGACGCTGGCCTACGAGATCGCCGAGCAGCTGGGCTGGCGCCTGCCGGAGCAGATCGTGGTGCCCATCGCCTCGGGCTCCCAGCTCACCAAGATCGACAAGGGCTTCCGCGAGCTCATCGCGCTGGGCCTGGTGGAGGACCGCCCCTACAAGGTGTTCGGCGCCCAGGCGACCGGCTGCTCCCCGGTCGCCCGGGCCTACGAGGAGGGCCACGACGTCATCCAGCCGGTCAAGCCGGACACCATCGCCAAGTCGCTGGCGATCGGCAACCCGGCGGACGGCCCCTACGTGCTGGACGTGTGCCGGCGCACCGGCGGCGCGGTCGGCCACGTCGGCGACGCCGAGGTCGTCGAGGCGATCTCCCTGCTGGCGCGCACCGAGGGGGTCTTCGCCGAGACGGCCGGCGGCGTGACCACCGGCGTACTGCGCAAGCTGCTGGCCGAGGGCGCGGTCGACCCGGCCAAGGAGACGGTCGTGCTGAACACCGGCGACGGCCTGAAGACCCTGAACGCGGTGGACGCCGGCGTCACCGCCACCATCAAGCCCTCCCTGGGCGCGTTCCGCGAGGCCGGGCTGGCCTGACCCGGCCGGACCCGCCGCCCCGAGAACCGCCGCACCACCGACACCCGAGGAGTACCCGCACCATGAGCGTGAGCGTTCGCGTCCCCACCATCCTGCGCACCTACACCCAGGACGCCTCCCAGGTCACCGCCGAGGGCGCGACCCTGAAGGAGGTCCTGGCCGACCTGGACGCCAACCACCCGGGCATCCGCGCCCGCATCCTGGACGACGCCGGGAAGATCCGCCGTTTCGTCAACGTCTATGTGGGGGACGAGGACGTGCGCTTCGCGGAGGGCTTGGACACCGCCACCAAGGACGGCGTCGAGGTCTCCATCATCCCGGCGGTGGCCGGGGGCTGACCCGACCGGTCGACCGCGCACGGGCCGCGTCCGGCACTGCCGGGCGCGGCCCGTTCATGTGCTGTTTGACCTGCGGGTCATCAGGAGAGGAACCTTGTCCGGGGCCGTTTGCACTCGCCATGGGGGAGTGCTAAAAAGGGGATCGTTAGCACTCCGATCGAGTGAGTGCTAACCAGGATCGAGACGATGAGGCCGCGGGCGCCGGCGGCCGGACAGCCGGCGGACCGCGGTCGTCCGTCGCGGGCGTCGGCTCGTTCCCTTCGCGTATCAGCCCGTCCCGGGAGGACAGGAAGTCTATGGCAGCCAAACTGATCGCGTTCGACGAGGAAGCCCGTCGCGGCCTTGAGCGCGGCATGAACACGCTCGCTGACGCCGTGAAGGTCACGCTCGGCCCGAAGGGCCGCAACGTCGTTCTGGAGAAGAAGTGGGGCGCCCCCACGATCACCAACGACGGCGTCTCCATCGCCAAGGAGATCGAGCTCGAGGAGTCGTACGAGAAGATCGGCGCCGAGCTCGTCAAGGAGGTCGCCAAGAAGACCGACGACGTCGCGGGTGACGGCACCACCACCGCCACCGTCCTGGCCCAGGCCATGGTGAGCGAGGGCCTGCGCAACGTCGCCGCGGGCGCCAACCCGATCGGCCTCAAGCGCGGCATCGAGTCCGCCGTCTCCCGCATCAGCGAGGAGCTGGCCAAGCTCTCCAAGGACGTGGAGACCAAGGAGCAGATCGCCTCCACCGCCTCCATCTCCGCCGGCGACGCCCAGATCGGCGAGGTCATCGCCGAGGCGATGGACAAGGTCGGCAAGGAAGGCGTCATCACGGTCGAGGAGGGCCAGACCTTCGGTCTGGAGCTCGAGCTCGCCGAGGGCATGCGCTTCGACAAGGGCTACATCTCGCCCTACTTCGCCACCGACCTGGAGCGGATGGAGACGGTCCTCGAGGACCCCTACATCCTGATCGTCAACTCCAAGATCTCCAACAACAACGAGTTCCTTCCGGTCGTCGAGAAGGTCCTCCAGGCGGGCAAGCCGCTGATGGTGATCGCCGAGGACGTCGAGAGCGCCGCCCTGCAGACGCTCATCGTCAACAAGATCCGCGGCACCTTCAAGTCGGTCGCCGTCAAGGCCCCCGGCTTCGGCGACCGCCGCAAGGCCCAGCTCAGCGACATCGCGGTGCTCACCGGCGGCCAGGTCATCACCGAAGAGGTGGGCCTGAAGCTGGAGAACACCGAGCTGGAGATGCTCGGCCGCGCCCGCAAGGTCGTCGTCACCAAGGACGAGACCACCATCGTGGACGGCTCCGGTGACGCCACCGCGATCCAGGGCCGGGTCAACGAGATCCGCGGCGAGATCGAGCGCACCGACTCCGACTACGACCGCGAGAAGCTGCAGGAGCGCCTGGCCCGCCTGGCCGGCGGTGTCGCGGTCATCAAGGCCGGCGCCGCCACCGAGGTGGAGCTCAAGGAGCGCAAGCACCGCATCGAGGACGCCGTCCGCAACGCCAAGGCGGCCGTCGAGGAGGGCATCCTGCCCGGCGGCGGTGTCGCCCTGCTGCAGGCGGGCGTCCCGGCCTTCGAGAAGCTGGACCTGTCCGGCGACGAGGCGATCGGCGCCGACATCGTCCGCCGCGCCATCGAGGCCCCGCTGAAGCAGATCGCGATCAACTCCGGCCTCGAGGGCGGGGTCGTCGCGGAGAAGGTGAAGAACCTGGAGGCCGGCGTCGGCCTGAACGCCGCCACCGGGGAGTACACCGACCTGTTCAAGGACGGCGTCATCGACCCGACCAAGGTCACCCGCTCGGCTCTGCAGAACGCGGCCTCCATCGCCGGCCTGTTCCTGACCACCGAGGCCGTCATCGCCGAGAAGCCGGAGAAGCAGGCCGCCGGCGGCGGCGACCCGACGGGCGGCATGGGCGGCATGGACTTCTAGTCCCCGTCCCGGCCTTCCGGGTACGCGGCGAACAGCCTGCGACGACGAGGGCGGTCCCCGGCCACCGGGGGCCGCCCTTTCGCATGTCCTGGAGGCACGGGGCGAATCGGCGGCCGGTCCCGGGGAACCGGGGCCCCGTGAACGGCGTCGGAGCGGACGGCGCCCCTCGCCGGCCCTCTCGGGCGCCGCCCCGCCGATCACCGATTTGGAGTTCCCCCATGCCCGTCCGATTCGCTCCGGCCGCCCAGCGGACCGTCGCCGCGCTGGCGCTCGCCGGTGCGGCCCTGACCGCCTCCGGGTGCGGCACGATCCTGGCCAATCTGGAGGAGGCGGCCGACCGGGCCGCCCGCGAGCAGGGGAGCGACACGGCCCCGCCGGAGTCCGCGGCCCCCGCAGAGGAGCCGGAGGAGCCGGAGGAGGACGCGCCCGCGTCCTCGCCGCCGCCCGCCGAGGAGGAGGACGTCGCCGCCTTCGACATCTCCGTCGGCGACTGCCTCAACGACGAGACCCTCGAGGGCGAGGTCTCCGAGGTCCCCAAGGTCGACTGCGCGCAGCCGCACGACTCGGAGGTCTACGCCGCCACCGTCTCCTCGGAGCCGGAGTGGCCCGGCGAGCAGGGCATCCTGGACGAGGCGCAGGAGTTCTGCCAGGAGGAGTTCGCATCCTTCATCGGCGTGCCCTTCGATCAGCAGACGGACTACGAGTTCAGCTTCTACACGCCCACCCGGGGCGCCTTCGAGGACCTGGACCGGGACATCTCCTGCGTCGTCTTCGAGCCGGGCGCGCAGACGACCGGAACCCTCAGGGGCGCCGGGGCCTGAGTAGGCTTCCGGCATGGACATGCGCGAGATCGACGCGGCCACCGGGCGCCTGGTGCGCACGGCCGAACGGCTGACCCCCGAGGAGGTGGCCGCCCCCTCCCTGCTCCCGGGCTGGACGCGCGGCCACGTGCTGACCCATGTGGCCCGCAACGCCGACGCCGTGGCGGGCGTACTGGAGGCGGCGCGGGAGGGCCGGGAGGCCCCCATGTACCGCAGCGAGGAGGCCCGTGACGCCGACATCGCGGCCGGCGCCCCCCGCCCCGCCCCCGAACAGGCCGCGGACCTGCGCTCGTCGGCCGACCGGCTGGCCGCGGCGGTGGCCGCGATGCCGGAGGAGGCGTGGGCCTTCGAGGTGCGGCACCGGTCGGGCGCCGTGTTCTCCGCCGCGGAGCTGCTCGGGATGCGGTACCGGGAGCTGGAGTACCACCACGTCGACCTGGACGCGGGCTACACCCCCGGGCACTGGCCGGAGGGCTTCGTCTCCCGCGAGCTGGAGTCCCTGGTCGGGCGGCTCGCCGGCGCGGACCTGCCGGCGGTGGAGATCGCCGGGGCGGGCACCATCGGCTCGGGGCCCGCGGCGCTGCGCGCCGAGGGGCCCGGGGCGGCCCTGCTGGCCTGGCTGTCGGGCCGCTCCGGTCCGGACGGCCTGACCGTGACCCGCGACGGGGAGCGCGTCGGTTTCGAAGCGCTGCCCGTTCCCCCGCCCCTGGCCTGAGAGGGGCGGCCGGACTCAGGCGCGCCGGTAGAGGGTGTAGTCGGCGCCGCCGTCGAAGCGGTGGCTCTCGACCGGGGTGAACGCGGCGGGGGCGAACCCCGCCCCCGCGAACAGGGGCAGCCCTACGCCCGCCACCACCGGGTACCGCTTGAGGAAGACCGCGTCGATCTCCGGCAGCAGCGCCCCGGCCAGCGTCGGGCCGCCGACCAGGCAGACGCCCAGCCCGCCCTCCTCCCGCTTGAGTTCGCGGACCGCCTCCAGTGGTCCTGCTCTACCTGGCGATGACCGGTCTGGCGGTCGAGCAGCTCACGCTGCCCGGCGTGCTCGACGGAGAAGGGGACCCGGACGTGCTCATCGGCGCCCTCGTGCACCGGATCCTGTCCGGTGGCGGGGACGGAGCGGACGGCGTGGACGGCGCCTGAGGGGCGTGGGAACCGTGGCGCCCGCGCGCGCGTCGAAAGCGCTCGTGGACCTCTTCAACACAGTGCCCATCGTGGTGAAGCAGCCGAAGCGCTTCCTCATCGACGAGTCGGAGTACTACTGCTACGACGCGCACGGGCGGCCGGTGGCGCACATCCACGAAGTCGGGCTGGACGGCGGGATGAAGGCCCTGCGCTTCATCGCGGACAACACGGCCGGGTTCGCGCGCAAGCTGATGGTGAACGACGCCTGGGGGTACCCGCGCCTGTACATCGAGAAGTCCTGGGCGATGTTCACCGCAACGACCACCATCGCCTACCCCGACGGCAGGCCGATCGGCTACATCGACCAGGACTTCAAGCTGTTCAAGGCGAGCTTCCGGCTGCTCGACGCCTGGAAGCAGCCGGTGGGCGCGGTCAAGGGCAACTTCGGCGCGTTCGAGTTCCAGATCACCGACAACCACGAGCACGAGGTCGGGCGGGTCGACCGCAACTTCCCCAGCTTCGGCGAGTTCTTCACCGCCGCCGACAGCTACCAGGTCTGGCAGCGCTACCCGAACCTGCCCGACCCGCTCAAGACGCTGGCCGTGGCCTCGGGCATCGCGATCGACCTGGTGCTGCTGGAGGGCAAGCGCTGACCCGGACCGCACACGGGTCGGCCCCTCAGGCCAGGCGGGACATGGCCTGGCGGTCCTCCTCCCCGAAGCGCTCCTCCAGGTCCTCGGGGGAGGCGTCCAGGTCGATGCGGGCCACCGGGACCCCGCGCGCGGTCTCGATCGCCCCCAGCCGCCGCAGGGCCCGGTCGGTGGCGTAGCCGAGCAGTTCCCCCTGCGGAAGCTGGTACTGCTGCTCCTCACCGGTCATGGGCTCGTCGTCGCGCTCGACGGTGGCCTTCAGGTGCGGCATCAGCTCCTCCAGCCGCTCGGTGACCACCGGCCACAGCGCGTCGTCGGCGGCGACGTGCCGGCGGCAGGTGAACGTGCCCCAGGCCATGTGGCGGCGCTCGTCGTCGCCGATGCGGCGGATGATCTCCCGCATGCCGGGGAAGATGCCGCGCACCGTGCAGATGTGGTTCCAGGCGTAGTAGCCGGTCAGGGCCAGGGCGCCCTCGATGACGTGGTTGTAGGTGACCGAGGCGCGCACCTGGTTGTGCGGGCTCGGGTCCTCCAGCAGCGCGTTGAGCGAGGCCGGGAGCTCCTCGTAGAAGAGCGCGCGGTAGCCCTCGTTGCGGTCGACGTGGGCGTGCAGGTCGTGGGTGACGCCCAGGGCGTCCAGCCACAGCCGGAAGGCCTGGACGTGCTTGGCCTCCTCGAAGGCGAACTGGGTCAGGTACATCTCGTCGCCCAGCCGCCCCTCGGCGGCCATGGCGCGCACGAAGGGCTGGATGTCCTCGGTCACCGCCTCCTCCCCGGCGGCGAACTGCGCGCACAGCCGCAGGATCCGCTCCTGGGCCTCGGTGCTCAGCGACTTCCAGTCCTCGGTGTCCCGGGTCAGGTCCACGGCGGCGGGGTCCCAGAACTTGGCGTTGCCCTTGGTGAAGAGCCGGAGCGGGAAGGAGTCCCAGTTCAGACCGCCTCCGCCGATGGAGCGGAAGCCGGTGCGCCCGGACGGGTCGGCCATGGGGGGGTACCTCCTCGGGTCGGGGTGCCCCCTCATGATTCGACGCAACGCGGTGCGGTGTAAAGCGCTCCCGGCGGTATTTCCCCGCCGGGAGCGGTACGGTGCTGGGGCACCCGACCTTCGGACCAGGAGACGACGTGTTCTGTGGCGACCCCGGGGCGCCGGGCTACGCGGAGTGCGCGCACCAGATGACGATCTTCGCCATCGCCTCCACGATCCCCGCGATGCTCGCGATGATCCTGATGGTGGCCGCGTTCGCGACCCCCGCCATGCGCGTCGACGCGGCCCTGCGCTCGCGCACCCTCGTCTACGCCCTGCTGGCCTGGGCGATCGCCGGGGGAACGCTGCTGATGGGGGCGCTGCCCTCGCTGTGAGGGGCGCGACCCCTCCGGGGCGCCGGTCAGTACGCCCCGGCCGGCACGGTGAACGCCGCGATCACGAACGGCAGGATCAGGATCGCCGCGAACAGCAGCACCATCAGGACGATGCCGACGATGGTGGCGATCCAGGAGTACTTGGTGAAGCGCCGGACCTTGTCCGCGTCCTGCTTCTCCACCAGGGCCAGGATCCCGAAGACGATGCCGATGATCCCGCCGAGCGAGCCGCACAGCATCAGGCTGATCGCGCTGGTCACCAGGGCGGCGATGGCCCCGCCCCGCAAAGGCTCGATCTCCGGGTTCTCCATCGGCACGCCGTAGGGCGCGGGCGGAGGCGGGCCCGCCGGCTGCTGCCCGTAGGGGTACTGCGGCTGCCCTCCGGTCGGGTAGCCGGGAGGGGGACCGTACCCGCCGGGCCGGCGGTTCGGGTCGTTCTCCTGGCCGGGCCAGGGTGCGCTCATGGGATGCCTCTCTCGCGGTTCGGGTCGTCGGTGGTCGGCCGGGGCGGTCAGGGCGTGAGCGCGGTGATCAGCGCGGCGATGGCCAGCAGGACGAGCGCGATCAGCAGCAGGTAGCCCAGCGTGCAGGCCCAGGTGCGGGCGATGTTGCGCTCGACCGCCTCGGGGTCGTGCCGGTTGGCCACGGCCAGGGCCCCGAAGACCAGGCCGGGGATGTTGGAGAGCACCGCCAGCACCGGCAGCCCCGCGAGTACCCCCAGGGCGGGGAAGGCCAGGGTCAGCACGGCGCACAGCAGCGCGGCCGCGGCGGCCCCGGTCCGCGGAGGCGGCCCGGCGGGCGGCGCGTGCGGTGGGGCGAAGGGGGCGGCCGCGGGGCCCGGCCGGTGCTGCGGCGGTGGAGGGATGGAGGCGGGCGGTGCCTGCGGCACCGGTGGCGCGTTGTGCGCGGCGGGCGCGCTGTACACGGGGGACGGGTTCGGCCCGGAGTCCTCCCAGAAGCGCTCGATGGCCGAGCGGTGTCCGTGCACGGTCGGTTCCCCCTCCCCCGCGGCGCCGTCGGTGGGCGGCCGTTCCCCCCACGATAACCACGACGCGGTCGGGCGCCCACGGGTTCCGGCCGGGCGTCAGTACCCCACCGGCACGGCGTCCTGGACCCAGGACCCGGCCTGGGTGAAGAGCCAGAGCGTCAGCACGGACATCACGACGAACATGACCGCGGCCGCGCCCAGGCAGTACCAGGAGTACCGGGTGAGGGTCTCGGCCTGCTCCGGCCGGCCGCGGTCGCGCATGTGGGCGGCGCGCACGGCGAACACGATGCCGACGGTCCCGAAGATCCAGTTGGCGCAGCACAGGAAGGTCAGGGCGTGCAGGATGAGCGCCATGGTGGAGCTGGACGCGCCACCGGTCCGCGGGGCGTCCGCGGGGGAGGCGGCGGCCCGCTCGGCCGGGGGGCCGTGGTCGTCGCGGGGGGACGCGGCACCGGGCGGCAGCTGGGGTTCGCTCATGGCGGCCGGGCGATCCTCTCTGGCCTCTCAGGCGTCGGGAGCGTCTGCAGCCTAGCCGCAGCGGCTCCCGGCGGGCCATGCGGGCGCCGCGCCCCCGGTGCCGCGTCCCCGACCGGGGTCAGCCGAAACGCACGTCGACCGAGCGCACCCCCCACAGCGGCGGGATCCACTGGGAGTCGTCACGGCCGCTCCCCACGGGGGTGCCGGTGCAGTCCGGGCCGGGGTGGAAGACGTAGTCGGCGGCGGGTTCGGAGTCGGCCAGGTTCACCATCCGCTTGTCGGGGAAGGTGTGGCAGCCGCCGCCCTCCAGGGTGGTGTGGCCCAGTCCCGGGCCCGAGTACAGGTCCAGGGTGCCGGGGCCGCCGTCCGCGGCCGCGGGGGCCGCGGTCGCCAGCAGCCCGGCCAGGGCGGCGGCCAGGGCCGCCGTTCGGCGTGCGCGCATGCTCTGCCTCTCGCTGTCGGTGGTGGTGGTGCCGCACCGGGGTGCGGGCGGCGGCCTCCATCTATACCTCTCGGAGGGCGACCGTGTGGCCACTTTCGGTCACCGAGTCGTGGATGCGGTGCCCATCCGCAATCCGATGGCCGGGACCGGGCGGCGCGGGCGTTCCGGGCGGTGCACCATGTGTCCATGAGCGAGCAGCCCGACCGCCTTGTGTTGGACTTCCTGTCGCGGGTGGGGGAGGCCGCCTACGGAGCGGTCCCCTCACGGCGGCGCGCCTCCTTCCTGGCCGACGTGCGCCGCCGGGTGGAGGAGGCCCGCCGCGCCTCGGGGGCCCGCACCGCCGAGGAGGTGCGGCGGGTCCTGGAGTCCTTCGGCGACCCGGACGACCTGGTGCGCGCCGAGCTCGACGCCGAGCGCGGCCCGGAGGACGGCGACGGAGAGGACGGGGACGGAGCCGACGGGGACGGAGCCGACGGCGGGGAGCGGGCCGATACCGGCCGCTCGGTCCTGCGCAAGCGCACACCGCCGCCGTGGCGGGGCGGGCCGGACCCCGGCTGGCTGGGCGCCCGGGGCGCGCGGGCGGTGTCGGTGCGTCCGGAGAGCGGCGGCCCCATCACCCCGACCACCCGGATCGCGGCGCAGGGGGACGGCGGGGACGCCGGCCGCCGCCTCCGGCGCTGGTCGGCCACTGCGGCGGCCTTCCGTGACCACCCCTCCGAGCTGCTGGTCCTGCTGCTGTACGCGGCCGGCGCCCTCGCGGCCGAGGCGGCGTTCCTGTGGATCATCGGCGGCGCGATGGTGGTGCTGAGCAAGGTCTGGACGCGCCGCGACAAGTGGGTCCTCGCGGGGGCGCCGCCGGCGGCCACCCTGGTGGCCATGGCGTTCTGGCCGGGGGAGGCGCCCTACATCGACCAGATCGTCCTGGAGTCGCTCACCTCGACCGGGGTGGTCGGGCTGCGGCTGGCCGCGGCGGCCTGCGCGGTGTACCTGGTGGTCCGGATCGCCGCGGTCGCGCCCGCCTCGGGTCATCGGCCGTTAAATCCTCCGGAATATCCTGCTTGACCAGGGGTTTTCGACGCGTTGCGGGCTCGCGGCGCGGGTAATCATGACGGTGCGCCACCGGGTTCGGCGCCGGTCACCGGCCGGGGGCGCAGGGGGATTGACGCCCGCCCCGGTCCCGCCGGGTCCCGTCCCGAAACTCCGCAACCAGCGGCGACGGGGGCGGTCGTCAAAGGAGAGGCCCGGAGATCCGCGTCCGGGCCTCTCGCATGCGCGGGGTGGCCGGTTACGGCCCTCGGGGTTTATCGGCATTTCGGGGAACATGTGGCCTTCGGCCCCTCGCTCGGCGTGTTCGTCGAGCATTAGCCTGGAAAGCCCCCTATGGAAAGATGGATCCGAGAGGCCGAGCGGACATTCGCCCCCATTCGCGGCGGATTCCCCGGCCTCGCCCCTTAGGGTCCGACGGCGAGAGCGTGAGGTCACACGTGCCCACCGGCAAGGTCAAGTGGTACGACGGCGACAAGGGATTCGGCTTCCTCACCCGTGACGACGGCGGCGAGGTCTTCGTGCACTCCTCGGCGCTGCCGACGGGGACCACGTCCCTGCGCTCCGGCCAGCGGGTGGAGTTCGGGGTGGTCGAAGGGCGCAAGGGCGCCCAGGCGCTGCAGGTCAAGCTGCTCGACGCGCCGCGCTCGGTGGCCAAGGCGATGCGCAAGAAGCCCGACGAGATGGTCGTCATCACCGAGGACCTCATCAAGCTCCTGGACGGCGTCTCCTCGACCTACCGCCGGGGCAAGCACCCCGACCGCAAGGAGGCGGCCAAGATCGCCCAAGTGCTGCGCGTGGTCGCCGACGACCTGGAGGCCTGAGCGAGCGCCGCGGTGTGGTCCCCGCCACAGATCGCCTGCGGGGGCGGCGGAGAATCCCCCGTACCTCCCCAATCCGACGTAACGGTCGTCTATCGAGTCGGTGTCGTGGACTCGGCGGTGGTTCCCATCGGCGAAGATGGGGAGTGTGAGCCCTAGCCGTCGTAACCCCGCACCAGACAAGGCATGCATCGAGGCGGTCGACCTCGCGCGGAGCGCCGCCGTCGAGATCTCCCGTCCGGAGTGGGTTGGCGATCACCTGTCCGCGCACGTGGAGGGCGACCGCCTGGTCACCCACCTGTTCGAGTGCCGCGACGCCGCCTACCCGGGTTGGCACTACGCCGTGACCGTCGTGCGCGCGGCGCGCGCCAAGGTCGTCACCGTCAACGAGGCGGTGCTGCTCCCGGGCCCCGAGGCGCTGCTGGCGCCGCAGTGGGTTCCGTGGAAGGAGCGGCTGCGCCCGGGCGACCTGGGCGTGGGCGACCTGCTGCCCACCTCCGCCGACGACGACCGGTTGGAGCCCGGCTTCGCCTACGCACCCGCCGACGCCCTGGAGGAGGAGGCCGACGACCGGACCGCCCCCTGGGAGATGGGGCTGGGCCGGCCGCGCGTGCTGTCCCGGGAGGGCCGCGACGCCGCCGCCGAGCGCTGGTACGAGGGTGAGGCCGGCCCGCGCAGCGCGATCGCCGCCGCCGCTCCGGCCACCTGTTCCACCTGCGGCTTCATGACCCCGCTCGCCGGCGGCCTGCGCCGGATGTTCGGCGTGTGCGCCAACGAGTACGCCCCCGACGACGGCCGGGTGGTCTCCTACGACCACGGCTGCGGGGCGCACTCCGAGGCCGTCCGGGAGGCGGTGCGCAGCGAGCCGTCCCCCGTGCCCGTCATCGACGAGCTCGGATACGACCACATCGTCTTCGACGACACCAGCGAGTTGGAACTGGTCTCCACCGAGGGCTGACCGGGCCGGACGGCACGGCCGAAAACCCCTCCGACGCCCCTCCCGCCGTCGCGTACGGTAGTCCCGCACCCACTCGGGAGGAGCCCCCATGGCCGCCAAGCAGACCGACCCGTTCGGCACCTCGGAGCTGCGGCGCCGTGTGCTCGACGGATGGGCGGCCGCGCCCGCGCGCTTCCGGGAGGACGCCAACGCCGAGGAGGACCACGCGCTCGGCGGGTACCGGGACCGCGCGGTCGTCGAGCTGGCCCAGAACGCCGCCGACGCCGCCGCGCGCGCGGGCGTTCCGGGACGCCTGCTGCTGCGCCTGAGCGGTGACGTGCTCACCGCCGCCAACACCGGCGCGCCGCTGACCGCCGACGGCGTGGAGTCGATGTCCACGCTGCGCGCCTCCGCCAAGAGGGACGGCGAGGGGCACGGGGCGGTGGGTCGGTTCGGCGTCGGATTCTCCGCCGTCGCGGCCCTGTCGGACGAGGTCACCGCCGCATCGGCGGACGGGGCGGTGCGCTGGTCGCGCGCGCTCGCCCGGGAGGAGGTGCGCGCCGGCCTCCTCGGGCCCGGGCGCGCCGACCCCGGCCTGGCCGAGGAGCTGGAGCGGCGCGGCGGCGACCTGCCGCTGCTGCGCCTGCCCTTCCCCGCCGACCCGGCCGCGGGCCAGGGGGCGGTGCCGGAGGGGTACACCACCGCCGTCACCCTGCTCCTGCGCGACGCCGACACCCGGCGGCGGGTCGCCGAGCTCCTGGAGGAGACCGGTGAGGCCCTGCTGCTGGCCCTGCCCGCGCTGAGTGGGGTGCGGGTGGAGATCGAGGGCCGCCCGGCCCGCGTGCTGAGCAGGCGCGCGGCCCCGGACACCGGGGACCGGGCTGAGGAGGACGCCGCGGACGGCGGTGCCGTCGACGTGGTGACCACCTCCGCCGAGGAGGGCGGCCCGGAGCGCACCACCCGCTGGCGCACCGTCACCCGCACCGGGCGCTTCGAGCCCGCCCTGCTGGCCGACCGCCCCACCGAGGAGCGCTCCCGCCTGGAGTGGACCCTCACCTGGGCCACCGCGGTCGGAGAGGACGGCTCGGCCGGCCTGCCCGACGGCGTTGCGCGCGTGGTGCACGCGCCCACCCCCGGCGATGCCGAGCTGGCCCTGCCCGCGCTGCTGATCGGCTCCTTCCCGCTGAGCCCCGACCGGCGGCGGATCGCCGAGGGCCCCGCGGCCGAGGCGCTGGTGGGCGAGGCCGCCGAGGCCTACGCCGACCTGCTGGCCCGGCTGGAGCCGCGCGCCGCGCTGGACCTGGTGCCGCTGCCCTCGCTGGGCCACGGGTCCTTCGACGGGCGCCTCCGCGCGGCGGCGGCCAAGCCGCTGCAGGAGGCGCCGTTCCTGCGCACCGTGCGCGGGCGCCCGGTGCGCCCGATCGACGCGGTGCTGGTCGAGCCCGGCCCGCAGGTCGCCGAGGTGCTCGCCGACGTGCTGCCCACCGCGCTGGGCGCCGGGGCCGACCCGGGCCACCCCGCCCTGGCGCAGCTGCGGGTGCGCTGGGTCGGCCCCGCCGAACTCGCCGACCTGCTGGGCGACCGGGAGGCCGAGCCGTCCTGGTGGGCGGGGCTGTACCGGGCGCTGCGCGCCTCGGCCGCCCGCGGCACCGACCTGGACGAGCTGGGGGCGCTGCCGGTGCCGCTGGCCGACGGCCGCCTGGTCCGCGGGCCGCGCGGGCTGCTGCTCCCGGTGGGGGAGTCCTTCGGGGCGGGCGTGCTGGATCCGGCGGTGCTGGCGCCGCTGGGGGTGCGGATCGTGCACCCGGAGGCCGCCGAGGAGCTGCTGGTGCGGCTCGGCGCGGTGGAGGCCGGTGCGCAGGCGGTGCTGGACGACCCGTCGGTGCGGGCCGCGGTCGGCGGCTCGCTGGACGCCGACGACCCCGAGGCGGTGAGCGGGCCCGTGCTGGCGCTGGTCGCGGCGGTCGGCCCGGGGAGCGGCCCGGACCGGGGACGGCCCTGGCTCGCGGAGCTGGCGCTCCGCGACGACGAGGGCGGGTACTCGGTCGCCGGGGAGCTGCTGCTGCCGGACAGCCCGCTGCGGGAGGTGCTCGCCGCCGACGCGCCGTTCGGGGTGGTCGCGCCGGACCTGGTGGAGCGGCACGGCCGCGCGGTGCTGGCGGCGGCGGGCTGCCTGGACGGCTTCGCGGTGCTGCGCGCCCACGACGTCACCCTGGGCGAGGCGCTGGAGGACTCCCTGGACGACCTGCCGGTGGACGGGCTGGAGGAGTGGGCCGAGGAGGCCGTGCGGCGCGCGGGCGAGGAGGACCTGCCGCCGACGGTGCCCGAGCTGACCGCCGTGGCCGACCTGGAGTTCGTGCGCTCGGACCGGTGGCAGCGCGCGCTGGAACTGATCGCCGGCTCGCCGGCGCGCCGTGCCGTCACCGAGCCCGCCCGGCTGCTGCTGGAGGGCGGGCGCGCCGCCGACGTCCCGTCCTACACCGCCTGGTGGCTGCGGACCGGCGCGCTCATCGGCGGCTCCCGGCCCGGCGACCTGCGTCTGCCCGGCGCCGACCCGGTGCTGGAGGGGCTGTACGAGCAGGCGCCGGAGGGGCTCGACACGGAGCTGGCCCGGGCGGTGGGCGTGCGCGCGTCCCTGGAGGAGCTGCTGGCCGACCCGGACGGCCCGGACGACCTGCTGGAGCGGCTGGCCGACCCGGAGCGGCACGTGGAGCACGCGGCGCTGCGCCGGATCTGGGCGGCGCTGGCCGGGGTGCCGGCCGAGCGCGTGGTGCCCCCGGAGCGGGTGCGGGCGGTCGACGGCGGTGCGATCGTGGTGGCCGACGCCGAGGACGCCCTGGTGGTGGACGCCCCCGACCTGCTGCCGCTGGCGCAGGGGCGGCCGCTGCTGCTCGCCCCGGCCGAGCAGGCCGAGGCGCTGGCGGACGTGCTCGACCTGTCGCTGCTCTCGGAGGCGGTCGAGGGCCGCGTGGAGTCCTCGGGCCGGGTGCGCCCGGTGCCCGACGAGGTCCTGCTCTTCGCCCCCGCCGGGGCGCTGACCTACGTGCACCACGACACGCTGACGGTGGACGGCGCGGAGACCGAGTGGCGCGTGGCCGACGGGGTGGTGCACGCGTCCACCCCCGACGGCCTGGCGCGGGCCCTGTGCTGGTCCGCGGGCACCTGGGCCCGGCGCCACCTGGTCGCCGCGGTCCTGCGGGACCCGGACCGCGCCCCGTTCCTCCTGGCCGAGGCCGACCTGGAGTAGGGCCGCGCCTACCGGGCGACCCGGAAGAAGCCCTCGGCGATCAGGGAGCGCAGCACGTCCGGGGCGTCCTTGCGGACCTGGGCCGCGTCCTGTTCGGTGAGCTGGGCGATGGCGTCCAGCAGCGGGCCGACGGGCATCGTCCCGTCGCACACCCCGGCCAGGGCCGCCTCCACCGTGCCGACCTGGGCGGCGCGGTGCAGCCCGTTCTCCTGGCGGAGCACGATGCGCTGCGGGTCCGGCGCCCCCGGCACCCCGATGCGCTCCTCCACGACGCCGGGCGCCAGGGCCACGTGCGCCGAGAGCAGCGCCGCGTCGGTGAGGCGGTGGGCGGTCATCGCCCCGTCCACCACGCCGGGCAGGTACGGGCCGACCGGCTGCTCGATCTCGTGGCGCAGCTCCTCCACCCGCACCGCCGCGTCCTGGGCGCCGTCGTTGCGCAGGCAGATCCAGCCGAAGCCGACCCCCTTGACGCCCTCGCGCTCGAAGTAGTCCAGCCAGGCGTCGTAGCGGCGGGTGTACTCGGGGCCGCCGTGCTCGCAGGAGTCGCGCAGCCACAGCTCCACGTACTCGGCGGGGTCCTGCACGTCGCGCTGGACCACCCAGCCCGAGCAGCCCGTCCCGGCGACCCAGCCGCCGACCCGGTCGCGCCAGTCCTCCCCCTCCACGTGCAGCCAGTTGCCCAGGAGCTGGCACCAGCCCCCGTCGGTCAGGTGCTCGGGGGCGCGGCGCACCAGCTCGGCGCAGAGCGCGTCCCCGCCCATGTCGGACTCGCGGTAGGTGTAGCGGGCCGGCTCGGGCGTGATGACGAAGGGCGGGTTGGAGACGATCAGCCCGAAGCGCTCGCCTTCGACGGGCTCGTACAGCGACCCCCGCCGCATGGCCGCGTTGTCCACGCCCGACAGGGCGCAGCTGATCTCGGCCAGGTGCAGCGCACGGGGGTTGAGGTCGGTGCCGACCACCTC
The DNA here is from genome assembly GCF_000341205.1 of Nocardiopsis baichengensis YIM 90130. Taxonomy (NCBI): domain Bacteria; kingdom Bacillati; phylum Actinomycetota; class Actinomycetes; order Streptosporangiales; family Nocardiopsidaceae; genus Nocardiopsis; species Nocardiopsis halophila. Next base: position 96,161 of record NZ_ANAS01000005.1, on the reverse strand, counting down.
GCCGGCGCGGGAGGAGAGGTGGAGCGCCTGGACGCCGCACCCGGTCCCCAGGTCCAGCGCACGCTCGAACGGGCCGTCCACGATGAGCTTGGAGAGGGTGGAGGAGGCGCCGCCCGCGCCCACCACGTGGTCGGGGCGGGGCACGCCCTGTCCGGGGCGGACCGTCGGGTCGCTGACGACATAGCCGGGACGGCCGTCCTCCAGTTCCCACGGCCCCAGGTGGACCCGCGCGCGCACCTCGCCGCCTGCGGCCGAGAGCAGGCCGTGCTCGGCGAGTTCGTCGACCGGGAGCAGGGCGCGCGCGGCCTTGTCGGCGATGGGCTCCTGGAGCCACCACAGGCGCAGCAGCAGTCCCAGGCCCTCTTCGCCGCCGGTGGCGCGCAGCGCGGGCACCAGCTGCTCGCGGGCCAGGGCCCGGGCGGCGGTGCCGCCGAGCCGGTCGCGCACACCGGAGACGGTGTAGTCGGCGTCGATCAGGATGCGCCGGAGCCGGTCGGCGAGCCGGCGCGGGAAGGGGCGGAGCGATTCAGGCACGGGGCCCATTATCGGTCGCCTCAGAGCCGCTCGCACGTTCCCCGTCGCGGCGGCGCTCGGCGGCCTCCCGCCTGCCCAGCAGGAAGGGGACGTAGAAGAAGCCGAACACCCCCAGGGCGATGCCCGCGGCGCAGACCCAGATCCACCACCGCTCGCCGTCCGCGAGGCCCTCGCCGCGGACGAGCAGCACGACGAGCGCGACCGTCCAGGCCAGCGTGCCCAGCGCGGTCGGGACGCGGTAGTCGCTCTCCATGACCTCGGGGTCCGGGCGTCGGGGTGTGCGCACGCCTCCAGGCTAGGACACCGGGGAAGGGGGCCGGGCGCCCGGCGGCCGCCGGGCGGCCCCGCCCGGGAAGGGGAGAGACGGGTCACAGCGGCGGTTCCCGAACCCGTGCCGCTGCGGCGGGCTTGGAGATTCCTATGAATCTCGCTCGCCTGAGATGTCCGCATTCGTGTGAATATGCAACTAATCTGATTCCGTCAGGCAACCCAGGAGCCATCCCCGACATGCCAAGGTCGAGCGAGTGAACGCACCACCACCCCCGGCGCCCTCCGCCGCAGACAGCCCCACCGCCCCGAGCGGCCTCCGCGGCCGCATCGACCGCTACTTCGAGGTCAGCGCGCGCGGGTCCACCTTCGCCCGGGAGATCCGCGGCGGACTGGCCACCTTCTTCGCGATGGCCTACATCATCGTGCTCAACCCGCTGATCATCGGGACCGCGCCCGACGCGGCCGGCGACGAGCTGGGCATCGCCCGGGTCGCCGCCACCACCGCGCTGGTCGGCGGCGTGATCTCCATCCTCATGGGCGTGGTCAGCCGCTACCCGTTCGCGGTGGCCGCCGGCATGGGGCTGAACGTGATCGTCGCCTACTCGCTCGCCCCCCAGATGACCTGGGCCGACGCCATGGGCCTGGTGGTGCTGGAAGGCATCGTGCTGCTGGTGCTGGTGCTCACCGGCTTCCGCACCGCCGTCTTCCGCGCCATCCCCGCCGGGCTGAAGACGGCGATCGCGGTCGGCGTGGGCATGTTCCTGGCCTTCGTCGGCTTCGTGAACGCCGGGTTCATCACCCGCGTGCCCGACGCCGCGAACAGCACCGTCCCGGTGCAGCTGGGCGACGGCGCGCTCTCCGGCTGGCCGATCGCGGTGTTCGTGCTGGGCCTGGCGCTGACCATCGCCCTGATGGTGCGCCGGGTCAAGGGCGCCATGCTCATCGGGATCGCCGTGGCGACCGCGGTGGCGATCGTCGTGGAGACCACCGCCCGGCCCGAGGGGTGGTCGCTGACCGCGCCCGCGGTGCCGTCCTCGCTCGGCGACGTGCTCTCGGTGCCCGACTTCAGCCTGGTGGGGCAGTTCAACCTGTTCGGCGGCTTCGCCGATGTCGGCGCGGTGCTGGTGATCCTGCTCGTCTTCACCCTGCTGCTGGCCGACTTCTTCGACACCATGGGCACCATGGTCGGCGTCGGCGGGCAGGCCGGGATGCTCGACGAGGACGGCAACGTCCCGCGCGCCCGCGAGGTGCTCGTGGTGGACGCGCTGGGCACGGTCGCCGGCGGCGGCGCCTCGGCCTCGGTCAACACCGTCTTCGCCGAGTCCTCGGCGGGCGTGGGCGAGGGAGCCCGGACCGGCATCGCCCCGGTCGTGACCGGCCTGCTGTTCCTGGCCGCCACGCTGTTCGCCCCGCTGGTGGAGCTGGTGCCCTTCGAGGCCGCCACCCCGGTGCTCATCATCGTCGGCTTCATGATGATGACCCAGGTCACCAAGATCGACTTCTCCGACCTGGGGATCGGCGTCCCGGCGTTCCTCACCATCGCGACGATGCCCTTCACCTACTCGATCACCAACGGCATCGGGTTCGGGTTCATCGCCTACACCTTCATCCGCACGGTGCAGGGGCGCGTGCGAGAGGTGCACCCGCTGCTGTGGGTGGTCTCCGCGGCCTTCCTGGTCTTCTTCTGCCTGGGGCCGATCGAGGCGCTGCTCGGGCTGTAGGGCCGGTGGCGGGGCGCCGTGGGGGTAGGGTGCCCTGTCCGCCCGAAGGGAAGACACGGGCGCGCGATTTCGTTAGCAAGAGTAATGAGTCCCGCTGATGACGAACCCCGACCCCTCCGAGCGGATGGACGATCAGACACCCGGCCTGGAGGCCGACCTGCGCGTGGCCGTGGGGCGGCTGGCCCGGCGGCTGCGGGCGCAGCGCCCGGACACCTCGCTGTCCCTCGGACAGGGGGCCGTCCTGTTCGCGCTCGCCCGGCAGGGCCGGATGACCCCGCGGGCCCTGGCCGACCACGAGAAGGTCCAGCCGCCGTCGATGACCCGGATCATCAGCGCGCTGGAGGAGCGCGGCCTGGTGCGCCGGGAACCGCACCCCCAGGACCGGCGCCAGCAGCTGGTGGACCTGACGGACCAGGGCCGCGCCCTGGTCCGTCAGGACACGCGGCGCCGGGAGGAGTGGCTGGCCCGGAGGCTGGGCGAGCTGGAGCCCCACGAGAGACAGGTGCTGCGGGAGGCGGCGGAGATCCTGGACCGGCTGAGCCGGAGTTAGCCGGACGCCGCGGGCCGGCGATGTTCCGATCCCTGGCGGTGCGCAACTACCGGCTCTTCGCGGCCGGCCAGGTCGTCTCCAACACCGGCACCTGGATGCAGCGCATCGCCCAGGACTGGCTGGTGCTCCAGCTCAGCGGCGGCAGCGGCATCGCCCTGGGCGTCACCACCGCCCTGCAGTTCCTGCCCATGCTGCTGCTGGGCCTGTGGGGCGGGACCGTGGTCGACCGGGCGGGCAAGCGGCGGCTGCTCATCGCCACCCAGGCCGCCATGGGCGTGCTCGCCCTGGGGCTGGGTGTGCTCGCCACCGCCGGGGCGGCCCAGGTCTGGCACGTCTACGTCTTCGCCCTGGGGCTCGGACTGATCACCGTGCTGGACAACCCGGCCCGGCAGACCTTCGTGGTGGAGATGGTGGGCAAGCGCGACCTGCCCAACGCCATCGCCCTGAACAGTGCCAGCTTCCAGCTGGGGCGCGTGGTCGGCCCGGCCGTGGCAGGGGTGCTCATCGCCGCCGTCGGCAGCGGCCCGGTCTTCCTCATCAACGCGCTCTCCTTCCTGGCCGTGCTCACCGGGCTGTGGATGATGCGCCCGTCGGAGCTGGAGACCACCGAACCCGCCCCCCGCTCCAAGGGCCAGACCCGGGAGGGGCTGCGCTACGTGGCCGGGCGCCCGGACCTGGTGCTGCTGCTGGTGATGACCGCCTTCCTGCAGATGTTCGGGTCGAACGTGCAGAACCAGATCGCGCTGATGACCAACAACGTCTTCGCCGCGGGGGCGGCCGCGTTCGGCGTCTCCGCGGCGGCGCTCGCGGTGGGCGCGCTGGCCGGGGCACTGCTGTCGGCCCGGCGGGAGCGGCCGCGGCTGCGCACCGTGCTGGTCGGCGCGTTCCTCTTCGGCGCCACGGAGGTGGTGGCCGCGCTGGCGCCCGGCTATGCCTGGTTCACGCTCGCGCTGCTGCCGATGGGGATCGCCTTCCTCACCTTCACCGCCACCCAGAACGCGTTCTTCCAGCTCAGCGTCGACCCTCAGCTGCGCGGGCGGGTGATGAGCATGTACATGCTGGTCTTCCTCGGCATGGCCCCCATCGGCGCGCCCATCGTGGGGGTGCTGGCCGACACGCTCGGCCCGCGGGTCAGCCTGGCGACCGGCGGCGCCGTCACCCTGGTGGTCACCGCCGTGGTCGGGGTGCTTCTGGCCCGCCGCCTGAAGGCCCGCGTGCGGCTGAGCGGCCGGAGCCCGTTCGTCGCGGTCACCCGCGCCCCCGTGGGGCCCACGGCTGACAGGGTGGCGACATGCGCCTGTTCATCGCGGTGACCCCTCCGGAGCACGTGCTGGACGCGGCCGAAGAGGCCGTCCGCGAGGCCCTGGGCGAGCATCCCGACCCGGGACTGCGGTGGACGCGGCGCGAGGACCGGCACATCACCCTGCTGTTCCTCGGGGAGACCGCCCCCGGACGGCTGCCCGCCCTGGAGCAGGCCTTCACCGACGAGCTGGCCCGCCACGGCCCCGAACGGGTCGCGCTGCGCGGGGCCGGGACCTTCCCCGGGGACGACTCCGCCGCGACCGTGCTGTGGGCGGGCGTGCAGGGCGAGCACACCGCCTCCCCGCTCGCCGGGCCCGCCGCCGGCCTGCGCCGGGCGGCCCGCACGGGCGGGGTGCGGGTCGAGCGCCGCCCCTTCGTGCCGCATCTCACCCTGGCCCGCAGCCGCCGCCCCGCGCACCTGTCGGCGCTGCGGACCGCCCTGGGCGCCCTGGCCACGCCGTTCTGGGAGGCCGGCGAGGTGCACCTGGTGGAGAGCCGCCCCCGGGACCGCGGGCGCCGGTACCGGACCGCCGCGACCTGGGCGCTAGGCTGATGAGTGCCATGAGCATGCTGACCAACAACAGAAAGCAGCGCTGGCTGCTGCCGACGATCCTCGCGGCGATCATGCTGATCGTCGTCATCGGCGCGCTCGTGAGCTGACCCGCTCCGCCGCCGCCTGCACCAGCGCCGCGTTGCCGGCCGCCTCCCCGCCGTCCGGTCCCCGCAGCGTGTCCTCCAGCCCGATGCGCACGTCGTGCCCGGCCGCGGCCGCCGCCTCCAGCACGGGCCAGGCCGCCTCCCCGACCCCGTGCAGCAGGCGCGGCAGGCCGATCCCCGCCCGGTCCAGCACCGCCTCGATGCGCTCGGCCTCGGCCAGCGCCCGGTCCGGGTCGGTGTCCTGCGGCGCCACCAGCACCCGGCCGAACTCCGCGGCCATCCCGATCGCCGCCAGCAGCCGGGCCGCGTCGACGTCCGCCACCCCGGCCTCCACCCGCACCCTGCGGTCCACCAGCATCCGCGCCACCTCCACCGCGCCCGGCTCGTGCAGGTTCACCGTCGCCGAGTCCGGCAGCGAGCCCCAGCGCTGCACCAGGTCGTAGCGGCGCCAGGGGTCCGGTTCGGCGCTCAGCGCGGTGGTCACGCTCACCGGCACGCCCGGCACGGCGGCGTGCAGCCGCTCCAGCATCGGGGACAGCACCTGCGGCTCCAGGGCCCCGCCCCCGGAGCCGTCCCTGGGGTGGACGTGCACCTCGTCGGCCCCGGCGGCCACCGCGGCCGCGGCGTCCAGGGCGATCTGCTCGGCCGAGACCGGCAGCGCCGGGTGCGCGCCGGGCCTGCGGTCGCCGTTCAGGCAGGCGATGATCCTCATGGGGGCCTTCCTCTCCGGCGGAGGCGACGGTGGTACGCGGAACATGCCCGCAACCGGACCCGTCCTCACCCGGGGTGCTCACGGGATGCGCCGCGGCGGTGATGGCAGGATGGCGGCATGCACCACCGCGCCGCCGCCGCGGCCTGCGCCCTGCTCACCGCGGCGGCCGGGGCCGCCGCCGTCCCCGCCGCCCCGCCCGCGGCGGCCGAGCCGTCCCCCGACCCGTCCGCAGTGCCGGGGGGTGCGCAGGTCCGCTTCCGGATCCAGGACCCCCGCATCGCCGAGTCCAGCGGGCTCGCCGCCTCGGCCGCCCACGAGGACGTGTACTGGACGCACAACGACAGCGGGGACTACGCGCCCGAGGTCTTCGCCGTGGACGGCCAGGGCAGCACACAGGCCGTCCTGACCCTGACCGGGGAGGGCGTGGAGCTGCGCGACTGGGAGGCGGTGGCGGTCTCCGAGGGCCCGGACGGGCGGTCCGCCGTGCACATCGGCGACATCGGCGACAACTTCGAGGGCGGATGGCCCAGCATCCGGGTCTACCGCTTCCCCGAGCCCGGGGACCTGGCCGACGCGACCGTCGAGGCCGAGGTGTTCACCTTCACCTACGCCGACGGCGGCCGCAACGCCGAGGGCATGATGATCGACCCGCGCGACGGCCGCCTGTACGTGGTGAGCAAGGAGGTCGCCGGAGGACTGTACGCCGCCCCGGAGGAGCTCGACCCCGACGGCACCAACAGCTTGGAGCGCGTGGACTCGGCGCCGCTGTACGCCACCGACGCGGCCTTCGCCCCGGACGGGTCGCACTATGCCATCCGCACCTACTGGGGCGTGACGTTCTACGACGCCTCAGAGGGCGTGCCGGGAAAGAGCGTGGGGCGGATCGGGCTCCCCGAGTCCGAACAGGGCGAGTCGCTGACCTTCACGCCCGGCGGGGAGTCGGTCCTGGTCGGGACCGAAGGCCTGGAGAGCCCCGTCTGGGAGGTGCCCGTGCCCGGCCACATGCGCGGCGCGGGCGGACCGAGCGCCGACGATGCCGAGAGCTCCCCGTCCGGGGACGCGTCCTCGGAGGCCGACGGCGCCACCGCCGACACGACCCCCGGAGCGCTGACGTTCATCCTCAGCGGCGCCGGCGTGGCCGCCGCGGTCATCGCCGGAATCGTCCTCCTGGTCCGCAGAACCTGAACACGCGGCTCAGCCCTGGTCGGCGTGGATCTCGCGGGCCAGGAAGGCGTGCCGGGAGAAGTCGGTGAACACCCCGTCCACGCCCGCGGCGAAGAACGCCGCGTACTCGGCGGCGAAGGAGCCGTAGTCGCGCTCGGAGCCCTCCGAGCGCAGGTCCGCCGGGAGGAAGTGGTTCTCACTACGGAAGGTGTAGGGGTGCACCAGCAGCCCGGCCTCGTGCGCGGCCTCCACCAGGCCGGTCGGCTCCCCGAGCGAGCCGTCCTCCTCTCGGGCCACCACCATGTTCTTCTCCGGGCCGATGGCGTGCGCGAAGGACGCCGCCTCGGCCAGGCCGGCCTCGTCGGTGTAGGCCCGCCAGGGCTCGGCGTCCTCCATGAGGAAGACCAGCGGGACCTCCAGTTCGGCGAGCTTCTTCAGGCTGCCGCTCTCGAAGGACTGCAGGAAGACCGGGACCTCCGGCTCCGGGCCGGCCAGGCCGTGCGCGCGCAGCGCCTCGCCCAGCGGCGGCTCCAGCTCCAGGCCGGCGGCCTCGTGGTAGGCCGGGCTCTTGGTCTCGGGGTAGATCCCGATCGGCCGGCCCAGCTCCGCGGTGAGCTCCTTGGCCAGCGCGATGATCTCCTCCAGTGTGGGGACGGCGAACTCGCCGTCGTAGGAGGCGTTCTCCGGCCGCACGCCGGGGATGCGCTCGGTGGCGCGCAGCGTCTTGAGCTCGGCCAGGGAGAAGTCCTGCACGAACCAGCCGGTGTGCTCGGCCCCGTCCACCGTGCGGGTGGTGCGCCGGTCGGCGAACTCGGGGCGGTCCGCCACGTCGGTGGTGCCGCCGATCTCCGGCTCGTGCCGGGCCACCAGCACCCCGTCGGCGGTGGCCACCAGGTCCGTCTCGATGAAGTCGCCGCCGTGCCGCGCCCCCAGCCGGTAGGAGGCCAGGGTGTGCTCGGGCCGGTGCCCCGGCGCGCCGCGGTGGGAGACGATCAGCGTGTCGGGCTGCCGCTTGTTCCTGCGCACTGGGCGATCCACTCCCGGCCTGGGGCTTGTCAGGGAAACGAAGGGGGCCGGCCCCGGACGGGCCGACCCCCATGTCTACCGGGTCCGCAGAGCCTAGGCCAACTCGCCGACCACGTGCTCGATGCAGGAGGTCAGCGCCTGCACGTCGGCCGGCTCCACCGCCGGGAACATGCCGATGCGCAGCTGGTTGCGGCCGAGCTTGCGGTAGGGCTCGGTGTCCACGACGCCGTTGGCCCGCAGCGCCGCGGCGACCTCGGCGGCGTCCACCGACTCGTCGAAGTCGATGGTGCCCACCACCTGCGAGCGCTGCGCCGGGTCGGTGACGAACGGGCTGGTGTAGGAGGTCTTCTCCGCCCAGGTGTAGAGGGCCTGGGAGGACTCGGCGGTGCGGGAGACCGCCCAGTCCAGCCCGCCCCGGGCGTTGATCCACTCGATCTGCTCGGCGAAGAGCAGCAGCGTGCCCACCGCGGGGGTGTTGTAGGTCTGGTCCTTGCGGGAGTTGTCGATCGCGGTGGTGAGCGAGAGGAACGTCGGGATGTAGCGCCCCGAGTCGGCGATCGCGGCGGCGCGCTCCAGCGCCTTGGGGGACATGATCGCGACCCACAGCCCGCCGTCGGCGGCGAAGCACTTCTGCGGGGCGAAGTAGTAGACGTCGGTCTGGGCGATGTCGACCGGCAGGCCGCCGGCGCCGCTGGTGGCGTCGACCAGCACCAGGGAGTCGGCGTCGGCGCCGTCCGGGCGGCGGATCGGGGCGGCCACGCCGGTGGAGGTCTCGTTGTGGGTGAGCGCGTAGGCGTCCACGCCCTCCTCGGCGCGGGCCTCGCCGTGCGTGCCGGGGTCGGTGGTGATGACGGTGGGCTCGCCCAGCCAGGGGGCGCCCTGGGCGACCTTGGCGAACTTCGAGGAGAACTCCCCGAAGTTCAGGTGCTGGGAGCGCTCGCGGATCAGGCCGTGCGCGGCGATGTCCCAGAACGCGGTGGTGCCGCCGTTGCCGACCACCACCTCGTACCCCTCGGGCAGGGAGAACAGCGACGCCAGTCCGCTCCGCACCCGCCCGACGAGCGACTTGACCGGCTTCTGCCGGTGCGAAGTGCCGAAGTAGGCGGATCCGGAATCGGCGAGGGCCTTCAGTTGCTCGGGGCGGACCTTCGAGGGGCCGCACCCGAATCGTCCGTCTGTGGGCAGCAGGTTCGCGGGGATCTGAATGTCGCTCACCCGGGTCATGGTAGTGGGCGGGCCGATCGCGCCGCAGGTGAGGGGTGTCCCTCGGGAAATCCGCGCTCTGACCGGCGGATGTGATCAGACCCCCTGGGCGAGCGCCGCCTCCGCGCCCGCGACGTCCTCCAGCGGGCGCGGAGGCGGCCCGGTGTACTCCGCGCTCGGCCGCACCAGCCGGCCGGTGAGGCGCTGCTCCAGGATGTGCGCCGACCACCCGGCGACCCGGGCGGCGGTGAACATCGGGGTGAACAGGTCGGCGGGGACCCGGGCGACGTCGAGCACGACCGCCGCCCAGTACTCCACGTTGGTGGCCAGCACCCGGTCCGGCTTGCGCTCGGCCAGTTCGGCCAGGGCCGCCTCCTCCAGCGCAGCCGCCGCCTCGTAGCGGGCCGCGCCCAGCTCGCGGGCGGTGCGCCGGAGCACCCGGGCGCGCGGGTCCTCGGCCCGGTAGACCCGGTGCCCGAACCCCATCAGCCGGTCGCCGCGGTCCAGGGCCCGGCGCACGTAGGTGCGGGCGTCGCCGACCCGCTCGGTCTCGTCCAGCATGTGCAGCACCCGGGCCGGGGCGCCGCCGTGCAGGGGCCCCGACATCGCCCCCACCGCCCCGGACACCGCCGCGGCCACGTCGGCCCCGGTGGAGGCGATCACCCGGGCGGTGAAGGTGGAGGCGTTCATCCCGTGCTCGGCCGCCGAGGTCCAGTAGGCGTCCACCGCCCGCACGTGGTCGGGGTCGGGGTCGCCGCGCAGCCGGATCATGAACCGCTCCACCGCGGTGGCGCCCTCGGCCACGCGCGCGTCGGGGACCCGGGTGCGCTCGCCCGAGCCGGCGCGGGCGGCGTCGGCGATCACCGACAGAGCCGTGGCGCCCACCCGCGCCACGTCCTCGCGCGCCTGGGCCGGGTCGGTGTCCAGAAGCGGCCGCAGCCCCATCGCGGGGGCGAAGGCGGCCAGGCCGGCCTGCACGTCCACCCGCACGTCGCCGGTGTCCACCGGCGGGGGCAGCGGGTCGGCCGAGGGCAGGCCCGGGTCCAGGGCGTCGTCGACCAGCAGCCCCCAGACGCGGCCGTAGGTCACCCGCCCCACGAGCTGTTCGATGTCGACCCCGCGGTAGCGCAGGGCCCCGCCGTCCTTGTCCGGCTCGGCGATCTCGGTCCGGAAGGCCGTGACTCCTTCGAGTCCGGGCGTGAACTCGGGCATGGCGCCATCCTTTGCGCTCGACGGGCGAACCGTGGAGGATGCACGATCGTGAACCATTGTGACCCTGCTGAACTGCGCGAACCCTATTCCGGTGAACCGCTGGGCCGCTCCGGTCTGCCGGGACGTCCGATGGACCTGTTCGACCTGTGGTTCTCTCAGGCCGCGGAGGCCGGACTGGCCGAGCCCAACGCGATGGTGCTGAGCACGATCGACCCCGGCGGGGCGCCGCGCTCGCGCACCGTGCTGCTGAAAGGGTTCGACGCGTCGGGGCTGCGCTTCTTCACCAACCGCCGCTCGCGCAAGGCGCGCGCGCTGGAGCGGGAGCCGCGCGCGGCCCTGCTCTTCCCCTGGCACGCGATCCGTCGCCAGGTGTCCTTCATGGGGCGCGTGGAACCGCTCGGGGACGCGGAGAACGACGTCTACTTCCGTTCGCGTCCCCGGGGGTCCCAGATCGGTGCGTGGGCGAGTGCGCATCAGTCCTCCCCTGTCAGCGACCGTTCCCTGCTGGAAGAGCGGTATGCCCATTGGGCGGCGGTTTGGGAGGATGAGGAGGAGGTGCCGCGCCCCGACTACTGGGGCGGCTACCGGCTCGTCCCCGAAGAGGCCGAGTTCTGGCAGGGAGGGACCGACCGCATGCACGACCGGTTCCGCTACCTTCGCACCGGCCAGGGTCAGGACGGCCGCTGGAGCATCGACCGGCTCTCGCCGTGAGGGCGCCGAGGCCCGGAACCGGTTCCTTTCCGGACGCTATGATGGAGGCCATCGGCAGGCAGTTCGACTCCGCTCGGTGCGGGGAATCCGTCGCCGCCGAACGGTGTTGAGAGTCCTGCGGCGGCCGGCTCTCAACGGCCGACCGAGGGGAGGAGAGCGTTGACCGCACACGGGCTCATCGACACCACGGAGATGTACCTGCGTACCATCTTCGAACTGGAAGAGGAGGGCATCGTCCCGCTCCGCGCGCGCATCGCGGAGCGTCTGCACCAGAGCGGCCCCACCGTGAGCCAGACGGTGGCGCGCATGGAGCGCGACGGCCTCCTGCGCGTGGAGAACGACCGGCACCTGGTGATGACGGACGAGGGCCGCCGGCTGGCCATGCACGTCATGCGCAAGCACCGCCTGGCCGAGCGCCTCCTTGTCGACGTGATCGGCCTGGCCTGGGAGGACGTGCACGTGGAGGCGTGCCGCTGGGAGCACGTCATCTCCGAGGCGGTCGAGGAGCGCCTGGTCGGCCTGCTCAACGCCCCGTCGGTGTGCCCGCACGGCAACCCCATCCCGGGCCTGGACGAGCTGGGCCTGGCCGATTACGCGCCCGAGCCCTTCTCCGACGAGTCCATCGCCCCCATGACCGAGATCGCCAACGGGGCCGAGACCAGCGTCACCGTCCGCCGGATCAGCGAGCACCTGCAGACCGACACCGAGGTCATGCGGGAGTTGAAGGACGCCGGGGTGCGCCCCGGCGGCGAGGTCCGCCTGACCGCCACCGAGGACGGCGTGCGGGTGCTCCCCGCGCCCGGCGACGGCACCGCCAGTGAGCTGTCACGGGAGGTCGCCGGCCACGTCTTCGTCGCCAAGCACTGACCGTGCCCCCGCGCGGCGACCGGGGCGCCCCTGTCCCCGAAATGTCGCGTTGCTCTGCGGATTTTCGCCCTGTGGGGCTATGCTCGGGCGAAAGCGGGGGCGATCCGGAGGACGCGCGGGTCGGCATGGTGCGGATCCTTGACGGCAAGGTGGCGGCTGAATGAAGCGGTGGGGGGAAGCCTTTTACGACGACAGCGCGATCACCGGGGAGACGGTCGTCGAGCAGGCGCAGATCGCCGTCATCGTGGCCGACCGCTTCAGCCACCTGCGCTACTGGAACGGCTATGCCCGCCGGCTGTTCGGATTCACCGGCCGCGCCGACCCGATCGGCTCCTCCCTGCTCGACATCGGGGTGCACGAGGCCGACCGCGAGCGCGCCTCGCAGCTCGCCCGTCAGGTGCTGCGCGGGCAGACCTGGGAGGGCACCTTCGCCGTGGTGCGCGCCGACGCCGCCTGGATGCACGTACGCGCCCAGGCGGTGCCGATGTGCGACGCCGACGGCGCCGTCGAGGGCATGGCGATCTTCGCCTACGAGGCGATGCGCAGCGGCCGTGTGGAGGAGCAGTACGGGCTGCTGGAGCGGATCGGCGCCCGGCTGGCCGGGTCGCTGCAGTTCGACAGCGCGCTGAAGGCCGTCGCCGAGACCCTCGTCCCCCAGTTCGCCGACCACTGCTTCATCGACCTCTACGACCACGACCGGCTGGTGCGCCGGGTCTCGGTGCACGCCGAGGGCTGGTCCCCTCCCCCCGGCACCTGGCCCGACGTCGGGCAGGAGGTGCGCTATGCCGAGCGGCACTTCGCCGCCCGGGCCATGCGCCGTCTGGAGACGGTGGCCGTCGGGGACCTGCGCCACCCGCCCGGGATGGTGGACGAGCGCTCGGCCCGGGTCGCCGACCAGGTGGGGGTGGCCTCGGCGGTGGCGGCGCCGCTGCGCGCCCGCGGTGAGCTGCTGGGCGTGCTCACCCTGGCGCTGTCCCGGCTCACCCCCCGGGACAAGGCCGCCTACGACGGCTTCGACTGCGACCTGGTGGGGGCCCTCGCCTCCCGGGTGGCGCTGGCCATCGACAACGCCCGGCTCTTCGAGGAGGAGCGCAGCACCGCGCTGGCCTTCCAGAACAGCCTGCTGCCCGCCTCCTTCCCGCCCTTCGACGGGCTCTCCATCGCCCACCGCTACGTACCGGCCAAGCCGCTGGAGGCGCACGGGCACGGCATCCAGACCCAGGTCGGCGGGGACTTCTACGACGTGGTGCCGCTGTCGGCGGGCCGGGTGGGCATCGTCGTGGGCGACGTGGAGGGGCGCGGCCCGCACGCCGCGGCGGTGATGGGCCAGCTGCGCGCCGCGCTGCGCGCCTTCGCCCAGGCCGACCGCGAGCCCGCGGACATCCTGCGCGAGCTGGACGAGTGGGTGCGCAGACTGGGCCGCCCGGACGGCCGGGGCGGCACCTGGGTGCCCAGCGTCAGCTGCCTGTACATGGTCTACGACGCCTGGTCGCGCCGGCTGTCCTACGCCAACGCCGGCCACCAGTCGCCGCTGCTCATCGCCGCGGGCGAGGTCGGCGAGCTGGCGCTGGAGGTCACCGACTCGCTGCTGGGCGGCAAGGCCCGCGGCGTCCCCTACGACGAGGCCGTCTACCACCAGGCCGACGTGACCCTGCCGCCCGGTGCGGCGCTGCTGCTCTACACCGACGGGCTGGTCGACCGCCGCCCGGTGGGCGGGCAGGCCGACCCCCGCCGCTCCCTGGAGCGGCTGCGCGACCGGGTGCGCCGGGTGGCCGACCGGGACGTGGAGCGGATCGCCGACACCGCGCTGGCCGCGGTCCCCGGGGAGAGCGACGACGACGCGGCGCTGCTGGTGGTGCGCACCCACCCCGAGGAGCTGGCGCTGCGCGAGGAGCGGTACCGGGCCGAGGCGCCCACCGTGGCCCAGGCGCGGCACCTGGCCGCCTCCACCTTCGCCGAATGGGGCATGGACGCGGGCCAGGCCGAGCTGGCCTGCCTGCTGGTCTCCGAGATCGTCACCAACGTGGTCATCCACGCCGCCCCGCACCCGGTGCGCCGCGAGTTCACCTCCGGAGGGGTGCGCGACTCCTCCTCGGTGGAGGCGGCCGCGCCGGGCGGGGGCGGCGCCGACGGGGCGGTCGAGGACTTCTCCGAGGACTGGTCGGACCTGCTGGAGGAGCTGGCCGAGGAGGAGCCCGAGGAGCCGGAGAGCACCTTCTGGCTGCGCCTGCGGCGCGGCGCCGCCTCGGTGTGGGTGGAGGTCTTCGACAACGACCTGCGCCTGCCCCGGATCCGCAGCGCGGGCGCCGACGACGAGGGCGGCCGCGGGCTCTACCTCGTCGACCAGCTCGCCTCCCGCTGGGGCTCGCGCCCCACGCCGACCGGCAAGGCGGTCTGGTTCGAGATCCCGATGAAGGCCGAGTAGGCGCCCCCGCTCAGCGCCAGGACCAGGCCCACAGCAGCAGGACCAGGAACACGAAGAACAGCACGATCCCCCCGGTGGTCCAGGGGATGTGCATCCTGGGGCGCAGCCTGCGCACCCCGATCACCAGGAGGAGGACGAGAAGGCCGAGGACGATCAGGCCGTCCCATGCACCGGTCATGCCGCCGATCCCTTCCCTAGGGGGGTGGTGCGCACCGGGGGCGGTCGGCCCCCGGCGGCGCCCCCGGAGTCACAGGCCCAGCGACCGGCCCACGATCTCCTTCATGATCTCGGTCGTGCCGCCGAAGATCGACTGGATCCGGGCGTCCTGCCAGGCCTTCGCCACGGGGTATTCCATCATGTACCCGTACCCGCCGTGCAGCTGCAGGCACCGGTCCATCACCTTGTTGGCCAACTCCGAGCACCACCACTTGGCCTTGGCGGCGTCCTCCACGGTCAGCTCGCCCCGGTTGAGCAGGGTGATCGCGCGGTCCACGTAGGTGCGGGCCAGGTCCACCTCGGTGGCCAGCTCGGCCAGCAGGAACCGGGTGTTCTGGAAGCGCGAGATGGGCCGCCCGAAGGCGGTGCGCTCCTTGCAGTACGCGATGGTGGCGGCCAGCATCTGCTCGGCCCCGGCGGTGGAGGCCACCGCGATGGACAGCCGCTCCTGGGGCAGGCGCTCCATGAGGTGGACGAAGCCCTGGCCCTCCTCGCCGAGCAGGTTGGCGGCGGGCACCCGCACGTCGGTGAAGCTCAGCTCGGCGGTGTCCTGGGCCTTGAGCCCGATCTTGTCGAGGTTGCGGCCGCGCTCGAAGCCGGGCATGCCGCGCTCGACGGCCAGCAGCGAGATGCCGTGCGCCCCGGCGTCGGGGTCGGTGCGGGCCACCACCACGACCAGGTCGGCGTTGATGCCGTTGGTGATGAACGTCTTCTGGCCGTTGAGCACGTAGTCGTCGCCGTCGCGGACCGCGGTGGTGCGCACGCCCTGCAGGTCGCTGCCGGCGCCCGGCTCGGTCATGGCGATCGCGGTGATCAGCTCGCCGCTGCTGAACCCGGGCAGCCAGCGCCGCCTCTGCTCCTCGGTGGTCAGCTCCACCAGGTAGGGGGCCATCACGTCGTTCTGCAGGGTGAAGCCCAGGCCGCTGGCGTGGGCGCGGCAGATCTCCTCGGAGACGACCGCGTTGAAGCGGTAGTCCTTCACCCCGCTGCCGCCGTACTCCTCGGGCACTCCCAGGCCGAGCAGCCCCACCTTGCCCGCGGCGGTCCACACCTCGCGGGGGACGATGCCGTCCTTCTCCCACCGGTCGTGGTGCGGGACCACCTCTCGGGCCAGGAATGCGGCGACCGACTCGCGGAAGAGGTCGTGCTCCTCCTCGAAGATCTCCCTCTGCATGGGCGTGCTCCTCCTCAGGGCGGTGGCCGGATGGCACCACGGTAACCGAATCAGATTCGGTTTTACAGCGCCGGGTCCGGCCCAAGGCACCGTAAAGTCCGGCGGGGCGGCGGAGCGGCAGCGTGCGCCACCGGTGCCGCCGTCCCAGCCTTGGGGGCATGGGCAGGCACGAGGCTCCGTCGCGCACCCGCGGCCGCCAGGGCGAGGGCGCGCCCCGGCTGGCCGTCATCCTGGCGGCCCTGCTGCTGGCGGTGGCGCTGGCCGCGCTCGACCAGACGATCGTCGCCACCGCCCTGCCGGTGATCGCCTCGGAGCTGGGCGGGCTGAGCCACATCTCCTGGATGGTCACCGCCTACCTGCTGGCGGTCACCGCCACCACGCCGCTCTGGGGCAAGCTGGGCGACCTGCTGGGGCGCAAATGGGTGCTGATCACCTGCCTGGGGGTGTTCCTGCTCGGCTCGGCGCTGTGCGGCACCGCGCAGACCTTCGTGCAGCTCGTGCTCTTCCGCGCGGTGCAGGGCATCGGCGGGGGCGGGCTGATGGTGCTGGCCCAGTCGGTCATCGGCGACGTGGTCCCGCCGCGCCGCCGCGGCCGCTACATGGGGTTCTTCGGCGCGGTGTTCGGGGTGACCAGCGTGGCCGGGCCGCTCATCGGCGGGTTCATCGTGGACCACCTGTCGTGGCGGTGGGTGTTCTACGTCAACCTCCCGCTGGCGGCGGTGGCGCTGGTCGCCCTGGTGGCGGCGCTGCCCCGGGGCGGCGGGCGGCCCACGGTCCGGGTGGACTACGCCGGCATCGCCCTGGTCGCCCTCGTGGCGGTCTGCCTGGTGCTGGTGACCTCCTGGGGCGGGACCACCTACGACTGGACCTCGTGGCCGATCCTGGCGCTGGTCGCGGCGGCGCTGGCGGGCGGCACCGCCTGGTGGTTCAGCGCCCGCCGCGCCGCCGACCCGGTGCTGCCGCTGGGGCTGTTCCGCAGCCCGGTGGTGGTCGTCGGCGGGCTGGTGAGCTTCGCGGTCGGCTTCGCGATGCTGGGCGCGATGACCTACCTGCCGCTGTTCCTGCAGATCGTGCACGGCTACACGCCCACCGAGTCGGGCCTGCACCTGCTGCCGATGGTGGCGGGGATGCTCCTGTGCTCGATCGGCAGCGGGCAGCTGGTCACCCGCACCGGGCACTACAAGATCTACCCGGTGGTGGGCACCGCGCTGGTCGCGGCGGCGCTGTACCTGCTGTCGACCCTGCGCCCGGACACCCCCTTCGGGGTGATGGCCGCCTACCTGTTCCTGCTCGGCGCCGGCCTGGGGCTGACCATGCAGGTGGTGGTGCTGGCGGTGCAGAACGCCGCCGCCCAGCGCGACCTGGGCGCGGCCACCTCGGCGGCCACCTTCTTCCGGTCCATCGGCGGCTCCTTCGGCGCGGCGGCGTTCGGCGCGGTGTTCGCCTCCCAGCTCGGCGGGAACATCGCCGAGCGGCTGCGGGGCGTGCCGGTCCCGCCGGGGTTCGACGCCTCGGTGCTGGAGTCCGACCCGCAGCGGCTCCGGGAGGCCCCGGCGGCCGTGCGCGATGCGGTGCTGGCGGCCTACGCCGACTCGGTGGACACAGTCTTCCTGTACGCGGTCCCGGTGGCGGCGGCCGCGTTCGTGCTGGCGCTGTTCCTGCGCCAGGTGCCGCTGCGCACCACCCTGGAGCCGCCCGAACTGGACGAGGCGCTGGCCCCGGTGCGCGCCGAGGGGCCCGACCGGGGCGTGCTCGGGGCGGCCGAGCGGGCGGTCTACCGGGCCTGCGGGGTGGAAGGGGCGCGCGCCATGTACGCCCGGCTGGCCGAGGCCGCCCACCTGGACCTGTCGCCGGGGTCCTGCTGGGTGCTGACCCACCTGGCCGAGACCGGGCCGATGGCGCCCGGCGAGCTGGAGGAGCTGTCGGGCGGGGAGGCGTCCCCGGCGCGGGGCCTGCGCGACGAGCTGGAGACGGCGGGCCTGGTGGAGGCGGGGGAGGACGCGGAGGCCTGGCGCCTCACCGGGCGCGGCCGGGACGCCGCCCGCCGCCTGTTCGACGCCCAGGAGGAGGCGCTGCGCGCGCTGGTGCGCGGCTTCGGCCCGGACGCCGACCCGGAACTGGCGGCCGAACTGCACCGGCTGGCCCGCAGCACGCTCGGCGACGAGGAGGACGCCGGCCTCGCCGGTCAGGAACCCGACCGCCGGCCGCTGTAGGGCCCTGCGGGCCGCGACGGCGACCCCGGTGGTGGGCGCGGAGAGGGAAACCGAATATGGTTCGGTTAGAACCGTCCGAGTCGGCCGCGACCCCCTGGAGGACAGCATGGCCGAGGCATACATCGTCGGGGCCGTCCGAACCCCCGTCGGTACCAAGAAGGGCGCGCTCGCCGGGGTGCACCCGGCGGACCTGGGCGCCCACGTGCTCAAGGAGCTCATGGAGCGCACCGGCGCCGACCCCGGGGCCGTCGAAGACGTGGTCATGGGCTGCGTCAGCCAGGTCGGCCCGCAGTCGCTCGACCTGGCGCGCACCGCCTGGCTCTCGGCCGGGCTGCCCGAGACCGTCGCCGGGGTGACCATCGACCGCCAGTGCGGCTCCTCCCAGCAGGCGATCCACTTCGCCGCGCAGGGCGTCATGTCCGGCACGCAGGACCTGGTGGTCGCCTCCGGCGTGGAGAACATGGGCATGGTCCCCATGGGCGCCAGCGTCAAGTTCGCCCTGGACCAGGGGCTGCCGCTGTTCGGCGACGGCTGGACCGGCCGCTACGGGGACCAGGAGATCTCCCAGTTCCGCGGCGCCCAGCTGATGTGCGAGAAGTGGGGCTTCAAGCGCGCCGAGCTGGAGGAGTTCGCGCTGCAGAGCCACCGGCGCGCGGCCGCCGCCCTGGAGGCCGGGCGCTTCGACGACGAGACCGCGCCCCTGGCCGGGGTCGGGCGCGACGAGGGCGTGCGCCCGGACACCACGCTGGAGAAGATGGCCGGCCTGGACCCGCTGCGCGAGGGGTGGGAGCTGACCGCGGCGGTGGCCAGCCAGATCTCGGTCGGCGCCGGCGCGGTGCTGATCGCCTCGGAGCAGGCGGTGGAGCGGCACGGCCTGACCCCGCTGGCGCGCATCGTGCAGCTGTCCCTGCTCGGCGACGACCCGGTCTACATGCTCACCGCGCCGATCCCGGCCACCCGCCTGGCGCTGGAGAAGGCCGGGCTGTCCATCGGCGACATCGACGTCACCGAGATCAACGAGGCCTTCGCCCCGGTCCCGCTGGCCTGGGCCCGCGAGCTGGGCGCCGACATGGCCACGGTGAACCCCAACGGCGGCGCGATCGCGCTGGGGCACCCGCTGGGCGCCACCGGCGCGGTGCTGATGACCAAGCTGGTGCACGAGCTGCGCCGCTCGGGCGGCCGCTACGGGCTGCAGACCATGTGCGAGGGCGGCGGCCAGGCCAACGTCACCGTCATCGAGCGTGTGTGACCCCCTGCTCCAGGCCGAGCCAGCCGGCCATCGACTCCAGCTCGGCCTGGAGGGCCGCTGACGTCTCCTCGGGCGCGTCCGGCTCCAGCGTGGTGCGGCGCGCCAGCAGCCGCCCGGCGGCCCGGTCGGCCTTCAGGTCGACCCGGGCCACCAGGCGGTCGCCCAGCAGGAACGGCAGGACGTAGTAGCCGTGCACCCGCTTCGCGGCGGGGACGTAGATCTCCAGCCGGTAGCGGAAGCCGAACAGGGCCTCGGTGCGGTCCCGCTCCCAGACCAGGGAGTCGAAGGGGCTCAGCAGGGCGCGGGCCCCGATCCGCCGCGGCACCCGGGCGTCGCGGTGCAGGTAGGCGGGGGAGCCCCAGCCCTCCACCCGGACGGGGACCAGTTCGCCGGAGTCGGCCAGGTCGGCCACGGCGGCCCGGCCGTGGGCGGCGTTGAGGCGGAAGTAGTCGCGCAGGCAGCGCTCGGTGGCCACGCCGTGGGCGCGGGCGGCGATGCGCACCAGTTCGCGGCGGGCCTCCTCCGGGTCGGGGTCGGGGGCCGCGTGCACCTCGGCCGGCAGGACCCGGGAGGGCAGGTCGTAGCGGCGCTCGAACTGCGCGGTCCGGCCGTCGGCGGTGACCTCGCCGGACCAGAACAGGTACTCCAGCGCGCGCTTGACCAGGGACCAGTTCCACCCCCAGTGCTCCTTGGCGCGCGGTGCGTCGTGCTCCAGGGCTGCCTCGATCTCGCGGGAGGTGGCCGGCCCCGCGCGCTCGACCTCCTCCCGGACGGCCTTGACGAGGTCGCCGTGGTCCCGGGCGACCTCGCGCATGCCGCCCCAGGCCTCGTCCCGGGCCCGCGCCATCCGCCAGCGCAGCAGCCGGTGGGTCGCCGGCGGGACCAGGCTGGCCTCGTGCGCCCAGTACTCCACGAGGCGGCGGCCCCCGCGGCGGGACGCGGCCCGGTCGGGCAGGGCCCGGTCGTAGGGCCCCAGCCGGGAGAAGAACGGCAGGTAGTGGCTGCGGGAGAGCACGTTCACGCTGTCGATCTGGACGACGCCCACCCGGTCCACGACCCGCTGCACGTGCCGCAGGGTGGGCGCCCCGGAGGGCCGCCGGTCGGCGAACCCCTGCGCGGCGAGCGCGATGCGCCGGGCCTGCGCCGAGGAGACGGTGGAGTCGCGCCGGGGGTGCGGCGCAGGGGGCGTTTCGTACATGAGTGCTAACGTACACCCGCCCCCGGCCGTCAGCCCATCGTGCGGTGCTGGTCCTCGGCCTCGGAGGGGCCCGGCTCGGACGGGCCGATCATCGGCCCGGGGAGCGACGGGTCGAGGACGCCCTCCTCCAGCCAGGTGTAGCGGTCCTCCATGAGGCGGCGGGCCAGCTTGCCGTCGGTGTCGTCGGAGTTGTCCCACAGGGCGGCGAAGTGCCGCTCCACCCGCAGCCGGGACTGGCGGCAGAAGGCGTCGGCCAGCTCCATCCCGGCCGTGCCGCGCCCGTCGGGCCCCGTCTCGTGCTCGTGGCGGGCGCGCACCACCGCCGCGCTCATCGCGAACAGCTCGGCGCCGATGTCCACGATCCGCGCCAGGAACGCCTGGCGGGTCTCCATTCCGCCCTGCCAGCGGGACATGCCGTAGAAGGTCGAGCGCGCCATCCGCCGCGAGGCCCGCTCCACGAAGCGCAGGTGCCCGGCCAGCGGGCCGAACTCCGCGTAGGACCCCGGGCGCTGCCCCTGCCCGACCACCAGCGACGGCAGCCAGGACGCGTAGAACCCGCCCGCCTTGGCCAGGGCCCGCGCCTTGGCCCGCGGGTCGGCGTCCGGGTCGATCAGGTCGCCGGCCACCGACAGATGCGCGTCCACCGCCTCGCGGGCGATGAGCAGGTGCATGATCTCGGTGGAGCCCTCGAAGATGCGGTTGATCCGCAGGTCCCGCAGCAGCTGCTCGGCGGGCACGCCCCGCTCGCCGCGGGCCGCCAGCGAGTCGGCGGTCTCGTAGCCGCGGCCGCCGCGGACCTGCACCAGCTCGTCGGCGATCTCCCAGGCGCGCTCGGAGGCCCACAGCTTGGCGATGGCCGCCTCGATCCGGATGTCCTTGCGCCGGTCGTCGGCCATCTGGCCGGCCAGCTCCAGCATCGCCTCCATCGCGTAGGTGGTGGCGGCGATGAAGGCGACCTTCTTGGACACCTCCTCGTGGCGCCCCACCGGGCGCCCCCACTGCACGCGCTCGCGCGCCCACTCCCGCGCGATGCGGGTGCACCACTTGCCGGCGCCCACGCACATGGCCGGGAGCGACAGCCGCCCGGTGTTCAGCGTGGACAGGGCGATCTTGAGGCCCTTGCCCTCGCCGCCGATCAGGTTCTCGGCCGGGACGCGCACCCGGTGGAAGCGGGTCACGCCGTTCTCGATGCCGCGCAGCCCCATGAACCGGTTGCGCCGCTCCACGGTGATGCCCGGGGAGTCGCCCTCGACGACGAACGCGCTGACGCCGCCGCGGTGCCCCTCGCCCTCGGGCACCCGGGCCATCACCACCAGCAGGTCGGCGACCACCCCGTTGGTGGTCCACAGCTTGACCCCGTCGAGCAGGTAGGCCGCCCCGTCCTCGGTGGGGACGGCGGTGGCGTGCAGCCGCGCCGGGTCGCTGCCCACGTCCGGCTCGGTGAGCAGGAAGGCGCTGATGTCGGTGGCGGCGCAGCGGGGCAGGAGGGCGCGCTTCTGCTCCTCGGTGCCGAACATCGCCACCGGCTGGGGCACGCCGATGGACTGGTGGGCCGAGAGCAGCGCGCCGATCGCCGGGCTGACCGAGCCCACCAGGGTCAGCGCGCGGTTGTAGTGCACCTGGCCCAGGCCGAGCCCGCCGTAGGCGCGGGGGATCTTCATGCCGAGCGCGCCCAGCTCCTTCAGGCCGCGCACCACCTCGTCGGGGATGCGCTCCTCGCGCTCGATGCGCTGGGCGTCGATGGTGGCGCAGAAGTCGCGCAGCCGGGCGAGGAACCGCTCGCCCTCCTCCTCGGCCCCGGCGTCCGGACGGGGGTAGGGGTGGATGAGGTCGAGCCGGAACCGGCCCAGGTAGAGCTCCTTGCCGAAGCTGGGCAGGCGCCACTCGCTCTCCCGCGCGGCCTCGGCGACCGCCCGCGCCTCCCGCTCGTCCGCGCCCGCCGCCGACGGGCGGCCGTTGACCGTGGTCATCGTGGGGATCACCTCACCGGTGGATACGGGGTATGGCCTCCATCACACCTCTACCCGCGGGTAGGGGCGACCACGCCTCACCCCGGCTCCTCGGGGGCGAAGGGGAACCGGACGGTGACCGCCGTCCCGGTGCCCCGCTCCGACTCGATGCCCGCGTCCCCGCCGTGCGCGGCGGCGATCGCCGCCACGATGGACAGCCCCAGCCCGCTGCCGCCCCCCGGCGACCGGGTCCCTCGGTGGAACCGGTCGAAGGCCCGGTCCAGGTCCGCGGTGCCCATCCCCGGCCCCTCGTCGCGCACCCGCAGCGCCGCGTACGGCCCGGACGCGCTCAGCCGCACCTCGACCGGGGTGCCCTCGGGGGTGTGCTCGGCCGCATTGGCCAGCAGGTTGGCCACCACCCGGCGGAACCGGGCCTCGTCCACCCGGCACTCCAGCGCGTCCGGCGCCCGCAGGACCACCGGCCGCTCCGGGTGCACCACCCGGTGGTCCTCCACCATGTCGCCGACCACCCGGACCAGGTCGGCCCCGTCCAGGTGGAGCGCGCCGGTGCGGTCCAGCCGGGCCAGCTCCAGCAGCTCGGCGACCAGGGTGCCCATCCGCTCGGCCTCGTCCTCGATGCGCTGCATCGCCCCGGACAGCTCCTGCTCGGGGATGGCGCCCTGGCGGCCCAGTTCGGCGTAGCCGCGGATGGTGGTCAGCGGGGTGCGCAGCTCGTGCGAGGCGTCGGCGGCGAAGGCCCGCACCCGCTCCTCGGAGGCACGCTGGGCGGCGAAGGCCCGCTCCAGCCGCCCCAGCATGGTGTTGATCGCCGACGCCAGCCGCCCCACCTCGCTGCCGCCCTCGGCCACCGGCATCCGCGCCGACAGGTCCGAGCCGGTGGAGATGCGGTCGGCGGTGGTGGCCATCCGGTCCAGCGGGTCCAGGCCGCGCCCGATCAGCCACCGCCCGGCCAGCAGCAGCCCGCCCAGCAGCAGCACCGCCGTGACCAGCTGCGTCAGCACGAGGTTCCAGGGGTACTCCTCGCGCTCGTTGGTGGGCACCGCGGTGACCATGAGCCCGTTCGCGCGCTGGCGCACCGTGGCCCGGTAGGGCGGGACCGAGGACTCGCGCCCGTCCAGGTCGACGATCTCCTCGGTCGCGCCCAGCCGGCGCAGTTCGCGCACCGGCACCTCCTCCAGCCGCGCCAGCACCACGTCGTCGCGCTCGAGGTCGCCGTAGACCTGGTTGACCCGGCCGGTTCCCCGGTCCACCAGCACCACCAGGTAGGGGGAGGGGCTGGGCGCCTCCACGCCCACCGGAGGGGTGTCGTTGTCCAGCCGCGCCATGGCCCGCTCGGCCGCCAGCACCACCTGGTCGTCGATCCGGTCGGTGATGTAGCCGCGCAGGGTCACGAACCCGACCACGCAGGTGACCAGCAGCCCGGCGGCGGTGACCGTGAGCAGGCCGACCAGCAGCCGGAAGCGCAGCCGCCCCGGGGCCATCTAGGAGCCGTCCGGGGACTGCAGCACGTAGCCCACGCCCCGGCGGGTGCGGATCAGCGGCGGCCCCAGCGGGTCGAGCTTGCGGCGCAGGTAGCTGACGTAGGTCTCCACGATCTGCGACTGGCCGGCGTAGTCCCAGCCCCAGACGTTCTCCAGCAGCTGGCGCCGGGTGACCACCTGCCCGGCGTTGTTCACCAGGTAGGCCAGCAGCCGGAACTCGGTGGGCGAGAGCTCCACCGGCACCCCGGCGCGCTCCACGCTCCACTTGCGGTCGTCCAGCACCAGGTCGGCGTAGCGCAGGAGGCCGCCCTGGTCGCGCACGGCGGCCCCGGCCCCCGCCGGGTCGCGGCGGGCGCGGCGCAGCAGGGCGCGGATCCGGGCGACCAGCGCCTCCACCGAGAAGGGCTTGGTGACGTAGTCGTCGCCGCCGAGGGTGAGCCCGGTGACGGTGTCGGCGGGGGTGTCCCGCGCGGTCAGGTAGATCACCGGCACGTCGTCGCCGTCCTCGCGGAGCTTGCGGCAGACCTCGAAGCCGCTGATGTCCGGCAGCAGCACGTCCAGCAGGATCAGGTCGGGGCGGGCGCCGCGGGCCGCCGCGAGCCCGCTCTGGCCGTCCTCGGCGTCGTCGACGGTGAACCCGTGGAACTGCAGGGCGGCGCGGACCAGGTCCCGGATGTTCGGCTCGTCGTCGATGACGAGGATGCGCTGGTCGGGGGAGTCGTCGGTCATGGCTGCTACCTCGGTGGCCGCACGGGTTCGGGTCCGGCCCTCCATGATGCCCCAGGCGCGGTGCGGCGCCGGTGCGCAGCGGGCGGGGCCGGTGCGGAGGACGGCCGCACCGGACCCGCCCGCTGCCCGCACTATGGCAGCGCCGCGGCGCCTTGTCCTCCCCGACACACGCCCGCCGGGCCGTTCTGCCGCATCCGGCCATGTCGCCCCCGAGCACTAGGCTGGTCGCCGTGCGTATAGCAACGTGGAACGTCAACAGCATGAGGGCCCGCAAGGACCGGGTCGCGGCCTGGCTGGAGCGCAGCGACGTCGACGTGGTCGCCGTCCAGGAGACCAAGTGCCGGGACGACCAGTTCCCGGTCGGGGTCTTCACCGAGGCCGGGTACGAGGTGGCCCACTTCGGCCTCTCCCAGTGGAACGGGGTCGCCATCGCCTCCCGTGTCGGACTGGAGGACGTGCGCACCTCCTTCCCCGACCAGCCCGGATGGGGCGACCCCGAGCAGGTCGAGGCGCGGGCGCTGTCCGCGGAGTGCGGCGGCGTGCGGGTGTGGAGCCTGTACGTGCCCAACGGGCGGGAGATCGACGACCCGCACTACGACTACAAGCTGCGCTGGCTGGAGGCGCTGCGCGCGGAGGGCGCGGCGCGGCTGGCGGAGGACCCCCGGGCCCAGATCGCCCTGTGCGGGGACTTCAACATCGCCCCGCAGGACGACGACGTGTGGGACATGGCCGAGTTCGAGGGCAAGACGCACGTCACCGACAAGGAGCGTGCGGCCTTCGCGGCCCTGGAGCAGGCCGGCTTCACCGACACGGCCCGCGCCTACACGCCCGGCCCCGGCGTCTACACCTTCTGGGACTACCAGGGCCTGTCCTTCCCCAAGAAGAAGGGGATGCGGATCGACTTCGTCCTCGCCTCGCCCGCGCTGGCCGAGCGGGTCTCGGGGGCGCGGGTCGACCGGGAGGAGCGCAAGGGCAAGGGCGCCTCCGACCATGCGCCGGTCATCGTCGAGGTCGACTGACCGGACCTGGGTAGAGTCGGCTCCGTGACATCGACATCGGCATCCAGAGCCGTCCCGCGCATCGCGGTCTACGGCAGCATCAACATGGACCTGGTCGCCTACGTGCCGGTGCGGCCGGCCAGCGGGGAGACCGTGGCGGGCACCGAGTTCCGCCAGGTTCCCGGCGGCAAGGGCGGCAACCAGGCGATCGCCGCGGCGCGGGCCGGAGGGGACGTGGCCTTCCTCGGCGCCGTGGGCGAGGACGCGTTCGGCGCGCAGATGCGCAGCGCCCTGGTGGACTCGGGGGTGGACGCCTCCGAGCTGCGCACCGTTCCCGGCTCCTCCGGGGTGGCGCACATCGTGGTCGAGGGCGACGGGGCCAACTCCATCATCGTGGTCCCCGGCGCCAACGGGGCGATGACCGGCCTGACCGGCGGCGAGCGGCGGATGCTCGCCGGGTGCGACGCGCTGCTGCTGCAGCTGGAGCTGCCGATGGAGGGCGTGGTCGCCGCGGCCCGCGCCGCCCGCGAGGCCGGGGTGCGCACCGTGCTCACCCCGGCGCCGGCCCGGGAGCTGCCCGACGAGCTGCTGGACCTGGTCGACCTGCTGGTGCCCAACCAGCACGAGGCGGCGGCGGTCACCGGCGAGCAGGACCCGCACCGGGCGCTGGAGGCGCTGCTGCGGCGGGTGCCCGAGGCGGTGGTCACGCTGGGCGGCGACGGGTCGCTGCACGGCGAGCGCGGCGGCGAGCCGGTGCACGTGCCCTCCCGGCCGGTGGAGGCGGTGGACACCACCGCGGCCGGGGACACCTTCTGCGGCGCCTTCGCGGTGGCCCGCGCCGAGGGGCGGGGCGCCGAGGAGAGCATGGAGTTCGGGGCCGCGGCGGCGGCGCTGTCGGTGCAGCGCCAGGGCGCCAGCACGTCGATGCCCCACCGCACCGAGATCGAGGCCCTGCTGGCCGGGTAGAGCACGCGGCCGGGTCCGCGGGACGGTCCTCGGGCCGTCCCGGGGCCCGGTGGTTCCTACTGCAGGTGGCCGATCTGGCGCAGCCATTCGGTCGGGTCGGCGTTCTGCACCCGCACCTCCAGGACGATGTCGACGGTGTCGCCGATGACGCGGGCGCCCCACGGGGACGGGCCGACGTCGGCGATGCCGAAGTCCGACAGCGTGATGGAGCCGTTGGCGGCGAAGAAGTGCGCGTGCACGCCCTCGGGGTCCTGCAGGTCGGGGGCCTCGCCGCCCCACTGGCAGTCCAGCTCCAGCGGCCGTGTGGTGCCGTGCACCGTCAGGTCGCCGTACATCCGGAAGGCGTTGCGGCCGCGCCCGCGGGCCTCCAGCGCGGTGGAGGTGAAGCGCATCTCCGGGTAGGCCGCGGTGTCGAGCAGGTCGGGGGAGCGCAGGTGGGCGTCGCGGGCCCGGACGCCGGTGCTGAGACTGTCGGTGCGCACCGTGGCGTCGACCTTGGAGGCGAGCGGGTCCTCGGCGACGTCGACGGTCCCCCAGGCGTCGCCGAAGGTGCCCTGCACCCGGCCGAAGCCCAGGTAGCGCGCGACGAAGATGATGCAGGAGTGCGCGGGGTCGACGTACCAGGTCCCCGGCTCCGGCCGCGGCGGCCGCGCGTCGGGCGGCGGTCCGGCCCCGTGATCGTGCACCATGTCTGATTCCCCCTATTGACACTGTTTTGTCGCTTTCCAGGCTAAACCCCGTAGCCGGGTGGCGACCGGCACAATGTTCAGGATGCCCGCGAATCAGCAGGTCACGACCGCGACGGCCGGAACCGGTCCCGGGCGGCCGCTTGAGTGCTGGGACGTCGGCGCCCTAACGGGCCGGATCCGTGTCGATCTCAGATGGGCCCCGAGTTCGCCGGTAAGGGCCCTACGTCCCGAGCCCAACGACGAGGGGGCGCCGGGCGAGAGGGGAGCGGCACCGCTGGCGGACGAGGCCGGGGCGTCGCTTTCGTCACATGCGTGAGCGGCCATCGTTCCCGAACGTCCCTTGACACGGGGGTTGGGGGGATCTGGGGGCGGGTGGGCGACATGGGGCGGGTATCGCAGAGCGCGAGCGGTTCTTTACAGTTCCTTCTGGCGCGCCCTCCCCACCGGCGCCCTACCGAGCCGGCGCCGCCGGCCCTCCCCGTTCCGGAGCGCGTGATCCCCATGGACCCAGACCCCACCAGGCCACCCGAGCGCGAAGAGCGCAACGAGCGCACGGCGTCCGCCGGGGACGGCTTCGCTTACACCGTGCCCCTCGGCGGCGCGCCGTCCAGGTCCGGCCGCTCCTCCGACCGTGAAACGGTCTTCACACCCCGCGTCCCTGCCGAAGAGCGGCCCGGCGGGTTCGCCGCCGGGGCGACCGAGGTCGTCGAACCCGCCGATGTGGTCGAGGTCCCCGGGGACGGCGCCGAAGCGCCGCTGTCGCGCTCCGAGCGCCGCCGCATCGAGCGGCGCCGGTCGCGCAACCGGAAGATCGCCGCGGGCGCGGTGGCCGGGGTGCTGGCGGTCGGCGCGTTCGCCGCCGTAGGGGCGGGGCTGTCCAAGGCCCGGCAGGAGGTCGGCGTGGACGTTCCCCCGGCCCCCACCGGTCTGCCGGGCGCCGAGACCACCGGGGGCGGGAGCGGCACGCCGTCCGGATCCGGCCGCGGCGAGGGCCCGAACGCCTCGGCCGATGCGGAGTCCGGCGTCACCGGGAGGGCCGAGCCCGGGGACGCGCCCGCGACCTCGGGCACCGGGCGGCCCGGTTCCTCCGGCGGCGGCGAGGGGGACCGGGAGCGGGACGGCCGCGAGGACGGCCGCGAGGACCGGCGCCCGGAGCGTCCCACGCGGGAGCCGGAGCCGCCGTCCACCCCGCCCGGCCAGGAGAGCCCCGACCCGCGGCCGACCGACCCCGGGCCCACAGGGGGGCCGGAGGAGCCGGACCCCGGCCCGGAGCCGTCCGAGTCCCCCGAACCGGGCGGCCCCTACATGACGGATTTCCACTGACGGTGGTGTCGGCCCGCCGCCCGGGCCGGGGCCGCGCCTACATCTGCTCCGGGGCGCGGACGCCCAGCAGCTCCAGGCCCTGCACCAGGATCCGGAGCGCGGCCGCGCACAGGGCGAGGCGGGAGGCGCGCCGCTCCTCGGTGTCGGCGGTGAGCACCGGGCAGTGCTCGTAGAACGTCGTCAGCTCCTGGGCCAGGTCGAACAGGTACCCGCACAGCCGGTGCGGCTCCAGCTCGTCGCCGACCAGCGCCACCGTCGGGCCGAAGCCCAGCAGGCGCAGCGCCAGGTCCCGCTCGGCCTTCTCGCCGATGGCGATGGCCCCCGACGCGGCCTCCTCCGGCGCCACCCCGCCCTTGCGGAAGATGGAGCGCAGCCGCGCCTGGGCGTACTGCAGGTAGGGGCCGGTGTTGCCGGTGAGCGCCAGCATCCGGTCGAAGTCGAACACGTACTCGGTGTCGTGCGAGACCGACAGGTCGGCGTACTTGACCGCTCCGATGCCCACCTCGCGCGCGATGTGCGCGCGGGTGTCGGCGTCCAGGTCGGGGCGGTTCTGCTCGACCACGGCGGAGGCGCGCTCGACCGCCTCGTCCAGCAGCTCCACCAGCCGGATCGGCTTGCCGCTGCGGGTGCGCAGGATCTTGCCGTCGGACCCCAGGACGTTGCCGATCTGCACATGGATCGGCTCGGTGCCCTCGGGCACCCACCCGGCCTTGCGGGCGGTCTCCCACACCATCCGGAAGTGCAGGTTCTGCGGGGCGCCGACGACGTAGAGCACGCGGTCGGCCTCGAGCTCCCGGGCGCGGTAGCGGATGGTGGCCAGGTCGGTGGTGGCGTACCCGTAGCCGCCGTCGCTCTTGCGGATGATCAGCGGCACCGGCCTGCCCTCGCGGCCGGTGTAGCCGTCGAGGAACACGCACAGGGCGCCGTCGCTCATCACCGCCAGGCCCTGGTCCTCCAGCTCCTGGCAGACCTCTTCGAGCATGTCGTTGTACATGCTCTCGCCGGCGAGGTCGGCGTCGGTGAGGGTGACCTCCAGCGTGGAGTAGACCCGGTTGAAGTAGGCCTTGGACAGCTCGATGAGGTCGCGCCAGATCTGCAGCGTCCCCTCGTCCCCGGCCTGCAGGGACACCACCCGCTTGCGGGCGCGCTCGGCGAACTCCTCCGAGCCGTCGAACTTGCCCTTGGCGGCCTGGTAGAAGGCGTTGGGGTCGCTCTTGAGCAGCTCGGCCTCGGCCGAGTCCTCGCCGACGTCGAGCAGGTGCTCGATGAGCATCCCGAAGGGGGTGCCCCAGTCGCCGACGTGGTTCTGCCGGACGACGTTGTGCCCGAGGAACTCCAGGGTGCGCGCCAGCGCGTCCCCCACCACGGTGGTGCGCAGGTGCCCGACGTGCATCTCCTTGGCGACGTTGGGCGCGGAGTAGTCGATCGGGATGTTCTGCCGCCGCTGCACCGGAACGCCCAGCCGGGCGTCGTCGAGCAGGGCGCGGGCCTGGGCGGCGATCCAGTCGTCGCGCAGGGTCAGGTTCACGAAGCCGGGGCCGCTGATCTCCACCTCGCGGCACAGGTCGTCGGAGTCCAGGTGCTCGACGATCTGCGCCGCGACCTCTCGCGGCTTTCGCCCCAGTCGCTTGGCCAGCGCCAGCGCGGCGTTGGCCTGGAAGTCGGCGAACTGGGAGGGGCGGATGACGGGGTCGGCGTCGGCGTACTCGGGCCCGAAGGCGGCACCGAGGGCGGACTGGACCCGTCGCGCGAGGATCTCTTGCGGGTCGGCCATGGGCCAAGCCTACCGACCGCCGTCACCTGGATTCCGTGACCTGCGCGGATGCGCCGCCATCCAGGCGACCCACCACGCGGCGGCCGTCACGAGCCCGGCGAGGGCGTACCAGGGCGCCCGCCACCAGGCCGGGGGCGCGTGCGCGGAGGGCGAGGCGCCGTCCGGCGGCGGGAGGGGGTCCGGGTGCGTGCCCTGGGCCGTGAGCGACCACACGAGGAACGCGTCGCCGACCGGGAGCGCGCCGCCGAGGTACCGGCGCTCCCCGCCGGCGGCGACCGGCAGTCCCAGCGCCTCGGCGAAGCCGGTGAGGGCGGCGGCCGAGGCGGTGTCGCCGTAGACCACGGCGTCGCCGAGGGCCACCGTGCTCGCCGACGCCGACAGCCCCAGGACCAGGGGGCCGGAGTCCACGTCGCCGGGGGAGTCGTCGCCGTGGGGGTGCTCGCGCACCCCGGGCAGCGGGGCGACGGGGGAGGCGAAGGCCTCCTGGAAGGCCGCGCGGTCGCGGGCCGCCCACGCGGGGTCGATGTCGGGGAGGAAGCGGAGCAGGAGCGCCTGCGAGCTGCCCCGGGCGCCTTCGGCCGGTGCGCCGGTGGCGGCGTCGGCCCGGTGCGGGATGAGTCCGGTGGCCGGGTCGGTGTGCGCGGCCGCGGCCTCCTTCCAGGCCGCCAGCAGGGAATCGTGGCCGTCGGTTCCGCGCACCCGGGCGTCCCGGGCCAGGGCGGCCGCGGCGACCACGCTGTCCACCGGCCAGGCCTGCCCGGGATAGGCCTCCAGGTAGGGGGTGCCGCGGTCGAGGGAGGCGGAGAAGGCGGAACGGAGCTCGGCGGTGTCCTCGGCCAGGCGCCCGGCCTCCTCGGGGGCGGCGTCCGGGCCTCCGGCCAGTTCGACGATGCGCACCCGCAGGTAGGTGCTCCATCCGGCGTGGAAGACGCCGTACGCGGGTTCGGCGCCGGCGGGGAAGGCGGCGGTCCCCTCGGGGGACTCCAGCCGGTCCAGCGCCCACCGGGCCTCCCACAGGGCCTCGTCGCGCAGGCGCGCATCGAGGGTGCCCGTGTCGGCCCGGGCGAGGCCGTAGAGGGCGTGGGTGAAGAAGTACCCCTCGGGGAAGAGCGCCTGCATGTCGGCTCCGGCGCCGTCGCGCAGGGCGGACCGCAGGAACGCGAGCCGGGGCGCGGCGTCGGCGGCGACCTCCTCGGGGGTCCGCTCCAGCGGGGAGGGGGAGTGCGAGCGCACCGCGCCGAGCACCGCGAGGGCGGTCACGGCGAGCGCGGTGAGGAGCGCGAGGAGGCGGGGGGCGGCCATGCGGCCGATGGTACGGGGCGGCCCTTCAGTGGTCGTCCGGGTGGCCCAGGCGGTGCAGCCAGCCCGCGCTCCGGCCCGCGGGGGAGACGCGGCGGCGGATCTGGTCGACGATGCGGCCCGCGGCCAGGTCGGCGGCGAGCAGGCAGGCCCGCTCGATGCCGCGGGCGCGGCTGGCGCCGTGCGCGATGACCACCGTGCCGTTGAGCCCCAGCAGCACCGCGCCGCCGGTGCTCTCGCTGTCCAGGTTCTCGCGCAGCTCCCGCAGCGCCCTGCGCTGGAGCAGGGCCCCGGCGCGGGCGCGGCGGGTGGAGGTCAGGGCGTCGTGCACGGCGTCGAAGGCGAACCGCACGGTCCCCTCCACGGTCTTCAGCGCCACGTTCCCGGTGAAGCCGTCGGTGACCACCACGTCCACCTGCCCGGCGAGCAGGTCGTGGCCCTCGACGTTGCCCCGGTAGTCCAGCCGGGGCGGCTCGGAGGCGGTCGCCGCCAGCAGCTCGGAGGTCTTGCGCGCCAGCCGGTTGCCCTTGCCCGGTTCGGCGCCGATCGTCAGCATGCCCACCCGGGGGTCGGCCACCCCGTGGGCGGTGTGCGCGTAGGCGGCGCCCAGCTGGGCGAACTGCACCAGCATCTCCGGCTTGGCGTCGGCGTTGGCGCCCGCGTCCAGCAGCACCGTGGGGCGCGGGCGGGTGGGCAGCACCACCGCCAGCGCCGCCCGCAGCACCCCCGGCTGGGTGCGCAGCCGGACCGTGGAGGTGGCCACCACGCCCCCGGTCGACCCGGCCGACACCAGCGCCGAGGCGTCCCCCTGGCGGATCAGCTTGCAGGCCACCGCGACGCTGGAGCGCGGGCGGCGCCACCCGGCCAGGGCGCCCTCGTTCATGGCCAGGGTGTCCTCGGCGTGCACCACCGGGACCTCGCCGGTGGCACCGTGCTCGGCCAGCAGCGCGGTGAGCTCGGAGAGCCGCCCCACCAGCACCACCCGCAGTCCGTGCCCGCGCACCGCGGCCACCGCGCCGGCCACCGTCTCGGCGGGACCGTGGTCGCCGCCCATGGCGTCCAGGGCGATGACCGGGCCGCCGCGCGGCGCCGCGGCCGTCGCCTCCGCTCCGGACCGGGTCTGGTTCACGTGTGGATCCTCACTGTTCCGCGGGGGCCGGCGGTGGACCGCCGCGCCCGGGGCCGACGTCTTCGCGCACGTGGTGGGGGTGTGCCCGCTCCCCGGGCAAGGCTATGCCGGATCGGCGGGCGCGTGCCGGGCGCCCGGAGGAACCGGAGGTCAGGAGGGTATTTGCGGAAAGTGGGTAAGAATCAGCGAAGATCGGGTATATCGGTCGGCTGGTCAGGAGGGTGACCACTCCGGGCCCGACAACACACATGTATGTGATCTCGCCGGGCGCCCCCGCTCTGCCGGGGGCGCCCGGATCAGGCCTGTCCTGCCGCCGGCGGGGCGCGCCTGCCGCACCCTGAAGGGAGACGCGTGAGCTTGACGCAAGACGCGGCACTGTCCCCGTCCGCGGGACGTCGCTTCCGTGCCTACACCTCGAAGCACCTGGACGAGTTGACGGCGCGGGCCGGCCTCGGCGAGGACGAGCGGCTCGCCGTTCGCGCTGTCGCCACGGTGCTGCCGTTCCGTGTCAACAGCTACGTCATCGACGAGCTGATCGACTGGGACGCCGCCCCCGACGATCCGATCTACCGGCTCGTCTTCCCCCAGGCGGACATGCTGCCCGCCGAGGACGTCGCACGGATGGCGGATCTTCTGCGCCAGGACGCGCCGAGGAAGGAGATCAACCAGGCGGCCAACGAGATCCGGGCCAAGCTCAACCCGCATCCGGCCGGCCAGATGGATCTCAACGTGCCCAAGGTCGACGGGCAGGACCCGTTGGAGGGCATGCAGCACAAGTACCGCGAGACGGTGCTGTTCTTCCCCAAGCAGGGGCAGACCTGCCACGCCTACTGCACCTACTGCTTCCGGTGGGCGCAGTTCGTGGGCGAGCCCGATCTGAAGTTCGCCTCCGGCGAGGTGGACCACCTGGTCCGCTACCTCAAGGAGAACCCGCAGGTCACCAGTGTCCTGTTCACCGGCGGCGACCCGATGATCATGGGCGAGGGGGTGATCTCCAAGTACATCGAGCCGCTGCTGGAGGTCGAGACCCTCGAGTCCATCCGGATCGGCACCAAGGCGCTGGCCTACTGGCCGCAGCGGTTCGTCACGGACCCGGACGCCGACGACACCCTGCGCCTGTTCGAGAAGGTCACCGAGTCGGGCAAGAACCTGGCCTTCATGGCCCACTTCAGCCACCCCAACGAGCTGGAGCCCGAGCTGGTCCACGAGGCGGTGCGCCGCATCCAGGCCACCGGGGCCGTGATCCGCACCCAGGCGCCGCTGATCCGCACGATCAACGACGACCCGGCCGTGTGGGAGCGCATGTGGCGCATGCAGCTGCGGATGAACATGGTCCCCTATTACATGTTCGTCGAGCGCGACACCGGCCCGCAGGACTACTTCGCCGTCCCGCTGGCCGAGGCCTACGAGATCTTCCGCAACGCCTACAAGAACGTCTCGGGCCTGGCGCGGACCGTGCGCGGCCCGTCCATGTCGGCCACCCCGGGCAAGGTGTGCGTGGACGGCGTCACCGAGATCGCCGGGGAGAAGGTGTTCGTGCTGCACCTGATCCAGGCGCGCGACCCCGAGCTGGTGGGCAAGCCGTTCTTCGCCAAGTACGACGAGAAGGCGGCCTGGCTCTTCGACCTGGAGCCCGCCCTGGGGGCGACCCACTTCCCCTACGAGGAGGCCCCGCCCGAGGACGTCTCCGAGCTGGTCGACCAGGCCCGCGCCTGACCCGCGGCGGCCCCGCCCTCCGCGCGCGGGCGGGGCCCTAGCCGTCGGTGCGCCGGCCCGCGGCCGGCACGGGCGAGGAGCGGGGCCCGTGCATGTTGCGGGAGAAGGCGGTGGCCGCCAGCCCCGCGGCCATTGCGGCCACCGCCACCCAGCCGACCTCCCGGAACGTGTCGGTGAAGGCCTGGGAGAAGACCTGCCCGGCCAGCTCGGACAGGCGGTCGGCCACCGCGTCGGGCATGCCCTCGGGGGGCTGGGACGGGGCCGGCCCGCCCAGCTCCACCCCGGCACCGTGCTCGGGCTCGACCGCCTCGGCGAACGGCCCGCGCGCCTCGGGCGGCAGGTCCTGGGCCGCCTCCCGCGCCTCGCGCACCGTGTTCTCCGCGAGCGAGGCCTGCATCAGCGCCCCCACCACGGCGCCGCCCAGCACCGAGCCCAGCTGCCGGACGGTGTTCAGCACCCCGGAGGCGGCGCCGGCCATCCGCGGGTCGACCCGGTACACCGCCAGCGAGTTCATCGGCCCGAACACCGACGCCACCCCCAGCCCCATCAGGGCGAGCGGCAGCACGAACGCCCACCACGGCGAGTCCGGGCGGGCGATCAGCAGCAGCCACGCCAGCCCGCCGGCGAACACCGCGAACCCGGCCATGAGCAGGTACTTCCCGCCGAGCCGGTCCACCCAGCGGCCCACCACGGGCGCGGCCACCATGGACAGCACCGACATCGGCGCCATCGTCAGCCCGGCCGCGAGCGCGGTCATCCCCAGCGCCGACTGCAGGTAGATGGTGAACAGCAGCGAGTGGCCGATCAGCGCCACCGACACCAGCGCCGCGCTCAGGCTCATCAGGCTGAAGTTGCGGTCGGCGAACAGCCCGAACGGGATCAGCGGGTCGCGCCCCTGCCGGGCGCGCTGCTGTACCAGCAGCGCGGCGAACAGCAGCGCGCTCAGGGCGAACAGCAGCGGGATGCTCACCGGGCCGTAGACCGTCCCCCACCGGAAGCGCTCGCCCTCGACCAGGGCGAAGGCGAGCAGTCCCAGCGCGGCGGTCGCCAGGGCCACGCCGGCCGGGTCGAACCGCGGACGGTGCTCGGGCCGGGGGTCGGGCGGGATGAGCACGGCCCCCAGCACCAGGGCCAGGGCGCCGAAGGGGATGTTGACGAAGAAGATGGAACGCCAGTCGAAGGCGGTCACCAGCAGCCCGCCCAGGGTCGGCCCGGCGACCGTGGCCAGGCCCGCCACGGCGCCCCACACCCCCATCGCGGTGCCGCGCCGCTCCGGCGGGAAGACCCGCACCAGCAGCGCCATGGTCTGCGGCATCATCACCGCCGCCCCGACCCCCTGCAGGGCGCGGGCCGCGATCAGCCACCCGGCGCCCGGGGCCAGCCCGCACAGCACCGAGGCGCCGGTGAAGGCGGCCACCCCGACCAGGAAGAGGCGGCGCTGGCCGAACAGGTCGCCCAGCCGCCCGGACGTGATGATCAGGACCGCCAGGGCGAGCGTGTAGACGTTGACGACCCACAGGACCTCGTCGGCGGCCGCGCCCAGGCGCCGGATCATGTCCGGGATCGCGATGTTGACGATCGTCAGGTCCAGCAGGGTCATGAAGAACCCCAGGCACAGGGCCGCGAGGATGGCCCACGGGTTCCCCCGGATCGATCGCATGCGCGCCTCCCTGCGGACCCGGTCATCCTATGTGCCGGACCCCGGTGTTCCCCGGCCGGATTCCGCCGAACCGGGCGTGCCGGGCGCCGCGGCGTGCATAATCGGTCGGCGACGCGGCAGATCGGGAGAGTCGGCGCATGGCCGGTTGGTTCGACGGGACGGTGGTGGACGCCGGGCGGCTGCCCCTGTTCACCTTCTTCGTGGCGTTCGTGGCGGGGTTCCTGCTGATCCGGGCCAGCGTCCGGATGATCCGCGCGGGCGTGCGGTGGTGGCCGGGCAACGTCCGGGCGGGCGGGGTCCACGTGCACCACGTGGTGTTCGGGGTCGGGCTGATGCTGCTCGGCGGCCTGGGGCTGCTGGTGGTGCAGGAGCGGGCGGGCGCGCCGGTCGTCGCCGCGGCGGCCTGCTTCGGGCTGGGGGCGGCGCTGGTGCTCGACGAGTTCGCGCTGATCCTGCACCTGCGCGACGTGTACTGGACCGAGCGGGGGCGGGCCTCGGTGGACGCGGTCTTCGTCGCGGTGGGGCTGACCGGGCTGCTGCTGACGGGGCTGCGGCCGTTCGGCTGGAGCGGAGCCGGGGTGGCCGGCGACGCGCTGCCGGCGCTGGCCGCGGTGAACCTGGCCGGGTCGGTGGTGAGCCTGCTCAAGGGCAAGATCTGGACCGGGCTGACGGGGGTGTTCGTGCCCGGGCTGTCGGTGGTGGCGGCGGTGCGGCTGGCGGTCCCGGGGTCGCCGTGGGCGCGCCGGCGCTACCCGGAGGGCTCGGCCAAGCTCGCCGCGGCCCTGGCGCGCGACCGGCGCCTGCGCCGCCCGGTGATCCGCGCCAAGATCCGGGTCCAGGAGTTCATCGCGGGCCGGCACGACCTGCCCGAGGCGCCCGCGGTTCCCGAGCCCCGGGGGCCGCGCCGTCCCGCCCCGGCACGGCGGCCGACCTGAGCGCCTGTTGTCCTGACAAGCGCACATCACGACCGATGGCCGCCGTGTGCGGGCGGCGGCGGTAGGGTGGCAGGTCATGGCACTCACCGGCAGGAGCAGGGGGCGTCGGCGCGGGCTCGTCATCGGCGTCGACATCGGCGGGACCAAGGTCGCCGCGGGTGTGGTCAACCCGGCGGGGCGGGTGCTGGCCCGCGAACGCGGGGAGACCCCGGAGCGCAGCAAGAGCCCCAAGGTGGTCGAGGACACCATCGCCGAGGTGGTCGAGCGGCTGCGCCGCCGGTACCCGGTCACGGCGGTCGGCGTGGGCGCGGCGGGGTTCGTCGACCGGAACCGCTCCTCGGTGCTGTTCGCGCCGCACCTGTCGTGGCGGGGCGAGCCGTTGCGGACGGCGCTGACCGCGCGGTTGGGGCTGCCGGTCGCGGTGGAGAACGACGCCAACGCCTCGGCCTGGGCGGAGATGCGGCTGGGCGCCGGGCGGGGGGCCTCGGACGCGGTGGTGGTGAACCTGGGCACCGGCATCGGCGGCGCGGTGGTGCTGGACGGTGCGCTGTACCGGGGGCGGCACGGCATCGCCGGGGAGTTCGGGCACATGGCCGTGGTGCAGGACGGGCACCGGTGCGAGTGCGGCAACCGGGGGTGCTGGGAGCAGTACGCCAGCGGCAACGCGGTCACCCGCGAGGCGCGCGAGCTGGCGGCGGCCGACTCGCCGGTGGCCCGGGGGCTGCTGCAGGCGGTCGGCGGGGACCCGGCGCGGATCACTGGCCCGTTGGTCGCCGAGCTGGCCGCCGGGGGCGATCGGGCCTGTGTGGAGGTGTTGGAGGATGTGGGCCGCTGGCTGGGCAAGGGGCTGGCCGACCTGGCGGCCGCTTTCGATCCGGAGCTGTTCATCATCGGCGGTGGTGTGTCCGAGTGCGGCGATCTGCTGCTCGGTCCGGCGCGCAGTGCCTTCCGGAGGCACCTGGCCGGGCGCGGGTACCGGCCCGAGGCCGGGATCGTGCAGGCGCGGCTGGGAAACGAGGCAGGGCTGGTCGGCGCGGCCCTCCTGGCCCGCGAGGAGCCGCCCCGGCGTGTCCGCGGGGGCGGGAGCGCCACGGGCGGGAAGGGCACGAAGGCGAGGGGCCCCCGCCACCTCGTCCACCGGAGGAGCCCGCGCCGCAGGGCGTAGCGATCCCGGCCGGTGGGCCCTTCCTCGTCCGGGGCCGTGACCCCTGACGTTTGGAACCGGTGGCCTATGCGGCCTCGGTTAGTGGCCCGTCATCGTCGTCCCCGCCGGGCCCTCGCCCCGGTCGGCGGGTGGTGTCCCGGTGGCCTCCGGCCCCGGTGCGCGCCCCCGGGGGCGGCCGGGGCCTGCAGAGTTCCACCACGCCGGCGGACACGACCGGGGCGCCCCGCTCATCCGTCGCCGCCCCTTCCCTGCCCTGAGACGGTCGGGCGGTCGATGGGCACGCCGATGGGTACCGTTCCCGGCCGTCGCCCCCTGCGTACGGTCCCCTTCGGTCTCCACGAGCGGTTCACCAGGGGCTGGGTGTGCCGCCGGGGTCGCCGGGATTTGTGCGGTGTGGACAGACGACCGCGGTGAATGCGCCGTTCCGGGACCTTGATCCCGAGTCGGGGCCGGTGGTTTAAATGACCCCTCATCACCGTCCACACCCCCGAGACGGAGGGGATCCCCCCATGTCGGACGCCCCGAACACCCCCGGCGCCCCGGGCGCCTCCAGCAGTCCCGAGCCCTCGCCCGGCGCCTCGCCCGAGCCCTCGTCCGCCCCATCCCCCGGCACCGGGCACCACGGCTTCCTGAAGGTCCTGGGCCGCGGGGACGTGCTCGCGCTCGCCTTCGGGGCCATGATCGGCTTCGGCTGGATCGTGCTGACCGGGGACTTCATCGACGCCGCGGGCAGCGTCGGCGCCGCTCTCGCCTTCGTCCTCGGCGGCGTGGTCATCGCCCTGGTCGGGCTCACCTACGCCGAGCTGGTGGCGGCGATGCCGCGGGCCGGCGGCGAGCACCACTACGCGCTCCGCGCCCTGGGGCCGCGCGGCGCCTTCACCGCCTCCTGGGCGATGGTGCTCGGCTACATCTCGGTCGTCGCCTTCGAGGCCGTCGCCGTCCCCCAGACCGTCGGCTACCTGGTCCCCGAGGCGATGGAGGCCGGCCACCTGTGGACGGTCGCGGGGTACGACGTCTCCGCCGCCCAGGTCGCGGTCGGCGTGCTGGCGGCGGTCGTGATGACCGGGGTGAACTACGTGGGCATCCGCCCCGCGGGGGTGTTCCAGACCATCGCCGTGCTGTTCCTGCTTGCGGCCGGGGCGGCCATGGTCGCCGGCGCCGCGGTGGGCGGTTCGGCCGCCACCATGGAGCCGCTGTTCACCGGCGGCGTCTCCGGCGTGTTCGTGGTGCTGGTGGCGGTTCCGTTCCTGTTCGTCGGGTTCGACGTCATCCCGCAGTCGGCCAGCGAGATCCGGCTTC
The DNA here is from genome assembly GCF_000341205.1 of Nocardiopsis baichengensis YIM 90130. Classification (NCBI taxonomy): domain Bacteria; kingdom Bacillati; phylum Actinomycetota; class Actinomycetes; order Streptosporangiales; family Nocardiopsidaceae; genus Nocardiopsis; species Nocardiopsis halophila. Next base: position 56,624 of record NZ_ANAS01000005.1, on the reverse strand, counting down.
CCTTCCGGCAGGTCGGCCGCCTGCTGGTGGTCTCGGTCGGGTGCGCCGCCGCCTGGTACGTGATGATCATGCTGACCTCCGGGGCCGCCCTGGGCCCCGAGGAGCTGACCGCCTCCGACCTGGCCTCGGCCGACGCCATGGCGGCCCTGTGGGACAGCGCCGCTATGGGCAACGTGCTGGTCGTCGGGGGCCTGGCCGGGCTGCTCACCAGCTGGAACGCCTTCCTGATCGGGGGCAGCCGGCTGCTGTACGCGATGGCCGAGTCCCGCATGGTCCCCGCCTGGTTCGGACGTCTGCACCCCCGCTACCGCACCCCCGGCAACGCGCTGCTGTTCATCGGCGCGCTGTCGGTGCTCGCCCCGCTCTTCGGCCGGCCGATGCTGGTGTGGCTGGTCGACGCCGGCGGGGTGAACATCGTCATCGCCTACATCGTCGTCGCGGTCTGCTTCCTGGTGCTCCGACGCCGCGAGCCGGGCATGGAGCGCCCGTTCCGCACCCCGGCGGGTCCCGCGGTCGGCGCCGCGGCGCTGGTCCTGAGCGTCGGGCTGCTGGCGCTCTACCTGCCGGGCATGCCCGCCGCGCTGGTGTGGCCCTGGGAGTGGGCGATCGTCGGGGCGTGGTGGATCGCCGGACTGGCGATGATGGCCCGCCTGCCGAAGGTCGCCCCGGGCGAGGGCGCCGAGGAGCGCCTGATCGCCGAGATCGAGCGCCGGTCCCGGAGGGGGTAGGCGGAGAAGGAGTTCGACACTGTCGGCGAGGAAGCAGCACGTGCCGGCGGTCTCCCAGTCGCGAGAGCCCGGCCGTGTCCCGTGGACGTTCTCCATGTGCCCCCGCCCGCACTCAGGCGCGCCGGCGCTGTCAGGGCGTCAGCTCGGCAGTGTCAGCTCGTCAGCGTCAGCTCGAAGGAGTACCTCGACGCGCGGTAGACGTGCGAGCCGACCTCGGCCACGCGGCCGATGTCGTCGTAGGCCGTGCGGTCCATCGTCAGCAGCGGCGCCCCCTTCGCCTCGCCCAGTGACGTGGCCTCTGCGGCGGTCGCGCCGCGCGCCCCGATGCTCTGCGAGGCGATCTTCAGGGTCACCCCCGCCGCCCGCAGCACCCGGTACAGCCCCGTCTCGGCCAGGCCCTCGCGGGTCAGTTCCACCAGGCCCAGCGGCAGGTAGTTGTGCATCAGGGCCAGCGGCTCGTCGCCCACGTGGCGCAGGCGCTCCAGGAAGTACACCTCGGTCCCCGGCTCCACCTCCAGGGCGCGGGCGATCGACTCCGGTGCCGGCCGCACGCTCAGGTCCAGGATCCGTGTCCACGGGTGCTGGCCGGCCTGCACCAGGTCGTCGTAGAGGCTGGACAGCTCCACCGGCCGCCGCACCCGCGGGGTGACCACCTGGGTGCCGACGCCGCGCTTGCGCACCAGCAGCCCCTGGTCGACCAGGTACTCGATGGCGCGGCGCAGGGTCGGGCGGGACAGGCCGAGGCGGTCGGCGAGCACGATCTCGTTCTCCAGGCGGGTCCCCGGGGGCATCTCGCCCTCGCGGATGCGCCGCTCCAGCTCCTGGGCCAGCTGGAAGTACAGCGGCACCGGGCTGGTGCGGTCGAGCATCACCTGCAGGTGCGATTCGGCCACGCGGCTCCGATCTTCGGCGGACGGGGGCTCTCCGGTCGCGGGACGGCCCGCGCGCCCGCCGCGGGGCGGGTCCTCCCGTGCGTCCTCCCGAGTCTACGCCGCCGTCCTGTTGATGGAAGATTAAGAGGTGCATATGTCTAGACATAATGTTGACATGGGGTGCCCGGGAGCGTAGAAACGGTGTGATCCGGGCCACGCGGCCCGCCCCGTACGGAGGGAGGGCGCACCCCCCATGCGCATCGGACTCGTCGGCGCCGGACGGATCGGCGCCTCGCACGCCGCGGCCGTCGCGGCCCGCCCCGAGGTGGACGAACTCCTGGTCGCCGACGCCGACCCCGCACGGGCCGCCGCGGTCGCCGGCGACGCGGAGGGCCGCCCGGCCGGCGTCGAGGACCTGCTCGCCCCCGGAGCGGTGGACGCCCTGGTCGTCGCCTCCGCCACCGCCTCCCACCCCGACCTGATCCTGGCGGGCGTGCGGGCCGGGATCCCCGTCTTCTGCGAGAAGCCGGCGGCCCCCGACGTCCCCGGAACCGTCCGCGTGCTGCGCGAGGTGGAGAAGGCGGACGCGGCGGTGCACATCGGCTTCATGCGCCGCTTCGACGCCGGGTACGTGCGCGCACGGCAGGCGCTGCGCGGCGGCGAGCTGGGCGAACTCCACCGCGTGCACGCCGTGACCTGCGACGCCGCCCCGCCGCCCGCCGGGTACGTGCCGGCCTCCGGCGGCATCTTCCGGGACTGCCACGTCCACGACTTCGACATCCTGCGCTGGGTCACCGGCCGCGAGGCCGAGGAGGTCAGCGCCTACGGCGCCAACCGCGGCGCCGCCTACTTCGCCGAGGCCGGGGACGTGGACACCTCCGCCGCCCTGCTCCGCCTCGACGACGGCACCCTGGCCACCCTGCAGGGCTCCCGCTACAACGGCGGCGGCTACGACGTGCGGATGGAGCTGGCCGGGACCCGGGGCACCATCGCCGTCGGCCTGGACGACCGCGTCCCCCTCGTCTCGGCCGAGCCCGGAGCCGGCTTCCCCGGGGACGAACCCTGGCGGGAGTTCTGGACCCGCTTCACCCCGGCCTACGAGGCGGAGATCGCCGCCTTCCTGCGGATGGCCGCCGAGGGCGGACCCAGCCCGTGCACGGTGGCCGACGCCCTGGAGGCGGTGCTCATCGCCGACGCCGCCGACCGCGCGATGCGCCGGGGCCGACCGGTCCGCCTGTCCGAGGTGCGCGAGGACCTGCCGCTGTGACCCGGCTCATGACCGGGGAATACCGGAGCCCGCCCGACCCGGGCGGACGCGCCGGCGCCCGCCGCAACCGACGGAGGTCCGAGTTGAGCGCCACCGACCGCCGCCCCGATGACGGCCCCTCCGAGCGATCCGCGCCGTCCGCGCCCTTCGAGGTGGTCACCATGGGGCGCGTGGGCGTCGACGTCTACCCCGAGCAGACCGGCGCCGGCCTGGAGGACGTGCGCACCTTCGCCAAGTTCCTCGGGGGCAGCCCCACCAACGTCGCCGTGGCCGCCGCCCGGCACGGCCGGCGCACCGCCGTGGTCACCCGCACCGGGGACGACCCCTTCGGGCGCTTCGTCCGCACGGCGCTCGCCTCCTACGGCGTCGACCCCCGCTACGCCGCACCCGTCCCCGGCGCCGCCACACCGGTGGCCTTCTGCGAGATCTTCCCGCCGGACGACTTCCCCCTCTACTTCTACGGCCGCACCCCCAAGGCCCCCGACCTGGAGATCCGCCCCGAGGAGCTGGACCTGGAGGCGTTGTGCGGGGCCGACGTCCTGTGGGCGACGGTCACCGGCCTGTGCGCCGAGCCCAGCCGCACCGCCACCCTGGAGGCCTTGCGGGCCCGGGGCCGCCGCGGCGCCACCGTGCTCGACCTGGACTACCGCCCCGTGTTCTGGGAGTCCCGCGAAGAGGCCCGGCGCTGGACGGCCGAGGCGCTCGCGCACGCCACCGTCGCCGCGGGCAACCTCGACGAGTGGGAGACCGCGGTGGGCACCCGCGACCCCGAGGCCGCCGCCGACGCCGCGCACGACCGCTTCGGCGTCCGGACGGCCGTGGTCAAGCAGGGCCCGAAGGGCGTCATGGCCTCCGACGCCTCCGGCCGCACCACCGTCCCGCCGGTACCGGTGGAGGTCGTCAACGGCCTGGGCGCGGGCGACGCCTTCGGGGGCGCGCTCTGCCACGGCCTGCTGTCGGGCTGGGACACCGAGCGCACCATGCGCTTCGCCAACGCGGCCGGGGCCATCGTCGCCTCCCGCCTGGCCTGCTCGGACGCGATGCCCACCTCGGACGAGGTCGAGGCCCGCCTGGAGGAGGCGCGCCATGCGCTCTGAAGAGCTGCGCGAACTGACCGCCGTGCGGATCGAGCGCCCCGAGGCGATCGCCGAGGCCGCGGCCGCCCGCACGCGGCCGGCGTCCCTGCTGGGCGAGCACGGCAAGGCGATGATCATCGCCGCCGACCACCCCGCGCGCGGCGCCCTGCGCGCCGGGGACCGCCCCATGGCCATGGCCGACCGCGCCGACCTGCTCGACCGGCTGTGCACGGCCCTGGCCCGGCCCGGGGTGACCGGGGTGCTCGGCACCGCCGACATCCTGGAGGACCTGCTGCTGCTGGGCGCCCTGGAGGGCAGGACCGCCATCGGCTCCATGAACCGCGGCGGCCTGACCGGCGCCGCCTGGGAGGTCGACGACCGCTTCACCGGCTACGACGCCGCGGGCCTGAAGGCCATGGGTTTCGAGGGCGGAAAGATGCTGCTCCGCCTGCACTACTCCGACGGCCGCACCCCCGACGCCCTGGAGTCCTGTGCCCGCGCGGTCGACGAGCTGAACGCCGCCGGGCTGACGGCCATGGTGGAGCCGTTCATCGCGCACACCGCCGACGGGGCCGTGAAGAACGACCTGTCGACCGGGGCCGTCGCCCGATCGGTGGCCATCGGCTCCGGCCTGGGCCGCACCACCGCGCGCACCTGGCTCAAGCTGCCCGTCGTCGACGGCATGGAGCGGGTGGTGGCCGGGTCCACGCTGCCGGTGGTGCTGCTGGGCGGGGAGCTGCCCGCCGACCCCGGCGCCGCCTTCGCCCGCTGGGGCGAGGCGCTGAAGCTGCCCACGGTCAAGGGCCTGACCGTGGGGCGCTCCCTGCTGTACCCGGCCGACGACGACGTCGTCGGCGCCGTCGACACAGCCGTGGGGCTGCTGTGAGACCGCCCACGACCGAGGAGGCAGCACGGATGACCGCGAACCACCACGTCCCCGCGGGCTCGACCGCCCAGGGGCCCTACGCCGCCGTCGTCACCCCCGAGTCCGCCGGGTGGGGGTACTCCGGCCTGAAGGTGCTGGAGCTGGCCCCCGGCCACAGCGCCGAGGTCGCCACCGGCGACGCCGAGACCCTGGTCCTGCCGCTGAACGGCGCGTGCTCGGTGGAGTGCGGGGGCGAGCGGTTCGACCTGGCCGGCCGCCCGGACGTGTTCTCCCGGGTCACCGACTTCGCCTACGTGCCCCGCGACGCCGCGGCCACGGTCGTCAGTGCGGAGGGCGGCCGGTTCGCCCTGCCGTCGGCGCGCTGCGGCCGGCGGCTGCCGTTCCGCCACGGCAGGGCCGAGGACGTCCCCGTCGAGCTGCGCGGGGCCGGCGGGTCCAGCCGCCAGGTGAACAACTTCTGCACCCCGCAGGCCTTCAAGGCCGACCGGCTCATCGCCTGCGAGGTGCTCACCCCCGAGTCGAACTGGTCCTCCTACCCGCCGCACAAGCACGACGAGGCCACCGACACCGAGTGCGAGCTGGAGGAGATCTACTACTTCGAGGTCGGCTCGGGTCCCGCCGGGCCGGGCGTGGCCTACCAGCGGGTGTACGGCACCGAGGAGCGGCCGATCGACGTGCTCGCCGAGGTGCGCACAGGTGACGTGGTGACCGTCCCGCACGGGTGGCACGGCCCGTCCATGGCCGTCCCCGGCTACGACCTCTACTACCTCAACGTGATGGCCGGCCCCGGCGAGGAGCGGGCCTGGAGGATCTGCGACGACCCCCGCCACGGGTGGGTGCGCGAGACCTGGGAGAAGCAGGAGGTCGACCCCCGCCTGCCCCTGTACACCGCCGAGGGCCCGAGCGCAGCGCGCGCGGGGAAGGGGGAGTGGTCCCGATGACCTCTGAGCCCGCGACTGAGCCCCCGACGGCCGACGCGGCGCCCGCCGGAACCGTCCGGCTCACCGTCTCTCAGGCGCTGGTGCGCTTCCTGGCCGTCCAGTACACCGAGCGCGACGGCGAGCGGCAGCGGCTCGTCCCCGGCGTGTGGGGCATCTTCGGCCACGGCAACGTGGCCGGGCTGGGGCAGGCGCTGCTCCAGGCCGCCACCACCGGCGAGGCCGACCTCCCCTACTACCCGGCCCGCAACGAGCAGGCCATGGTGCACGCCTCGGCCGCCTTCGCCAAGATGCGCGACCGGCTGCAGACCTTCGCCTGCACCGCCTCCACCGGCCCCGGATCCACCAACATGGTCACCGGCGCCGCGCTGGCCACCACCAACCGGCTGCCGGTGCTGCTGCTGCCCGGCGACATGTTCGCCACCCGCGCGCCGGACCCGGCGCTGCAGCAGCTGGAGGACGCCCGCGGCGGCGACGCCACGGTCAACGACGCGCTGCGCCCGGTGTCGAAGTACTGGGACCGCCTCACCCGCCCGGAGCAGCTGGTCCCGGCCGCCATGGCCGCGATGCGGGTGCTCACCGACCCGGCCGAGACCGGGGCCGCCACCCTCTGCCTGCCCCAGGACGTGCAGGCCGAGGCGCACGACTGGCCCCTCGCGCTCTTCCGCGAGCGCACCTGGCACATCGACCGCCCGCAGCCCGACCCCGCCGCGCTGAAGCGCGCCGCCGAGGCGCTGCGCCGGGCCCGGCGGCCCCTCATCGTGGCCGGCGGCGGGGCGGTCTACTCCCGGGCGACCGAGGAGCTGCGCGCGTTCGCCGAGGAGACCGGCATCCCCGTCGCCGACACCCACGCCGGGAAGGGCGCGGTGCCGTGGGACCACCCCTGCGCGGTCGGCGGCGTCGGCTCCACGGGGACGTCGGCCGCCAACGCCCTGGCCCGAGAGGCCGACGTGGTCCTCGGCATCGGCACCCGCTACAGCGACTTCACCACCGCGAGCCGCACCGTGTTCGCCGACCCCGACGTGGAGTTCGTCAACCTGAACGTGGCGCGACCGGACGCCGCCAAGCACGCCGCCCACCAGCTCGTCGCCGACGCGCGCTCCGGCCTGCAGGCGCTGCGGCGGGAGCTGTCCGGCTGGCGGGTCGAAGCCCCCTACACCGAACGCGTCCGCGCGCTGGCCGCGGAATGGGCCCGAACCACCGATGCCTGCTACTCGGTGGACGACGGCGCCCTTCCGGCGCAGACCGCCGTCCTGGGCACCCTCAACGACGCCCTGGACGACCGCGACGTCGTCGTCAACGCCGCCGGGAGCCTGCCCGGCGACCTGCAGATGCTCTGGCGGGCGCGCGACCCTAAGGCCTACAACGTCGAGTACGCCTACTCGTGCATGGGCTACGAGGTCGCCGCCGGGCTGGGCACCAGGATGGCCGCGCCCGACCGCGAGGTGGTCGTCCTCGTCGGCGACGGCTCCTACCTGATGCTCTCCCAGGAGATCGCCACCATGGTCGCCGAGGGGATCAAGGTCGTCATCGTCGTCCTGCAGAACCACGGCTTCGCCTCCATCGGGGCCCTCTCCGAGGAGCTGGGGTCCCAGCGGTTCGGCACCCGCTACCGCTACCGCGACCCCGTCAGCGGCCGGCTCGACGGCGACCGGCTGCCCGTGGACCTGGCGGCCAACGCCGCCAGCCTCGGGGCGAGGGCCGTCCGCGCCGAGAACCTCGAGGAGCTGCGCGAGGCGCTTGAGGCCGCCAAGGCCGCCGACACCACCACGGTCGTGCACATCGAGACCGACCCGACCGGCCCCGCCCCGCCCTCCAACGGCTGGTGGGACGTTCCGGTGAGCGAGGTGTCCGAGCTGGAGAGCACCCGCGCGGCCCGCCGCGCCTATGCCGAGCACAAGCGCGAGCAGCGCCACCACCTGTGACGTCCCCTGGGGACGCCCCCGCCCTTCGGCTTCAGTAAAGGACGGCAGCGATGAGCACCGTGAAGGACAAGCTGGTCCTCGGATCCGCCCCCGACTCCTGGGGCGTGTGGTTCCCCGAGGACGAGTACCAGACCCCCTGGAACCGCTTCCTCGACGAGCTGGCCGAGGCCGGCTACACGTGGCTGGAACTGGGCCCGTACGGCTACCTGCCCACCGACCCGGACCGGCTCGCCGACGAGGTCGGCGGGCGCGGCCTGAAGGTCTCCGGCGGCACCGTCTTCGGCGCCCTGCACGACGACGACCGGTGGGACGGGATGCTCTCCACCGTGCGCAAGGTCGCCGGGCTGACCCGGGCCATGGGCGCCCGCCACCTGGTGTTCATCCCGCCCATGTTCCGCGACGAGAGGACGGGCGCCTTCACCGAGTCGCCCCATCTGGGGGACGGCCGGTGGCGGACCCTGCACCGCAATGCCGACCGGCTCGGCAGGCTCCTGCTGGAGGAGTACGGGGTGCGGCTGTGCCTGCACTCCCACGCCGACACCCACATCCAGACCCAGCCCGAGATCGAGCGGTTCCTGGACGGCACCGACCCCGAGTACGTGTCCCTGTGCCTGGACACCGGGCACGTCGCCTACGGGGGCGGCGACGCGGTCGACCTCATCCGCCGCTACTCCGAGCGCATCGGCTACGTGCACATCAAGCAGATGGACCCGCAGGTGCTGCGGGAGAAGGACGCCGAGGAGCTGTCCTTCGGCGAGGCGGTCAAGCGCGGCGTGTGCGTCGAGCCGCCCGCGGGCGAGCCGGTGCCCTCCAAGGTCCTCGACGCGCTCGGTGACGCGGACGCGCGCGTCTTCGTCATCGTCGAGCAGGACCTCTACCCCTGCGCGCCCGACGTCCCGCTGTCCATCGCCGTGCGCACCCGCCACTACCTGAACAGTTGCGGTCTCGGGGCCCGCTACCAGCGGGACTGACCCGTCCGCCCCCACCGCAGCACGCCCTGACAGCAGAGCAGAGGTACCGCCCATGAACCGAACCCCGAAGATCCCCGCCCTCGTGGCGGCGGCCTCGGCCCTGGCCCTGGCCGCGACCGCGTGCAGCTCCGGCGGCGGCGCACAGCAGGAAGACCGGGGCGGCCATGCCGAGGCCGCCGGCCTGACGATCGCGATGATCACGCACGAGGTCCCCGGTGACACCTTCTGGGACCGGATCCGGGCCGGCGCCGAGGACTCGGCCGCCAAGCACGGCATCACCCTGGACTACAACTCCGACCCCAACGCCTCCGAGCAGGCCACCCTGGTGCGGACCGCGATCGACAAGGGGGTGGACGGCATCGCCGTCACCCTCGCCAAACCCGACGAGCTCCAAGGGGCGGTCCAGGAGGCCCAGGACGCCGGCATCCCCGTGGTGGCGTTCAACTCCGGCATCGAGCAGTGGCAGGACATGGGCGTCACCGAGTACTTCGGCACCGACGAGTCCCTGGCCGGGGAGGCCTTCGGCGAACGGCTCGACGAGGCTGGGGCGCAGAGGGCGCTCTGTGTCATCCAGGAGCAGGGGCACGTGGCGCTGGAGACGCGCTGCTCGTCGCTGGAGGAGGCCTTCGACGGGGAGACCGAGACGCTCTACGTCGACGGTTCCAGCATGCCCGACGTCAAGTCCTCCCTCACCTCCAAGCTCCAGTCCGACGAGGACATCGACCACGTCGCCACCCTCGGCGGCCCCTACGCGATGGCGGCGCTGGACGCGGTGTCCGACGCCGGCAGCGACGCCCGGGTGGCCACGTTCGACCTGAACGAGGAGGTCGTGGCCTCCATCGAGGACGGGACCGTCGAATGGGCCGTCGACCAGCAGCCCTACCTGCAGGGCTACATGTCCCTGGAAGGCCTGTGGCTGTACAACGCCAACGGCAACGCGATGGGCGGCGGCACCGAGCCGGTGCTCACCGGGCCGAGCTTCGTGGACTCCGGCAACGTCGACCGGGTCGCAGAGTACGCCCAGAAGGGAACCCGGTGAGGCGCCATGGCGAGCACCGCCGCGCCGCGGCAGCAGCCCGCGGCCGCACGTGAGAAGGGACTGCGGGCCCGGCGCCGCCCCCTGCTCAACCGCCTGCTGAGCCGGCCCGAACTGGGCTCGCTCATCGGCGCCGTCGCGGTCTTCTGCGTGTTCTTCGCGCTGGCGCCCGCCTTCCGCCAGGGCGACTCCTTCGCCACCGTGCTCTACGCCTCCTCGGTGGTGGGCATCATGGCGGTCGGCGTGGCGCTGCTGATGATCGGCGGCGAGTTCGACCTGTCCGCCGGGGTCGCGGTGGTCACCGCCGCCCTGGTCGCCGGGATGGCCGGGTACTACCTCAACCTGAACGTGTGGGCGGCCGCCGGCATCGCGCTGGCCGCCTCCCTGGCCGTCGGGCTCGCCAACGGCGTGGTCCTGATCCGCACGCGGCTGCCGAGCTTCCTGGTCACCCTGTCGATGTTCCTGATGCTCCAGGGCCTGAACACCGCCGTGACCAAGCTCGTCACCGGCAGCGTGTCCGGGCCGAACATCGCCGACATGGACGGCTACGCCTCCGCGCGGGCGGTGTTCGCCTCCTTCGTCCCCGTGCCGGGGCTGGGCGATGTCCGCATCACCGTCCTGTGGTGGCTGGCCTTCGTCGCCCTGGCCACCTGGGTGCTGACGCGGACCCGGGTCGGAAACTGGATCTTCGCGGTGGGCGGCAGCGCCGAGAGCGCCCGCGCGGTCGGCGTCCCGGTGGCGCGGGTCAAGATCGGGCTGTTCATGGCGGTCGGCTTCTTCGCCTGGTTCAGCGGCATGCACCTGCTCACGGCCTCCGGCCGCCAGCAGTCCGGCGAGGGCGTGGGCATGGAGCTGCTCTACATCATGGCCGCGGTGGTCGGCGGGTGCCTGCTGACCGGCGGCTTCGGGTCCGTCATCGGCGCCGCGATCGGCGCCTTCATCTACGGCATGACCACCATGGGCATCGTCTACGCCGGCTGGGACAACAACTGGGTGATGTTCTTCGTCGGGGCGATGCTGCTGCTGGCCGTGGTCGTCAACGCCTGGGTCCGCCGCCAGGCGGGCAAGAGGTGAGCACCATGACCGGTACCGTGCTGCTGGAGCTGAGCGGCGTCGGCAAGTCCTTCGGCACCATCACCGCCCTGGCCGGCGTGGACCTGGCGGTCGGCGCGGGCGAGGTCACCTGCATCCTGGGCGACAACGGGGCGGGCAAGTCCACCCTGATCAAGATCCTCGCCGGGCTGCACGCCCCGACCGCCGGGGAGTACCGGGTGGACGGGGAGCCGGTGTCCTTCTCCTCGCCCCGCGACGCGCTGGACCGCGGCATCGCCACCGTCTACCAGGACCTGGCGCTGGCCCCGCTGATGCCGGTGTGGCGGAACTTCTTCCTCGGCTCGGAGATGCGCAAGGGGCGGGGTCCGCTCTCCCGCCTCGACGTGCGGGCGATGCGCCGCATCGCCGACGAGGAGCTGAAGAAGATGGGCATCGACCTGCCCGACATCGACGCCCCCGTGGCCAACCTGTCCGGCGGCCAGAAGCAGGTCGTGGCGATCGCCCGCGCCGTGTACTTCGGTGCCCGCGTGCTGATCCTGGACGAGCCCACCGCCGCGCTCGGCGTCAAGCAGTCGGGGGTGGTGCTGAAGTACATCACGGCTGCCCGGGACGCCGGGCTGGGCGTCGTCTTCATCACCCACAACCCGCACCACGCCTACATGGTCGGCGACCGCTTCGTCGTCCTGCGGCTGGGCGAGGCGGAGCTGGACGCCCCGCGCTCGGCCCTCGGCCTGGAGGACCTGACCCACCACATGGCGGGCGGGGCCGAGCTGGACGCCTTGGAGCACGAGCTGTCCCGGGGCGGGGGAGGCCCGGAGCCGTTCAGAGCCGGTCGACCTCGGTGAGGTCGATGTCGATCGGGAAGGGCCTGCCGAGCTTCAGCCGGTCGTGGTGGATGCCGGTCAGCGCGTACGAGGATGCGGACGGGTCGAGCTCGTAGACGTAGACGACGGGGCGCTCTTCGTCCGCCTCCACGCGCCAGAAGTGCCGGATGCCGGCCTGGGCGTAGAGCTGCGGCTTGCGTTCCCGGTCCCGGACCCGCGATTCGGGGGAGACCACCTCGACCACCAGCTCCAACGACTCGGGGGGGAACGACGTCTGCTCCCCGCCTGTGACCGCCGAGGCATGGACGACCATGACGTCGGGTTCAGGTCTCTGGCGGGGCCCGAGCGTGGTCGTCATCTCACGGCGGACCCTCAGGTGGTCCGGAGCGCATGCCCGCAGTGCCGCGACGAGGAGGTCCATCATGAGCGTGTGGAAGCTCTTCTGCGGACTCACGAGAACGAGGCTCCCGTCGATGAGCTCGGTGTGCGGAGGGAGGTCGGGAAGTCTGTCGAGGTCTTCGGCGTGGAACCCGTCCGAAGGCGGAATCATCCACTCGGGGACCGGCTGGGCGCACACGGCCGCCACCTCCTTAGCCATCGGCCTGGGAGTACAGGTTAGCCGCAGAGCGGCCCAGGCGCTCGGTGCCACCGCACGCTCTGGGCCACTCGTGGGGTCCCTCTCTACCTCGGCTCCCCGTTCTCCAGGTGCAGGCGGTCTCCCTCCCAGGTGCGGCGGAGCCACCGGTCGTGGCTGGCGACCGCCACCGCGCCCGGGGCCGTCTTCAGGGCCTCCTCCAATTCCTCGCTCAGTGCCAGCGAGATGTGGTTGGTCGGCTCGTCCAGCAGCAGCACGTGCGGGGCCGCGGCCACCATCAGGGCCAGGGCGAGCCTGCGCCGCTGGCCCACGCTCAGCTCGCCGACGGGACGGCGGACGTCGCGGCGGGCCATCAGCCCCAGCTCGTCCAGCGACGGCGCGTCCGCGCCCTTCAGGACGCCTTGGTCCGCCAGCCGGCCGACCGCCGCGGTGTAGATCTCCTGCGGGGTGCGCTCCGGGTCGGGGAACTCCACGTCCTGTTCCAGCAGCGCCACCCGGGCGCCGCCGTGGACGTGCACCTCGCCCGACGCAGGGGCGACCTTTCCGGCCAGGACGAGGAGCAGGGTCGACTTCCCGGCGCCGTTGGGACCCGTGACCAGGAGCCGCCCGTTCGACAGCAGGTCGAGGCGGTCGAGGCTCAGCCGGCCGGGGACCTCCAGCCCGCGCGCGCTTAGCGCCGGGCCCCCGCCGGCGGTCGCACCGCCGGTGAGCGTCCCTGAGAACGCCAAGGGCTTGGGAGGCCTGCGCACCTGGGTGCCCTCCAGCTCGTCGAGGCGCCGCTGGGCGTTGCGCACTCGGCGTGACAGCTGCTTCTGCACACGCGCGCCCTTGAAGTCGTAGAGCATCTTGCTGTTATTGCCCAAGGGGCGTCCCGGAGCGACCTGGCGTGCGGTCACGTCCACCGACACCCGCAGGGCGCGCAGCTCCTCCTGCTCGTCCCGGAAGCGCTGCTCCCAGCGCTGGCGGGCCTTGCGCTTCTCCTCCAGGTAATAGGTGTAGGCGCCTCCGTAATAGGTGGGCCCCCGGTCCGAGGAGGGGTCCAGGTCGAGCAGGCCGGTGCACACCGCGTCCAGGAAGGCGCGGTCGTGGCTGGCCAGCACCACTACTCCGGGGAGCTTCGACACGTACTCCTCCAGGAAGGCCACCGCGTCGTCGTCCAGGTGGTTGGTCGGCTCGTCCAGGAGCAGCGCGCGCGGGCGCCGGATCAGCAGCGCGGCCAAGGCCAGTCGGCGGCGCTGTCCGCCGGACATGGCCGACACCGGGCGGTCGGACTCCACCTGTGCGAGCCCCAGCCCGGAGAGCACCTGCCCGGCCCGGCGGTCGGCCTCCCACACGTCCAGGGCCTCCGCGCGCTCCAGCGCCTCCGCGTAGGCGCGCTGGGACGCCGCGCTCCCGTCCTCCAGGGCCTCCGCCCGGGCGGTCAGCTCCCGCTCGGCCGCGCGCGGCTCGGACAGGGCCTCCTCGACCGCCGCCCCCAGCGTGGTGTCCTCGCAGAAGGGCGGCTCCTGGGTGAGGTAGCCGGTCTCGGGAGGCCGTGAGACGGCCCCGGCGTCGGGGTCGGTGGCCCCGGCCAGCAGCGACAGCAGGGTCGACTTGCCGGCGCCGTTCTCGCCGACCAGGCCGAGGCGCTGCCCCGGGGCGACGTCGAGCCACAGCCCGTCCAGGACGGCGCGGGCGCCGTAGGCCTTGGACAGGTCGCGGGCGCTCAGCAGTGGTGTCGGCCCTTCGGCCACGCCCCCTTCAGCGGGGGACCGGTGGCCGCCGAGTCGCGGTTCGGTCGTACGAGAGGTCAAACGCCACCTCCGAAAGGGTTCGGGGCGGGCCGTGACGCCGGCGTCAGGGTGCCCGAAAGCGGGCCCGGGCGCAGAGAAGTGCGCCGGACACCGTCGTCGAGACCACGCCGGATGCAGGAATCACCGGACAGGAAAGCGCCGGGAGGGGGTCTGCTCCAGCCTCTGCGGGCGAGCTTCCGCTGCTCCCGGCGCGTGGTCTCGACGATCAGATGCGCACGGATACGACGCTACTCGCGCCCCCGCCCCGGGGCAACGGGTTTTCCGGCGGGCTGCGCGGCGCCCCGCCGGATGGCAGGCTGCAAGGGAGCCCACCGCCCGCAGGCGCACCGACCCCGGAGGAGCGAGAGCCATGGCCTGGCCTCCCACGGACCCGCTCGGCAGGATCCTCACGGACCTGGCCGGAGCCAAGGTCATCGAGTACCACGGCACCGAGCGCACCGACAGCGGCCGGCTGCACCGGATCACCACGGCGCACGGCTACGAGATCGCGCTGGCCGATGACGAGGTGCTGCCGTTCGCGGTGGGGGCGGGCGCCGCCGACTTCAACCGCACCCACGCCTACACCCTGGCGGCCGAGCTGGTGGACGAGGCGGTCTACCAGCGCTGGCAGAGCGGCCCCGAGCAGGACTGAGCACCCGCCCCGGAAAACCGAACCCGGTTCTAGTCCCCGCGGGGGCGGGTCTGTAGGGTTCCTCACATGGATCTCAACGGAATTTCCGCCGTCGTCACGGGCGGCGCGAGCGGGCTGGGTGAAGCGACCGTCCGGCAGCTGGCCGAGGCCGGGGCGACCGTGGTGGTGGCCGATCTCAACGCCGATCGCGGCGAGGCCGTCGCCAAGGAGGTCGGGGGGCGCTTCGTGGCCACCGACGTCTCCGACGAGGACCAGGTGAAGGCGGCCGTGCAGGCCGCGGTCGACACCGGGCGCCCGCTGCGCGCGGCGGTGGCCTGCGCCGGGATCGGCTGGGCGACCCGCACGGTGAACCGCGAGGGGCAGCCGCACGACCTGGCCAGCTACAAGAAGGTCATCGAGGTCAACCTCATCGGCACCTTCAACCTGCTGCGCCTGGCGGCGGCGGCGATGAGCGAGACCGAGCCGGTCGGCGAGGACGGCGAGCGCGGGGCCATCGTGAACACGGCCTCCCTCGCCGGCATCGAGGGCCAGATCGGGCAGATCGCCTACTCCTCCTCCAAGGGCGGCGTCATCGGCATGACGCTGCCGGCCGCGCGGGACCTGGCGGCGATCGGCGTCACCGTGAACACGGTCGCCCCCGGCATCCTGGACACCCCCATCTACGGGCAGGGCCCCGAGTCCGAGGCCTTCAAGGAGCGCCTGGCCGCGCCGGTGCCCTTCCCCAAGCGCCTGGGCACCGCCGATGAGTTCGGCCGCCTGGTGCGCTCGCTCCTGGAGATCAGCTACATCAACGGCGAGGTCGTGCGCATCGACGGCGGCCTGCGCATGCCGCCGAAGTAGGAGGGCGCATGGCAGCGGAAGAGGGGACCGGCCCCGAGGTCCGGTTCGAGGCGGCCGACGGGGTCGCCGTGATCACAATCGACCGGCCCAAGGCCAAGAACGCGGTGAACGCCGCGGTGGCCCAGGGCATCGCCGAGGCGCTCGACGAGCTGGACTCCCGCAAGGACCTGACGGTCGGGATCCTGACCGGCGCGGGCGGCACCTTCTGCTCGGGCATGGACCTCAAGGCGTTCATGAAGGGCGAGGTGCCGGTGGTGGAGGGGCGCGGCTTCGCGGGCTTCGCCCAGCGCCCGCCGCGCAAGCCGCTCATCGCCGCGGTGGAGGGCTACGCCCTGGCCGGGGGGTTCGAGGCGGTCCTTGCCTGCGACCTGGTGGTGGCGGCCGAGGACGCGCAGTTCGGCATCCCCGAGGCCAAGCGGGGACTGGTGGCCGCCGGCGGCGGGCTGCTCCGGCTGCACCGGCGCATCCCCCGCAACATCGCCATGGAGTTCGCGCTGACCGGCGACTTCGTCGGCGCCCCGCGCATGGGCGAGCTCGGCCTGGTGAACACGGTCGCGCCGAGCGGCGGCGCCCTGGAGGGCGCCCGCGCGCTGGCGGCGCGCATCGCCGCCAACGCGCCGATGGCGGTGGCCGTGTCCAAGGAGGTGATCACGGCCTCCGACGACTGGTCCACCGAGGAGATGTGGACCCGCCAGGACGCGATCACCGGCCCGGTGTTCGTCAGCCACGACGCCATGGAGGGCGCCGCGGCCTTCGCCGAGAAGCGCAAGCCGGACTGGAAGGGCGAGTGACGGTCGGATAGCACTGTGGAGCACGGGATCCGCGCCTGAAGAGCAGAGAGGTTCCGCCGAGACGGCGCCAATGGGCCGCACCGCGAGACGGGTGCGGCCCACCTTTCGTGCGCTTCCTAGCCGTGACCAGGCAAGAGTCGCGAATCGTGCATGTCTGGTAAACCTACTCCCTCCGGGTGGCATCCTACGTATGACGCTGGGGAAACGTTCGGTCCGTGTGGACTGGGCTCCGGAAGTGGGAGGGAGCGCCGAGTCACTCACGTGTGGCGGCAGCAGGGGGCGATGACCCCAGGTAACACGGAGAGGAACGAGGCGTGTCTCGTTGTGTGCGGTTTGGTTACATTGATCCATTACCGTTGATCCGGGATGTGAGCCGCCCATCCTGTCCCGTCGTGTCCTGCGGTGGAGTGCTGCCGCTCCCGGTGAAGAAGTACGTGCCCCAGGGCGGTCTGTTGCTTCGTGTGATCGACGAGGAGTGTGACCATCCTGGCGGCCGCCAGGTGGAGGGGTGATTCGCCGCATGAGGATCCTTCGGGACATCTTTGTCGGTGCGCGGCGCTTGCGCAGGCGGAGGTCGTCCCGGAGCGGCGGGTGGGTCGAGTGGGCAGGCGCCGGGGGCGCTCCCCTATCGCCGTCATCGCACTTCACAACCGCACAGGGTGGGTCGCTCCTTGTATCCAATTGAAAACGGAGATCGATGAAATGACATCAAATGGATTTACACTCGCGGATGTTCGCGAACGAACATATAAGCGTCGGGATTCCTGGTGGACGGTGTACCTGGTTGATCCTCTCGCTTCCCGCATGGTCAGAGCTGTGGCGAACCGGAGTTCCATCACCCCTGACCATTTGACGATCGGAGCGCTGCTCCTCGGGCTGGGGGCGGCGTGGTCGTTCAGTCGGGGGGACTCGATCGGCCTAGTGGTTGGCGCCGTGGTCTTCCACGTCAGTTTTCTGCTGGACTGTATGGATGGTAAAATTGCTCGGCTCAAGGGCAATGGAACTGTCTTCGGTTCGTGGCTGGATTACGTTTTTGATCGTGTTCGCGTCCTGATCTGTACCATCGGACTGATGTGGGGACAGTACGCGTCCACGGGCGACGCGGTGTTCGTGTGGTTCGCACTTGCCGTCGTCTTCACGGACATGTTCCGTTATCTGAACTCGCCTCAGATGGCGAAGGTCCGCAAGAAGATGCGCCGCTCTCAGAAGTCGCGTATCAAGTATGCGCTCATGGAGTTGGGGGTCGAGGAGAGCCGGATTCAGCAAGCCATTGGAGAAAAGCGTTTCAGCGAGCTCTGTCCGCGAATTGTGGCGGATGTCGACGCTGGTGGCGATGGTGATGGCGAGGCCGAAGGAAGAGATATCGAAGAGCACCAGGAGCAGGCTCGTAAGCAGTACCCTTCCGGTAGCCTCGCAGAGCGGTTCGTCTTCTATGCCCGGTTCCGAGAATTCCTGCTTCGTCATCGCGTCCGCCCGCATTTGTTCAGCGGTATCGAGTTCCAGATGGGCGTCTTTATCGTCGCTCCCCTGGTGGGGACGCTCTTCCCTGTGGCAATGCTCTGGATCATCGGTGCGTCGTGTGCCGGCCTCCTGCTCTTCGAAGCCTTCATCGTGACGAGGCTCTGGCAGGCTACCCGTAGGTATGAACGGGAGAAGAGAGCCCTGGACGAACTCATCATGAACGCCCCTGTGCCGACAGCGGAGGAGGCCGGGCGCTGATCGGAGTCCCACCGCAGCGGGGGGAGCCCGTCAGTATCCGGGGCGTGATCGTGCGAGTCTAGGCGTTCGCCTGCGATTGTCTCTATCGCTGAAATGCTGCGAGCGTCGGCGACGCCGCCCGCTCCTCTCCGCGGCAGCAGACGACACAGGCATATACGGAAACGCTGAGGTGTGGAGCGTCGCGAATGGTGATGGCCGCGCGCGTTCCTCCAGCAGCCCGGCTAGAGCTTCAAGGGTCTGTGCAGAACCTTCTTCGACCCATAGCCGTCTTGGCCTGAGCAGAAGCGTGCATGCCCGTGAAGCCAGGGCCGTTGTCGACGCACTATTCTGGCACCCGACCGCTCTACTCGACGGGCCTCCTGCCTCCCGCGTCACCGCCCTCTCAGAACGCCGCATCTCGAGGACGTCTGAAACGGGTCAGGGCGTCCCCGGCACATCGACCATGATGTGGTGCTTGTTCTCCGCCCCCTTCTTGGCGCCGTCGTATCCGTGCTCCCCGCCACGGTCGGCGGCCCGCACGCTCGGGGAGCCGATGGCGTCGGCCGAGGGCTCCGGATCGCGCCCGAGGCGCAATTGTTCGCGTCCGCGCAGGTGGTACAGGATCTGCTCCCTGCGGCCCGGGATCCTCCACAGCCTCCAGTGGTGGTAGAGCGTCTTCCAGGGCAGCAGGTCGTGAGGCAGCGGCCTCCAGGCGCACCCCGGCCTGACCCAGCAGGCCAGGGCGCCTGCGATGCAACGGCGCTCGTGCACCGGCGGGCGCCCGCCGGGCTTGGGGCCGGGGACCAGCGGGGCCATCAGTTGCTGGAGCTCGGTCACATCGAGGGACGTCCCGGGGGCCGGCCGATGGGCGGCAGACGCGGCTGGCCCCAGGGGAGGCCCAGGAGAATGCAGGATCCGAGCCGGTCATCCCTAAATCTGTCAGTCAGGCGTTCAGCGGTTCGCCGGAGGTACTCGGCAATGTAGGCCAATATTTTCTGGTGTGCGATGGCCTGCATGGATGCAGTGCCTCCGGAGGAAGTCACGGCCTCCACTTGCGTGGCCGGTCGATCGCGTGGCACGATATTTCGCAGCACCACAAGTGTGCCCAAGGCTCGGCGCCGCGCCGGGCCTTTTTTGTTGCCCTGGTCTCCTCCGCTCTTTCAGGGGGCGCATCCGACCACGGCCCCTCTTCGCGGAGGGGGCGCGTCTCATCAGCCGTCCGGACGGTCCGGGCGGCTTTTCTTATGGCCGAGGGCGGGGGGACGGAGAGGAGGACTATGGCGACGGCGGCCCAGTTGGATCTGGGCATCGACTTCGAAGCGGTGGGCGCGCAGGCGGGCGACGCGATCAAGAAGGGCTTGGAGAAGTTCTTCGAGAACGCCCAGATCACGGTGGGCGAGACGATCGGGGAGAGCTTGGGGGCCGGCCTTGAGGCCGGGTTCCAGGCCGGCCTCGAACGGCTTCCGGGGGCGGCCGACAAGGCCTTCGGGGCGGTGGGCAAGGCCCTGGACACCCTGGAGGACCGCGGGGCGATCGCCGCGAAGCTGCGGGACGGCCTGTCGAGCGGGGCCCAAGGGCTCGTCAGCGGACTGAAGGCGGCCCCGGGGGCGGTCAAGGGCGTTCCCGGCAGGATCGGCGCGGTGTTCTCGGGCGGGCTCCCCACGATCGGCCTGGAGCAGGGGAAAGCGCTGGGCAACCAGTTGGTGTCCGGGGCGGCGGTCAACGTCGCGGACGGCCTGGACGCCATCCCCAAGGCGCTGGGCGGGATCGGCACCAAGGCGCAGGCGTTCCTCGCCCCCGCGATCTCCGAGGCCGGGAAGGTGACCGGCCAGCAGGCGGGGGAGAAGCTCGCGGAAGAGGCCAATTCGGCCATCGAGAGCGGCCTGGAGAATGCGCCGCCGATCGTTCAGGCGATCGGTGGGAAGGTCGGTGAGGCGCTCACCGAGCACTTGCCGGAGGCCGGTGCCCAGGCCGGACAGATCCTCGCGGACAAGAGCTTCGAATTCTTCTCCGCGCGCGCTCAGAAGCGGTTCACTAAGGCGACGGAGAAACTCAACAACTTCACGACACGGCTGCGGGGCTTCGGCCAGGACGTCGGCAAGTCCGGCGGCGCCATGAAGAAGATGGGCCGCGCGGTCGTGAGCTATGGCAAGAGCACCAAGATCGCCTCGGTCGGGCAGAAGGCGCTCAACGTCGCGATGAAGGCCAATCCCATCGGACTGATCGTGACGGCGCTCACCGCCCTCGTGGCCGGTCTGGTCTACGCCTACAACAACAGCGAGACGTTCCGCGAGATCGTCCAGGCCGCGTTCGCGAAGGTCAAGGAGATCGCGGCCGGGGTCATGGAGTTCTTCACCGAGACCCTTCCCGCGATGTGGGACGTGCTCAAGGAGAAGGCCCAGGCCTTCTGGGACGGGCTGGTCGCGCTGATCCAGACCGCGTGGGAATGGATCAAGGAGCTCATCGCCAACCACCCGTTCGTCCTGCTGTTCACCCACTGGGAGCTGATCAAGGAGTTCATCGCCACGACCTGGGAGACCATCAAGGAGCTCACCGGGCAGGCGTGGCAGTTCCTCATCGGCCTCATCAGCAGCGCGGGGGAGACGATCGCGGGCTTCCTCACCGGGCTCTGGGAGCGGATCACCACCGCGTTCTCCACCGCCTGGCAGTGGATCAAGGAGACCGTCGGCGCCGGGGTGGAATGGGTGGTCGCCAAGGTCACCGGGTTCCGCGACCGGGCGGTGGCACTCTTCACGGCCGTGCGGGACCGGATCGCCGGGATCGTGTCCTCCGTCAAGGAGCGGATCACGTCCGCGTTCGGCCGGGCCAAGGACCTGGCCGTGGCGGCGTTCCAGCGGATGAAGGACGGCGTCAGCGGGAAGATCGGCGCGCTCATGGACTTCGTCCGGGGCATCCCTGGCAAGGTCAAGGGGGCGTTCTCCAACGCCAAGGACTTCCTCCTCCAGGCCGGCAAGAACATCATCAACGGCCTGATCGACGGCATCGGAGCGATGTGGGGGAGCCTGAAGAGCAAACTCGGCGAGGTCACGGACGTCATCCCGGACTGGAAGGGCCCGCGCCGGGTCGACATGGCGCTGCTCAAGCCCAACGGCCGGATGATCATGGACGGCCTCATGGACGGCCTCGACGACCGCCTGCCCCGGCTGCAGTCGCAGCTGTCGGGGATCACGGGCGACATCTCGGCCGGCGTCGCGCCGGTCCCCCCGTCCCCGGAGGTCGTCCGGCACGCGTGGGCCCAGAGGTCCGCGCCCGCCGCGGCGCGCCCGGGGCCCGCGGTCAACATCGAGCGGTTCGAGGCGACGGAGCGCATGTCGCCGCACCAGGTGGGCGAGCGGCTGATGTTCCTCGCCCGTTCGAGGGGGATGTGATGGCCCAGATCGCCGAAGGACAGATCCACTGGGACGGGAACCCGCTGTTCGACGGCCGGGTCCTCGCGCTCACCGAGATCGAGGGCTGGGACGACCTGCCCGACGTGGACTCGGGCAACGTCTCCCGGTCCTCGCGGCACGGCGCCTGGGCGGGGCGCTCTCTGGCCCAGCAGCGCACCGTCACCGCCACGGGCGTCGTGGTCGCGGGCGGGGGGCTGCACCGCCTGGACGACCACCTCGACCGCATCCGGCGGGCGACGGCGGTGCGGGACGACGCCCGCGAGCGTCCGCTGACCGCCCGCATCGGCGGCCGCACCCTGACCGCCTACGGGCAGGTGGCGGCGCGGTCCATCCCCGGAGGGGCCGCTTACCAGGCGGGGCGGCCGGTGGTCTCCCTGCAGTGGACGTGCGCGGACCCGCGCCGGTACGGGCGTGAGCGCACCGCGGTCGTCAAAGCGCCGGTGAGCATCGCGGGCGGACTGGAGTATCCCCTCGACTACCCGCTCGACTACGGTGCGGCGGCTGCAGGGGGTGCGGTGACCGTTCTCAACGCCGGCGACGCGGTCGCGCACCCGCGCATCGACATCAGCGGTCCCTGCGACCGCCCGCGCGTGGTGAACGCGGATTCCGGGCACGTGATGGAGTTCGCCATCGCCCTCACGGCAGGGGACGTCCTGACCGTGGACTGCGAGGCCGGGACGGTGCTTCTCAACGGCGCCGACCGCTTCTACACGCTCACCCCGCGCTCGGTCCCGCCGGAGGCGTGGACCGTCCCGCCAGGCCGGTCCGCGATCACCTTCCGCGGCGTCCCGGCGGGCCCGGAGGCCCGCCTGCGGATCGGTTGGCGGGACGCCTACATGTAGGCCCCGGCCGGAGAACGTATTTCACCGCCGTATTCGGGTCCGCTGGTCGGGCGGTCCGTACATCGATCCCCCCCCCGAAGTGCGACGGGGATGTGCGCCTGCTCCGAAGGCGTCTGAGAGAAAGAGGAGAGAATGACGATTCGTGCACTTGCTCTGACATCGGGAGAAACCGGGCTGGAGGACCACAGGCTGCTGATCGGTGCGCTGCTCGGGGCCACCGACGGTCAGTGGCCGCTCGACAGACGTGGGGGGATCTTCTACGCCCCTGGCGCCGCTGACCTCGCTGGCGAGGGGATGACGGCCCGCATCGCCCCGTTCGCCGCCGTCGTTCCTGGAGGCAGCTCCCCGCTGCAGGGCGCCTACGTCGTCGTCAACACCGACACCGTCGAGGTCGTGATCGATGATGGTGATGGCGACGGCACGCGTACCGACGTCATCGGCGTCGTCGTCAATGACGACCGCTTTGACGAATCCGGGAATACCGACGCTGCCGTGAGGGTCATCGACGAGGCGGTTGATGCCTCGTTCATCCCGCTCCACGCGGTGGACATCCCTCAGGGGGCGAGCGCCGGAACCGGCGGCATTCCCTGGGGAAGCGCGGTTCAGGACATGAGGACGTACACGGCTACGGCCGGTGGTGTCGTGGCGGTGCCGGATCTGGCAGCACGTGCGAGGCTCGACAGCGTTCCGGAGGGGATGCTCGTTCATGTCAATTCCGTCGGCGACCTCTACCAGCGAAATGGTGGGGATTGGAGAGGGGTAGTCGGGGCAGAGGCGAGGCGTGCGCTGCTGCAGGAGCTTGATGAGCGTTACCTAGGGCGTCCGGGGGAATGGCGAAGGGTCGAGATGACCGAGGGTGTTACACACAAACCTGATGACCCGGTCGAGATGCGTGCAACTCCGCAAGGTCTAGTGTTCATGCGGGGGACATTTGTGGTCGACGACGATAGGGAGGTCAATGCAAGCAAGATCGCCAGAGCTCCGAGTGGCTTTGAGCCCCCGGCGCTTGTCCGGTGGTCCACGGCATCCGGGCAGAATCGCGATGCGGGATTCAACTCCTCCCGGCTGGAAGTCAGGAGTGATGGGGATATCTATGCCTATAACCTCTACGACACGGGGTGGATCAGTGCGGACAACCTTGTTTACTGGGCGTCGTGATGACGGTTTATAGGTACCAGTTCTGCGACCTTCTCACCGACCGCCCCGTCGCCGAGCTCGACCTCTCCGGGGTCTCCTTCGACCGGAGGATCGGCCAGCCTGGTTCCTTCTCAGCGTCGTTTCCGATTACCAACCCCGACTCGGCCGAACTCGCGGCAAAGGTCGCCGGCCGGTACGACGGGCGCCTGCGCCGCGGCCCCGGGCGGACCATCGTGCACGTATGGCGGGGATCGGAGATCTGGGGCTCGTACATCATCTGGTCCGCCGAACCGTCCTGCGATGAACGTGGCAGGATCTCTCTGTCGCTCGACGGCGCTTCTCTCGAGAGCTACCTCTACCACCGGGAGATCCGCGAGGACCTGGAGTTCCGCAACGCCGACCAGCTCGACATCGCACGCGGACTCGCGGCCCACATGGAGCGCGAGCGCCCGATCGGACTGGAGCTCAGCGGGCCGGAGATCTCCGGCGTGTACCGCACCCGGCGCTACCGCTCGTCAGAGGCCGCGACCTACGGCGAGCGGCTGGAGGAGCTCGCCGAGGTCGTCGACGGCCCCGAGTGGATGATCCGCACCCGCCCCGAGCGGGACAGGAGGGTCCGGGAGTTCGTGGTGGACCTGCGCATGGGGCAGGACATCACCGAGCACGTCTTCGCCCAGCCGGGCAACGTCCTCTCGTGGTCGTACCCGGCGGATGCCGGCGACACGGCGACGTCGTGGCGTGCGCGGGGCGACACCCCCAACGACGACCTCAGTGAGGAATCCGAGCCGTCGCTCTCGGACACCTGGGAGGACCCCGCCTACCGGAAGGCGGGGTGGCCTCTGCTGGAGCGCACCGTCGACTACCAAGGCATCACTGACACCGATGTCTTGGACGACTACGCGCGCTGGCGGGCGAGCCGGACGCTCGGCGCGTCCCGGTTCCCGCAGGTGACCGTGCGCCTCGGTGAGGACACCTCCTTCTCCCCGGCGAACCTCGGTGACCGGGCCCGGCTCACGCTCGTCAACGACTGGTTCCCCCTGGTACGGGGGCGCCCGTCGTTCTCCAAGAGCTGGCGGGTCATCGGAATCGAGGTGACGCCGGTGTCTCGGGACGACGGGCAGGAGGCGGCGACGCTGATCTTCCAAGAGGAGACGGAGGCCGACCCCGAGCGGTTCGAGTCCGAGGACTCCGGGGCGACAGCCGTACTGAGCCCGGTGCATCCGGAGGCGGCCTGATGTCCCCCGCGTACCCGCCTGACTGGGAGAGGTCATGGAAGGACATCCGACGCCGCGCCCGCCAGGCCTATACGGCAGCGCAGTCCCGGGTCCGGTTCGCTGCCATCAAGGCGGCCAGGATCTTCGTGACCGGAGGCGGGGCGCTCACGGTCGAGGCTGAGCGCACAGGCAGTCGGACGCTGCATGTGGGCGCCGATGACGAGGGCGGTGGTTCGCGGTTGTGGTTGGGCCGTCCTAAGGACGGATCGGCGGTGTTGGACCTGCGTGAGCAGGAGGGCGAGACCGGTCAGTGGGCACTGCGCGACCAGGAGGGCAATGCCGTGGTGGCCGAGGGGCCCACGGGAGTCGGGCTGGCTCGGCCTGTCATGCCGGTCGTGACCCACTGGGTCGACGGCCTCGTGCAGACATGGCCGGCCACGGAATCCCGATCGTGGGAGCCGATACTCGCAGCCTGGGCGATCTTCCAACACACCGTGGTCACCTTCTACTTCCAGGCGGCTGCGCTGACCGGTGACTGCCAGATCCGGTTGCGTATGGACGGAGACACCATCGGTACCCGAACCATCAAGGCGCGGGTTCCGGCGGAAACGGTGACGGAACGCTTCGTCGTCGACGGGAGGCCTTTCCTGAACCGGGAAGGCCCGGTGCCGGTCGTGCTCGAGGGCCGGGTGGTCGGCGAGAACGCCGGGTTGTACGCGATCCACTTCTACAACGAGGGTGCCGGTTCGGTTCCTGAAGCGGAGCCGCCGGCGTGACCAGGCCGCTGACCGTGCGGGTGGGACCGATTCCAGAACATCTGCGGCAATACAGGCAATACATAGGGCGAGGGGCGGCGCACCGGCGCCGCCCCTCGCGCCGTCCTGCCCCTGACCCAGAGGTTGCAGGACGGGGATGAATGAAAGGAGAGCGTAATGCCCCTCCCCGCCTACCCTCCGGACTGGGGTACCTCATGGACGAGCCTCCAACGCCGCGTGCGAAAGGCCTACACGGCGGCGCAGTCGCGGGTTCGGTTCGCCGCCATTCGGGCAGGCGGAATCCTGGTCGGTGGCGGGGGCGCACTGCGTGTTGCCGGACGCCGCGAGACCGACCGGATGATGCACGTGGGCGCCGACGACGAGGGCGGTGGTTCGCGGCTGTGGTTGGGCCGTCCTAAGGACGGATCGGCGGTGCTGGACCTGCGTGAGCAGGAGAGTGAGAGCGGTCAGTGGGCGCTGCGCGACCAGGAGGGCAATGCGGTGGTGGCCGAGGGGCCCGACGGCGTCGGTCTGGCCCGCCCTGTCATGCCGGTCGCCACCCATTGGATCGTGGATGATCCCGACTCGTGGTTCCTGTGGAACCGCGACTTCTGGGGCCCGGTCATCTATGCCTGGGCCGTCTTCCAGCACACCGCGGTGACCTTCTACTTCAAGACGAGGGGCACCTACGGCGGCGGGGACGTCCGCTTCCTCGTCGACGGTGAACTCATCGACACCCGCCCGGTCGAGGAGGGACGGACCCGTACCGAGCGGTTCGAGGTGGACGGTCGACGTTTCCTCAATTTCGACGGCCCGGTCCGCGTCGAACTGCAGGGGCGCTGCCAGAACGACCCCGGGGCCATGCGGGTCGCCCCCTTCTACAACGAGGGCGCCGGCACCCCGCCCGCCCCGCCGGAGTAGCGCGGCTCCGGATCCACGCGCGCGAAGACGCGCACGCGCGCACTCCCACACGCACACACGAGAGGAGAAGTGTGTCCACGATCGGAAACAGACACGACGCGCGGACGGTCGCGCTCCGCTCCCTGGGGCAGGGCACGGCCGTCGCCGCGCTGACCGGTGCCGCCGCGGCGGTCGCCGAGCTGGCGGGCCCCGTGGAGGCCATCGGTGCGGGGACGGTCGCCACGACCGCCCTGGCCGGTGCCGCCTACGCGGTGACCGCCTACCTCCACAAACGGCTCGATGGCGTCCTAGGACGGCGGCGCCGTGGGAAGGAGGACCACTGATGGCCGAGTCCGAACTGAGCGGGGTCTGGACGGCCGGCGACGTGCTGGGGGTCCCCGGCGGCCTGGCGACCCTGGACGAGGACGGCCTGCTCGATCCCGAGCAGCGCCCCCTCGGCGGTACCGAGTACGGCATCATCGACGTTCTCGACCACGGTGCCGCAGGTGACGGGGAGCAGGACGACACCGCCGCCGTCCAGTCCGCCCTGGACGAGGCCCGCGCGGCCGGCGGCGGGACCGTCCGGATCCCTTCCGGCACCTACTCCGTGCAGAACCCGCCGCTGAGGGTCTACTCCGGCACCCGCGTCGTTCTCGCGCACGACGCCGTCGTGCGCCGCGACCGGGCGGACACCCTGCTCACCAACGGTGATCCGGACCAGGACCACCCCGGCCACACCGGACACGGCGGGATCGTGCTCGAAGGCGGCACCTGGGACGGCAACGGCTCGGTGGTCACCTCCTACAACAACATCCTCTCCTTCGGCCACGCCGACGGCGTCACCGTCAAGGACACGGTGGTCCGGGACGTTCCCGGCTACCACGCGATCGAGTTCAATTCCACGCGCCGGGCGCGCGTGCGCAACGTCGCCTTCCTCGGGTTCTTCGATGCCGAGGGCGACCGGTACTTCAGCGAGGCGATCCAGCTCGACCTGGCCAAGGGGAGCGCGTACTTCGGCGAGTTCGGGCCTTACGACGACACCCCGTGCACCGACGTCGCCATCTCCGGTTGCGTCTTCGCCCGCTCCGGCACCCCGGGCGCGGAGCCGTGGCCGCGGGGCGTCGGGTCGCACTCGGCGACGCGCGGCCGCGCCCATACGCGGGTGCGGATCACCGACTGCCACTTCGAGGAGTGCACCCGGGAAGGGGTGCACGCGTACGCATGGAGCCAGGTCGCCGTTTCGGGCAACACCTTCTCCGGCTGCCAGGGCGGGGTCACGGTGGCCGCCATCGACGACACGAAGGAGAACGACACCCGCCCGCCCGAGTGGGGCGCCCCCACCGGGCTGTCACAGGTGCAGAGCGGTATCGCGATCTCCGGCAACACCTTCCTCGATTCGGGAAGCCTCAGCCCGGTCGCGCTGCTCGGCAGGCCCAACGGGGGATGGATCGAGGGGACCGCGATCACCGGGAACGCGATCGACGGGACCGGCGGGCCCGGGAGCTACGGCGTCCGGGCCGAGCGCGCCCGCTGCTCGGTCTTCTCCGACAACGCGGTCCGCCGCACGGCCATCTCCGGGATCCACTACCAGGACTCCGCTTGGGTGGTGATCGCCGGCAACAGCGTCGCGAACGCGGGCACGACCGGCATCTTCCTGCACAGAACCGACGAGGTCCAGGTGTGCGGGAACACTGTGAGCGACGCTGAGAACAACGGGATCCACACGATCGGGGGCGTCTGCGTCACGGTCGACGCCAACCGCGTGGCGCGTGCCCACAATTTCGGGCTGCGCGCTTCGACGGGCGCCGAGAAGCTGCGCATCACGGGCAATCAGCTCGTGGCCGAGAACGTCGGACTCTCCGTCACCGAAACCTGTCGCGATGTCGTGCGCTACGGCAACGACGCCCGAGGGTCGGGCGGCATCGACGATCTCAGCCCCGATCCGCACACTGACGCCGGCGACCTGGCCTGAGTCCTCGGACCGGCCGGGCCGGCATGGGCCTGGCCCGCTGAGCCGGTCTGACCCGGAGGTCATTGCAGGACCTCCGCACACACGTGTCCCTGCCCCCTGCCCTGTGCGGGGTGCGGTCACCTCCCGCCTCAGCGCTCGGCAGGCCCCGACCATGTGAGCCGAGCCCGGTCCCGGTACCCCATCACCACTAGAACACCGCTAGAACCAAGGAGGAACGGTGTGATCGTCCAGCCTTTCGCGGACGCCGAAGGACTCGTTGCGGACTATCTCCGCGGGCGGGTTCCCGATTTCCCGGAGGAATGGTCCTCCGTGGAGGTCGCAGAGGAGTCCTTCCCCGACCGCGACCCCGGGGAGCCGCCGCGGCTGAGCGTCCGCTGTGAGGACGCCGGCGGCGAGTACCCCATCACCCAGACGAGCCTGGTCCGGGTCTCGGCATGGACCGATGACCGGGACGGGGCCAAGGCGCTGGCGCAGCTGGCCCACGCCGCGCTGCTGGAGCACGCGGGCGACGCGGACGTCATCGCCGTCCGCCAGGAGGCCGCTGTGGTGGCCGGGTTCGACCCCGAGGTCCCCGAACCCAACGCGGCCTTCAGCGTGCTGGTCACCCAGCGCCCCCGCTGAGGGCCCGCCCCTGAGGCTCTGTTCTCGACGGATCCCGCGGCCGGGCCTGCAGAGCCCGGCCGCCCACCGACCATGCCTCCGGCCGCGCCGCGTGCCGGGGGCCTTCCTGGGCCGCCGATGCGGCCCGAACGCCGGACGCCCGCCCCGTGTAGGCGCCGGCCGACTCCGCCCGACAAGGGCGAGATGACGAACACGATCAAAGA
Source organism: Nocardiopsis baichengensis YIM 90130 (assembly GCF_000341205.1). NCBI lineage: Bacteria > Bacillati > Actinomycetota > Actinomycetes > Streptosporangiales > Nocardiopsidaceae > Nocardiopsis > Nocardiopsis halophila. The sequence goes on along the minus strand of NZ_ANAS01000005.1, from coordinate 27,646 downwards.
CACGACGGAAAGGACGCTCCGAGTATGGGCAACGCGAAGAACGCCAACGTTTGGGCCTACGCCGACGTCTACATCGCCCCCGTGGACGCGACGATTCCCGAGGGCGGCGCCGACTTCAGCAACGAGTGGGAGCAGGTCGGCCTGCTCGACGGCGAGGAGGGCATCACCGAGGCGGTGGAGGTCGAGACCGAGGACCTCTACGCCTGGGGCGGTGTGCTGGTGGCGACCACGCACAACAACTTCAAGCTGACCCGCACCTTCCTGCCCTTCGAGGACAACAAGGCCGTCTACGACCTGATCTACCCGGGGCACGACGTGACCTTCGGCGACGACGGCACCTTCGAGGGCGACGTCAACCTGCCGGATCTGCAGGCCAAGTTCAAGATCGCCTTCGAGACCCGCAGCGGCGACACCATCAAGCGGACGATCTCGGCCAACTACGCTCAGGTCGCCGAGCGCGGTGAGGCCACCGAGAACGCCACCGAGCTGGCCAAGCGCGAGATCACCGTCGCCATCTACCCGACCGACCCCGACTCGGACGGCAAGTCCGTGCTGTTCAAGACCTACAAGGGCAAGGCCGGCGCTCCGGCCGACGGCACCACCTGAGCCCTCTCCTGAACGGCCGGGCCGGGGAGTTCACGCGGTTCGCCCCGGTCCGGTCGGCCCCGTGGGCCCGATGAGCACAGATGAGCAGAACCGCGCAGCAGGCGGGGGTCGGACGGCCCCCGCCGAGGACCGAGCACAGCACCGGCCGCAGTGCCGCCCGCCGCACCGGCGGCACGGGCGACCGCATTTCGAAGGGAACCGCGCGATGAACGACGACCGCACCACGACGACCGCAGGGGTGCTCGCCTCCTCGGAGGCGGCGGCCGCCGTCCGGAACGAGGCCCTGGCCGGGAGCGGGGCCGTGGACAAGCGCCTCGCCCTGGGCGGACGCGAGTACCGCATCCCCGCCACCTCGGACGCCTGGCCGCTGGAGGCCGCGGAGGCGTTCGAGGAGGGGAAGGTGCTGGCCGCCCTTCGCGCCCTGCTCGGAGCCGAGCAGTGGGGTGCGCTCAAGGCGTCGGGGGCCACCCTGAGCGACCTCAACGCCCTGGCCGAGCAGATCGCGGAGGCCTACGGGTTCGATTCCACGGGGGAATAGTGCGCCTCCTCCGCCTCATCCGGGACGCCCCGGGCGCGGTGGAGGCCGACCTCGCGCGCTTCTACGCGCTGGACCTCGCCGGTCTCTGGCGAGGGGACATGAGCCTTCGACGTCTCGCGGTACTGGTCCGGCACCTGCCCCAGGAGGCGGCGGTGCACGGTGTCGGGGGAACGGGCGGCGGCTGGTCGGTGGGGGACTACCTGGCCGCCGACCTGGTGCACGCCATGACCGGGCACCCCCACCCGGCCGACCCGCGCGTGCGCCGGGCCGAGGAGGAGAAGAGGGCGCGCCTGGCCGAAGCCCAGGCTCGGGCCGAGCGCAGGCGCGCCCGCATCGCTCAGGACGCGCCGACGCGGGACCCGGCGGGCCGGGAACAGGAGAGGAAAGGGGATACGGGGGAGGAATGACGGATCCGTTCGCCTCGGTCGTCTCGGCGCGCGACGTCTACGACGCCACGCGCGAGACGCAGTCCGAGGTCCGGGCCGCCGTCGCGCGCATGGACCGCATCGAACAGGCCCAGGAGTCGCTCCGCAGGGAGCAGGAGCGCCATCGTGCGCGCTTGGACGCCATCGACCGCTGGCGCTACGCGCTGCCGGTCAGCGCGCTGTCTGCGGTTGTCGCCGCGTCCGCGGCGATCGTCACCGCCTTGCTCGGTTGAGAGGGGGGCGGGCCGGTCCTGATGACCGGCTGACAGGGCCAGGAGGGGCGGTGGCGAGGAGCCCGCATGGAGAACACACGAACGTACACAACCAGCGGAACGGAGGACAGGGGCCGCAAGCCCGAGGACTCGTTGTGACAGCCGATCAGCCACCGCACGGCGTACCTCACCCGCATCGGAACCGGGAGCACCGGAGGACTCGCTCCCCCTGTCGGTGGAGACCGCGTACGGGCCGTGACCGAGGACGACATCGACCGCGCGGTCCGTGCCTTCTGCGCAGATCCGGACCGGTTCAACCCGGTCGGAGTGACCAGGCAGCAGCCGGTGCTGGCCCGCCGCCCCGGCCTGTTCTACTCGTGAGGCCGACCGCGGAAGCCGTGTACGGCGCGTACGGCCGGTGATCGTCGGCGGGGCCCCTGAGACGGGGCCCTCCCCGGAGCGCCGTGTCAGGTCGGCCGTTCAGCGTAGACGGGTCGACGACCATCGGGCCCGCCCTTAGGGGCGGGCCCTTTTTCTGTTTCTCCAGTTCCTTTTCTTTTGCAAGCGTTTTTTGAATACGGGAGTTATTCATGGTCCATATCATCGGGCGATCGCAATGGGGAGCTCGCTCCCCGCGCTCTCGAGCCACGACGGACTGGTCGCGGCGCACCGAATTCACCGTCCACTACTCGGCCGGCCCGCCGACCCAGTCCGTCCGTTCGATCCAGGACTTCCACATGGACGGCAACGGATGGGCCGACATCGGCTACAACTTCCTCGTCGACCGAGACGGCACCGTCTACGAGGGACGGGGGTGGATGGTGGTCGGGGCGCACGCCGCACCACGCAACACGCAGGGCATCGGGGTGTGCTTCATCGGTCGCGACGGCGACGCCACGCCGAAGGCCGAGGCTGCGATCCGGGCACTGTACGAGGAGGCCAACCGCCGGGCGGGCCGTGTGCTGGCGCGCAAGGGGCACCGCGACATCAACTCCACCTCCTGTCCTGGAGACCAGCTCTATGCGTGGATCAGGGCGGGCATGGACGCCGCCGAAGGAGCGGAGGCCGGCGACGGCGGAGGGGGCGCCCAGGCGGCGCCCGCCTTCCCGCTTCCGCGCGGATGGTACTTCGGCCCCCGCAGCGGGCCGGTGTCCTCGGTATCGGGGTACTTCTCGCACCGCTCGGGCCTGAGGCGCTGGCAGCGGCGGATGGCGGAGCGCGGCTGGAGCATCGCGGCGGACGGGCTGTACGGCTCGCGGACCGCCGGTGTCGCGCGGGCCTTCCAGGCGGAGAAGGGGCTGTCCGTCGACGGGCTCATCGGCCCCCGGACGTGGTCGGCGGCCTGGACGGAGCCGGTCACCTGAACCGCTCGTCCGGGTGAGGCCGCCTTCCGGCGACATTGTCCCCGCGCGCCCCGGGGGCGGCGGAAGGTGTTGATGACAGCCGCGTGCGCTGCACTGTTACAACAAGTGACCGATAGGAGTCTTTGTCGTTTTATGGGGCTCTTACTATAGAGCGGTCGCTTGTGTCCTGACGGCACGCGTGGAGACCGCAGGTACGGCGCCCGCTCCGCATGCCCGTGATGAGTCCACCACGTCTATGAGCGCTTCCCGTTCCCCCACGACAGGAAGTAGGAGACCAGTGCTCGGTGACCCCGAAAGCTGGGACGTGATCGAGGAGGACGATGACCTCCTGGTCGGAGAAGAGAACGACTACCAGGAGGGGGAGGAATTCTCTTACGACGACGAAGGGGCCTTCGGCGTCAGCCCGCCTCCGCGCAGGTAGGCGACGCAAGGCGCGTACACCGACTACGGTGGTCGTCCTCGCAGGGAGATAGGCGGGGCCCGGTTCAGGCCGGGCCCCGCCTCCTCTTTTTCGTCCTCTCTGCTCCTTCGCTCCCCGGGCTCGTGGTCTCCGAGGTCTGTCGGGGCTTGAGAGCGGCCCTCCGTGCCGACCCGGTCAGGCGGCCCCGTCGATCCTGGAGGACGTGTCGTGCGCGGCGGAGGCGTCCCTTCCGCCGGCCGCCCGGCCCTCGGCGACCGCGAAGACGTCGCCCAGCCGGTAGAGGGGCCGGTCGGCGCTGCCCGTCCCCGAGGCGCGTACGTGGCCGCGCCGGGCGTAGCCGCGGACCATCGCGGGCGTGATCTCCCTGCCGACCGCGCGCAGCGCGCGGGCCGCCTCCGCCGCGGTGACCAGGCGGTCGGCGGCGTCCCGAAGGAGCCGTTCGCGCTCCTCGGGCGGCCGGATCAGGGCCCCGCACCCCGAGCACGCGGTGCTCTCGACTCCGGGCCGGGTGTAACAGGCCGTGCCGCAGCCGCGGCACCGCCCCGCGAACGCCGTCGGCCGGGGGAGGTCGACCGCCTCCTCGGCCGCCTGGACCGCGGCCGGTACGTCCTGTGCGCATTCGGGCCCGTAGGGCAGCATCCGGAGCCAGTCGGAACGGCGGTCCAGCCAGGCGGCCATGTCGGTGAGCGTGTCGCGCGGCGGACGCCCGCCGATGTCCTCGTGCAGCAGGCGGACCCAGGTCGACAGGGTGGCGCGCAGGTGGTCGGCGGCCCGCGAGGCGGCCTGGTCGTACGGGAGCGGGGTGGAGGCCGAGCGGCGGCCCATGCTGCCGGGGCCGGAACGGGTCTGCCGGGCCAGGGAGGTGTCGAGTTCGCCGGCCAGCGCGGGGACCGACACGAGTGCTCCGGACAGCCGGTGCGCGCAGGCGGGGCACACGGGGGCGCCGTCGGGCGAGGACCGCGCACAGTCGGGGACGAGGCAGGCGGAGGAGCGATCACTCATCGTGCGCTCCCCTGCGACCGGGGCGCGCTCGCCAGAGCCGCTCGCGAGGGAGGGGCGTCGGCGCGCAGCAGTGCGCCTTCCGGGAGGTCGAGGGCGGTCAGGAGGGCGTGGTAGAGGGCCGGTGACGGCTGGCGGCGGCCCCACTCGATCCGGTAGAGGTGCTGGCTGCTGGCGCCGACCTTCCGGGCCAGGGCGGGAACGCTGAATCCGCGGCGCTCCCGCGTCGAGCGCAGCGCCGGACCGTCGACGGTGTGACTGAACATGCAGCCAAAGTTAGCCACAATTTGGCTTGGATGCAACCAGTAACCCAAAGTTGAGCAAAATCTAATCGGACATACGGGGCGTGAGCAGTAGAATCAGGCAAAGAAAGAAGCAAATGGCGCTACTTTGGCCTAGAGTGAGGCCATGGTGAACACTCCCGCTCCCGATGACGCCGCCGCCCGCCTCTTGGACGCCGCCATGGATCGGCGCCGACTCGAACTGGGGCTGCGCTGGAGGGACGTCGCGCTCAGGGCGGGCGCTTCCGACCAGGCGCTCAGGGACATCAGGCGCGGCCGGACCAGTCCGCGTGCGCTCACGGTGCGCAGGCTCGAAGAGGCCCTGGAGTGGCGGGCGGGTTCGGTGAGCGCCGTTCTCGACGGCGGACAGCCGGTTCCGGGCGATGGTGCGGCCGCCGACGACGATGCCCCGGCCGGGGAGTCGGCCGAGGGAGGGGGGCTGGTTCTGGCGATCCAGGACGGCCATCCCGTCTACAGGCTCACCCGTGTCGTCGACGGCAACCCGCTCACGGTCTCCCAGGTCGTCCGGGACGGACGCTCGCGTGAGCAGGTCGAGCGCGAACTCAACCGCCTGCTCGACATGGCCGAGATCGTCATGGGGGAGTGACCCGTACCGGCCGGCCTTCCGGCCGGTACGGGTCACCGGCTCCGGGCGGGGTGGTGCAGAGCCGATCGGCTCTGCACCACCCCGCCCGGAGCCGTTTCGGCGTACCCTTCCCGCCACGCCGGCGTTCGACCGGAAGGGGCCGGCCGGCGCGTCCCCAGGGGATCCGCCGCGCGCATCGCCGTCCTCCAGGGGGGCGCTCTCGGTGTTCCCTCGGTACGGCTCAAGACCCTCCAGGAGGGTTTACGCAAGCGGGTGACCTGATGTGGCCACGCGCTGCAGATTATGCATCACTCCTGGCTATCGGTGTCCCCGGTGCGGCGACATGGATGACGGTCATCGAAATTATGTTCGAAAAGCGCGAGAATCCTTGCGCGGCGGGGGATTTCGATGATCATCTTTGAATCGGGCGCCCCCGGAGCGGTGGTGCGAAGCGACCGAAAGATAGGGATCGGCAGTGGAGGCAGGTGGCGTGCGCGAATCGGTGGACGGCGACGGGGGTCCGGAGGGTCCCGGCGGGGTGCGGGTGCGTGCCGACAGGGACGCGACGGCCCCGCTGACGGTCGTGCGCGGGTCTGAGGGTGTGGTCGTCCTGGTGCACGCCGATGCCGCTCCCGAGGCCGTCCTCGGTGACGGCCGGGTCCTGCTCGCGTCCGAGGAGCTCGTGGTGGTGGAGCGCTGGTTGCGCGGCCGCCCCCGGGGCGGAGCGGCCGGACGGGCGGCGTGACGTCGGGGGTGCGTGCGGCGCGGTAGTGGGCCGGAGCCTCCTCTGTGGTCGAGGATGGAGGGAGGGGGAAGGAAACAGTGGTGGACGCCGTCGCCCCCTTAGGGATCGATGGCGAAACTGGATTTTTACAACGGAATCCCTTGTAGCGGATCAGTGTGCTCTGTCAAGGTACGCAGGACAGTGAATGTGCCCTGCATCACCTTCGTCAGGAGTGCCACGCATGACCGAGCAGTCCAGGCCGCGGCAGCTGCGGAACTTCGTCAACGGGGGGTACGCCGACACCGCCGACGGGCGCACCAGTGACGTCGTCGACCCCGCGACCGGGCAGGTCATCGCGCAGGCCCCCGTCTCCTCGGCGGCCGACGTGGACGCGGCCTACCGGGCCGCCCGGGACGCCTTCGAGGGGGGATGGCGGGACACCACCCCCGCCGAGCGCCAGATCGCCCTCAACCGGTTCGCCGACGCCGTGGAGGAGCGCGCCGAGGACCTGGTCGCCGCCGAGGTCGCCGACTGCGGCAAGCCCGTGCGGACCACCCGGGACGAGGAGCTCTGGCAGGTCACCGACGCCCTGCGGTTCTTCGCCGGCGCCGCCCGCACCCTGGAGGGCAAGGCCGCCGCCGAGTACATGGCCGACCACACCTCCTGGGTCCGCCGCGAGCCGATCGGGGTGGTCGGGCAGATCACCCCCTGGAACTACCCGATGGCGATGGCCGCCTGGAAGATCGGCCCCGCCCTGGCGGCCGGCGACACCGTCGTGCTCAAGCCCTCCGACACCACCCCCACCTCCACCCTGCTGCTGGCCGAGATCGCCGCGGAGTTCCTGCCCGACGGCGTGTTCAACGTGGTCTGCGGCGACCGCGACACCGGACGGGCCCTGGTGGAGAACCCGCTGCCCCGGCTCATCTCGCTCACCGGCTCCACCCGGGCCGGGTTCGAGGTCGCCCGGAGCGCCTCCACCGACCTCAAGCGGCTCCACCTGGAGCTGGGCGGCAAGGCCCCGGTGATCGTCTTCGACGACGCCGACGTGGCCAAGGCCGCCGAGGGCATCGCCGGGGCCGGGTACTTCAACGCCGGCCAGGACTGCACCGCCGCCACCCGGGTGCTCGCCGCGCCGGGGATCCACGACGACCTCGCCGCCGCCCTCGCCGAGCAGGCGCGCGCCACCCGCACCGGCGGCCCGCAGGACACCGGAGCCGACTTCGGGCCGCTGAACAACGCCGACCAGCTCGCCCGCGTCTCCGGCTTCTTCGACCGGGTCCCCGGGCACGCCGAGGTGCTCGCGGGCGGCAGGCGCTCCGGCGACACCGGCTACTTCTTCGAGCCCACCGTCGTCGCCGGCCTGCGCCAGGGCGATGAGATGGTCACCGACGAGATCTTCGGCCCGGTCGTCACCGTCCAGCGCTTCGACGACGAGGACACCGCCGTCGAATGGGCCGACTCGGTCCGCTACGGACTGGCCTCCAGCGTGTGGACCCGCGACCACGCCCGCGCGCTGCGTGTCTCCCGCCGTCTGGACTTCGGGTGCGTGTGGATCAACACCCACATCCCGCTCATCGCCGAGATGCCGCACGGCGGCTTCAAGCACTCCGGGTACGGCAAGGACCTCTCGCTCTACAGCCTTGAGGAGTACACCCGGGTGAAGCACGTCATGAGCTACATCGGCCGGGACTAGGGGAGTGCACGATGGACAGCATGACCGAGTCCGCCCCCGCCTCCGTCGGCGCCGCCGAAGAGGCGCCCCCGTCGGCCGACGTCCCCGCGATCGCCTTGGAGGGCGTCGCCAAGACCTTCCGCACCGGGCGCGAGGAGGTCGCCGCCGTCGCCCGGACGGACCTGGAGATCGCGCAGGGCGAGTTCTTCTCCCTGCTCGGCCCCTCCGGGTGCGGCAAGACCACCACGATGCGCATGGTCGCCGGGTTCGAGGACCCCACCGAGGGCACCGTCCGCCTCAAGGGCGCCGATGTCACCCGTGTGGCGCCCGACCGCCGCGACGTGAACATGGTCTTCCAGAGCTACGCGCTCTTCCCGCACATGACCGTCTTCGACAACATCGCCTTCGGCCTGCGCCGCAAGGGCGTCCCCCGGGACGAGGTCCGCCGCCGGGTCGGCGAGATGCTGGAACTGGTGGAGCTCTCCGGGCGCGGGAGGACCAAGCCCGGGCGGATGTCCGGCGGCCAACAGCAGCGCGTCGCCCTGGCGCGGGCACTGGTCAACCGCCCCAGCGCGCTGCTGCTCGACGAACCGCTGGGCGCCTTGGACCTCAAGCTCCGCCAGGCCATGCAGATCGAGCTCAAGCGCATCCAACGGGACGTGGGCATCACCTTCGTCTACGTCACGCACGATCAGGGCGAGGCGCTGACCATGTCGGACCGCATCGCCGTGATGAACAAGGGCGCCGTCGAACAGCTCGGCCCGCCCCGGGAGATCTACGAGCGCCCGGCCTCGCGGTTCGTGGCCGGCTTCATCGGCACCTCCAACCTGCTTTCGGGGACGGTCTCCGACGCCTCGGGCGGTCTGGCCGCCTTCCCCGCAGGGGAGGAGGGCACGGTGCGCGCCGCCACCGGGGCCGCGGTGGGCGCGACGGTGGAGATCACCGTCCGCCCGGAGAAGATCGCCCTGCACACCGCCCGGCCGGACGGCGCCGGCACCCGCTCCCGGGTCCCGGGGACCGTCTCCGAGGTGGTCTACCTCGGCTCGGCCACGCACTACACGGTGGCCGTCGACACCGGTGCCCAGGGCGGCACCGAGCTGACCGTCTACACCCAGAACTCGGCCGGGACCGACGACGGGCCTGCCCGCGGGGACCGGGTCTGGCTGGAGTGGAGCCCGGAGCACTCCTATGTGCTGCCCGCCTGAGCACGGGGCCGCCGGGAAGCACCATCCCCCGACACGGAAGAGAGTCCTGCCATGAGCGGAATCGACCGCGCCCTCCTGCGAGGGGTGACGCGTGCACGCATGAGCCGCCGGGGCCTGCTGGCGGCGGCCGGGGCGGCCGCCGCAGGGGCGGCGCTGTCCGGCTGCGGCGTCGGCGGGCAAGGGGGGTCGGCCCCCGAGTCCGAGGACTTCTGGGCGGGCAAGGAGAGCAACGGCGAACTGGGCTTCGCCAACTGGCCGCTGTACATGGACGCCGACCGCACCCAGCTCAAGGAGTTCACCGAGGCCACCGGCATCACGGTCGACTACGACGAGGCGGTGCAGGAGAACCACTCGTTCTTCGGCAAGATCCAGCCCAAGCTGGCCAAGGGCGAGTCGATCGGCTACGACCTCATGGTGCTGTCCACCGGCATCGAGCTGGCCAAGCTCGTCGAACTCGGCTACCTGGCGCCCCTGGACCACGACAAGCTGCCCAACTTCGCCGACTACGCCGGGTCCACGTACCAGGACCCCGGCTACGACCCCGGCAACCGGTTCACCGTCCCCTACACCTCCGGGATCACCGGCATCGCCTACAACCCCGAGTACGTGGACCGCGAGATCACCGGCATCGCCGACCTGTGGCGGCCCGAGTTCGAGGGCAAGGTCGGGATGATGGCCGACCCCCAGGAGATCGCCAACTTCGGGCTGCTGCTCAACGGTACGGCGCCGGCCGACTCCACCGAGGATGACTGGGAGAAGGCCGCCGACAGGCTCAAGGAGCAGCGCGACAAGGGCATCGTGCGCCGCTACTACCAGCAGGACTACATCCAGCCGCTCACCAACGGCGACGTGTGGCTGTCCATGGCCTGGTCGGGCGACGTGTTCCAGCAGAACGCCGAGGAGGGCGCCGGGCTGGAGTTCATCGTCCCCGAGGAGGGCGGCACGCTCTGGAGCGACCTGATGATGATCCCCGCCACGGCCGCCAACCCGGTCGACGCCCTCATGCTCATGGACTTCCTCTACGAGCCCGACGTGGCCGCTGGGCTGTGCGAGTACATCAACTACATCCCGCCGGTGCCCGAGGTGCAGAACATCCTCAAGGAGAAGGCCGCGGAGGCCTCAGGCGACGACAAGGCCTTCCTGGAGGACCTGGTCGGCAGCCCGCTGGTCTTCCCCACCGAGGACGACTACTCCCAGCTGCACAACTACGTCCCGCTGTCGGTGGAACAGGAGGAGACGTTCTCCCCGCTGTTCCTGTCGGTGACCCAGTCCTAGGACGGCGCTCATGACCGACGAACGCAGACCGCGGCTCACCGCCCGGGCCGCCCCCTACCTCCTGGTCGCCCCCGCCTGGCTGTGGCTGGCGGTGTTCTTCGTGGTGCCGATCGCCACGGTCCTGTCGATGTCCCTGATGAGCGGGAACCTCTACGACGGCTACTCGCTCACCTGGGAGTTCGGCAACTACGCGGCGGCGGTGGGCGCCTACTGGGAGCAGATCGCCCGCTCGCTGGTGTACGGCGCCTGCGCGACCGTGCTGTGCATCCTGATCGGCTACCCGTGCGCCTACTGGATCGCCTTCCGGGGCGGCGCCTACAAGAACGCCTACCTCCTGCTGCTCCTGCTGCCGATGTTCGTGTCCTTCGTGCTGCGGACGATCTCCTGGAAGGCGCTCCTGGCCGACCAGGGCATCATCCTGGGCACGCTCAAGGGCATCGGCCTGCTGCCGGAGGACGCCTACGTGCTCAACAGCGCGCCGGCGGTGGTGTTCGGGCTGGCCTACAACTTCCTGCCGTTCATGGTGCTGCCGATCTACGCGGTGCTGGAGCGCATGGACCACCGTGTGGTGGAGGCCGCCCGCGACCTGTACGCCGGACCGGTGCGCGCCTTCACCCGTGTGGTGCTGCCGATGTCGCTGCCGGGCGTGTTCGCCGGGGTGATCATGACCTTCATCCCGACCTCGGCCGACTACGTCAACGCCACGGTGCTCGGCGGCGCGCACAACACCATGGTCGGCAAGGTCATCGAGAACCAGTACCTGGTGAACAACGCCTACCCGATGGCGGCCTCGATCACCTTCGTGCTGATGGCGGTGCTGCTGCTGGGCATCTTCGGCTACGCACGGGCGCTGGGGACCGACCGCGTGATGGAGGCGAGTGCGCGATGACCGCGACGAGCGCGATGAGCGCGATGAGCGCACCGACGGCCCCGGCCCGCCGGGCACGGCGGCGGATCGACTGGGGCAAGTACCTCACCTGGGCGGTCATCGTCTGGCTGCTGTCCCCGATCGCCTTCATGATCGTGTTCAGCTTCAACGACATCAAGGGCCGCCACAACGTGGCCTGGCAGGGCTTCACCCTGCACTGGTACCGGGACGCCTTCGCCTACCCCGACCTCACCCAGGCGCTGGTGAACTCGCTGCTGATCGCGGTGCTGACGATGGCGGCCGCCGGGGTGCTGGGCGGGCTGCTCGGCCTGGCCCTGGGCCGGTACACCTTCCGCGGGCAGGGCGCGACCGACCTGGTGATGTTCTCGGCGATCTCGGCGCCCGAGGTGGTCATGGGCGCCGGGCTGCTTTCGATGTTCCTGACCATGAACATCGCCACCGGGTTCTGGACGATCGTGATCAGCCACGTGATGTTCTCGGTGTCCTTCGTGGCGATCACCGTGCGGGCCCGGGTGCTGGCGCTGGACCCGTCCCTGGAGGAGGCCGCCCGCGACCTGGGCGCCTCGGCCTGGACCACGTTCCGCCTGGTCACCCTGCCGATGCTGGCCCCGGCGCTGATGGCGGGCGGGCTGATCGCCTTCGTGCTGTCCATCGACGACTACATCATCACCACCTTCGTCAGCGGCAACACCACCACCTTCCCGCTGTGGATCTGGGGCACCACGCGGGTGGGCACCCCGCCGCAGGTGAACGTGATGGGCACGCTGATCTTCGCGGTCGGCGTGCTGCTCGCGGTGGTGAACGCGGTGATGGCCCGGCGCCGGAGCTGACCCCGCCCGACCCATCGACCGATCGACCCATCGACCGGACGACGGAACCGACAGGAGTGAGAATGTGACCGCGTCGTCGCGACCAACGGCGTCCCAGGTGGAGGAGTCCCTGTCCGGGGCGCGCCCGCAGACCTTCTGGCTCGACCCCTCTGTGCCGGGGCACGAGGCGCCCGAGGCCGCCCCGCCGGTCGGCGGCGAGTCCGCCGCCGACCTGGCCGTGGTCGGCGGCGGCTACGCCGGGCTGTGGACCGCCCTGCTGGCCAAGGAGCGCGACCCCGGCCGGGACGTGGTGCTCATCGAGGCGCGCACCTGCGGGTGGGCGGCCTCCGGGCGCAACGGCGGCTTCTGCTCCTCCAGCCTCACCCACGGCTTCGGCAACGGCGCCGAGCGCTGGCCCGGGGAGATCGCCGCGCTGGAGCGGATGGGCCGGGAGAACCTCGACGGCATCGAGGAGGCGGTGCGGCGGTACGGCATCGACTGCGAATTCGAGCGCACCGGCGAGATGGCGGTGGCCACCGAGTACTGGCAGCTGGAGGAGCTGGAGGAGGAGGCCGCGGCGCTGGAGGGGCTGGGCCTGGCGCCCGAGGTGCTCACCGCCTCCCAGGTGCGGGCCGAGGTCGACTCGCCCACCTACGTCGGAGGCACGATCGACCGGTCGGCCTGCGCCATGGTGCACCCGGCCAAGCTGGCCCGGGGCCTGCGCGCGGCCTGCCTGCGCTTGGGCGTGCGCATCCACGAGAACTCCCCGGTGCGCTCCGTGCGCCCCTCCCGCGGCGGGCTGCGCCTGGCCGGCGACGGGGGCGCCGTCACCGCCCGCCGCACCGCCTGGGCCACCGGGCCCTTCCCCGGGCCGCTGCGCCGTCTGCGGCACTTCGTGGCCCCGGTCTACGACTACGCCCTGGCGACCGAGCCGCTCACCGCCGAGCAGAAGGCCTCCATCGGCTGGAAGGGGCGGCAGGGGATCGGGGACGCGGCCAACCTGTTCCACTACTACCGGCTCACCGCCGACGACCGGATCCTGTGGGGCGGCCACGACGTGGTCTACCGCTACGGCGGCCGCATCCGCCCCGAGCACGACCAGCGGCCGCAGACCTTCCGCCGCCTGGCCGAGAACTTCTTCACCACCTTCCCGCAGCTGGAGGGGGTGCGGTTCGGGCACTCCTGGGGCGGGGTGATCGACACCTGCAGCCGGTTCTGCGCCTTCTTCGGCACCGCCTACCAGGGGCGGCTGGCCTACACCGCCGGCTACACCGGGCTGGGGGCGGGCGCCACCCGCTTCGGCGCCCAGGTGCTGCTGGACCGGCTGGAGGGAGCCGACACCGAGCGGACCCGGCTGTCGATGGTCCGCGGCAAGCCGATCCCCTTCCCGCCCGAACCCGCCCGATATGCGGGGATCGGGCTGACCCTGCGCGCGACCGCGGCGGCCGACCGCGACCGCGGCCGACGGAACCTGTGGCTGCGCACCCTCGACCGCTTCGGAATGGGCTTCAACAGCTGATCGGGGCGGCGGCCCGCACTCTTGGCAGGTCGCGGGCGGGTGTGCTTCGATTCACACCGGTACTTGCTCGGGGGAGGGGCGAGGACGGTGATGGCTTCGGAGTATCGGACCGGGCGCACACGCAGGACGACCCGAACGGAGGGGGCCGCCGTCGCCGAGGGGGCGGGGCGGGGCGACGGGGGCGGCTGCAGCGTGACGCTGACCCTGCCGCGGGGCTTCGCCTCGTGGCTGACGGGGAGCGATGCGATCCGGGCCCAGGGCGGGGACCCGTTCCACGCCTCGGCCCGCCGCGCGGTCGCCGCGGCGCGCGCCCGGCCCACCGGCGATGTCGACGTCACCTGCGACGTCGGGGGGATCTGCGTGATCGGCGAACAGGCCTACAAGCTCGCGCACACCCCCGGCATCCCGGAGGCGCTCCTGGACGAGGCCCTGGTGACGCTGGAGCGGTTCCATTCGGCGATGGACACCTGGGCCGCCAAGGAGGGCATGTGCGTGGACTGCGGCGGGAGCGGCCGCGCGCCGGACGGCGCCCCGTGCCCCCAGTGCAAGGGCACGGGGCGCATCCCGACGGGGTGGTGACCGTACACGGGTGACCGCGGCCGGTCGTCCCCTCACCCCTCGGCGTCCATGAGGGTGACGAGGCGGGCGAAGGAGCTCTCGGCGAACCCCGCGTCCAAGCCCCGGCGGAACAGGGACAGGACGGCCTCGGGCAGCGCAGTGTCCACCCCGGCGTCGCGGGAGGTCTGCACGACGTGCTCCATGCTGGCGGCGTCCATCGAGATCCGGTCCTCGTCACCGGGGAAGCGGCCCTCGGCGACCGCCGCGGAGGTCCCCTCGAAGAACATCGCCATGTCGTTGCCCTCGATCAGGTACGGCGTGATGGTCTCCACCGGGACGCCTTCGGCGCGGGCGACGGCCAGGGCGTGCAGGTAGCCGGTCATCGTGGTCCAGAACAGGTCGAGCAGGATCTGGTAGTAGACCTGGGCCAGCCCGGGGTCCTCGCCCCGGAAGTCGGTGGCGGTCAGGACCTCCAGGAGCGCCTTGTTCTCCTCGAAGGCGGCACGGTCGCCGCTGTAGAAGCTGAACACGGACGAGGAGCCGATGCCCGGGGCGGGGGACATGACCCCGCCGGTGACGTAACGGGCCCCGTGCCCCTCGGCCCATGCGGCGGCCGCCCGGGACGCCGCCGGGGTGTCCGATCCCAGGTTGAGAATCGTCCGGCCCTTGAGGTCGGACTCCGCCCCCTCCAGCACGCGGTACATGACGGCGTGCTCGGTGAGGCTGAGCAGGACCGGGCCGCCCGCCCGCAGCGCTTCGGCGGGGGAGTCGGCGACGGCCGCCCCGCGCTCGGCGAGCGCCTCGGCCTTGGCCCTGGTGCGGTTCCAGACCGTCAGCTCGTACCCCGCTTCCAGGAGGGCCCCGGCCATGGCCTGTCCCATGGGGCCCAGGCCGATGAGGGTGACGGGGGACTTCTTCGCCTGCGTGTTCGTCATCGTGGTCTCCTCTGCTGCTCCGGGGGTCGGCCCGGTCCGTTGCGATGGGTCCACGTTCGCGGCGGGCGCTACGTATCCGCCGTCAAGGCGCTACCGGTGGCGCTACCGGTCCGCCGGTCGGCCGATACCTTTGCGCCATGCGCTTCGGGGTGCTCGGTCCGGTCACGCTGTGGGACGACGACGGCGGGCGCGTCCTGCTGCCCGGCGCGAAGGTGCGGGCGCTCCTGGCCTCCCTGCTGATCAGGAGGGGCGGGCTCGTGCCGGTCGACACCCTCGTCGACGACGTGTGGGGCGACTCCCCGCCCTCCGACCCCTCCGGGGTGCTCCAGGCCCGGGTGTCGCAGCTGCGCAAGGCGCTGAAGGCCGCGCGCGCGGACATGGGCGGGGACCAGGGGCCCGATCGGGGGCCCGAGGTGGTCTTCCAGGCCCCGGGATACCTTCTCCGGGGCGGAGGGGAGGTCGACGCCGATGTCTTCGAGAGGGAGGCGGACCGTGCGGCGAAGCTGCTGAGGGGGGCCGACGGAGCGGACCCCCGCTCCGCGCTGCGATCGGCGGTACGGGTCCTCGACGATGCGCTGGGGCTGTGGCGGGGGCAGGCCCTGGCGGAGTTCGCCGACGAGCCGTTCGCGCGCGCCGTCGCCGCCCGCCTGGAGGAGCGCAGGCTGACCGCCGTCGAAGACCGGGCCGAGGCGCGGCTGGCCCTGGGGGAGGACGCCGCGCTGGTCGGGGAGTTGCGGTCGCTGTTGGACGCGCACCCGTTCCGCGAACGCCTGCGCGCGGTGCACATGAGGGCGCTGTACCGGTCCGGGCGCCAGAGCGAGGCGCTGGCCTCGTACGAGGAGCTGCGGTCGGCGCTGGCGGAGGAACTGGGGGCCGACCCCGGGCCGGACCTCGCCCACCTGCACGGGGCGGTCCTGCGCCACGATCCGGCGTTGGGGAGACCGGGAAGACCCGAGAAGGGGGAGTCGGGGGGCGCCGTCCCCTCCTCGCCGGGGCCGCGGCTGCGCGGACGGCTGCCCGTGCCGGTCGGCCCGCTCATCGGGCGGGACGGGGAGGCGGCCCGCGTCCGGGCCATGACCGAGTCCGGGCGGCTGACCACGCTGACCGGCCCGGGCGGCGTGGGCAAGACGCGGCTGGCGGTCGAGGCGGCGTCGCAGGTGCGCGGCAGCCGCTTTCCCGGCGGGGCCGTCATGGTGGACCTGGCGCCGCTGGAGCGCGGCGGCGACCCGGCCGTGGCGGCCGCCGCTGCGCTGGGGCTGCGCGATGAGGCGGCCGCCTCCGGCGAGGCCCCCGCCGACCGCGTCGCCGCCGCCCTCGCCGGCGAGCGCGTCCTGGTGCTGCTGGACAACTGCGAACACGTCGCCGACGGGGCCGCGGCGCTGGCCGCGCGGCTGCTGGAGGAGGCGCCGGGCGTGCACCTGCTGGCGACCGGCCGGGAGCCCCTGGGCGTCCCCGGGGAGCGGGTGCGCCCGGTCGCCCCGCTCGGGCTGCCCGCCGCCGGGGCCGCGCCGGACGCCGGGGCGATGGGCAGGACGGGGGCGGTGCGCCTGTTCGCCGAGCGGGCGGCCGCCGCCGTGCCCGACTGGGAGCTGACCGATGGAAACGCCGAGGCCGTGGCCGCGGTCTGCCGCCGCCTGGACGGGATCCCGCTGGCGCTGGAGCTGGCCGCCACCCGCGTTCGGGCGATGAGCGTTCACGAGCTGGCCGAGCGCTTGGACGACCGCTTCCGCGTGCTGTCGGGCGGGCGGCGGGGCGTCCCCGGGCGCCAGCGGACCCTGCGCGCGGTCATCGACTGGAGCTGGGACATGCTCGACGCCGGAGAGCGCGCGCTGCTGCGCCGCCTGTCGGTGTTCCGGGGAGGTTGGACGTTGGCCGCCGCCGAGGAGGTGTGCGGGGATGAGGCGGTGCTCCTCCCGGCGCTGGTGGACCGCTCGCTGGTCACCGCCGACCAGGAGGAGGGGAGGACGCGCTACCGGCTCCTGGAGACGGTGGCGGCCTACGCTCGCGAACGGCTGGTGGAAGCGGGCGAGGACGACCTCTACCGCGTCCGGCACGCGGCCTGCTTCATGCGCTTCGCCGAGCGTGCGGACGCGGAGGTCCGCGGTCCTGAGCAGGGCCGGTGGCTGGGGCTCATGGACGCCGAGGCGGCGAACATCCGCGCGGCGGTCGGTGCGGCGGCGGGGGCGGGCGACGCCGACACGGCGCTGCGCACGGCTGCGGCGACGGCCTGGTACGGGGTGCTGCGCGGCCGGTTGTGTGAGGCACGGGCGCTCTTGGCCTGGGCCCTTGAACCGGTGCCCGCCCCGGAACCCGAGCTGCTGTACGCGGAGGCAATGCACGCCGGCCTCGACCTCCTGAGCGGCGTGTCCGGCGGCCGTGACCCCGCGGCCCTCCGGGTGCGCTTGGAGGGCGCGGTTGAGGCGGCCGACGGGGAGGACGCCCTCCGCCTTCGGAGGGCGCTGTGGTTCCTGGTCTATGCCGAGTGGGGGATGGGTGACCTGGAGGAGGGGGACCGGCGCGCGGAGGCGCTCCTGGCGTCCTTCCGTTCGGCGGGCGACCGGTGGGGGACTGCGGCCGCCCTGGTGGTCGACGCCTGGTGCGCCCAGATCCGGGGAGACCTGGAGCGCCACCGCCGCTCCGCCGAACAGAGCGAACGCCTGTTCCAGGCTGAGGGGGACGGCTGGGGCGTGCTCCAGGCGTCCGACCTTCTGGCGCAGGCGGCCGAGATGCAGGGCGTGTACGGGGAGGCCGAGCACCGCCACCATGAGGACCTGGAGGCCGCCGAGCGCCTGGGGCTGTGGGGCGCGGTCGTGGCACGCCTGTCAGGGCTGGGCAGGATCGCGATGCTGCGTGGGGACCTGGTCGGGGCGCGGCGGTCGCTTGAGCGTGCGCACGCCCTCGCCCTGGAGTGCGGCGACGAGGGCGGACGGGAGTTCGCCGACGCCGGCCTCGCGCTGGTGGCCCGCAGGGACGGGCTGCTTGAGGAGGCGGAGCGCAGGGCCCAGGCGTCCATCGCGCGCAATCGTGAGGCCCAGGGGGCGATCGGGCTGGCGTTCATCGAGGCCCAGCTGGGGTACGCGGCCGAGCAGCGCGGGGACGCGCAGGCGGCGCTGGCCCATCAGCGGCAGGGACTGGAGCGGGCCCAGGAGACCCGGGACCCGCGCGCGGTCGCCCTTGCACTGGAGGGGCTGGCGGGGGCGCTCTCGCTGTCCGGGGAGTACCAGGAGGCGGGCGCCCTGCTGGGCGAGGCCGAAGCCCACAGGCTGTGGACGGGCGTCCCGCTTCCCGAACCGGAGCGCTTCGACGTACGGCGGGCCGAAGAACGCATCCGGTCCGCCCTCGGTGACACCGGCTTCGCCCGAGCGCTGGCCCGGGGGCGTTCCCGCGGGGCCGACCGCGGGACGGCGGGGAGCGCCACAGGGGTAGCGGGAACCTCAGCAAAAGGAAGCCTCCACGCCTCGGACGGTGCCGTCTGACATCCGTCACCATCGTTCCGATCGTGAGAGTCAGCCGGGGCGGGTGACATCGGTCTCTAGTCATTTCGAGGCGTCGACGGCGACCATGGGTGTTCTGCCGTACACGGCGACGTGCGGCGGGTCCTGCCGGGCCGACTGCCGGAACACGCCGGCCCGGAATCGGCGGGGCCGGGAGGACGGCCCGGTCCCGCCGCGGAGTTCCCGGCGGTGTCCTGAACGAGGCGAACTGCGTGGGCCCGCTCCGAAGCCCCCGAGGAGACGTACCCCTGACAAGCCGTCCCAGGAGACCGGCGGCCCCTCACCGACGGGGAACGGCCGTCGCAGGAGCCATGCCCCGATTTCTCCTTTCCGCCCCTGGGGATGGAACATCGGACCATGCTCGGAACCCGTGAGGCCCGCCGCGACGGCCGCGGGGCGGAAACGGCCTCCCCACGGCTCGACCGGCGTGTGCGGACCGCCCAATGGGTGGCCTTCTCCATGCTGTGCTTCACCTCGATCCAGATCCTGCTGTACGCGGCGATCGCCCTCACCGTCCCCGCCTTCCTCGCGGACACCGACATCCGGTGGCAGGACGTCGCGGGCATCGCAGGGTCGGTGGCCCTGGCCGGGCTCACCCTCTGGAAGCTGGTGGTGAGGGTCTTCTCCGGGGCCCTTCCCTCCCCCTGGCTCTACTGGTCCTCCTTCGCGCTGCTCCTCTTCGTGATGTGGGCCCTCGGGCTCTGGTTCTGGACCCTGATGCTGATGGGCGCCTGGTGGGCGGCGGCCTACCTGTGCGCGCGGCGAAAGGCGCTGTGGTCGACCACGGCGGTGCTCCTCGTGGCGCCGTGGGCGCTGGCGGCCTGGTACGAGTACTCCGCCGGCGGGGTGGCCTGGGGGGAGGTCGCCCTGGTGTGGGGACTCGCGGTCGTCTACGCGCCGCTCGCGATGAGCGGCAACCTCGCCTCCGTCTGGCTGTACGAGCTGGCCCGCGACGCCTTCGCCGGCCGGGAGGCGCAGGCGCGGCTGGCGGTGAGCGAGGAGCGGCTGCGCTTCGCCCGGGACATGCACGACCTACTGGGCCACAGCCTGTCCGGCATGACGGTCAAGAGCGAGCTGGCGGCCCGGCTGACCGACAGGGGCGACCCGTCCGCCGCCGCCGGGCAGATGCGCGAGGTGCAGTCGGCGGCGCGAACCGCGCTGCGCGAGATGCGCGGAGCCGTGTCCGGGTACCGCGAACTGGACCTGGCCCAGGAGCTGGACACCGTCCGCGGAGTGCTGGCGGCCTCCGGGATCGCGGTGACGGTGCGGGGCGGCCCGGAGGCGGTCCCGGACAACGTGCGCGGACCCGCCGCGTGGGTGGTGCGGGAAGGGGCGACGAACGTGGTCCGGCACAGTGAGGCCGAGCGGTGCACCGTCGTGCTGCGGCGCGAAGGGGCACAGGTGGTCGTAGAGGTGCGCAACGACGGCGCGCCCCGGGCGGTCGAAGGGGCAGGCCCGGCCGGGACCCCGCAGGGCAACGGGATCACCGGCCTGACCGAACGCGTCGCGGCGGTCGGCGGCACCCTGGAGGCCGGGCCGAGCGGCGGGGACGGGTTCCTGCTGAGGGCCGTCCTGCCGGTGGCCGAGACGGAGGCCCCGTCGGGGCAGGCCGCGCCGGTCCGCGGCTGACGGCGGGCGAACGGGAAGGGGTGGCGCCGTGGGCGCCCGGAGAGACGTGGTGGACGACCCCCGCTGGAGGACGGCGCGGTGGATCGTCTTCGGCACGCTCGCGTTCGTCGCCTTGACCATCGCGGTATTCACCTTCCGTACGGCGATCGCGGTCGGGGACGACATCGCCCTGTGGCGGCGGATCGCGGCGGTGGTGCTGTGCGTGCCGCTGGCCGCCCTGTCGATCCTCATGGTGTGGCGGCGGGTGAGCGGTGAGGGGCCGGTGAAGGCCCTGTTCTGGACCACGGCGCTTCTCCTGGCCGCAGAACTGGCCGCCCTCGACATGTGGGTCGGCACGGCCATGGTCGCCGGGGCATGGTGGGCGGCGGCGGGGGTGGCCAACCCCGCCGCGCGCATGGCCGCCCCCACTGCGGTGCTGCTGGCCGCGCCCTGGGTGCGGGCCCTGTTCTTCGACGAGCCCGACTGGGGCCTGGTGGCGGCGCTGGCCGTCCTCGGGGTCGCCATGGCGCTGCTCCTGCTCAGCGGCCACGTCGCCCTGCTGTTCCTCTGGGATCTGGCGGGTGCGGCGGCCGCGGGGACCCGGGCGCGGGCGCGGCTGGCGGTGAGCGAGGAGCGGCTGCGCTTCGCCCGGGACATGCACGACCTGCTGGGGCACCGCCTGACCGGCATCGCCGTCAGCAGTGAGCTGGCGGCGCGACTGGCCGAGCGCGCGCCCGAGCAGGCGGCCGACCGTATGCGCGAGGTGCAGGCGGCGTCCCGGGAGGCGCTGCGCGAGATGCGTGGCGCCGTGTCCGGGTACCGCGAGCTGGACCTGGCCCAGGAGCTGGACGCCGCCCGGGGCGTCCTGTCCTCCTCGGGGACCCGGTGCACGGTGGAGGGGGCGCCGCAGGACGTGCCCGAGGCGCTGCGCCCGCTCGCCGCGTGGGTGGTGCGGGAAGGGGCGACGAACGTGGTCCGGCACAGTGAGGCCGAGCGGTGCACGGTCGTTCTGCGGCGCGAGGACGGGCGGTCGGTCGTGGAGGTGCGCAACGACGGCGTACCGGGAACGCCTTGGGGAGAGGGATCGGCCGCCCCGGCACCGGGCAACGGGATCACCGGTCTGACCGAACGCG
Organism: Nocardiopsis baichengensis YIM 90130; assembly: GCF_000341205.1. Classification (NCBI taxonomy): domain Bacteria; kingdom Bacillati; phylum Actinomycetota; class Actinomycetes; order Streptosporangiales; family Nocardiopsidaceae; genus Nocardiopsis; species Nocardiopsis halophila. Next base: position 6,393 of record NZ_ANAS01000005.1, on the reverse strand, counting down.
TCGCGGCGGCGGGCGGTACCCTGACCGCGGCACGCGCCGGGGACGGGGACTTTCTGCTTCGCGCCGTCCTCCCGGACCCTGCGGACGGCACGGACTGTGCAGGCGGTGCAGAGGGTGCGGACGCGGCGGGCCCAGCCGCGGCCGAGGACGGGGACGGGGACAGGGAGTGAACACGTGATCCGCATCGTTCTGGCCGACGACGAGCACCTGGTGCGCGGGGCCATCGCCGCGCTGCTCGGCCTGGAGGAGGATCTGGAGATCGTCGCCCAGGTGGGCCGCGGCGACGAGGTGGAGGCCGCCGTCGCCGAGCACGCCGCCGACATCGCGGTGCTCGACATCGAGATGCCCGGGGCGACCGGGCTGGAGGTCGCAGGGCGGCTGGCTCGGTCCGCGCCCCGCTGCGGTGTGCTGGTGCTGACCAGCTTCGGCCGCCCGGGCTACCTGCGCCGGGCCCTGGACGCGGGCGCCCGCGGGTTCGTGGCCAAGGACGCTCCCGTCGACGAGCTGGCCGGGGCGATCCGCAAGGTGCACGCCGGGGGCCGCTACATCGACACCGAGCTCGCCGCCGCCGCGATGACCAGCGGGGACAACCCGCTGACGCCCCGGGAGGCCGAGGTGCTGAACGCAGCGGCGGGCGGTCTGCAGGTCGCCGAGATCGCCGCGAGCATCCACCTGACCGAGGGGACGGTGCGCAACTACCTCTCGTCGGCCATCACCAAGACGGGCGCCAACAACCGCCTCGGGGCCATCCGCAAGGCCCAGGAGATGGGCTGGCTCTAGCGTCCTCAGCGCCCCGCTCCGCTGCACCGCCCGACGTTCCTGTTCGGCTCGGCCTTGGGAGCGGCGGCGCCGACCGGACAGGGGCCGCCACCTTCCCGACGTGGCCGGGACTCTGCCTTGCGCTGCGAGGGGCCTTCACAGCCTCTGCCTCGCCACGCCGTCCGCGCCCAGACGCCCGGTAGGGCCGTGCCTCACGGCTCGTAGCGGACGAAGCGGGCCGCCCCCGCCGCCAGGGCCGCCGCCGTGTAGGCGGCCAGGACGGCGAACCCGACCAGGGCCGACCCCTCCTCTCCGTAGGAGCTCCCTCCGGCCATCAGGTTGCCCGCCCCTCCCGGCAGGTAGGCCGATGCCTCGGGCAGGTCGGCGGTGTTCAGCACGATCCCCGCGATCGGCTCCACCAGCAGCGTGAACACCAGCGCCAAGGTCACGGCCAACGCCTGGTTCCGCAGCAGCGCGCCCAGGCTCACGCCGATCAGGCCCCACAGGGCCAGCGCCCCGAACGACCCGGCCAGCGTGGCCACCACGTCCCCGTCGGTCAGGAACGGGCCGTCCCCGTTGGCCGCGAACACCGCCGCGCCCACCGCGACCGTGACCGCCATGGCGGCCGCCGCCCCCACCGCCGACACCGCGGCGCCGCCCAGCACCTTGGCCGCGTACACCGCGCCCCGGCGCGGCTCGGCCAGGAGCGTCTGCACGATGGTGCGCGTGTGGTACTCCCGCGTCACCAGCAGCGTCCCCACCACCATCGGGATGACGTACACGGTCGCCGCCGGCTGCCGGTAGAGCATCTGCGCGCTCTCCGCCGCCCCCGGCGCCATGCCCGGGTAGTCCAGGCCGTAGCCCGCGAACAGCAGCGCCGCCGCCAGACCCGCGCACAGCGCCACGAGCACGGCCATCAGCCACCACGTCGAGCGGGTGGTCGTCAGCTTCCGGATCTCCGATCCGATCAGGGCGGTCATGCCGAGCCTCCGTCCGCGTCGCCGGTGAGCATCAGAAAGGCGGACTCCAGGGTGCACCGGTCGGACCGGACCCCCTCCGCCGCGGCCTCCGCCCCCTCCAGGGCGGCCACCGCCTCGCGCTCGGGGGCGCCGACCCACACCCGCTCGTCGGGCAGCACCCGCGCCCGGTGGCCGGCCGCCTCGACCGCCGCGCGCACCCGCCCGTGGTCGCCGGGGCGCGCGGTCAGCACGCACTGCCCCTCGTGCAGCAGCCCCTCCAGCGGCCCCTCGTGCACGAGGCGCCCGCCGTCCAGCAGCACCACGTCGTCCACGGTCTGCTCCATCTCCCCGAGCAGGTGGCTGGAGAGCAGCACCGCCCCGCCCTGCGCGGCGAACTCCCGCAGGAAGCGGCGCAGCCACAGCATCCCCGCCGGGTCCAGGCCGTTCGCGGGCTCGTCGAGCACCAGCAGCTCCGGCTCTCCCAGCAGGGCCGTCGCCAGCGCCAGCCGCTGCCGCATCCCCGTGGAGTAGCCGCCGACGCGGCGCCGCGCCGCCTCGGCGAGCCCCACCAGCTCCAGCACCTCCTCCACCCGCTCCGGGGCGCACCCCGCCGGCCCGGCGCTGCACCGCAGGTGGTCGCGGCCGGTCCGGCCGGGGACGAACGCCCCCTCCTCCAGGGCGGCGCCGACCCGCCGCGCCGGGGCGCGCAGCTCCCGGTAGGGGCGCCCGAACACCCCGGCGCCGCCCGCGTCCGGGCGGACCAGCCCGAAGACCATGCGCAGGGTGGTGCTCTTACCGGCGCCGTTGGGGCCGAGGAACCCGGTCACCCGGCCCCGCGCCACCGTGAACGACACCCCGTCCACCACGCGGCGGCCCCCGTAGGACTTGGCGAGCCCCCGCACGGTGACCACCTCCTCCTCCGGGCGCGTGTCCGCTCCCCGGTCCGGCTCCCGCTCCGGGGCCCGTGCTCCCACCGCCACCGCGGCCTCCTCTCCTCGCGGCCCTCGCAGGCCGCGTCCGTCGAACGGCAGGACCCTACGGCCGGGTCCAGCGGAGGGCCCCGGCCCGGCTCCGGCGCCCGGCGGAGGGAGCCGGAACGGCGGTGCAGGTCAGGCGCGGGCGGTCGGCGGAACCCGGGACATCTGTCACGGGCGGGGCGGTGACGCGTCTCAGACCGGGCCGGTGACGCAGGGGACTGGGCGCCTTCCGGAGCGCGGGGCCCCGTGCGGCACCTCCCGTGCCAATTGTCACGACCGCCCGGTGACACCGGCGACTACCTGCGACGGACCGCCGGGCGGGAGAGTGGGGCCGTGTCGACGGGACGACGCTGCGAGGACGAGGGAGGACCGATGGCGGCGCTGGACGACAAGGCCTTGCGCCGGGCGAGGGGGATCCTGCTCGGGATCTACGGGGCCGTGGTCCCCGGACTGCCCGTGGTGCTGCTGTTCGGCGTCCACAACGCCTACGACGGCTTCGACAAGGGCTTCCCCGAGCTGTGGCGCTACATCGCCGCCGCAGCCCTGAGCGCGGTCCTCGGTGTGTACGTGCTGCTCCTGGGCGCGATCAGGTTCGGGCGCCGCGGGCGGGGTTCCGACGGGCGCACCTACTACACGGCCTATGCCCTGCTGTCGGGCGTCTTCCTGCTGGCCGCCCCGTACCACGTGCGGGACCCGCAGTTCTTCACCGGAATGCTCCTGGGCATCTGGTGGTCGGCGGTCGCCCTGTCGCTGCCGCGGCGGCGCGTGCACGCCGCGTTCATGGCCGCGCCCCTCGTCCTGGTCCCCGTCGCCGCCGCCCCGTTCACCACCGACGGCGAGTGGGGCGTCATGGCCGCCCAGGCGGTGGGGCTCGTGTGGGCGGCCCTCCTGGGGGCCGTGTTTTTCTACGGCCTGAACTCCGGGCTGATGACGCTGTGGGACCTGTTCGAGCAGGCGGTCGAGGGCCGGGAGATGCGCGCGCGGCTTGCGGCCAGCGAGGAGCGCCTGCGGATCGCCCGGGACATGCACGACATCCTCGGGCACAGCCTGTCGGGGATCGCGGTCAAGAGCCAGCTGGCGTCCCGCCTGGTCGACCGCGACCCGGGGGCCGCCAAGGAGGAGATGGCGTCGGTGCAGACGGCGGCCCGGCAGGCGCTGGCCGAGGTGCGGTCCGCCGTCGCCGGCTACCGGGAGGCGGACCTGGCGGCCGAGGCGCGGTCGGTGTGCGAGGCACTGCGGGCGGCGGGCGCCGACTGCTCGGTGGACATCGCCGAGGACGTGCCCGCCCGGCTCACCGGACCGGCGGCCTGGGTGGTGCGGGAGGCGGGAACCAACGCCCTTCGGCACAGCGACGCCCGCCGGTTCAGCGTCGCGGTGCGGCGCGAGGGCGGGGCGCTGGTGGTGGAGGCGGCCAACGACGGCGTGCCGCGCGGGGCGGGCGCGCCCGGCGGCGGCAGCGGGCTGGCCGGGATGCGCGAACGCGTGGCCGAGGCCGGGGGCGCCCTGGCCGCCGGCCCCGACGGCGCCGGCGGCTTCCTGGTCCGCGCCGAGTTCCCGGACGGGACCGGGGCGGACGGGGCCCCGGCCACGGGCACGGCGGAGAGGGGCCTCGCGTGATCAGGATCGTTCTGGCCGACGACGAGCACCTGGTGCGCGGGGCGGTCGCCGCGCTGCTCGGCATGGAGGAGGACCTGCAGGTCGTCGCCCAGGTGGGGCGCGGCGACGAGGTCGCGGGCGCGGTCGCCGAGCACGGGGCCGACGTCGCCGTGGTGGACATCGAGATGCCGGGCGTCACCGGGATCGAGGCCGCCGCGCAGGTGGCCGGGCGCAGCCCCGGCTGCGGGGTGCTGGTGCTGACGGGCTTCGGCCGCCCGGGCCACCTGCGCCGGGCCCTGGACGCGGGTGTGCGGGGGTTCCTGGGCAAGGACGCCCCGGTGGACGAGCTGGCCGACGCGGTCCGCGCGGTCCACGCGGGCGGCAGGAGCATCGACGCGGCCCTGGCCGCCACGGCGCTGATGGCGGGCGACAACCCCCTGACCCCGCGCGAGGCCGACGTGCTCCGGGCCGCGGCCGACGGCCGCACGGTGGCGGACATGGCCGCCGAACTGGGCCTGGCCCGCGGGACGGTGCGCAACCACCTGTCCTCCGCCATCGGGAAGACCGGAGCGGCCACCCGCCACGAGGCGGTGCATCGGGCCGACGAGATGGGCTGGCTGTGAGCCGGACAGATCAGGGGAGGTCGTCCTCGTCCAGCCCGGCTTCCGCGAGGATCGATTTCTGAGTGCCGATACGAAGCGGGTCGCGTCCGAGCGGCACGACGACCGTCCGCCCGGCACGCCGCATCTTGTAGTGGTCGCCTCGAGTGGACACGTGGTCGAACCCCGCCTTTTACAGCAGCTTGATCAGCTCCTTGCTGGACAGGCGCTTCGCGCGAGGGCTCATGCGCTCAGCCGGATGGCGAACGGGACGACCGCGGCCTCGGGGTGGATGAGGTCGAAATCGACGTCCTCGTCTTCGTAGTAGAGTTCGACGGCCTCTTGGATGTTCTTCAGGGCCTCTTCGTAGGTGTCGCCCTCGGTCGTCACACCGTTCTCGACACCTTGGATGACGAAGCCGTCCTCCTCCGGCCAGATCCTCGCCGTAAGTCGCAACGTCCCTGGCGGTGGCATGGAGCCTCCTCGATCAGGTGGACGAATTCCAGGATAGGAGCTACTCGGCTCTGGCAAGGGGTGAACATGGAGCCCATCGACATCGAGCGTCTGGCCGAGGAGTTCGACACGAGCGACCAGAGCGCCTCGATCCTGCGGTCCGAGCCTGGGACGCCGTCCGATGTGATCCCCACGGTGAGCATCCCGGTCGCCTTTCCCGAACCCCTGCTCGACGAGATCCGGCGGCTCGCCGACCGGCGGCAGGTCGGCGTCGATCGGCTTCTGCGCGAATGGGCTGAGGCCGGTCTCCGGCGGCAGGGCACAGGCGCCTGACCGGAAGAGGGGCGGGAGACCTCCGGCCGCCCCCTACCTATGAGTCGCGAGAGTACTACCGGCTTCAGCCGGTAGGTGAATCGCCCCACCACCCTCCCGGAACCGGCCCGGGTCGCTGCTGCTGGATGTAGCGCTTGACCACGGCTAGCGGAGCACCACCGCACGATCCCGCGAAGTACGACCCCGACCAGAACCGCCCGTGCATGATGTTGCGGTTCACCTGGTAGGTGAACTCCCGCCGAAGATAGCGAGAGCTAACGCCCTTCAAGCTGTTCACCAGCCTCGAAAGGGCAATCTTCGGCGGGTAGTGCACCAGGAGGTGGACGTGGTCGCGCTCGCCGTTGAACCGCTTCAGCTCCGCATCGAAGTCGGTGCACACGTCGCGCATGATCTCCTCGCAGCGCGTCAGCATCTCGGGCGTGAACACCTCGCGCCGGTACTTCGTGACGAAAACCAAGTGAGCGTGAAGGTTGTAGGCAACGTGTGCGCCCCGGCGTACATCGGGACTCTGTTCCCATCGTGGTGACATGAACCAAAGGCACGATGCGCCTTGGGTATGAGGAGGTGGCACGTGAAGCGCGAACGCGGCCACAAGGCACGTCTGTACCCCGACTCTGACCAGCTCTTGGCGCTGGAAGGCCAGGGGCATGCGTCGCGTGCCGTGTGGAACTGTTTCGTTCCGGGTGTGATGGAGGCTCTCAACCCTGGGAAGGATGA